>JAWKRP010000001.1:0-2261 GCA_041389565.1 Myxococcota bacterium
AGCGGCCAGCTGACGCTCGATCGCATCGAGCAAGACGCGTTGCCACCCACACGGGGCCGACGCGAGCCCACCACGGAGGACCGGATGTCGTCGGACACGATCGCGCTGATGAGCAGCACGCCCATCACCCTCCACGTGGAGGTGGCGCGCGTGGAGCTGACCCTCGGAGACCTCGCCAGCCTCTCGGTCGGCGAGGTGCTGCGCACGGGGCGCACCCTCTCCGAGCGGGTGACGCTGCGCGCCGGTGAGCGCGCCATCGCGCACGGGGAGCTGGTCGACGTCGAGGGCGAGCTCGGCGTTCAGATCACCGAGGTCGTCGGCGAGGGCTGATCAGAACTCGGTGATCGTGAGATCCCCGCCCTCGAGGTTCCCCGCGGCGTCGAAGTAGTCGGTGCCGTCCGGGGAGAAGACGCGGATTTCGTAGTAGTCCGGCTGGGACGGCTCGATGGACAGCGGCAGGACGTCGAGGTCGAGCGTCACCGTCGTCTCTCCGCCCCGGCAGCCCGAGGAGTGCTCGTCACCGCTCTGGACGTGGATGGTCAGCGCCGTGACGTCGACCTCGTCCCCCGCGACGACCTCGGGCGAGCCCGAGCGACCCACGCAGCGGGTGAGGACGTAGCGGTCGCCCCCGCGATCACGGCGACCGTTGCCCCGGTACCGACAGCGCGTCGTGTCCCCGGTGTCGGCGCGGGTGAAGACGAGATCCGCGCGCCCCGTTCCCGGCGCGCCGACGGTGACCGGCAGCTCCGCCGGGATCGTCACGCGGGCCATGTCCTCGGTGATCGGGAGGACGGCGTCCGTCCAGCGCGCGTGGTGGTGGCGGTAGGACCGCGTCGCGGTGAGCGTCTCGACGACCGGCGTCCCCTCGTGGATCACGGTCCCGCCAGGCGTCCCGCGATCCTGCACGTGGATCCGGTAGGTGTAGCCCGGGACCCCGTCGACCTCGGCCGTGCCCTCGACGTCCGCGAGCTTCGAGCCGTTGATGCGGCACGTGATGAAGTCCGGGGTCGCGAGGATCACCCCGCCCACCGGAGAGTCGTGAAGCCAGGAGCCCGTCGCCCCCGTGTCGCCGCCGGTGATGGTGCCGGACGCCGCCTCTGCGCCGGGGAGCGCCGCCGTGCCCGTGACCTCGCACCGGCTCGTCGTGTGCGGGGCCGATGCCCAGCTCGACGAGTCCGCGCCATCGAAGGCGCAGCCGGCGGACAGGAGGGACACGACGATGAGGAGACGTGAGTACAACGACCGCTCCATCGCTAGGGGAAAGAAGCCCAGCGAAGAAGAGTGTGCATGATTCGTACACCGTGATCAAGCACACTGCGACGGGCTCTGGTACGTTCTACGAGGGTCGTCCCATCACCCTTCTGGGGGAGCGAGCGATGTCGCGTCCGAGCGGCGCCCGAAGCCTCATCACCGCCTGCACCTGGGCCCTGCTCGCCACCGCCTGCAGCGCCCGCCCGAGCTTCGATCCGGGAGGCGAGTGCGAGCTCAACACCGAGTGCGCGGCGCACCTCGTCTGCCGGCTGGGTCGCTGTCGCGTCGAGTGCCGCGAAGAGCGCGACTGCTCCATCGGGCTCGAGTGCGTGCGCGACCCCGCCGGGCTCGGCGCCTGCACGCTGCCCGAGGAGGCGGAGTGCGCGCTCTCCAGCGAGTGCCCCGCGTTCCTCGTCTGCCGCTTCGGCCGATGCACCAACGCCTGCGAGAACGACGTCGACTGCCCGCCGGGCGCGCGCTGCGAGACCGACGACTCCGGCATGCCGGGATGCCGGGATGTCGCCGACACCGAGTGCGCGCTGAACAGCGACTGCGACGCGCCGTACATCTGCGCGCCCGATCGCCGCTGCCGAGAGGAGTGCCGGACGGACCGCGACTGTCGGGACGGCACCGTGTGCCTCGACACGATGTCGCCGACGATGTGCGGCTTCCCACCGGACGGCGTCGACGCAGGGCCAGCGGACGGGGGCACGGACGCGGGTGACACGGACGCGGGCGGAATGGACGCAGGCATGGTCGACGCGGGCATGGTCGACGCCGGCATGGTCGACGCCGGGAGCGACGCCGGCATGATGGCCGCAGCGCCTCCCGCGCCACCGCTGATGGGCGGCGGCCTCGGCCACACCTGCGCCGCGCGGAGCCCCACCGATCTCCGTTGCTGGGGTCTCGACACCGACGGACAGATCGGGAACGGCACGACCACCCCGTCGGTCACCGTGCCCTACGCGCTGGGGTTGAGCGGCGTCACCATCGCCACCGGCGGCGCGAGC
>JAWKRP010000002.1:0-1008362 GCA_041389565.1 Myxococcota bacterium
TCAGCGTCGGCATCCGCGTCGGAGTCGGCGTCGGCATCCGAGTCGGCGTCGGCATCGGCATCGGAGTCGGAATCGGAGTCGGCGTCGGAATCGGAGTCGGCGTCGGCGTCGGTGTCGGTGTCGGCCTGGCCCGCGTCGGTGATGCTGAGCTGGTAGGCGCCGCAGTTGTCGCTGTAGCCCTCGACGATGACGACCACCTCGTCGCCGGAGGTGAGGGCGAGGTCGAGCTGGGAGTTGTTCGCGGGGAGACCCGTGAAGTCGTCGTTGCACGCCAGCTCGGTGTCGTCGGGACAGGGCGTGTGGACCGTGAGGGCGGTGTCGAAGGCCGACCCGACGGTGCTGAAGCGGAACGTGCCGGTGAACGGCGCGACCCAGCGGTGCCCGAGGTCTTCGCTCGGCGTGGCGGGCCCGCCACAGGCCTGGGAGTAGTCGTCGAACGCGCCGCAGGTGTCGCCGGACGCGATGTTGCTTCCGAGCGCGGAGTTCAGGTTCACATCGGGCGTCCAGCACACCACGGGGCCGGTGTCGGTGTCGGCGTCCGCATCGGAGTCGGCGTCGGCGTCGGCGTCGGCATCGGCATCGGCGTCCGCATCGGCATCGGCATCGGCGTCCGCATCGGCATCGGCATCAGCGTCCGCATCGGCATCGGCATCGGCGTCCGCATCGGCATCGGCGTCCGCATCGGCATCAGCGTCGGCATCGCTGTCCGTGTCGGTGTCGGTATCCGTGTCGGTATCCGTATCCGTGTCGGTATCGGTGTCGGTCTCGACGCCCGGGGGAACGAGCCCCGAGCTCTTGCAGCCAGCGACCAGAGCCAGAGTGAAAAGCAGACGGCGCATGGGTTCTCCATAGAAAATCCCGCGCAATGTACCGTTCCCCCGGTGCACCCGCAACAGATTCGGATCGTGCGCCCTGTGTGTGCGCGGGTGGCCGGTCGAACGGCCGTCGTCGCCCCTGGCAACAGGCTAAGGAGGGCGGCGGAGGTGCCGAGTGTCGCGAATCGCCATCGGAATCGACGTGGGCTCGACCACCGTGAAGGCCGTGGTCTGCGATCCCGATTCCCTGGAGATCCTGTGGAGCGACTACCAGCGCCACGAGACCCAGCAGCCCGAGAAGGTGCTCGACTTCCTCGTGCGCATCGGGCGTGAGTTCCCCGACGCCTCCGACGTCCGCGTGTTCATGACGGGATCGGGCTCCGGTCCGCTGTGCGAGCACACGGGAGCGCGCTTCGTGCAGGAGGTGAACGCGGTCACACTCGCCGTCGAGCGCCTCCATCCCGACGTGGGCAGCGTGGTCGAGCTCGGCGGTCAGGATGCCAAGATCATCATCTTCCGCGAGCAGACCGGCGAAGACGGCCGTCCCGAGAAGTCCGCCCTCACGTCGATGAACGACAAGTGTGCGTCGGGAACGGGCGCCACGATCGACAAGTGCATGATCAAGGTGGGCATGAAGGAGTCGGCGGTCGCGAAGCTCCGGTTCGACCCCACGAAGCTCCACCACGTGGCCGCCAAGTGCGGCGTGTTCGCCGAGACCGACATCGTGAACCTCGTGAAGTCGGGCATCCCGGCGAACGAGATCATGAACAGCCTCGCCGACGCCATCGTCCACCAGAACCTCTCGGTCCTCACGCGCGGCAACACGCTCAAGCACAAGGTGCTGCTGCTCGGCGGTCCGAACTGCTACCTGCCGTTCCTCGTCGAGTGCTGGCGCATGCGGATCCCCGAGACCTGGGAGTCCCGCGGCTATCAGGTGCCCGATCTCCCCGTCGAAGAGCTGATCTTCGCGCCCGACAACGCCCTGTACTACGCGGCCTACGGCGCTGTGCTGTTCGGGGTGTCCGACCGCGTGGAGGCCGATCTCGGCCGGTACCGCGGGCTCGACGATCTGAAGCAGTACATCACGCACGGCCGCGGGGCCCGGCTCGCCGACACCGCGGCCGGCCCGCTGGTCGAGACGCGCGAGGAGCTCGACGCGTTCCTGAAGGCCTACGAGATCCCCCGGTTCGATGCCGCCACGTTCGAGCCCGGCCAGATCGTGCGTGGGGTCGTCGGGCTCGATGGCGGGTCCACGAGCTCGAAGGCCGTGCTGGTCGACTACGACACCGGCGAGGTGCTGTACAAGAGCTACCGGCTGTCCGAGGGCAACCCGATCCAGGACACCAAAGACATCCTGGCCGACATCCGGGCCTACGTGCACGGCTTCGGCGCCACGCTGAAGGTCGAGGGCTTCGGCGCCACGGGCTACGCGGCCCAGGTGCTCGAAGAGTCCGTGTCGGCCGACGTGAACATCGTGGAGACCGTCGCGCACATGATGAGCGCGGTGCGGTACGTGCCCGACGCCGACGTCGTGTGCGACATCGGCGGCCAGGACATCAAGGTGCTGTTCCTGCGCGAGTCGAAGGGTGGCGGCCGCGACGTGAAGGACTTCCGGCTGTCGAACCAGTGCTCGGCCGGGAACGGCATGCTGCTCCAGGCGATGGCCGATCAGTTCGGGGTGAAGCTCGAGGACTACGCCAGCACGGCCTTCGAGGCCTCGCTCGCCCCCAAGTTCTCGTACGGCTGCGCGGTGTTCCTCGACGCCGACCGCGTGAACTTCCAGAAGGAGGGGTTCACGAGCACCGAGATGCTCGCCGGGCTCGCGCAGGTCCTCCCGAAGAACGTGTGGCAGTACGTCGTTCAGGTGCCGCGCCTCGCCGAGTTCGGGCGGGTGTTCGTGCTGCAGGGCGGAACCCAGCGCAACCTGGCCGCCGTGAAGGCCCAGGTCGACTACATCGCGTCCCGCGTGCCCGACGCGAAGATCGTGGTGCACCCGCACACCGGCGAAGCCGGCGCCATCGGGGCCGCCATGGAGACGCTCCGCGTGGTCCAGCGTCGCGGGAGCTCCACGTTCATCGGCCTCGAAGCCGCGATCGACCTCGAGTACACCACGCTCAACGATGAGAGCACGGTGTGCCACTTCTGCCCGAACGAGTGCAGCCGTACCTTCATCGACACCGCCACGCCGGATGGGCGCACCAGCCGCTACATCAGCGGGTTCTCCTGCGAGAACGGAACGGTCGAGGACAAAGACGCCCTCAAGGAGCTCAAGAAGGAACGGAACGCCATCCGGAAGCAGTTCCCGAACCTCGTGGAGGAAGAGGCCACGCTCGCCTTCAAGCACTTCTACGAGCCCGCTCCGCTCCCGCTCGCCGGGTCCTCGAAGTCCGACGTGGAGGTTCGCAGGCTGTCGTTCAAGCGCGTCGCCCGGAGAGCCCTGAACCGCGGCTTCCAGCGCAGCGGAGTCGACCTCACGGCCGTGAAGGTGGGCATCCCGCGCGTGCTCAACCTGTACACGCTCGGTCCGTTCTTCCGCACGTACTTCGAGGCGCTCGGCATGCCGCGCCAGAACGTCGTGTTCAGCGAGCCCACGAGCGAGGACATGTGGGTCGAGGGCGGCAGGTACGGCTCGATCGACCCCTGCTTCCCGAGCAAGGTCATCCAGGCGCACGTGCACGAGCTGCTGTTCCACGCGCACACCGACGAAGCCCGGCGCCGCGGTCCGCTCGACTACATCTTCTACCCGTGCATCACGCACATCCCGAGCTGGCTCCAGAACACGATGGACACCGCGAGCTGTCCGATCGTCGCGGGCTCGCCGAACGTCGTGAAGGCCGCGTTCACGAAGGAGGTCGACTTCTTCGCGCGCGACGGCATCGAGTACGTCGACCCCGCGCTCACGTTCACCGAGCCGAACCTCCTCAAGCGCACGATGTTCGAGGTGTGGGGCCCGAGGCTCGGCATCACGGAAGACGAGAGCGACTTCGCGGTCGAGCAGGCGAACGCCGCCCTGCAGGAGTTCGACCGCCGCATGCAGCAGCGC
Organism: Myxococcota bacterium; assembly: GCA_041389565.1. Taxonomy (GTDB): domain Bacteria; phylum Myxococcota_A; class UBA796; order UBA796; genus JACKEQ01. The sequence continues at coordinate 3,859 of JAWKRP010000002.1, forward strand.
GGGCGTGAGGTCCTTCGCAGGGTGGAGCGCGAGAACGGCGTCGCCATCGTGCTCCTCGGGCGTCCGTACCACAACGACCCCGGCCTGAACCACGGAATCCCGGAGGAGTTCCAGGTGCGGGGCTACCCGATCCTGTCCGTGCGGAGCCTGCCCCGCGACCCCGAGTCGCTCGCACGCATGTTCCCCGCGGGCGACGGGGTCGACATCCGCGACGTGTGGCCCGAGAACTACTCGGCGAACAGCGCGCAGAAGGTGTGGGGCGCGAAGTACGCCGCGCGGCACCCGAACCTCGCCGTGCTCGACCTGTCGAGCTTCAAGTGCGGCCACGACGCGCCCACCTACGGCATCATCGACAAGATCGTGGGCACTGCGAAGGTGCCGTACTCCGCGCTGCACGACCTCGACGCGAACAAGCCCGGCGGGTCGATCCTGATCCGCGTGAAGACGATGATCCACAAGCTGAACCTCGTGAAGGAGGAGCTGGAGGATCGCGCCCGCGCGCAGACCGAGCTCGACCGGAGGGTCGCGGACCGGCGGCGGGAGCTGCGCGAGCGCATCGTGGCGCAACGCGCTAGCAGCGAGGCATCGCCCGCGAAGTAGGCAGGAGATCCCGATGTCCGACGACAACGCGTTCGCGCCCGGTTCCGACTTCGACCGGTCGCAGCTCGACTACGACGCCACGCCTGCTGCGCCCGACGTGATGCCCATCCTCGAGCGCAGCTGGATGATCGCCAAGGCGAACCTCGGCGTGCTGATGCCGGCGTTCATCGTGATGTTCATCGTGCAGATGGCCGCGGTCGGCGTCGCGGTGTCGGCAGCCGCCTGGGGCACCATCGAGCCCGACATGTACTGGCCGACCACGGGGTTCAACCTCGTGTTCGGGTTCCTGTTCGGGTTCTTCGTGACGTTCCTGAACCTCGGGTACGTCCGCATCCTCCTGCGCATCGACAGCGCGCAGGAGGCCGATGCCGGCATGCTCGTCGGCGAGACGGGCAAGTTCCTGCAGGCCGCCATCGCGTTCGCGATCATCTACATCGGCCTGCAGATCGGGAACCTGATGTGCCTGGTGCCGGGGTGGATCGTCGCGTACGTCACGAGCTTCACCTACGTGGCGATGGTCGACGAGGATCTCGACGCGATGGAAGCGCTCTCGCGCAGCGCCAGCTTCACGATCGACAACGTCGGGCTGGTCGCGGTCCTCGTGCTCGTGTACTTCGCCGCCGTCCTCGCGAGCTGCCTGACGGCCGGGCTCGCGCTGCCCCTCGTCGCAGCCGCGGTGCCGCTGGTGCAGGTGGTCGCCTGGCGTGCCGTGAAGGGCGCGGCGTAGTCCAACGCGACGGGAGCTCGTCTCCACCGTCGAGTCCTGTGCGACCTCGCCCAGAAATCTGGAAACCCCCGTACAGATTGGCTAGACTGCGGTGTCAGTCCATCCCGGTCCCGGAGACTCCATGTCCGACGACGCCCTTCTCGACGACCTCGCGCTCACCCCGGAAGAAGAAGCGCGGCTGGAAGAGGAGCTCGCGGCGTTCGCGTCCGAAGAGGCCGACAAGCTCGGGCTCCACGCGCGCCAGCAGTACACCGAGAACGTCCAGCAGGAGTTCTGGTCGGATCAGGTGCCGCACACCACCATCCTGGTGAGCGGTCTGTCCCTCGCGCACGATCACCTCGTCACCGCTGCGCTGGCCGGCATCGGGTACAAGGTCCAGACGCTCGACGTGCCCGACGTCGCTTCGCTCCAGGTCGGCAAGGAGTTCGGGAACCGCGGCCAGTGCAGCCCGACGTACTTCACGGTCGGGAATCTCGTGAAGCACCTCATCCAGATGCGCGACGAGCAGGGCATGTCGGCGCAGGAGATCATCGACGGGTACATCTTCCTCACGGCCGGCGGCTGCGGCCCGTGCCGGTTCGGGATGTACGTCACGGAGTACCGAAAGGCCCTGCGCGACGCCGGGTTCGACGGGTTCCGCGTGCTCACGTTCCAGATGGCGGGCGGCATCCAGCAGGCCACGGGCAAGGAGCTCGGCCTGAAGATCGACCCCAACTTCGCCTGGCACGTCGTGCGCTCGCTCATCGCCGGCGACGTGCTCAACCTCACGGCCTACCGCCTGCGTCCGTACGAGGTCGTGCCGGGCGCCACGAACGCGGCCGTCGAGCGCTGCAAGGCCGTGCTGGCCGACGCTTTCCGCAACCAGCACAGCGTGCTCCGCGCGCTCTACCGGTGCCGCCGCATCCTCGGGGCCGTCGAGGTCGACCGCACCACGCCGAAGCCCGTGGTCAGCCTGATCGGCGAGTTCTGGGCGATGACCACCGAGGGCGACGGGAACTACCACATGCAGCAGTTCCTCGAGCGCGAGGGCGCCGAGGTCGACATCCAGGGCATCACGAACTGGCTGCTGTTCCTCGTGTGGGAGGCCGGGTACGACACCGAGCGGCGCCAGGTGCTCCGGTGGGACGACACGGCCCGCAAGGGGCTCGAGGGCAAGAACGCCACGAAGAAGCTGTGGAGCCTGCGGGCCGGCTACTGGGCGATCCGCGCCGTGTTCCAGAGCTACGCGAAGGTCATCGGGCTGCACGGCTACGAGATGCCCGACATGAACCACATCGCGGCGCTCGCCCGCGAGCACTACAGCAACGACGTCCGCGGTGGCGAGGGCCACATGGAGGTCGGCAAGCTCATCCACTTCGTGGAGGACAAGGTCAACCACATGACCGTCAGCGTGAAGCCGTTCGGCTGCATGCCGAGCTCCGGCGTGTCCGACGGCGTGCAGACCCTCGTGATGGCGAAGTGGCCGGATGCCCTGTTCATCCCCATCGAGACCACCGGCGATCAGGAGGTCAACGCCCACTCCCGCGTGCAGATGATGCTGTTCAAGGCCCGCCAGAAGGCCCAGGCCGAGTTCGACCGCGCCCTCGAGGAGACGGGCCTGAGCGTCGACGAGTTCAAGCGCCGCGTGAAGCGCAGCCGGCGGTGGCGCAGCCCGTTCCTGCGTCCGAAGCACCGCACGGCGTCGGTCGTCACGAACCTCGTGTACGCCGTCCGGTGAGCCGGCGGCCGGAGCCCCGTGCGGCCACGCCGGCCAGCGGGCTCCAAGAGCTCGGATTCCTGGGGTTCTGGCTCTTCTTCTGGACGTTCGGCGTCTGCCTCATCCAGTCGAGCGTGGTCGCCAACGGGATGGGGAGCGGGCTGCTCCTGTTCATGGTGACCCACGGAGGCGCCGAGGTGGGCGTGCTCATCGCGCTCGCGCGGCGGATCTCCGCGTCCGCGTCGGCACTCTCCGCACCCCCACGGATCCGCCGTGACCACGCCGGGATCCAGGCCTCCTGGTCGGTCGGCTCGGGCACGATGTCGGGCTTCGTCACCTCCGCCGTGTACGGGCTGTTCGTGCACGCCCTGCTCATCGGCACCGTGCTCGCCGTGCTCCCCACGGCCACGGCCTCCGGAACCCTGCTCGGCGCGCTGTTGCTCGGGGTCTGGGCGTGCACGGGCGCTCTCTGGGCCAATGCGGCTCTGGAGCACCTGCGCTCGCGCCGAACGGTCGCGCTCGACGCCGATGTCGACCGCGTGAGGATCGAGGTCGGGTCGCAGGAGATCGTGCTGCCGCTCGCCGGGCTGTCGGTCGACGAGCACGAGGGTCGCATCGCGCTCCGGTCCGGCGAGCAGACGTGGGAGTGCGCGTGTGCACCGGGTCCCGAGCGGTCCGAGCTGCTCGACGCGCTCCGCGTGATGTCCGAGCGGGCGGTCCCCGCGCAGGCCGTGCCGGAGCCCGACGCCCTGCGCCGGATGCGCGGTCAGGGGACGAGCGTGAGCGACCAGTCGTAGGTGTTGCACGGCGATGCCGAGCCGCTCCACACGATGACGCGGAGCGCGACGGTCTGCGCCGACCCGGTCGTGTTCGTCCACGTCAGGACCTCGTCGTCGGTGATGCTCGTGCCCGTCGCGAGCGAGGTGCCCGCGGCGTTCACCAGGTACGCGTCGAGGTCGCCGTTCGCGTGCACGAAGCCCACGTCGACGAGCGCGGTGGAGCCCGCCGGCACGGTGAACTCGAACCAGTCGGGGTCCTGCAGGAACACGTTCAGGCCGGCGCCCGACACCGCCGCGATGGCGTCGATCTGCGTGTCGTTGTCTTCGAGCCCGTCGTCCGGGCCGCATCCGCAGGACGGCGTCACGGGTGCGCAGTCGTAGTCGTCGCAGTCCGCGAACCCGTCGCCGTCGTTGTCCGCGAAGTCGTCGCACACCTCCGCTCCGAGCGCGCTGTACGTGACGGCGAAGTCGTACGGCAGGCACACGGAGCCGTCCGTGGACACCTCGGCGTACAGAGAGGCCGTGGCGCCCGAGCCGTTCGCGATCTGGACGGTCGCCGCGCCGAGCCCGAGCACGTCGTCGTCCAGGAACCCGAAGTCGTCGTACACCGCGAGCGACAGGCCGCCGTCCAGCCAGTTCCACGTCAGGTCGATGGTCGCGAGCGTGGCGGGGGGCACGTCGAAGGTCATCCAGTCGGGAGCCTGTACGTGGGCGGTCCCGTCGACCACCACGTCCGTCGCAGCGGCGTCGAGCTGGGTGTGGTTGGGCGCGAAGCCGTCTTCGGCCGGACACGTGCCCGCGCAGGCGCCATCCGCGAGGCAGTCGTAGTCGTCGCAGTCCACGAAGCCGTCGAGGTCCTCGTCGAACCCGCCCGTGCAGACCTCGCCCACCTGCGGCCCGTTGTAGATCTCGAGGTCGTAGCTGTTGCACGGATCGGCGGTTCCGAACACGATCATCCGGAGGTAGTACGTGACGGGGACGAGCGAGGTGTTCGCCACAGCGACCTGCTCGTCGTCGGTGATCGAGAGGCTCGAGTCGATGGGGTTGTTCGCCGCGTCGCGCAGGTACAGGTCGAGGTCGCCGTCCGCGTCGACGAACCGTGCCGTGGCCTGGAGCACGTCGCCGGGCTGCACGGTCACGGCGTACCAGTCCTCGTTCTGGGCGTGGACGCGGAGCCCGGTCGCGCTCACCATGTCGGGGGTGGCCGTCGCCAGCGTGTCGTTCGGCTCGAACGCGTCGTCGGGCCCGCACAGCCCCGTGCAGACGGGTCGATCGATGCAGTCGTAGTCGTCGCAGTCGGTCCAGCCGTCGAGATCGTCGTCCGCGCCGTTGTTGCAGCGCTCGTTCTGCGGGACCACGACCGTCGCGACGAAGTCGTACGGCGCGCACGTGCCCGCGGAGTACATCTCGACGTTCGCGTACACCGTGGTGTTCCCGCCCGGGTTCGCCCAGCTCACGGTCTCTCCGTCGATCCCGAACAGCGACGAGCCGAGCAGGTTCCCGAGCCCGTCGTACAGGTACAGGTCGATGTCGGCGACGAGGCTGTCGAACGCCAGATCGAGGGTGAGCTGGCCGTTGGTGGCGACCTGCACAGCGAACCAGTCGGGATCGAGGTCGTCCACGGTGAGCCCGCTGGCAGAGGTCAGCGGAACCGCGGCCGTGATGGCGTCGTTCTCCTCGTACGCATCGGGACCGCAGACGGGGTCGGTGTCGGTGTCGGTGTCCGCATCGGTGTCGGCATCCGCATCGGTGTCGGCGTCCGCGTCGGCATCGGCATCGGCATCGGCATCCGCATCCGCATCGGTGTCTGCGTCCGCGTCCGCGTCCGCATCCGCATCCGCGTCGGTGTCTGCGTCGGCATCGGCATCGGCGTCGGCATCGGTGTCGGCGTCCGCATCGCTGTCGCTGTCGGCATCGGCGTCGCTGTCTGCATCGGCATCGGTGTCTGCGTCGGAATCGCTGTCGGCATCGGTGTCGGCGTCACCTCCCGTGTCCGCCGTGGTTCCCGGGTCCGTGTCGGTGTCGGCGTCGGCGTCGGTGTCTGCGTCAGCGTCGGTGTCTGCGTCGGCATCGGTGTCCGCGTCGGAATCGGCATCCGCGTCGGTGTCGGCGTCCGCGTCGGAATCGGCATCCGCGTCGGTGTCGGTGTCGGTGTCGGTGTCCGCGTCCGCGTCCGTGTCCGTGTCGACGTCGGTGTCGGACTCCGGAGGGCGGGGCTGGGGCGACAGACAGCCCACGAGGGCGAGCAGGACGAGCGGACGCAGCATGGGCGAACCTCCGTCGGGAGCATAGACGGACGGCGACCTGCTGTCAGAGGCGGTGGCGGAGCTCCGCGAAGTTGCACGGCCGGTGGCGGCTGTCGAGCTGGCTCGCGAGGATGCGGTCCCACGCGTCGCGGCACGCACCGGTCGAGCCGGGGAGCGCGAACAGGTAGGTGGTGCCCGCGAGACCCGCCGTGGCGCGGGACTGGATGGTGCTCGTGCCGATGGTCTCGAACGAGATCCACCGGAACAGCTCGCCGAACCCCGGGATCGCCTTGTCGTACAGCCCTTCGACCGCTTCGGGCGTGACGTCGCGCGCCGTGACGCCCGTGCCGCCCGTCGTGAGCACCACATCGATGGCGGAATCCGCGATCCACTCGCGCACACGGGCCTGGATCGCGTCGACGTCGTCGGTGACGATGGCGCGTGCCCGAACGTCGTGCCCCGCCTCGGCGGCGCGGCTCGCGAGCAGGTTGCCGGACGTGTCGGTCGCGAGCGTGCGCGTGTCGCTCACGGTGAGGATGGCGATTCCGAGGGGCTCGAACGTGCGCGATTCGTCGATGGGCATGCCTGACGCTAACCCGGCCGTGCGACGATGGTCCCGATGTTGACCCCGACCCACGAAGGCGTGGAGATCCTGCTGGCCGGCCCGTCGCAGCGCGCGCGTCAGGCCGTCTGGCGGCGCCTCGGGCTGGGCCTCGCCGGGTTGCCGTCCCTGGGGGTCGCCTGGGTCGCGCTCACCGGTGGCCCGGTCGTCTCGGCGGGCCTCCTCGCCCTCCCGCTCGTCCTGTTCGGGCTCGGCGTCGCGGCGTACACGCGCGACCGCTCGGAGGTGCTGCTCATCACGCAGCACTACGTCCGCATCGTGAGGACGGGCGCTTCCGAGGTGTCGGTGCCGCTGCACCAGGTGCACGGCGCGAGCATCTACGACGAGCAGCTCGTGCTCCACACCGACGCCGGAGACGAGCACTTCTGGATGCTCGGCCGCGACCTCGACGAAGCTGCCGAGGTCGCCCTGCTCATCGAAGAGCAGCTCGACCGGTTCAAGGCCGCCCACGGCACGGAGGACGTGCCGGAGGCGCTGCGCCGCATGGTGGGGGAGAGGGAGCTATAGCTGCTCGAGCTCCGCCCACTCCGTGTGGACCGAGGTTTCCGGGGCGTCGATGCGCTTGTAGGTGTGCGCGCCGAAGTAGTCGCGCTGCGCCTGGATGATGCACGCCGTACCGCGCCCGGTGCGGATGCTGTCGTACCAGGAGAGCGACGCCGACAGCGCGGGGATCGGGATGCCCGCCGCGAAGGCCGCCGACACCACGCGCCGCCAGCCCGGGAGGGCCGCCTTCAGCTCGGCCGCGAACGTGGGGTCGAGGGCGAGCAGCGGCAGGCCCGGGTCGCGCTCGAACGCGTCGTACACGCGATCGAGGAACGCGGCGCGGATGATGCAGCCGGCCTTCCAGATGCGGCTGATCGCCCCCATGTCGCTCTCGTAGCCCTTGTCGTCGCTCGCCGACCGCAGCAGCGCGAACCCCTGCGTGTAGGACATCAGCTTGGCGGCGTACAGCGCGGACTCGAGGTCTTCGGCCGACACGTCGACCGAGCCGAACCCTCCGCCCAGCACCTGCTCGCCCTGCACGCGCAGCGGCTTCAGGGCGGACAGCGCGCGTGCGTCGACCGCCGCCGTGACCGTCGACAGCGGCACGCCCTGGGTGATGGCGGAGATGCTGGTCCACCGGCCCGTGCCCTTCTGACCCGCGACGTCGAGGATCTGGTCGACGATCGGGCCCGGACCCTGCGGATCCTTCGCGGCCACGATGTGGCTCGTGATCTCGATGAGGAAGGACGACAGGCGCCCGGCGTTCCAGCGCTCGAACACCTCCCGGATCTGGACCGGGGACCGGCCGCCGGCACGCAGGATCGCCCAGGTCTCGGCGATCAGCTGCATGTCGCCGTACTCGATGCCGTTGTGCACCATCTTCACGTAGTGCCCGGCGCTGCCGTTGCCGCACCACGTCACGCACGGACCGGAATCGCTCACGGCCGCCGCGCTCTCGAGCAGCGGGCGCAGGCTCTCCCACGACTCGCGCGTGCCGCCCGGCATCATGGACGGGCCCTTCAGCGCGCCCTCCTCGCCGCCCGACACTCCCATGCCGACGAACGTGACCCCCGTGCCGGCGAGCGCTTCGACGCGACGGTCGGTGTCGGGGAAGTGCGAGTTGCCGCCGTCGACGATGACGTCGCCCTCCTCGAGGAGCGGGACGAGCGCGTCGACCAGCGCGTCGACCGCGCGGCCCGCCGTGACCATGAGCACCATCCGGCGCGGGCGCTTCACGCTCTGGACGAGCGCGGCGAGGTCGGTGGTGCCGACGAAGCGGGGGTCGCCGTGCTCGCTCATGAACTCGTCGAGCTTGGGCGCGCTGCGGTTGTAGACCCCGACGGTCCACCCGCGGCTGTGGAAGTTGCGGGCGAGGTTGGCGCCCATCACGCCGAGTCCGAGGACGGCGAGATCGGCGGTGGCTTGCTGGCTCATGGGTTCTCCGGGAGAAGGGCTGCGGCCTCGCGGTCCACCACGAAGTGGACCTCGGGGCCGGTGAGATGTGAGGTCGGAAGCAGGGGATCGCGGTCGTACGCGCGTCGGGTGGCCTCGGCTTTCGCGGACCCCCGCACGACGACCACGGCGAACGCCGCGCGGTTCAGCAGGACGAGGCCCATGGAGAGCCGCTCGGGCGGGGGCTTCGGGCTGTCGTCGACCGAGATCACCCGCGCGGACGAGCGCTGCGCCGGGTGCCCCGGGAACAGGCTCGCGATGTGGCCGTCGGGACCCATGCCGATCAGCAGCACATCGGGGTCGGGCACACTCGCCTCGAGCGCGGCGCGAGCCTCCTCGAGGGTGCCGGACCGCGCCCAGCCCACGACCTCGGGCGCCACGGGCGCGCCGTCGACCAGCTCGGCGTACACCAGGCGCGTGTTGCTGTCGTCGGGCAGGGCCTGCCACGGCCCGTCGGGGTCGCACGGCAGGTGCCGCTCGTCGACCAGGGTGACCACGAGCGCGCGCAGTCGCTCGGGATCGCCGTCTCGGAGGGCGTTCAGCACGGGGCCCGGAGTGGACCCGCCCGGCACGGCGAGCACACAGGAGCCACGCTCGCGCTCCACCCGCTCCAGCAGGGTGCGCACGAGGTCGGCCGCCTCGCCGTTCGGATCGTCGGTGACCCGCCAGACCGCCGAGCTCACGGCCCGTCGCTCCAGATGCCCTCGCACCCGTGGAACAGCTCGTTCGCGATGTCGGGCCCGCGAGAGCCCGCCGGGTACGAGTGCACGGGTTCGTCGTTCGCTTCCCAGCCCGCCCGGATGGCGTCGACGAACCGCCACGCCGCTTCGACCTCGTCGCCGCGGATGAACAGCGTGGGGTTGCCGTTGATCGCGTCGAGCAGGAGCCGCTGGTAGGCGTCGGGCGTCGGGCCGGTCTCGAGATCGGAGTAGTCGAAGCCCAGCACGCTCTGCTGCATGATCATGCCGGCACCGGGCTTCTTCACGAGGAACGACAGGCGCACGCCCTCGTCGGGCTGGATCAGGATGCGCAGATCGTTCGGGCGGAGCGGGCACACGTCGCCCGGCATCGGGCCGTTCAGCAGATCGAGGGGAGGGGTGCGGAACCGCAGCACCACCTCGGTGTACCGCTTGTGCAGGGCCTTGCCCGTGCGGAGCAGGAACGGCACGCCGCTCCAGCGCCAGTTGTCGATCAGGGCGCGCACCGCCATGTACGTCTCGGTGCGGGAGTCTTCCGCCACGCCGTACTCGTCGCGGTAGCTGCGATCGCGCGACTCCGACTTCGCGTACTGCGCGCGCACCACGTTCTCGTGCACCTCCTGCGGGGTGAAGCTGCGCAGCGACTCGAGCACCTTCACCTTCTCGTTCCGCACGGCGTCGGGGCGCATGCTGCTCGGGGGCTCCATGCCGATGAGCGCGAGCACCTGGAGCACGTGGTTCGCGAGCATGTCGCGGCTCGCCCCGGCCTTGTCGTAGTACGCGCCCCGCTTGCCCTCCATCGCGACCGTCTCGCACACGCTGATCTCGACGGACTCGACGTGCTTGCGGTTCCACAGGGGCTCGAAGATCGCGTTCTGGAAGCGCAGCGACAGGATGTTCTGGACGGTCTCCTTGCCGAGGTAGTGATCGATCCGGAAGATCTGCTCCTCGCGGAGGTGCCGGTACAGCAGGTGGTTCAGCGCGGTGGCCGTGCCGAGGTCGGTTCCGAACGGCTTCTCGACGACCACCCGGCGCCAGCCCTCGGCGGCATCGGGCTCGCACGCGACCATGCCCTGGCGCGACAGCGCTTCGACGGTGGGCGCGAACAGGCTCGGCGCGAGCGCCATGTAGAACAGGCGCCCCACCTCGCTCGGCTTGTGACCGGCATTGAGCGCGAGGCCATCGAGGTGGCCCTGGAGCGCTTCCATCTGGTGCGGATCCGCGGAGTCGGAGCGCTTCCACGACAGCAGCCCGCGGAACCGCGACCACGCCTCCTTCTGGGCATCGGGGATCCACGAGTCGAGGTCGTTCCGCCACTCGTCGTCGGTGCGGGCGGTGCGCGACACGCCGATCACCTGGATGGGTCCGCGGAAGTTGTCTTCCGCGAAGTTCCGGAGCAGCGCCGGGATGAGCTTTCGTGCGGTGAGATCTCCGGATGCACCGAAGATCACGATCTGAGCGAGACGGGCCAACCACCACCTCCTGCGAGGGGCGAACCTACCTCAGCGACGGCGTCCGCGGCGCGTCTCGGGACCCAGGTCGTCCCCGAAGATCCACTCGTCGGCGAACCAGCCGAGCGCGCCGATGGGGATTGCGAGCAGCGCGAGCACCATCGCGGCACCCACGGCCGTGAGCACCTGTGGATCCGTGACGAGCAGGCGCGGGAGCATCGCGAAGAGCGCGAGCACCCCGGTGAGGCGCCAGTGGCAGTCGCTCACCATGCGCGCGTAGGCCCACGGATAGATGAACACCTCGCCGATGCCCACGAGCACGAGCATCAGGATGGCCGGCGTGTCGGCGCCCATCGACCAGGTGAGCACGGCGGCGGTCGACATGATGAGCGCGCCAGCCCCCGACAGGACCCCCACGCGTGCCGGCTGCTTCATGAACTGGAGCGCGATCAGCACGGGGATGGTGAGCGCGCTCACGGTGATCACGGTGACGGGATTCGCGACCTGATGCACGATTCCCCACGTGCTGGTGGGGTCGGCCGGGGTTCGGATCGCATCGAGCAGCGCCCACACGGCCTTCGCCGACAGGAGCAGCACGAACAGCAGCAGGGCCGCGCCCGCCACGCGGAACGTCGCGCCTTCGTCGGGCGGGCGCGGGTTCTTCTTCGCGAACCACCACGTGAGCAGGGGCGCGGGGAGCACGGCGAGCCCCATCCCACACAGCGCGGCGCCCGACCAGGTGTACTCGACGGGCACGAGGGGCATGACCATGTAGGCGAGGTTCGACATCGCGTAGAGCCCGAACACGATGGCGTACCGCAGCCCGGGAACGCCGCCCGAGCCGGACGCGCCCATCGCCGCGAGCGCGCCCACGAGCGCCATGCCGTGGCCGAGCATCGCGAGCCACAGCCCGAACACCGTGGGGTCGGACATCAGCCACACGCTGCCCGCGAGCACGAGCAGCAACCCGCCCCCGGTGACGAGGTGCGGACCCACCGCGACGATGGCGAGCGCGGCGACGAACATGCCCGCGAACTGGGCGTACGACGACTGCATCACCCCGCGGGACACCTGGTCTCCGAAGGTGGCGACGAGCTCGCGGGCGATCGAGCGATTCACCGTGTACGCGGCGCGTTCGCCGAACACGACGAGGGGCAGCGTGAAGAACGCGACCCAGCTGGTCCAGGCCGAGTATTCCTGCTCGGAGCTCACCACGACCTCGCGTTCCTCCGCATCGGCGACAGCCTACCCCATGGGGGCGGGCCGGTCGTGCGATCAGTGCGCGGCTTCGAGGGCCGCCTCGGACTCCCAGCGGGAGTACTCCTCGGTCGGGATGGCGTCTTCGATGAGGTCGGCCTCGTCGGCGCGCGGGTACGCGGGACCGGGGGTGGTCGTGACGGCACCCCACGGCCAGACCCCGACACAGTCGAACTCGGTGAACGGCAGGATGGCGACGGCCGTGTGCGGCTCGACGCCTACCAGGTCCACGGACTCGATGGGCTCCATGTCCTCGAAGGCGATCTCCGGGAGGTCGTCGTTGGTGAGGCCGTCGGCGCGCACGTAGACGAGGTCGGAATCCGGCAGGAACGTGTTGATCATGGGGAGATCCGGGGGTGGGAGGGGTGCGGTACAGGGGTTGACCGCGGAGGGAGTGACTTAAAGTACCACATGAAGATCCCGGTGTGGATAGGAAATCCCTTCCGCGATGCACGGTGGTCTGGACGGGAGGACGGCGATACATCCCGGCCGCTGGAGTCCGCCATCGCATCCTCTGCACCAGTCAAGGTCCTGCCTCCCGGCCCGTTTCCGCCGAGCGGGACCGAACCGGAAGGGGTCATCGACCTCGGGATCCGCCTCCGCGACACCCTGTACCGGCGGGCCGTCGTGCTCGACGCACGCGGTGCGCTCCACTCCAGCATCCGCATGGCGGCGCGCTCCCCACAACAGCTCCTGATGGTGCTCCCGTCGATCGAGGCGTTCATCGACACCTGGCCGCTCGCCGCGATGATCGAAGACGCCATGGTGGCGTGGCGCGCCGCGCCCAACCCGCGCTCGCTGGCGATCATGTTCCGCGCCTCCGAGGTGATCGGGCACGTGCTGGGCTGGCCGCGCAGCATCGATCGCCGCTGGCCCCTGCCCGACGAGGCGTGGATGCGCCGGCACGTCGAAGGGCGCGCCGTGGTCGTGGTCCCGCGCGGGCCCCGTGATGGATCGGCCGCTGCAGCGGTCGCGCTGAACTCCAACTTCGTGTTCGCCGAGCCGATGAAGCTCCCGCGCACCGTCGTGGCCCACGGAGACGAGCTGGTGTCGCGCCTCGACGAGCTGCTGTCGTCCGTGCGCAGCGGGGTCGCGAAGGCGGTCGACATCGACGGCTGGATCCCGTGGGACGACGCGAGCCAGAGCGCGTTCCACACGCTGAACGCGGCGTCCGACACCCAGGCCGCCTACGCGCGGTTCGGCCTCGCGGCCCTCGTGGCCGGTCCGGGCCCGGCGTTCGACGAGCTGCTCGACGAAGCGCCGCGCGGCACGTGGGGCGAGCTGCTCCGGCGTACGTGCGATGCCCTGGTCGTCCCCACGCTCGACGGCGATGGCGCGATGAACCCGGTGGGCGTGCTCTGCTGGGATGACGCCTACCGTCCGATCAAGGTGAACCCGGTCGCGATCTCGGTGCTCGAGGCGCTCGACGACAACCCCACGCCCGAAGAGGTCGCGGAGGTCCTGAAGTCCGAGAAGCCCGTGGTCGAGAGCGTGCTCCGCCAGCTCGTCGAGGTCGGTGCGGTCACCGCGATCGAGCCCGAAGACCAGACCGACGAGCTCCCGCTCAACCTGGAAGACGACGAAGTGATCGTCCGAAAGGCGCGTTCCTCCGAAGGGGACTGACATGGTGCGGCGTCAGCCGAGCGCGGTGTTCCAGGGGCTCGTGGCCCTCGCGGCGGTCGTCGTGATCGTCGCCGGGCTGAAGGAGGCGAGCGACGTCCTCCTCCCCATCCTGTTCAGCGTGTTCCTGGCGATCCTCGGCGTGCCGCTCGTGCGTCTGCTGGAGCGCGCGAAGGTGCCCACGGTCGTGGGAATCCCCGTGGTCGTGCTCCTCTTCGCGCTCGGCCTCGTGGGAATCACCGCGATCGTCGCGCAGACCGTGCGCGGCTTCACGGCCGAGATCGACCAGTACAAGGAGCCGTTCAACGAGCTGGTCGCCACGGCCCTGATGTGGGCCGACCGGTTCAGCATCGAGGTCGACCTGAGCTCGCTCACCGAGCTCGTGCAGCCGAGCGTGATGATGGGCATGCTCACGCAGACGCTGAACGCGCTCATCTCGGTGCTGTCGCGCATCATCATCGTGATCGTCACGATGACGTTCATCATGTTCGAGGCCACCGAGCTCGAGCTCAAGTTCAAGGCCGCGTTCGGCACCGATGCCCGGCCCGCGGGCCCCTTCACCGACGCCACGCTGCAGGTGCAGCGCTACCTCGTGATCAAGACCATCGCGAGCGCCTTCACGGGCCTCTTCGTCGCGGCCGGCTGCAGCTTCATCGGGCTCGACTTCCCCATCATGTGGGGCCTGATCGCGTTCCTGTTCAACTACGTGCCCAGCATCGGCTCCATCGTGGCGGCCATCCCGCCGATCCTGCTCGCGATCGTGCAGCTCTCGCCGGGCGCCGCGCTGGCGGTCGCCATCCTGTACGTCGTGGTGAACGTGACGATCGGCAACTTCCTCGAGCCCCGGTTCATGGGGCGCTCGCTGGGTCTGTCGCCCCTCGTCGTGTTCCTGTCGCTCCTGTTCTGGGGCTGGGTGTGGGGTCCGGTCGGCATGCTGTTCTGCGTGCCGATGACCGTCATCGCGAAGCTGTTCCTCGAGACGCAGGACGACACGCGATGGATTGCCGTGTTCCTGGGCTCGCCGCGCGAGATCCTCGACCAGCAGGCCCGGGAGCAGGAAGAGGGTCACTCGGCGTAGGAGAGGCAGCTCACCTTGTCGCGCGCCCGCTTCTTCAAGGCCTCGACGTTCTGCTTCGCGACGTCGTTCATCCACGAGGCGTCGAAGTCCGGGCGCGGCGCGTACCACGGCTCCTTCGCGAACCGCTCCTGCCACTCCAGCTTCGTGAACACGTACCCGTAGCGCGCGAAGATGCCGTTCCGCATGTCGTCCCAGGCGGAGCAGTCGGGCACGTCGCTGAACGGCCAGTCGAGCTCGCAGTCGATGGCGTCTCCCGGCAGACCGCCGGGAACGCAGCACTTCTCGTGGAACGTCGAAGACAGGTCGTCGACCGTCCACTTCAGCAGCACCAGGTTCGACCCGCAGATCTCGGCGAGCGACTTCCCGGCCAGCGGGTCGACCGGGCCGGCAGCGGCGGGGGGCGCGGGCACCGGAGCGGGGGGCGGAGCGGGATCGGGGGACGGACCCTCGGCGGGGGCAGACCCCCCACAGGCCAGCGCGAACAGCAGCGTCATCGGACCTCCTGACGTGGCGCATGTTACCGCCCGGGGATGCGCGCCCACGTGATCCGAGCCGCGGAGGCCCTCCGCGACGCCCTCTCCGCACACCGACACCCCGTCGGGCCCGCCACGGTCGTGCTGAATCCCCTGGAGTACGCGTGGGAGCCGCACCTCCGCTACCTGGAGCGGTATGCGCCCACGGGTCGGATCGGCGCGCTGTGGATCGGGATGAACCCGGGCCCGTGGGGCATGGCGCAGACCGGCGTGCCGTTCGGCAGCGTGCCCATGGTGCGCGACTTCCTGGGCATCACGGGAGCCGTGCACGCGCCCGAAGACGCCCATCCCAAGCGCCCCATCGAGGGATTCGCGTGCGCGCGCCGCGAGGTGTCGGGCGATCGCCTGTGGGGCGCGATCGCCGAAGACTGCGGCACGCCCGAGCGCTTCTTCGACCGTCACTTCATCACGAACTACTGCCCGCTCGTCTGGCAGACCGTCACGGGCGCGAACGTCACGCCCGACAAGCTCCCGGCCGCCGACATGGCGCCGGTGTTCGCGGCCTGCGACGCACACCTGCTCACCGTGCTGCGCGCCACCCGCCCCTCGCTGATCATCGGCGTCGGCGCGTGGTCGGAGCGTCGTGCGCGGAGCGTGGTCGACGCGAGCGGGCTCGACATCGCGGTCGGGCGGATCCTGCACCCGAGCCCGGCCTCGCCCGCCGCGAACCGCGGGTGGGCGAACGTGGTACGCCAGCAGCTCGAAGACCTCGGTCATCCGCTCGCCCGGGGCGCATCCTGAGCCCTCCAGGTGGTAGAACGTCGACGTGTCCGGCGCTCCTGTCGCATTCCAGTTCCACAACTGCCTCGGAGAAGGCGGGTATGGCGAGGTGTACCTCGCCACCCAGCAGACCGAGGGCGGCATCAAGCGCGACGTCGCGGTCAAGGTGCTGCACGAGCGGTACGACGAGAACTCCGATGCCGTGAAGCGCCTGCGCGACGAAGGCCAGGTGCTCGCCCTGCTCCAGCACCCCGCGATCGTCGCCGTCCACCAGTTCTGCGAGATCTCCGGTCGGCTCGCGCTGGTCATGGAGTACATCGAAGGCGCCGACGTCTCGTACTACTGCGACCGCAACCGGCTCCTGCCCGAGCGCATCCGGGTCGAGGTGATCCGCGAGGTCGCCGAAGCGCTCGCGCACGCGCTGCGCGTGCCGAACCCGATGACGGGCCGCCCGCTCGGCATGATCCATCGCGACATCAAGCCCGCGAACGTGCGCATCACGGTCGACGGCAAGGTGAAGCTGATGGACTTCGGGGTCGCGCGGTCCACCGAGATGGATCGCAAGGCCAAGACCGCCATGGGCGACGTGCTCCTGACGCCCGGCTTCGGGGCTCCGGAAGCCCTGGGGTTCGGCGTGAGCGGGCCCATGGTCGACGTGTTCGCGCTCGGCGTGTCGCTGTTCGACATGTGCACGGGCGAGTCGTTCTACGGGCGCACCGATCTGGCATTCCAGGTGTCCCTCGCGATGGACAGCGAGGACTACAACGCGCACCTCGAAGAGCGCCTGATGCTCATCCCGAACGAAGACATCCGGTCGTTGTGCCGCGACATGCTCCTGTTCCAGCACGAGCTCCGGCCGGGCGCAGCCGACATCGCCGACCGCGCCGATGCCCTGTGGCGCAAGATGAGCGGCGACGCTCTGGGCAAGTGGGCCCGCTCGAACGCCTTCCCCGACCTCTCGTACGACACCGCGGAGTTCTGCGGGAAGCTCATCGACGCCCGCGGGGTGATCGTGGGGGTCGCGCCCCCGCCGCAGCCCCCGGCCCCGGAGCCCCCTCCGGTCTCGAACGCCTCGGTCCCGCCGGCCCCTCCGCGCTTCGGCAACGCGCACACGCTCGACCTCACGCACCCGCCGCCGGTCGATCGCGAGAGCCAGCCCATCCCGCGCAAGCCCCAGCCCGCTCCGCCGGCCCCGAAGCCCTCGAACGCACCCATCATCATGGGCGCCGCCGCGGTGGTCGCTGGGCTCGTCATGTTCGGTATCGGCGTGGTCGCGCTGCTCGCCGCCATCTTCCTGTCCTGATCGGGGGAGGGCGCGTGGTCCGGTCGTTCCCGCTGCTCCTGCTGCTCGTCGCGTGCGAGACCGAGCCGAGCTCCCTGTTCGCCTACGCCGACCTCCCCGGGGTGCCGTCCGGTCTCGCGTCCGACGACGACGGCACGCTGGTGGTCGTACACGCAAACGGAACCGGCGGATACGGGCTCACCGGGCTGTCGCGGCTCGCTCGTCGAGGTGTTCTCGCACGGCGGCGGTCCCGGCAAGCCCATGATGAGCGACGGGCGCACCTACGTGGGCCGGCAAGACGCCCTCGCTGCCGTCCAGGGGGCCACGGAGCTCTGGGAGGTCGTGCTCGACGGGGACTACGAGGCCCCCGGTCCGTCGCGTCACCCCCGGGGGGCTCGTCGTCACCGCATCGTGGAACGGCATGGGAACCACGCTCACGGGTGTCTCCCGCTCGGCGAGGTGGAGGAGCGGCGTCACCTCGCACGTGCGCGGCAACCTCCGCGTCGGCGCCGACGGCACCGTACTTCCAGGGTGAGAACGCCGGAGAACCCTGCTGTACGCGATGGACTCCGCGAACGGCGGCATCCTGTGGTCGGAGCCTGGCCCTGCGGAGCCCCTCGCCGTCCTGTCCGACGGCTGCTCGTGGAGCCACGACGGTCTGCTCGCCAAGCGCATCCCGTCCGGCCTGATCGAGTGGGAGTCGTCCGCAGAGGTCGGTCCGCACGGCGTCACGCTCACACACGACGGTGATGCCTGGGTGCCTGGGCCCACCACGCTGTCCCGCGTCGCTCTTGAACACCGGCACGGTGCTCCAGTCCATCGCGCGCTCCTGCGGTCCGCGCGAGCTACGGCGCCGACAACTGCATGTGGGGCCTGTGCGACAACGACGCCGGCCAGTACGCCTTCCGGGCGATCGGTCCCGTCGTCGAGCCCCTGTCCACGCCGCTCCCCACGGTGCCGGTCAGCGCGCCCGTGCTGCTCTCCAGGGCACCGCCTACGTGGCGGTGGGCGGGGGGGATGTGCCGCGGGTGCTCGGATTCACGGGAAGCCCGCTCCCCAGTACGCGTTGAGCCCGTGGTCCACCGCCGCCGGAGTCGGGAACACCGGGCGCCCCGCCGACGCACCGGGCCCCGCGTCGTCACCAGAGTACCGACAGGAAGTCCTGGCTGAATCCGCCTGTCCACACACCCCAGCTCGACAGCGCCACGCCCGCACCCCGCAGGGCCGTCAGCACCGCCGTGCCGCGTTCGCACCGACCGCGCGGTGGGGTGGATGCCGCCCGACAGGCGCCCGTTCCTGCCCGGCGACGAGGACCGGGAAGTCCTCGTTGCTGTGCGTGAGGCCGTCGGAGAGCCTTGCTCGTGCCGAGCACCACGCAGTTGTCGAGCAGGTTGCCGGCTCCCTCGGGGGTGTCGCGGAGCATGCCGCGCAGGAACACCGCGAGCTGGCCCATCGTGAACACGGTGCCTCTGGTGCACGAGCGGCTGCGGGTCGGGCTCGGTGTGACAGGTGAGGTGCATCCCGTCGGTCATGCCGACCGTCGAGAAGATGGCGCCGCTCCCGCAGCTGCTGAACATCAGCGAGAACACGCGCGTGAGGTCGCAGGCGAGCGCCATCGTGATCAGCTCGCTCATCGCGAGGTTCTTCGCCTCGATCTGCTCGATGCCCGCGAGGTCCGGGTAGCTGCCCGGATCCGCGGGAGGCGTGCACGCCCCCGGGAGGGTCGTCAGGCGCAGCTCGAGCTGGCGCACGCTGTCGAGGTGCTGCTCGAGGCGCGCTTTGTCGGCCGTGCCGAGCCGGCGCTCGAGGTGGGAGGTCTGGTCCTTCACCGCATCGAGCACCGACAGGCGCGCGCGGTCGGTGCCCGGATCGAGCGGCACGCCGAACAGGCGCGTCCACAGCGTGTGGGGGTCGTACTCGCTCGGGTTGAAGTTGTTGGGACCGTTGTGGGACAGGTGCTCGAACGTGGAGCCCTCGTCGGTGCCGCGGAACCGGCACACCGCCGCTTCGATGCTGCGGAAGGGCGTCTGGTTCAGGTGGAGGTGGTCGGCGGCGTCCTGATCGACCGACTGGCGCGCGAACGTCGACACGATGGTGTCGCGCGTCGTGCCGAGCTGGTGGTAGTGCTGGCCGGTCAGGATGCCGGTCATGCCGCTGTGGTGCGGATGGGTCGCCGTGCGCACCTCCGTGCCGCTGATCACCGACACCCACGGCACGAGGTCGGCCATCGGCGCGAGCTCCTCGCTGGGCACCCAGTTGGCGCCCTGGCTCGGGGGCACCCAGCGGTCGGGCTTCACGCCGTTGCCCCAGAACCACAGCCCGAAGCGGTCGGGCAGCGCCCCACCGCCCGCAAACGCCCGCCCGCTCGGGTCGAGCATGTACTCGAACACGGGGAGGCCCACGGTGACGGTCGCTCCGCCGAGGATGCCGCGGAGCAGGGAGCGGCGGTTCATGGCGTGCCTCCGACGCAGGCCACCACGAACAGGTCGCCCGAGTTCTCGAGCGGTCCGAAGCCGCTCTCGTGTCCGTTCGCGGCGCACCAGCGGTGCGCGGCCCGGTTGCAGCTCTCGCCCCACCGCTCGGTGCTTCCGTCGCACAGGGCGGCATGGGCGGACATCTCGGTGTACGAGGCCTGATAGGTCGTCGCGCCCGGTGTACACGTGACGACGGCGGTATCGCCGCTGTTCTCGACCGGCCCGTACCCGGACACGAGGCCCTGCGACGCGCAGAACCGGCTGATCGCGGCGTTGCACGCCGGACCGAGGCGCTGGGACGCGTTGCACTGGTCGTGGTGCGTGGACAGCTCCGTGAACGTGGTGTTCACGACCGTCGCTTCCGTGGCGTCGAGACACACCACATCGAAGCCGAGCCCCGTCTCGTCGACCGGACCGTAGCCCGTCGCCGCGCAGTCGGTCGCCGCACAGTAGCGGTGGTTCGCCGCGAAGCACGCCGGGCTCATGGGGTCGAACGACGCGTTGCAGTCGGGGTGGCCGAGCGCCTGGAGCTCGGTCGCGGTGAGCGTGGTGACCGACACCTCGAGCCCGTCGTCGACCAGCCCGTTCGCGTCGTCGTCGAGGCCGTTGCACACCTCGAACGGGTCGGGCTCCTCCGGCGGATCGAGGGGCGTGGGGGGCTCGAACGGGAGGTCGGCGGGCGGAACGTCGGGAGCGCCTTCGGGCAGACGTGCCGTGCGGAACCCCTCCGACAGCACGAGGTCGAGCACGAGCTCGTCGAGCAGCTGGCCCGTGGACACGAAGTCGGCCGCCAGCCGATCGACCAGGGGCAGCTCGGCTTCGGTCTCCGCCTGGCCGTTCGCGAAGCGGTACAGCGACAGGGCCGTGCACACCGGCAGCTCCGGGTGCTCGGCCACGATCTGTCCGAGCTCGCGGGCTCCGTCGAAGGACTTGCCGTCGAGCACGCCCGTCGCGTCGACCGGCAATCCGTTGTCGAGCTCGCGCCGACGCCCGATGGGATCGAACGCCTCCATGCCGAACCCGATGGGGTCCATGATCTGGTGACAGCCCGAGCACTGCGGGTCGATCGCGTGCTGCTCCAGCCGGTCGCGCAGCGTGCCGCCCTCGGTCGGGGGCGCGAGCTCGGTGACGACCCCGGGCGGAGGAGGTGGGATCGACTGGCAGAGCAGGCGCGTGCGCACGAACTTCCCGCGGTGGGTCGGGCTGGTCTGGGTGTTGTGGGCGTGGATCGCGAGGATGGCCGCCCGGCCGAGCAGACCGCCGCGCTCCTGGCCCTCGGCGAGGTTCACCTGCTGCACGCCCGCGTTGCTGAAGTGCATGCCGTACAGGGCTGCCAGGTCGCGGTCGGCGAACGTGGTGTTCGTGGTGAGCAGCGTGTTGTACGGGAGCCGCTCTTCGAACACCACCCAGTCGAACAGCTGGCGGATCTCGAGCTCCATGCCCCAGCGGAGGTCGGTGGTGAGCTCCGGGAACAGAAGCGGGTCTTTGTCGACCGAGTGGACCTTGTCGAGATCGAGGGTCTCCGCGAACCAGTCCTGCATCACCTGGCGCGCCTGGGGCGTGGACAGGAGGCGCTCGGCCTGCTCCCGCAGCCCGGCATCGGTGGTGAGGGTGCCTTCGGCCGCCGCGGCGGCGAGCAGGGCGTCGGGCGGACGGTCGGTGAGCACGTACGCGAGCCGGCTCGCCATCTCCCAGTCGGTGAACACGCGCACGCCGGGCTGGTCGGGGTGCGGGGTTCCGATCTCGACGCGGAACGTGAAGTCGGGCGCCAGCAGCAGCGTGGCGACCACCGCCTGGACCGCGACCGCTTCGCCGAGCTCGGGCTCGACCGCGTCGAACACCCAGGCCAGCCGGTCGATCTCGCTCGGCACCAGCGGACGGCGCCACGCCTGGCTGCCGAAGTCGGAGGCCCACACCCGCAAGCAGGCGGTCTCCGTGGGGTCGCAGCCCACGAGGTCTGCTGCGGACGCAGCGTCGGGTACGGCCTGCGCGGCGACCTCCCACGCGGCGAACTCGTACTGCTCGAGCTCCAGCGGGCTCACGGTCGCCTGGCTCGCTCCCACCCGCGTGTAGCCGTGCAGGGCGTAGTCGGACGGCAGCGGACCGCCGTACTCCACGCCGGTGAGCGCTTCGACGGAGTGGCGCCACTGCAGGTCGGTGAGCCGGTGCATCGTGGCGACCGCCGGAGCGAACGGCACCGCGGGCTCGTCGGGGTCGGGCGAGGCCTCGGGGCCCCGCGCTGGACCGCAGCCGGCGAGGAGGGCGAGTGGGAGGAGCAACGTGGACATACGCCCGTCTAGCCCTGTGGTGGGCACGGGTCCACGGGGGAGATCTTACAGTTCCTGAAAGTCGGAGCGCGCCGGTGCGGACCTACGGAAGCCAGAACGCGGCGCCCTCCGAGATCAGCACGTCTCCGTCGAGGTAGACCGACTCGCACGTCCCGGGTGGCGCCACCATCAACGCCACCTCCGTGCCCTCCGCGTCGTACGCGTACACCCGCACGCCGGTCTCGGTCCCCACCGCCACGAGGGCCTCGCGCGTGCCGTCCCGGTCGAGGTCGCGGAACGCGAGCCCCAGCGGCGGACCGGCCGGGAGCAGGATGCCGATGTCGGCGACGTCGCGGTCCTGCACGACCTCGCTCGCACCGGGACGATCGCGAGCCGGCACGAGCCATGCGCCCTCTGGCGCCGAGATCAGGAGCTCCTGGAGGTTGTCGCCGTCCATGTCGGCCGCCGCGACGAGCTCCGCGAACGGCGCTTCGACCCCGCGGATGCGCACGTCGAAGTGCTCGTGCGACTCGGGTGCGTCGGGCTGCTGCCGGTACTGGATGCCGAGGGTGGGGATGTCGCGGAACGGCTGGGCCAGCAGCACGTCGGGCCACAGGTCGGTCCCGAGGTCGAGCACGTGGACGTCGACCAGGCGTCGATCGGCGTCGGCGAACGTCCACCGCGCGCGCTCCGTGCCTCCGCACAGCTCCACCCGGCGGACCGCGAACCAGCTGGTCTGGATCTCGTCACGCCCCGTGATCAGCGCGGTGGGACAGCCCTCGACGACCCCTCCCCATGCCAGCGTCGCGGGATCCCCGGAGGCCGCGAACGACACCGCCGCACCGCCGCTCGGAGCCCAGGTGAGCATGCCCGCCGCGGCGTACAGGAGCTCGGGCGTGCCGTCTCCATCGACGTCGGGTGTCTGGACCACGCGGTCGGCCGGCGTGGTGGTGCCGTCGGAGAGGTCGGTGAACGCACCGGGGCCCTGGAGGACGGAGGTGCCCGCCGCCCCGAGCCAGCACGCGGAGTCGTCGGCGGGCCAGTTGCGCAGGTCGATCTCGGCGTACCCATCGCAGTCGTTGTCGACGGCGTCGGTGAGCAGCTCCGTGGCCCCGAGTGTGGGGTCGGCGCTGTTGCAGTCGACGTCGACGAGCCAGCCGTCCTCATCGGCGTCGAGCAGCCGATCGACCTGGCTCTTCGGGACCAGGGTGCACGCGGCGAGGGTGAGGAGCCACATCAGAAGGCCACCCGCGACGTGACGATGAGACCGACGCCCACGAGCCCGATCCCCTGGCCGGCATAGCCCAGCGCGTTCGCCCGACGCGCGCGGTCGCGGACCTCGCCGACCAGCATCGGATCGGGACCGCCCCCCTTGGGCTCGGGAAGGTTCCCGCGCGTGGCGAGGCCCGCCGCGAACACCGAGCCCCCCGCGACGACTGTGGCGATCCCGCCCAGCAGCAGGGCGTTCTCGGGCTCCTCGGCCCATGAACGCACCTTCGGGGGCGGCGCCATGTCGGTGATCGCCGCGACCGGAGGCGTGGGCACGGTATCCATCGGCTCGAGCAGCGCGGTACGGCGCGTGACCCCCTCGGGATCGACCCACTGGAACACGACCGCGCGGTCGAGCGGGCGGAGGGCCGTGGGGCGCCCGTCCACGACGGCTCTCCAGCCAGGGGGCACCGCGATCGCCTCGGTGTTCCGGGCCTCGGTGCCCCGCGACACCTGCGCGACCTTCGCGAGACCGGCATCCGCGGGCTCCCACCCGTCGTTGGGCGTGGACCTGAGGTGCGCGGCGACCGTCGCCATGTCGTGCTCCTCCCAGGCGCGCATCGCGACGAGACGGTGCAGCGCGACGGCGCCCTCGGGCGTCATCCAGCCGTTCAGGCACTGGGTGTCGGCCACCAGCGCGGCGAGGTTCGCGGACGCGGGGTCGTCGAGGGAGCGCTGCGCGCGGAGCGCCACGTCGGCGGGGTCGGCCGGGCAGGCGAGGGCGGACTGCAGGAGAGCGAGGACGATCACAGCGGGACTATCTCACGGCTTCGGGCGACCGGGGCGTACCGCGGATAACCTGAGAGGATGGAGGCGAGATGCGGGCGATGACCCTGGTCGCGTTCGGAGCGCTGGCGGGCTGCAAGGTGGTCGACGCGCCCGACAACCTCGAGGAGCTCGTGGTGTTCGGGTTCGAGACGTTCGGCGACGCGCGCGCGATGGAGGCCACGCTCGACGAGCTCGTGCCCCTGGTCGATCAGAACGAGGAAGACCTCACCGACGGGTACCGCGTCGATCAGCTCGGCGTCGAGCAGCTCGAGCTCGCCGGCATCGAAGGGGCCGAGGTGTCGGGCATCGTGGGCGCGATGGGCCTGATCCCGTACCGCAACCCGGTCGACCCGGTGATCGACGTGGCCACGTCCCCCGACAAGGCCGAGCTGTTCGAGCAGATCACCGAGTTCTCGGCCACCGAGATCGGCGACCGCGCGTGCTTCCTGGCCCACGAGTGCGAGTCGTTCGGGCAGGAGGTGTTCGAGACCGCCAACGTGTCGCTGCTGGGCACCTCCGTGCGGCACTACACCCACACGATCTTCTGGATCGAGCACGAGACGTTCGGGCGCGTCGCGGCCATCCGGTCGCTGTCGCCCGACCCCATCGAGTTCTCGTCGAACATCACCCGCGTGAACCAGCAGTACGGCCTGGTCTACATCCTGCCCGACGGCGACGGTGCGCGGCGCGTCGAGGCCTTCTGGGTGGATGCCGAGGTGATCGGGCTCGACGTGCCCGACAGCTTCGCGGTCGACACCGCCATCAACCAGATGGGCAACCAGGCCGAGAACATCGACGACATCATCGAAGGCATCTCGGAGTAGGGCGCTCGCCCATGGTCCCGCACCTCGTGCACATCCCGTACTCGCCGTGGTCGGAGCGGGCCCGGTGGATCCTCGACGCCGCGGGCATCGAGTGGCGGGCGACCGGCTACGTGCCGACGGTGAGCGAGCCCTGGCTGCGCGCGAAGCTCGGGCGGTGGCGCGGTCCGGTCACGGTGCCCGTGCTGTTCACCGACGACGGGCCGGTCACCGACTCGTGGGACATCGCGTGCTGGGTCGACCGGCGCAGCCCGGGCTGGATGCCCGCGGGAACCGACGCGCTGCACCGCACGGCCGACGAGGTGCTGCGATCCGGGCGCGTGCTCGCCGGGAAGCGCGTGCTGGCCGACCCCGAAGCCCTGAAGGCCTCGCGCCCGGCCCTCGTGAAGCCCCTCGGGCCCCTCGGAACCCTCGCGACCGCCGACGGGTGGAAGCGCGTGCTGAACAAGTACCGCGAGCCCGGGATGGACGACGCCGACCACCGCGCCCGCATGACCGACGGGCTCGCGACGCTCGAAGCGGCCGTCGGAGCGGGGCCGTTCGTGTTCGAGTCCTTCAGCTACGCCGACATCACGGTCGCTTCGGCGCTGTCGTTCGTGCAGCCCCACGCCAACCTCGGGCTCGAGCCGGCATCCGCGCGCGCGTGGTCGGATGCCGAGCTCGCGGAGCGGTTCGCGGGCCTGCTCGCCTGGCGCGACGGGCTGGTGCGCGACCACCGGGGGTGAGTCCCGAGGGCTCGCAGGGACGGCCCGTGAGCCCCGGAGTCAGCGGAGCAGGCGTTCGCGCTTCTTCCGGGCGACGTTGAGCTTTCGCACGATCTTCCGCATGCGCGGGTCGTAGTCGAGCGTCAGCGGCCAGGGGCCCTCCACGCTGGTCGTGCCGCGGTCGTCGACGGTGTCGGACGACGCGACGTAGCGCGGGCGATCGGGGTGTTCGCGCACCGTGTGGTGTGCGGCCCAGGGCCCGATCCCGATCCACTCGACCTGACGGAAGAGCGGGCTCGCGAGCAGGGACTCCAGGAATGCGTGCGGGATCGTGTAGTCGCCGAGCACCCGCAGGCTCTTCACGTGCGGCAGGCCCGCCACGCCGAGCGGGACGCCCGTGTTCCGCTCCATCTCGTCGAGGTACACGGTGACCCGCGTGACCCGGAACGGAGGGTCTGCGGCACAGGCCTCGGCGAGCGCACGAGCGCTGGTCACGAACAGGTGGTCGAGCACGGGCAGGCCCATGGCGACGGACGGATCGTCGACCCAGATCTCTTCCAGCGTGCGCCACTCGGGTGCGGACGCGAGCGCCGCCATGTCGGGCGTGGGCAGGTACGCGACGGCCGACGACACGAAGCCGCGACGGAAGGCGATGGGCGACGGGAGCACGACGGGCTCGATCGCGCCGAGCAGGTCGCGCCCATGGAGCTTCTCGAGCTGTCGCATGCGCTTCGTCTGCCGGGCGGTGGGCGCATCCAGCATCTGGAGCTGGATGAGCTCGCCGTGGGGGGAGCCCGCTTCGGTCAGGGCATCGGCGAGCACGTGCCGTGCACCATCGTCCGACGGGTCGGCGTACACCGCGGCGTACAGAGGCTCGAGCGCACGGCTCGGAGCCCGCGCGGCACGCTCCTGACGCTCGATCTCGGCGAGGGAGGGGAGCGGCGCCGTGTGGCACGCCTCCGTGAACCGCCGGAGCGCTCCGAGCTCGGCACGGCTGGGCTCGATGGCGTTCGGGAGCGAGGCGAGCAGCCCCTCCACCTTGCCGAGGAAGCGAGGCCAGAACGCCTCCTCGGACTCCGCGGGGAGCGAGGCCCGCGTCGCCAGCACCCGGCGGAGCCGGGGATCGCCCATCCGCTCGCAGCGTCGGAACACGGCGGTCCACAGGGCGAAGCTGCGGCTCGACGTGGAGGGCGGGGTCGCCACGAGGGTTCCGTAGATGCGGGCCAGCCGCGGATCGTCCCCCCGGCCCTCGAGCTGGTCGATGCGGTCGCGCAAGCGGGTGGGGGAATGGAGCAGCGGAACGAGCGTCTCGAGGTCGGTGACCCAGCCGCGCGCCTCGGCGTCCAGCCACCCCGTGTGGTCGGCCACGGGAGCATGGAGGGCTCCGACGCGCTCGGACAGCACGTCGATGGCGTCCGCGAGGGCCGGTACCGGCCACCGACCCCACAGCTCGATCGCTCCCGAGAGCGCCTGCACCGGTCGTTCCGCACCGAGGTGCTCGATCAGGGCTTCCAGGATGGGGTCCACGGGTCCTCCCCGCGCAGACTAGCCCGGCGTTCCGGTGCGGGCGCCGTCTCCACCCCACTGAGACCAGCCCGTGATGGACGGGTCGCCCGTGTCGACGCCGATGAGGCGCCCATCGGTGGTCCCGACGTAGATCCACCCGTCGTGCACGACCGGCTGGCTCCGTACGGGGTGCCCGATGCCGTAGGTCTTCACGAGCCGGCCGTCTTCGGGGTCGAGCACCAGGATCTCGCCCTCGAGCGTGCCTACAAGCACGTGCTCGCCAGCGGCCAGGGGCGCGGTGCCGAGCGACCCGCCGGAGGTGGACACGTTCCCCGGCAGGACGTGGGTCCAGCGGGGGACCCCCGTGAGGATGTCGACCCCCACGATCTCGTCGCCCATCGTCGAGATCTGGAGCCCCTTCCACGGCAGCGGACGGGAGCCCTGGAAGGACTGGAGCATCGACACGCTCGAGCGCCCCACGAGCGCCATGGCGTTCTCGGCGCCGGCTTCGATCGGTGCGCCCATGCCGAAGCCGTTCCCGGCATCGAGTGCCATGCCCTCGGCGTACATGGAGGTGCGGGACTGCACGCGCGCGTCGAGCCACGGGGCCGGGCGCGCCACGAGCAGGGGGTCGACACCGGACGCGCCAGCGCCCGCCAGCGCTTCCATCACGCCGTCGCGACCCTCCACGCGGCGCGAGAACCACACGGCATCGCCCATCACCACCGGCGCGGACGTGGCCTTCGCCGCCCACGCGCCCTTCACGGCGCCCGTGTCGGGGTCGAGCCGCGCGACCGTGCCGGCGAAGGTGGTGACGAACAGCTCGCCGTCTGCGATGACCGGCGCGCTCATCACGTCGCCGTCGAGCCACGTCTGCCACCGGAGCATGCCGGTGTGGAGGTCGAACGCGGCCAGCACGTGGGTCGCGCCCGATGGGCCCCACGCGGGGTAGCTGGTGTACGCGAGCCCCCGCGAGACGGACGGAGCGCTCATCTGCGGGTCGCCGAGGTAGTACGACCACAGGAGCTCGCCGGAGCGCACGTCGACCGCGAACACCGTGCACGACTCCGTGTTGAACACGCACACCCCGTCTTCGCAGGCCGACGTGGACGGGCCGTCGTCCGACAGATCGAGCCCCCACAGCGGCGCGCCCGACCCGTGGGCGTACGCGTACACCTGCTCGCCGTGGAACCCCCCCGATGCGAGCACCACGTCGGCGTGCACGACCGGCGTGGTGATGGGCGCGCCGCTCGGCATGCGCACCTCGAACCAGCCCGCGCGCTGGGTGCTCTTCGGGGGCTTCCGGGCGTGTGCGATCCCGGAGGAGAAGCGGTCGGACGGAGGGCGGGCCGCACCGAACCGACGGAAGCGCTCCGTGAGGTCGGTGGCGTCGTCGAGCGGGGTGCCCGCGGGCAACAGCGCGAGCTCGCCGACGTGGCGCTCCGGAGGTGGGAGCAGCACGGGAGCGTCGGTGTCGGCGTCGCCGGGGAGGGCACACGCCGCGAGAAGCAGGGAGATCATCGGACTTCCGCGGTCGGTCGGGGGGCGTCTGTGTGACACCGCGACCCGGCCGCGGTTCCCGTCAGCGCAGCTCGGGTGCGGGGTGCAGCACTCCGATCCCCAGGTCCCACAGCGAGTCGGCGCAGGCGGCCATCGCCGCGATGCGGGGCGCCAGGCTCGGCCCGATCGGCGTCTTCTCGGGCCGGGGGGACAGGAACACGATCGACCCGGTGGGGCCGGGCCCGACGCGGATCCGACCGTCGGCGTCGGCTTCGGGACAGATCTCGCAGCCGGCCCCGGTGAACCGCACCCACTCCTCGTCGTCGGCCACACGACGGTCCGACATCACCATTCCGTGGCCCGAGCGGGTGGTCTCCGTGGTGCGCAGGACCTCCGCCTGCAGCTCCCGGGGGCGCCAGTCGAGCGGAGCGCCCTCCACCACGAACCGGTTGAACACGTCGATCCGGGTGTCGATGGCGTGGAACAGGCGCGGCAGCGCGGCACCGAGGCGCGGGTTGAGCTCGGTGGGCAGGAATCCGTCGGCCGTGAGCACGCCATCGACCGTGAACGCACCCCGGAACCCCACGCGATCCCGCAGGTGCTCGCCGACCCGCTCCACCATCGCGCGCATGGCGAGCGCATCGGCCTCTGGGGCGTTCCAGAAGCTCGCCGCGCCCGCGTACTGGACGCGGTTGTGCCCGGGCCGGCGCAGCACGAGCATCTCGACCGGGCGGAACCCGACCGTGCACTCGGGGAAGACGATGCCGTGGATCGAGCACGGGAGCCCATCGAGGAAGGGCATCACCCGCACGGTGTGGCAGTGCGCCGCGAAGAACGCCTCGGCTTCGGGGAGGTCGGCCTCGTCGCGGATCCACCGCACGTACGACCCGCCGCCATTGAAGCCTTCGCGGTTGTCGCCCGAGACCACCGCTCCGAGCGGGCCCCGGACCTCGTCGAGGGCGCGCCGGAACCCGTCGGCCGGCAGGATCCGCACGGGTGCGCGCTCCACTCCGGCGTCGTCCCACACGGCGTCGATGACGGTCTTGTCCTCGAGCGCCAGCCACTCGGGGAGGCGACCGCCCAGCTGCCGCCGCCCGGCGATGTCGGCGCCGTCGCTGAAGATCGTGGCGACCACCCGGGCGGTGTGCTCGGGGTCCCACGTGTCGACCGCCTGCTGGACGTCGGGCGGCAGGGCGTGGAGCGCGGCTTCACCCGACCGGATGCCGGACATCATGTCGGCGGCGGTGGGGAGTGCGAGGTCGATCGCCTGGCAGAGCTCTGGCGGGGGCACCGTGCCCGTGCCGTGGCGGGCGCCGATCGCGAACAGCCCGCCTGCGCCGAGCTGATCGAGGAACTCCGCGATGCCCGTGGCACCGACGAGGATGTCGAGCGCGATGAGGAACCGACGGCCCTCCACTTCGCTCCGGAGGATGTCTCGCCAGTGGGTGGTCATCGGGACCTTCCCTCCGCTGCGAGGGTACCGCCATGGGTATACTCGCGCGAAGGAGTGACCGGTTTGTCGAACACCGAGAGCCTCATCGGGGTCGTCCTCGGGGGCCGCTACAAGCTCCAGAGCAAGGAATCCGAAGAGCTGCTCGGCAACGTGTACCGGGCGCGCGACGTGCAGACGCAGAAGCTCGTGCAGGTGAAGATCCTGCATCCGCACCTGGCGTCCGACAACACGCGATTCGGCCGCTTCCTCCGAGAGGTCCAGGCGACCTCCATGGTGAAGCACCCCAACACCATCGAGATGGTCGACAGCGGCACCCACGAGGGGCTGCACTTCCTCGTGATGGAGTATTTCCCGTCTCATTCGCTGGAAGACGAGATCAAGTCGGGCACGCTCCCCGTGGAGCGGGTGGCGCACATCGCCGCGCAGATCGCGAGCGCCATCGGGGCCGCCCACCAGGAGAACGTCACGCATCGCGCGCTGTCTCCGCGGAACATCCTGCTGCTCGACAACGCCCGCACGGGCGACTTCGTGAAGGTGCGCGACTTCGGCCTGTCGAAGCTCGAGCACTTCGACAGCGAGGAGTCCACGAACCTCACGGAGATGGGCTCGCGTGTGGGGAACACGGCGTACATGGCGCCGGAGTACATCGACCGCGACCGCTTCCACCCGAAGGGCGACCTGTACGCGCTCGGGTGCCTGATGTTCCAGATGCTCACGGGCGAGCCCCCGTACACGGGCCGCGCGGCCGACGTGCTCACCGCGCACGTGGTCGGAGACATCCCGCGCCCCTCCAGCCGTTCCGAGTCGGTGCCGGAATGGATGGATGACGTCATCGTGTCACTGCTCGCGAAGCGGCCCGAAGACCGTCCGGGGGCCTACAAGGTCGTGCAGACCCTCGAAGAGGGCGTCGGGCACCCGCTGGAGCCGCCCGCACTGGCCGATCCCGCGAAGGGGAAGGTGAAGCGCGAGCCTCCGCCGCCCGAGAAGAAGCCGCTGCCGGTCGCCGCCATCGCCGGGGTGCTCGGCGTGCTCGTGCTGATCGGCGGTTCCGCGCTCGCGCTCGTGGGGGTCGGGCTGTTCTTCGTGTTCGCGTACGAGCCCGCTGCGCCCTCCGAGACGGTCACCGAGATCGTCGTCGAAGCTCCGGAGCCCGTCGTGGAGCCCGAGCCCACGGAAGACCCGGAGCCGACGGACGAACCGGGCCCCGCGCCCACACCCCGTCCGCGCACGGGCCCCGCGCCGGTGGCCCCTTCCACGCCCGAGCCTGCGCCGGAGCCCGTGGAGGCGGCCTCCTCGTCGCGCACGAGCGTGTCCATCCGGTCGAACCGCAAGGCGCTCGTGTTCCTCAACGGGAACCCGAAGGGCTTCGCTCCGCTCACGCTCACCGTGCCGCCCGGCAAGCACCGCGTCGAAGCGATGCTCCCGAGCCTGCCCGAGACCCGCCAGAAGCAGGAGATCCGCATCCGCTCCGGCGAGACGGGCGATCTCACGTTCACGTTCTGAACCGCGCTATCGCGTCAGGTTCAGCGTGCGCTGGAGCCGGAGCGTGCCGCGGTGGGGCTCGTGCTCCGGGAAGGGCACCGACCACACGGCATCCTCCATGCAGGCCACGACCTCGTCGGTGAGCCGGTAGGGCGAGATGATCTCGACGTCTCCGACGCGACCGTCCTGGAGCACCAGGTTCACGGTGAGCGGCGCGTCGGGCACCTCGTGCTCCTCGCGCCACGGACGCACGCACTCGTTCCACATCTTGCCGGTGGCTTCGTTCGACGCGTAGGCGAAGTCGTTCATCACCTCGCGCGGCAGGGCGACGGATGGAGCGGGATCCTCGGCATCGGGCTCGGCCGGATCCTCCGGGTCTTCGGACCCGGGAGGACGGAAGTGGTAGACGGTGCGCCCGCTGGGCTCGGGGGCGGGCACGGGCGCGGCGACGGGCTCGGGCGCCGGTCGGGGCTCTGCGGGCACCCCGGGATCCGCGGCGCGCGTCGCCCAGAACAGGCCGGCAGCGAGCAGGAGTGCGACCAGCAGGACGGCCGGGAGGACACGCTTCATGGCGATGGGTATAGCATCGTCGCGTGGATGGGATCCGCCAGGCGCGCCCGGGTGACCGTGCGTCGATCGAAGCCTTGATCGCACGCGTGAAGGTCGCGATGGCGGCCGCCGGCCTGACGCACTGGGACGACGCGTACCCGGGCACCGCCGAGGTGCGCCGGGATCTGTCGGCGGGCACCGCCTTCGTGCTCGACCACGACGATGGGTCCGTGTGCGCGGTGATGACGCTCGATCGGAACCCCCCGCCCGAGTACGCCGACGTCGTGTGGGGCGCGCCCATGCGCCGCTCGCTGTTCGTGCACCGGCTCGCGGTGTGCCCGGCGATGCGCCGTCAGGGGCTGGCCCGTCGCATGATGTCGTTCGCGGAGCACCATGCCCGCGGGCTCGGTCTGATGGCCCTCAAGCTCGACGCCTACCGCGACAACCCCGGTGCCTCCCGGCTGTACCCGGCGCTCGGCTATGCCCACACCGGGCAGGTGTGGTACCCGCCGCATCCCGCGCCGTTCCTGACGTTCGAGCGGATCCTCTAGTCTCGGGCGTCGTCCCAGTGGGGGTAGTCGCTGTTCAGCTTGCGCAGCCCCCAGTGCACCTCGATCCAGTCGATCATGCGGGGCGTGAGCGAGAGATCCCGCGGCTCTTCGGGGTTCGTGAGCAGGAACGACCGGCACGCACCATCGGGAGCGGTGAGCGTCACCCGGCGGGGGAGTGCGATGGCCACGAGATCCACCGCCGTTCCGCCGTAGTGGTTCGACGCCCGCGCACCCTGCTCGGTCGCGTACACGACGTCGTAGGAGTCGGCCATCTGGCGCGCACCCTCGACGGTCGCTCCCCAGCCGTCGGGGTGGTTCCACACGATGGGGACGTGCAGATCCCAGGACGCGTTGCGATCGTCGAGCATCTTCGTGATCTTCGCGACCTCCTTCGCCGAGCCCGCCTTCGACAGCACGAACGCGCCCCACATGAGGTACCCGCGCTCCGGATGGCGTGACGCGGACGCGAGGTAGATCTCCGCCCCGCTGGCCTCGAGCTCGTCGAGCAGGCCCTGGATGCGCTGCGCGAAGTCGGAGTCGGGACGCTCTTCCGCGAGGCCCGCGATCATGGCGTCCTTCTCGGACGGATTGCGGTACCGGGCGGTCCACCCGGGGCCCGGCGGGCTGTCGTCCGGCGCGGCCTCCTCCACCTCGGGCTGCGGGACGGGCACGTCGACGTCGAGAGTGTCTTTCGTCCCGTACACACGGGGCTTCCCGCGGAAGATGTCGTCGGGATGCAGGAGGATCCCCGCGGCCCGCGCACGCCCGCTGTGTACGTGGAATCGCTCGCCGCGGCGGTCTTCGGCCCGGAGCACGTCATCGAGGAAGTACAGCAGGTCTTCGACGTCGACCGGCCGCTTCAGGGCCTCGCGAACCTGGCGGACGAGCGGCTCGTCGCCCGTGGCGAGGGGCTCGAGCACGGCTCCGTTCACGGGGACGCCCGCGAGGTCGATCTCCCAGGTGCCCAGGAGAGCTGCGGCAGAGCCGAGCTTCTCCCTGGAATCACCGGACTTCAGGACGTCCCAGTCCCGGTTGATGGGCAGCGGCGGAGCGGTGGGGTCGCCGGCGAACGCGACCAGGATCAGGGAGAGCATGCTCAGTGCTACCACGGGGCACCGGATCGAGCGTCCGACAACCGCCCTCGATCCCCGCGCGCCCCACGTCCGCAGGGCTCGCGCCACGTCCCGCGCGGTCTGGGATCGCAGAGTGAGCAGAGTGTGTACATTTTATTTTCGGCGTTCAACCGAGACAACTGAAAATAGTCCGGAAAACGCTGGGTTGACGGGCTTTCCACGGCCATTACATCGCGTATCCTCCGGCCCGACGGGGCCCCGAGGCTTTCGGAACGTACCTTTCCCGTCCACAGCCACGCCGCCTTGCGGCTTCAGGAGCAGTCACCCATGAACAAGACCCAGATGGCAGAGAAGCTTGCCAAGAAGTGCGACCTCACCAAGGCCAAGGCCGTGAAGGTTCTCGACGCCATCTTCGACACGAAGCCCGGCTCGGGCATCATCGCGGTCGAGCTGGATGCCGGCCGCGTGGTCCGCATCGCGGGCTTCGGCACGTTCGACACCCACCGGAGCAAGGCCCGCCAGGGCCGCAACCCCGGCACGGGCGCGCCGATCCAGATCCCCGCGAAGACCCACGCGCGCTTCCGTCCCGCCAAGGGCCTCAAGGAGCGCGTCGGCAAGTAGGCCGTCCCGCTTCGGTTCAAGACACCCGGGTCGCCGTCAGGCCGCCCGGGTGTCTCTGTCTCAGGGCTCAGGATCTCGCGAGCGCTCTTCGGGTCTCGTCGGCCTCGGCCCGCTTCCCGAGCTTCAGCCAGTGGTCGAGCGCCAGCTGCCAGGCGCGCTGGGCCCGCTGACGATGCCCCGCCACCTTCGCGAGCCCCGCAGCCGCCATCGCGGCGCGTGCGCTGTCGGGCTCGCCCATCGGCAGGTCGAACTGGATGCGCTCCGCCTGGGTGGCGTGGTCGTCGAAGGCCGTCCAGCTGCCGCTGCCGGCCGCGGCGTGCATGCGGAAGGTGAGGATCGCGGAGAGGAGCGGCGCCTGGTCGAGCTGCCGGCTCACGAACAGGGCCTCGGCGAGCTCGTTG
The DNA here is from genome assembly GCA_041389565.1 of Myxococcota bacterium. GTDB lineage: Bacteria > Myxococcota_A > UBA796 > UBA796 > JACKEQ01. Next base: position 38,542 of record JAWKRP010000002.1, read on the forward strand.
TCGGCGGCCTCGAAGTCGCCCCGCGCGATGTGGACGAGCCCGAGGTTCCCCTTGAGGACCGGCGCCCGGGCGTGCCCGACGGTCTCGGCGATGGCGATTCCCTGGACGAGGTCGGCCGCTGCCTGCTCGAGGTCTCCGCGCGCACGGGCCGCTTCCGCGCGGAAGTTCCAGCACCGGAGCTGAGTGCCGAGATCGCCGAGCTCCCGCGCGAGCTCGAGGGCGCGGGACGCGTGCTGGCCGCACTTCTCGAGGTCTTCGTCGTCGAAGGCCGCTTCGCACAGGAACATCTCGGACAGCACCCGCGATCGGAGGTCGTCGGATGTGGACAGCGCGCCCACCGCGAGCTCCTCGAGCGCCTTGGCGCGGTCGCGCTGCAGCTTCATGGTGGCGATGCGAGACAGGAAGAACAGCGCTTCGGCCCGTGTGGTGGGGTCTGCCGCGGCCCGGGCCTGCTCGAGCCACTGCTCGGCGCGGTCGAGCTCGCCGGTGTCCATCGCGATGCGCCCGAGGCGGTACGCTGCCAGACGCCCGGCCTCCTCCCAGCCGTTCGCGGCCGCGCGCTGCTCGAGGTCGAGGGCGACGGCGCGGGCTTCGGCAGTCTGCCCGAGGAGGTGGAGGGTGGCGGCCTTCTCCACCAGCAGCTCCGCCCACGGCGCGGCCTTCGCGCGCAGGCGCTGGGTCATGGCGATCTCGAGCGTGCGCACGAGGAACAGCGCGCTGCGTGCACCCACCGTGAGCCGGCGATGGCGAATCCCGCGCAGGAGCGGGGCGATCGCGCGGTCGACCTCGAACGCCTCCAGCAGGTGGCGCCCGATCCGCTCCGCGGTCTCGTCGTGCAGGTCGTGCTCGAGCACCCGCGCCGCAGCCCGGTTGTGCTCGCGCCAGCGGCCCGCCTGGCGGGCTTCGGCGCGCAGCGTCTCCTGGAGCAGGCCGTGCCCGAACACCCAGCCGGAGTCGGTGGCCTCTGCGAGGCGGTTCGCGAGCAGGCGCTCGACGATCTGACGGCGCTGGGACTCGAGCCGGGCGTTCAGGCTGTCGACCCCCCGCGCGCGCTTCCGACCGGTGGGATCGTCGCACACCCGCTGCCACTCGAGGTCGCGCACGTCGTGGCCGAGCACCGCGGCGCGCTCGAGCATCCACCGGGCGTCCTTCGACAGCCCCTCCATGACGCGCTCGATCCGCTCGCTCCACACTGCCGTGAGGTCTTCGGGGATGTGCAGCGAAGCCCCTGAAGCGAGCTCGAAGCCACGCTCTCCGGGAACGAGCAGCCCGCGCTGCACCCAGTCGCCCACGAGCTGCACGGCGAACAGGGGGTTGCCGCCCGACCGCTCTTCGACCGCCGCACCGAGCGACGGCTCGAGACCGAGCAGCTCCTGCACCAGCCGCGCGCGATCGCGCCGCCCCAGCGGGCGCAGATGCAGGGTGAGGGCATCGGGGTGGTTCGTGATCGCGCCGAGGTGTTGCTCCTCCTGCTCGGCCACGACGAGCGCTTCGTCACGCACCGTGAGCACGATGAGCACCGGAGACGGGCGGACCGCCTGAGCGTCGAGGATGGACTGCGCGAACAGCAGGCCGTCGAGCCCCCACTGCACGTCGTCGAGCCACAGCACGATGGGGCGCTCGCGGGCCATCTCCTCGACGGCCATCCGGAGCATCGCGTGCCGGCTGGAGGCATCGACCGCGGCGCGATGGGGGGACACCAGCGTGCGGAGCGCTTCCAGCACGTCGTCGCGCTCGGTCTGCCAGAACGCGAGCCAGCCCTTGAGGATCTCTTCGGGAGTGTCGGTGTTCGACAGGCGCAGGTGCCGCGTCAGCATCCGCCGGAGCGGCTCTTCGGGGGCATCGGTCTCGGAGAACCGCGCCCGGAGCACCGTCGCGCCGCCGACCTCGTGAGCGCGCTCGCACAGCCAGTCGGCGAGCCTCGACTTCCCGGTGCCCGCAGACCCCCGGATGATCGCGACCTCGGCCTGCCGGCTCCGGTGCACCGAAGCGAGCATGCGCCACAGCGCGTCGCGCTCGCGCTCCCTCCCGACCATCGGGATGGTGCGCACCCCGTACAGCCCGAGCCCAGCGCCCAGCAGCTGGAGCGAGCGGCGCGCGGGGCCGGCCCTCCGCCAGGTCTGCGGCACTCCGGGCCGCGCGTGCGCCAGCTGGTCGCGGTCGATCGGGCCGGTCACGTGCCCGGGCTGTGCGGCGATCGACATCACCGTGACCTGGGCCTCCACGAACCGCGTGTCGGTCGGCACGATCGTGGGGGCCGACGACTCGGTGGGAGGGTCGAGCTCGGCTTCGATGGGGGCGTCGGAGATCATGCCCGACACCGGCGGCAGGGTGCGCACCGGCAGCTCGAAGGTATCGCCGCCCCCGAGGGACATCAGGGCCTTCGCGGCGTCTGCGGCGCGCCGGAAGCGGGCTTCGGGGTTCTTCGCCGTGAGCGCGTCGATCCAGTGCTGGAAGCCGTCGGGTGCCGACACGGACTCGGGCAGGCGCGGCAGGCGCTGGTGGAGCTGGGCGGCCAGCAGCTCGACGCCGGCCCGACCCGAGAACGGCACCTTCTGACCGGCGAGCCGCCAGGCCAGGCACCCGAGCGCGTACAGGTCGGTGTGCGGGCCCTGTGCCCACACCGCCCCCCGGATCTGCTCGGGGGCCATGTAGTGCAGCGTGCCGACCACCTCGTCGGTGTGCGACGGCCCGGAGGCATCGGCGTGCGCGATGCCGAAGTCGGTGAGCTTGAGGCCCGGGCGGAGATCGCGCGTGCCGCACACGAGCACGTTCCCGGGCTTCAGGTCGCGATGGATGACGCCGTGGGCGTGTGCGTGGGCCAGGGCGTCGAGCAGGTTCAGGAGGATCGACCGGAGCTCCGGCCAGCCGAGCGGCCGGCGCAGGTTCGCCAGCGTGCCGTTCCCCGCGTACTCCATCGCGAGGTACGGCGACCCTTCGACCAGGCGCCCGCCGGAGGCCGCCGCCGCGGAGGCGTTCACCTCGCCGTAGTCGAACACCCACACCACACCGGGGTGATCGAGGCGGGCCACCGCGCGCACCTCGTTCCGGAACCGCTCCAGGTTGCCGGCCTCCTGGAAGACCCGGGCGGTCATCACCTTCACCGCCACCGGCACGTCCTGCTCGGTGTGGTAGCCCCGCCACACCTCTCCCATCCCGCCCTTTCCGACGGGACGCTGCAGCGCGAAGGGACCGAGCTGGATGGTGGGCATCCCGGGATATCTAACGGAACCGCCGACCCCCGGGGACACCGTCCCGATAGACTGCACCCATGGGACTGCAGGACGATCTGAAGAAGCAGGTGATGGCGCGCTGGGAGCTCGCCGCCGACGAGGTGTCCACGGCGCTCCAGCAGACGCTGGCCGTGGCGTTCCTGGGCTCGGCGTCGGCCGGGAAGGACAGCGCGATCCGCGCGCTGTTCGGGCTCGACTTCGGTCAGGTCGATCCGATCCCCGGCTCCACCGACCGCATCCGGGTGGCTCCCGTCGATGTCGACGGCCGCGTGCTGGTCATCAACGCGCCCGGCTTCGGAGACGTGCGCAGCGAGGTCGACCGTGAGGCGCGCAAGGCCCTCGATCAGCTCGACATCGCGATCTACGTGCTGAACTGCGACGGTGGCGCCACGATCGACGAGAAGAACGACCTCGACGCCGTGCGTGCGCTCGGTCGCCCGACGCTCGTGTGCCTCAACAAGATCGACCTCATCCGGCCCGACCAGCGCGAAGACTTCATCCGGCAGACGCGCATCCAGCTCGGCGTGAAGCCCGAAGACTCGGTGGTCACGGCCTTCGATCCGCTGCCCGTCCTGTCCGAGGAGCCCATCGGGGTCGACCGCGTCATCGCGTGGATCCACAGCCACCTGTCCGACAACGGGAAGAACCTGCTGTTCGCGAAGAACCTGCGGAACAAGGCCGCTGCGTGCGAGACGATCATCCAGTCCGCCGCGAAGAAGGCCGCCATGGCGGGCGCGATTCCCGTGCCCGGCGCCGACATCACGGCGGTCACGGTCGTGCAGGTGAAGCTCATCAGCGACATCGCCGCCATCCACGACAAGCGGATCGACCGCGATCTGATGCTGTTCATCATCGGAGAAGCCCTCGCGGGCACCTCCAAGGGCTTCATCCGCTACGCCGTCAACGCCCTCAAGGCGGCGGGTTGGATCCCGGGAGGCCAGGTCGTGCAGGTCGCGATCAGCGCGCTCGGCGCGACGGTGGCGGGCGCCACGACGTACGGGGTGGGGAAGGCCGCCGTGCGGTTCATCCAGCGCGGTGGCGACATGACGGGTGACGAGCTCCGCGAGATCTTCGACGAGGAAGCGTTCGCTTGGAAGAACAAGGAACTACCGGGCTAGCCGTCCGCGCACCCGCGGAGCTCGTGGGCGGTCCCGAGCCCTCGCGATCCCTGGCGAAGGTCGAGCCGGGCGACGCGCTGCTCGAGCTGCTCCGGCGCTGCCACCGCGCGGAGCTGGTGCCGCTCGCGGAGGTCCTCGGGATCAACCCGCTGGGGCTCGGGCTGTCGCAGCTCGCGCGCGCGTGCGCCCAGACCCTGCGCCGTCGGGGCGCGCAGGACGTGTGGAACATCGTGTTCCGCAAGGGCGAGGGGCCCGCGTACGAGCAGGTGGTACGCGACCTCGCGAAGCGTCGCGACCTGCAGGAGCAGGCCGACCTCGATCTGCTCGAGAAGTCGCTGCTCGAGGCCTGGGTGGCGGAGGCCTGGTCCGAGATGCCGCAGGTCGAGCGAGACCGGGTGTGGCGGCGCCTGCAGCTCGAGCTCCCGGCGCCCGACGACGGCCAGCAGGCCCTCATCTCGATGACCGAGCGGCTGAAGATCGGCGCGAGGTACGGAGCGGGCGTGATGGCGATGGGGGCCCTGCGGGTCGCGCCGTTCCTGTTCCCGCCCCTGCTCCCGATGGCCGGGTGCCTCACGCTGTTCTGGCTCGGTCGGCCGCGCGACGACCTCCTGCTGCCGGCCGTGCTCGAGGTGTCCGCCCTGCGCCAGACCGTGAAGCACCGCGTGACCGTCGGTGTGGTGGGGTCTCCGAGCTCGGGGAAGGATGCCGCGATCGCGGCGATCTTCGGCATCGACAGCGGGAACGTGAACCCGGTGGCCGGCTCGACGAAGGAGGTCGAGATCACCCGCCTGGCCGAGTCCACCGCGCTGTACGTCGTGAACACGCCCGGCATGGGCGACGTGATCGAGCGGGTCACGGAGGAAGCGCGCCAGGTGCTCGACCTGATCGACGTGTTCGTCTATGTCGTGAACGCGCAGGGCGGCGTGCAGGCGCGCGAGCTGGCCGACTACCGCGCGTGCGTGGCCCGCCAGCGGCCCGTGCTGGCCGTGGTGAACAAGATCGACACGCTGCGCGAGTCCGACCGCGAGCGCTACCTGGCGGATGCGCGCCAGAAGCTCGGGGCCCCCGAAGACGACTTCCTGTCCGCGGCGTTCGACCCGCTTCCCCAGCTCGCCGACGCGCCGATCGGCCTCGATGCCGTGCGGTCCTGGATCGAGAGCCGGCTCGAGGGGCTCGGGAAAGACCCGCGCGAGCTGCCCTGGCGCGGGGAAGCGGCGGTCCGACCCGAGCCGACCGCCCTCCCGGACCCCTAGATCGTCGGGAGCGCCGTCTCCGTGCGCACACCCGCGCCGTACCAGGCGGCCGCATAGGTGGTGAGCACCGACCACGCGCCGGTGTCGGGGTCGATCGTGAGGATGTCGCCGCTCGCGTCGAAGGCGAAGATCACGCCGTCCCAGCCGGCGATTCCGTAGATCTCGCCGTAGGGCACCTGCACGACCTGCCGGATCAGTGCGCCGTTCGTGGGGTCGACCTCGGCGATCACGACGTCACCGCCCTGGTCGATGGCCGCGAACGTGCCCGTGCCGAGCACGCTGAACACGTCTCCGCTGCTCTCCCAGGTGCCGCCGTAGCCCCCGACCGTGGAGGTCTGGACTGTGGCGCCCGTCACCGTGAGCAGGCTCCAGGTGCCGTCCTGTGCGATGCCCACGAGCGCGTCGCGGTCGGCGAGGAGCGTGCCCTGCGGGAGGAAGGACAGGCCGTTCGAGGAGCTCGGGAGCGCCCCCAGGAACCAGCACTCGGCGGTCTGCGGGTGGCAGACGTAGAGGTCGTCGAAGGTGATCGCGTAGAGCACGCCGTAGCGGTCGATCGCGATGTCGGTGAGGATGCCCGCGTCGACGTTGGGCGTGCCGATCGGCGTGACGATGTGGCTGTCGACCCCGAAGCTGAACAACTGCGTGGCCGTGTGGGCATAGGCGGTGTCGTCGAGCGCGGTGCCCGGGCGGTTCGGGTCGAGGGGGAACAGGTCGAACTCGTCGGGGATCTGGTCTCCGTCGACGTCCACGTCGCAGGCGTCGCCGTACCCGTCGAGGTCGAGGTCGGCCTGATCGGCGTTGGCGTCCTGGCGACAGTTGTCGATGTCGTCGGTGAGCCCGTCTCCGTCGGTGTCCGCGGGGGGCGGCACGTCGGTCTCCTCGACGACGTCGGTGTCGGTGTCGGGGAACGGAGCGGTGGGGCCCTTGCAGGCGGCCAGGACGACGAACAGGGGAAGGTGTCTCATCCGGGCGTCATAATCCGCGATGGACCGGACGAGCCAGCTCCCGTCTCCCACTTCGACGACGTACCGTGGCAGCCGTCCGCAACAGTGAATAGATTTTGAACATGTTCTGGCTCGGTCTCGCCTTCGCACAGCAGCTCCCGACCTTCGAGTCCGGTCCGGCACCGCTGTACCCGGTGGCTGCCCTCGATCAGGGGCAGTCCGCGGTGGTGCTGCTGCGCCTGTCCATCGACGAGCAGGGGGCTGTCGAGCTCGTGCAGATCGAGGAATCCGCGGGTCCGGCGTTCGATGCGGCCGCCCGCGACGCCGCACGCGCGTTCCGGTTCGCTCCGGGGCTCGACGCGAACGGAGACCCCGCGCCTGCCGAGATCCTGTGGCAGCTGCGGTTCGAGCCTTCCCTCGCACCGGTCGTGCGGATCGAGGGCGACGTGCGGACGCGCGGGCTCGTGACACCGGGGGCCGGGTTCCGCGTCGAAGCCGTGGGTGCGAACGGTGAGGTTCGCTACGCCACGGCCGATGCGCGCGGGCACTTCCGGTTCGCCGGGCTCGACGACGGCCCGTGGGTCGTGCGGCTCGCGGAGCCCGGGTACGAGGCGCTCACGGCGGCGGTCGAGGTCGTGCCGGGCAAGGTCGGCACGGTCGCGTTCAACCCGGCGGAGACGCGTCCCTGGGAGGTGGAGGAGGCCGACGAGGTCGTCGTCGTGTACGAGCGCGAGGCGGCGGTGGAGGTGAGCGAGCGGGTGCTGTCCACCGAAGACATCTACTACCTGCCGGGAACCGGCGGAGACGTGGTGAAAGCCGTGCAGAACCTGCCCGGCGTCGGGCGTCCCGCGTTCGGCATCGGCCAGCTGCTCATCCGCGGCACGGCGCCCGAGGACAGCGCCTACTACCTCGATGGTGCGCGGCTCCCGGCCGTGTTCCACTTCGCCGGGTTCTCCACCGTGCTGAACGGCGACATCCTCGAGGAGGTCGCGCTGCTGTCGGGCAACTACAGCGCCCGGTACGGCCGAACGCTCGGCGGGGTGGTCGATCTGCGCGTGAGCGACGCGCTGCCCGAGCGGTCGGGGGGGTACGTCAGCGTCGACCTGTTCCAGGCCACGGGGTTCGTCGAGCAGCGCATCGGCGACCGCACCTCCCTGTCGGTGAGCGGGCGCCGGAGCTATGTCGATGCCGTGCTCACGCCGGTCCTGTCGGGGCTCGGGAGCTCGGCGGTCCGCGCGCCGCGGTACTACGACTTCCAGGTGCGCGCCCTCCACCAGTCCGATCAGGGCACGGTCGATGCGATGTTCCTGCTGTCCGACGACGCGTTCCGCATCGTGGGCGACGCGGACGATGCCGACGAGGTGCAGATCGGCCTGAACGACCGCTTCCAGAAGGCACGGATCCGGTGGACCCACGCGCTCGGCAACGGGTGGAAGGGCGACGTCACCTTCCTGGCGGGCCCGGAGACGCGATCGTTCGCCATCGCGCCGGATGGCGGGGCTCGCGAGACCACCACCGCGCTCAACAGCCGGCTCGAGCTCACCCGCGGCTACGAGAGCACGCCGTTCGCGTGGCGCACCGGGCTCGACCTGTACACCGGGGGCTTCGACTGGAAGTACGACGTCGCGTCGTTCGGGGGCCGCACGGTGGAGGAGGGGTTCGTGTGGTTCACGAGCCCGTCGCCGTACGTGGAGCCGTCCGTGCGGGTGGGCGTGTTCGAGCTCACGGGCGGGCTTCGCCTCGATCCGTGGGTGCTCGACTCGGGCTACGCGGCCTTCGCGGTCGACCCGCGGTTCGTGGGCCGGGTGCGGCCCGCGGCCAACACCGTGTTCGAGGCCGCCATCGGGCAGTTCTCGCAGTTCCCCGGTCCGCGTCAGGTCATCGCGAGCCAGGGCGGGAACCCGGATCTCGGCCCCCAGCGGTCGATCCAGGCGAGCGTGGGGCTCGAGCAGCGGCTGGGCCCGGTCGACCTCGAGGTGACGATGTTCGGCAGCGAGCTGTCGAACCTCGTGAGCGGGCGGGAGGACGCCTTCCGGTTCTTCACGGGCCCGCCCCCGGTCGGTCCGCTCGACACGGGCGACTACGAGAACGACGGGCGGGGGCGCGTCGTGGGCGTGGAGTCCCTGCTGAAGCTCCGCACCGACCGCACGCTCGCCTGGTTGGCGGCGACCCTGTCGCGGAGCACGCGCCTGAAGCGCCCCGACGGCAAGGAGGAGCTGTTCGAGTACGACCAGCCACTCGTGGTCACCGCGCTGGTGTCGCACCAGCTCCCGAAGCGGTGGAGGCTCGGGGCGCGCGCGAGGTTCGGCTCCGGAAACCCCTACACACCCGTGGTGAATCGCACCTACGACCTCGACCGGCGCGAGTTCCTGCCGGTGTACGGAGAGGTCGACAGCGCGCGCCTGCCGCCGTTCTTCAGCCTCGACGTGCGCATCGACAAGGACTTCCAGTTCCGGCGTTGGCAGCTCACGGCCTACCTCGACATCCAGAACGCCACGAACCGCCAGAACGTCGACGTCATCGGATGGACCGACGACTACAGCGAGGAGGACCCCATCGCCGGGCTCCCGCTGGTGCCCGCCTTCGGGCTGAAGGGGGCCTGGTGATGCGCATCTCACGGAGGACGGCGCGATTCGTCATGATCTCCGCCCTGATCGGCTGTGGCGACGGCCCGTCGTCGCTCACCGTCGTGGAGGACCTGCGCATCCTCGACCTCACGCTGGAGCCGGCCTCTCCGGTGCCCGGCGAGGTCCCGTCCGTCGACCTCCTCGTCGCCGACCCGACGGGGCAGGGCTTCGACACCTGGGCGTGGTGGTGCACCGACACCTCCTGCGGAGACGGGCCGGTCGACGCGTCCCCGGCCCTGACGGTCTACGGGCTCGCGTGCGCGCCCGGCGCCTGCGAGGGTCCCGGCGACAACCTCGCTGCCCCCGAGAGCTGGGTGGCGGGCCTGCCGATCGAGGGCACGAGCTTCGTGCGCCGCACGGTCCCGATCAGCGGCTCCACGGCGAACCGGCTGAACGACAACCCGGTGCTCGCGCCGGTCGGCACGGTTCCCGAGCAGGTCGGGGTCGCGAGCCGCACGGTGCTGACGTTCGCGGTGACGGACACCAACGCCGACACGCCGCTGCTGTACGGGTTCTCGACGTGGGGTGGGTTCGCATCGGCCGTGGGTACCCCCGTGGTCGACGGGCTCGCGTCCCTCGAGCTCATCGCGCCGGAGGAGCCCGGAGAGGGCGTGCTGTACGTGGTGGTCGACGATGGGCTCGGCGGGAGCGCGGTGTGGACGGGGCCGATCGGGTCTGCGCCGTAGAGGTCAGTCGCAGCTCTCGCAGGCGATACGCTCGGCGACCTTCTCGAGGAACCGGTCCCACGGGATTCCCGCGGCCTTCTGCTGCTCCACGTACGCGGCCACGGCGGCATCGGCGCGTCGCCGGAACGCCTCGGCGCTCTCTTCGGGCTCCGGTGGGGTCAGCCCGGGCAGGCCCGCACGCGGGGCGAGCAGATCGTCGTTCGGTGCGCCGGGCGGCGCAGTCTCGGCGATTGGACGACGCTTGTTGTCGACGGCGATCCCGGTGCCCGGCTCCCGCGCGGCCGTCTCGTAACCTCGGTCCAGCGCCTCCGACGTGAGCTCACGCTTCACGAACAGCAGGTAGTGCTGGCCGGGCCACACGTCGACGTGCGGGCGGTTCACGATGGGGATCTCCAGGTGCAGGCGGGTCTTCGCGGGCCCCGAGAGCGTTCCGACGACCTCGAGGGTGCACCGGACGGCTACCGGATGGCCCCACTCTTCGTCGGTCGAGTCGGGGTCCTGCTTGCGAAGCTCGGCGACCTCTGCCGGGTCCATGAAGATCGAGTCACACGTGGTGACATCGACGTCGTAGATGGCCGTCGATCCGCGAACCAGGCCGGGGATGTCGGTGGCGTGAGCCGGAGTGGCGAGCAGGGCGAGCACCATCGACACTCCAGCGGCGTCAGTAGTCGTCGCAGTCGACGAACGTCACGTCGTACGCGAAGGGCTGCGACACCCCCGAGATCTCGACGTGGTAGGTCTCGTAGGCCGTGGAGGTCCACCCGCTGGGCGCGAACCGGTAGCCGTACCGGCTGCCGTAGTTCTCGAGCAGCACCTGGTCGGTGTGCGCGAGGGTCGACCCGTTGTTCGTGATCGTCACGCTCGCGCCCGCCAGCGGGATCGAGTCGGACTGCACGGTCCAACCGGTCTGGTCGATGTTCCCACCGGGGAACGAGACGCGGTCGAGGACCTGGATCGGCACGATGCCCTCCGGCGGCCACGGGATCATGCCCGGCGTGTTCGTGCTGAACGCGCCTCCGACGTTCAGACAGCTGTAGCTGTCGGTGCCGCCGATCCCGATGCCGGTGTTCCAGTTCCCGAGGATCCAGCGGCGATGTCCCATGGTGGACAGGTTGCCGCGATCGGACATGTACAGGTCGATCGCGAACACCGACCGGGTGCTCGAGATGTTGGAGCTGGCCGCCGCGGACGCGCCTGCGGACGTGAGGCAGTCCCACGCGGGCGTCTCGGCGTACGGGTCGTGCGACAGGTCGTTGTTCGCGTCCATGATGAGCGCGCACTCCATCGTGGCCTGGTGCTCGCTCACGTTCTCCGCGAGCGCCCCCCGCGCCGCGAGCCATCGGTAGAGGTTCACCTGGGTGAGCGTGTTGTCGCGGGCCTCCTGCGACAGCGTGCCGATGTCGCACTGCGGCTCGCTGGCGTTCCCGCCGGTCCACGTGCCCTCGGACAGGAACTGCCGGTCGGCGTTCCAGCGCGCGCACACGGCGGCGGCCTGGACGTCGAACCCGGTGTCGGTCGGGTCGGTGTCGGTGTCTGCATCGGCGTCGGTGTCCGCATCGGCGTCGGTGTCCGCATCGGCGTCGGTGTCTGCGTCGGCGTCGGTGTCTGCATCGGCGTCGGTGTCCGCATCGGCGTCGGTGTCTGCATCGGCGTCGGTGTCTGCGTCGGCGTCGGTGTCTGCATCGGCGTCGGTGTCCGCATCGGCGTCGGTGTCTGCGTCGGCGTCGGTGTCTGCATCGGCGTCGGTGTCCGCATCGGCGTCGGTGTCTGCGTCGGCGTCGGTGTCTGCGTCGGCGTCGGCGTCGGTGTCTGCGTCGGCGTCGGTGTCTGCATCGGCATCGGTGTCTGCATCGGCGTCGGTGTCCGCATCGGCGTCGGTGTCCGCATCGGCGTCGGTGTCCGCATCGGCATCGGCATCGGTGTCCGCGTCGCTGTCGCTGTCGGTGTCCGCGTCGCTGTCGGTGTCCGCGTCGCTGTCGGTGTCGGCATCCGCGTCGGACTCCGACACGGTGTCGGTGTCGGTGTCGGACTGCGAGTCCTTGCAGGCGAGGAGCAGGGCGAGCCAGAGCGTCATGTGCGGGGTCCTCGGCGGGTTCGCGCAGTATCCCACACGAGTACGCCGAGTCCGCGGCGGAGGGCGCGAACCCCGGGGACCTGGGGTACGCTCGGCCCATGCGCTCCTGGTCGCTGTTGCTGGTTCTCGCGGGCTGTCCTGCCCCTCCGCCGACGGAGCCTCCGCCGGTCGTCGTCCCTGCGCTCGCCATCAACGAGGTGCAGTCCGACAACCGCACCACGGTCGCGGATCCCGCGAACGACGAGTGCCCGGAGCACGACGACTGGGTGGAGCTGCTCAACACCTCCGACGCGCCCCTCGACATCGGGGGCATCGAGCTCCGCGACCAGGAGGGCCGCGGGTACCTGCTCCCGCCGCGAGTCCTCGAGCCTGGGGGGCGCGTGCTCGTGTGGGCCGACGATCAGCCGGAGCAGGGCCCGCTGCACGCTCCGTTCGGGGTCTCGCGCGACGGCGAGTCCGTCGAGCTGTGGTCCGGGACCACGCTGCTCGATCACGTCGACGTGCCGGCGCTCCCGGCGGATGGCGTGTGGGCGAGGTTCCCCGATGGCGGGCCGACCTGGCGGCTGTCCGTGGCGACCCCCGATGCGCCGAACACCAAGGTCCTTCCGGACGATCCGTGCTTCGACAAGGGTGGGGGCTTCGACGACCACGGGTACCCGTGCATCCCCGACCGCGACGGGTTCTTCGCGCTCGCGGGAGGCCGAAAGGCCCTGTCGGTCGTGAAGTTCGACATCTTCGCCTTCCAGGACCCAGCCCGGCGGCGCATCTCCTTCGTCGACACCGACTTCTACGTCCTGCACGACCAGTACTACATCTACACCGTGCTCAACGGGCGCGAGTTCGAGGGGCTCACCGACTACCCCGTGTACCCCGGCTCGTTCGCCGACTGGGTCGAGCTGCGCGCGTGGGCCGACACGATCGAGCTCGACGACTACTTCCCCGCCGCCCAGATCCGGTTCGCAGGCGACCGGCTGTACTCGCCGTACTTCTACCAGCAGATCAACGGCGACGGCCGGCACCTCGGCGTCGGCACGGTCGTGCACCTCGAGCCGACCGCTACGCGCGACGAGATCTGGGGGTTCGAGCTGGAGTTCGGTGACGACATCGCGATCGCCGACCTCGAGGTCTACTTCGAGATGCTCGAAGCCCACGGTCCACCCGAGCTCGCCGACGTCCACTGGCTCGTGCGCTCCACGGAGCAGGAAGCCACGGCGCAAGCGATGGAGGCCTCGGGAAACCCCTACGCAGACAGGCTCATCCGGTACTCCGAGCTGTCCGAGCCCGGCGAGGTCGAGGTCTACAACCCCGGGCTCACGGCAGGCCGCGTCCTCATGGTGCGAGCCGGGGAAGACGGGCTCGAAGAGGCCCGGTCCGACATGGTGCTCGTGCTCGACGAGATCCCCGACTTCCTGCCCCCGTGCTCGGCCCTCATCACGTCCGTGCCCCAGACCCCGCTGTCGCACATCTCCCTGCTCGCGCGGAGCCGGGGCATCCCGAACCTCTACGTCGCGGGCATCACGCAGGATCCCGAGTGGGACGCCTGGAGCCGCGTCCGCTCGCCCGTCGCGCTCGAAGCCACGGAAGGCGGCGAGCTCCGCGTGGCGCTCATGAGCGGCCTCGAGTTCGTCACCTGGCAGGGGCTGCTCGACACGCCGGTGCCCGTGCTCGAGTCCGTCGACCCCACCACGCTCCCGTGGTCCTTCGATCTCGCGACCGCACCGTCGATGCTCGACCTGCGCCCCCAGGTGGGTGGCAAGGCGGCCGGGATGCGCGAGCTGCTCACCGTGCCCGGGGTCGACACCCCCGACCTCCCGCTCGGGCTCACGATCCGTGGCTACCACGCGTACGTCGACCAGCTCGACTGGCTTCCCGGACTGCTGAACGCCCCGCCGTTCGTGGGGGTGTCCGACGCGCGGCTCCGGTTCTTCGTGCTGGAGGGGCGCGAGGCGTTCGACCTCCGGTTCGCCACACCCGCAGACGTGGCGCTCCGCGACGCCTTCCTGTCCGGCAATCCCGTGGGCACGCACACCGGAGACCTCGCGCGGGGGCGCGGTCTGCACGGTCTCCTCGAGGATCTCCCGCTCCCGCCCGCCGTGCAGCAGGGTCTGCTCCCGGAGATCACCGCACACTTCGCGTCGATCCCCGACACCCAGGGGCTCCGGTTCCGGTCGTCGAGCAACGTCGAGGACATCGAGGGGTTCAACGGGGCCGGCCTGTACACGTCCCACACGGGCCACCGGAACGGCTCGCCGTCCGTCGAAGACGCCCTGCGGCGCGTGTGGGCGTCGTACTGGAACCACGAGGCGTTCGAGGAGCGGCGCTCGGCCGGCATCGACCACCTCGACGGCGGCATGGGGGTGCTCGTGCACCCGGCGTTCGACGACGACCGCGAGCTGTCGAACCACGTGCTCACCGTGAGCCTGCTGCCCGACGGCGACATCACGATGCTCGCCAACGCCCAGATCGGTGCGATCAGCGTGGCGAATCCGCCGAACACCTGTCCGGCCGTCCTCCCCGAGCAGGTGCGCGTCACCGCTGCGGGCGTGGAGCGGATCAGCCCGAGCACGGAGGTCGCGCCGGGCGAGCAGGTCTTGTCGGATGCGCAGCTCCAGGCCTTGTACACCCAGACCTCTGCGGTCGTGCTCGCCTGGTTGGACGAGGAGAATGCGGCCCTTCCGCCCGCTCACCAGCGCTCGGTGCTCACCCTCGACCTCGAGTCCCGCGAGATGGCGGCGGGCTGGCCCGACGGCTCGGCCCTCGGGCCGCGGCTGGTCGTGAAGCAGTCCCGGAGCCTGGAGCCGTCCACAGCGCACCTCCCAGAGGACGTCGTCGCGCTGGCGGTCCCACGGGACGTGCTCGCGCGCGCACGTACGGTCGACAGCACGATCTGCACCGGATCGGCGCTGCGGGTCCGCGTGGAGTCGCTGACGACCGATCCACTGATGCCGCCGGACATGGGCTACGCGACGGATCCGTTCGTCGCGACGCTCGAGATCACGGCGCTTTCGGCGCTCCCGGGCATCGGGTGGAGCGCGTTCGACTCCCTCCTGCTCGACCCCCTGACGGCCGACGTTTCGCTCGGTGCGGACGGCTCGATCGACGCGGTGTTCGCGAACGGAGCCCTGTCCGTCGCGGCGGATGGGACGTGGGCGCTCGAGATCGACGGTGGGTCGGACTCCGGAGGGCCCCTCGCGTGCGCGGAGGGCAGCCTGTGGGCGAGCCCCGACACGTTCCTGGCCGACCTGCTGGAGTGAGCGCGCCGGATCGCCGCGCGCGTTGAAGCTTCGGCGCGGCTGCGGACATTGGAGAGCGGAGGACCGCCATGCTGACCCTGCTGCTCGCCACTGCACTCGCCCAGGACGCCGACGCCGACGGGGTGGACGACACCTCGGACGGGTGCCCGGACGTGTTCGACCCGAGCCAGCTCGACACGGACGGGGACGGGGTGGGGGATGCCTGCGACACATGCCCGCTGGTCGCCGACCCGGACCAGGGAGACGCCGACCGCGACGGCATCGGCGATGCCTGTGATGTGTGTCCGACCGTGAACGACCCGGTCCAGACCGACAGCGACGGCGACGGCACCGGCGACGCCTGCGACCTGTGCATCGACCTCGCGGACGACCAGTCGGACGCCGACGGCGACCGCATCGGGGACCTCTGCGACACGTGCCCCCTGGAGTTCGACGCGATGGGCCTCGACGTGGACGGTGACGGGATCGGCGACGCCTGCGACAACTGCCCGTCGGTCGCGAACCCGGATCAGACCGACGCGGATGGGGACGGGCTGGGGGACCCCTGCTCGTTCGTGGGGTCGGCCGGGTGCGCCGTGGCTCCGGGCGCTCCGCCCGCCGAAGGGCTCGTCGACCTCCTCGTGCGGCGCCGGCGGCGGTAGCGCGGGCGGCGGGCTCGCCTCGCGTGGTCCCCATTGGGTAGGATGGACGCCGATGGCGGGCATCCCGGCGATCTACGCGGACTGGCTCGGGGAGGCGCTGCCGGGGCCCGTTCGCGGAGAGGCGCGCTCGACGTGCGAAGCCTGCCCACTGTGCGAAGGTCGGTTCCGGGTCGACGTGAAGTGCTGCGGCTACGTGCCGCGCCTGCCGAACTACCTCGTGGGGCGGGTGCTCCGCGCAGGGGGAAGGGGCGCTGAGACCGTGCGGGCGCGGCTCGACGCGCGGGTGTCCGTGACGCCGCTGGGGCTCGGCATCCCGCCCGACTATGCCGCCGCGTGGACGCTCGTGGAGCGCACCACGGGGTTCGGGACCGACCCCGAGCTCGTGTGCCCGCACTTCGACGACGGGCGCTGCTCGATCTGGGCGAACCGCGAGGCCGTGTGCACCACGTGGTTCTGCCGGCTCGACCGGGGTGCGGTGGGTCAGGCGTTCTGGCTCGAGCTCCGCGCGTTCCTCCAGCTGCTCGAGCGCGTGCTCGCGAGGCATGCCCTGCGGCAGGTCGGGATCGACCCGTCCGTGCGGCCCGTTCCATGGGGACGCTTCGTGGACGACCGCGAAGCCCTGTTCCTCGCGACGGCCGACGCGGTCGCCGGGCTCTCGTGGTCCGAGGTCCGGGAGCTCGGTGGGTTCGAGCTGAGCGTGCGGCGCCGCGCCCTGAAGGCCGCCTGGCTGGCCCGGGAGCACCCCGCACCCGTGACGGAGCCCGTCGTTCCGGGCGTGTTCACGGCCTCACGTCAGGAGGGGCGCGCCCACCTCGTGGGGTGGTCGGAGTACGACGCGCTCGATCTGCCCGATGCCGTCCTCGACCAGCTCGACGACCCGGCGAGCCTCCCGACGGAGGTCGTGCGGGCCCTCGTGGACCACGGCATCCTCGTCGAGGCTCACCAGGAGGCGGCGAGCCGGGCTCCCTGATCGATCGCGCGCTTCGCGTCGAGCTCGCGGGCTTCGTCCGCTCCGCCGATCCGGTGGACGGTGTACCCGGCGGCCCGCAGGGGCGCTTCGAGCGACCGGTCGGGTTCCTGACCCGCGCAGATCACGACCTGGTCGACCTCGAGCACGCGCTTCACGCCGTCGACCGACAGGTGCAGCCCCTGCGCGTCGATGCGGTGGTACTCGCAGGACGAGAGCATCTCGACACCCGCGTGCTTGAGCTGGGCGCGGTGGATCCAGCCCGTGGTGGTCCCCAGCTTGCGGCCGAGCTTGCCGGGCCGGCGCTGGCACAGGTGGATCGTGCGGGCCGGAGCCGGCGGGCTCGGCTTCAGCAGGGCGCCGGGCGTGGCGTGCGCGCGGTCGACGCCCCAGTGCGCCAGCCAGGCCTCGAGGTCGGGCTCTTCGTGGGTGCGGCTCGCGAGGAACTCGGCGACGTCGAACCCGATGCCGCCGGCACCGATGATGGCGACGCGCGGACCGACCTCGGCACCGCGCGCCAGCACGTCGACGTACGACAGCACGTTCGGCCCGTCTTCACCGGGGATCCCGCTGCGGCGGGGGGTGACGCCCGTCGCGACGACGACGTGATCCCACGGGGTTCCGGCGAGCGTCTCGGGTGTGACGCGCGTCTCGAGCGCGACCTCGACCCCGAGCAGCTCGAGGCGCCGGCGGAAGTACCGGATGGTCTCCTGGAACTCCTCCTTGCCCGGGATCCTCCGCGCCATGTTGAACTGCCCGCCGAGCTCGGGAGCGGCGTCGAACACCTTCACCCGGAACCCGCGCTCGGCAGCGACCGCGGCCGCGGAGAGCCCCGCGGGACCGGCCCCGATCACGGCCACGCGGCCGGTTTCGGACTTCGTGCGGTACACCAGCTCGGTCTCGTGGCACGCACGCGGGTTCACGAGGCAGCTCGCGCGGCGGTTCTCGAACACGTGGTCGAGGCAGGCCTGGTTGCACGCGATGCACGTGTTGATCTCGTCGGCGCGGCCCGATGCGGCCTTGTCGACCCACTCCGGGTCGGCGAGCAGGGGGCGGGCCATCGACACCATGTCGGCGTCGCCGCGGGCGAGCACGGCTTCGGCGGTCTCCGGCATGTTGATCCGATTGCTCGTGATCAACGGCACGCTCACCTCGTCGCGCAGCTTCCGGGTGACCCACGTGAACGCCGCACGTGGCACCAGCGTGGCGATGGTGGGCACGCGCGCCTCGTGCCAGCCGATGCCCGTGTTGATCATCGAGACCCCATGCGCCTCGAGCTCCTTCGCGAGCAGCACCACCTCGTCCCACGTGCTGCCATCGGGGATCAGGTCGATCATCGACAGCCGGAAGATCACGATGAAGTCGGGCCCGGTCTCCTCGCGCACCCGCTGCACGATCCGCAGCGCGAACTTGATCCGGTTCTCGTAGGCCCCGCCCCACTCGTCGGTCCGGCGGTTCGTGTGCCGGGCGATGAACTGGTTGATGAGGTACCCCTCGGACCCCATGATCTCGACCCCGTCGTACCCGGCGGTCTGCGCGAGCGCGGCGGTGGTCGCGAACTGCTCGACCGTGCGGTGCACACCGCGGCTCGTCAGCGGGAACGGCGTGAAGGGCGTGATCGGGCTCCGGATGCGCGAAGGGGCCACCGACACGGGGTGGTAGCCGTACCGACCCGCGTGGAGCACCTGCATCACGATGCGCCCGCCGGCTTCGTGCACGGCGTCGGTCACGATGCGGTGGTTGCGGGCCTCGCGGTTCGTCGTGAGCTTCGCCGCGAACGGCTTGAGCCAGCCACGCCGGCTCGGCGCGACGCCACCCGTCACCATCAGCGCGACGCCGCCCCGGGCCCGCTCGGCGAAGTACGCGCCCAGCCGCTGGAACCCACCGCGCTCCTCCTCGAGACCGACGTGCATCGACCCCATGAGCACGCGGTTCTTGAGGGTCACCGAGCCGACCTGGAGCGGCGAGAGAAGGGTGGGGTAGGGGCTGGTCATCGATCCTCCGCCGGTGGCCTTATCTCGGGTCGACAGGTAGGTGAGGAGCATGCTCGATCCGACCTCCCTGCTGTCCATCTACGAGACGCTCGCGCCACTGCCGGGTGGGAAAAGGCTCTTTTCCAAGCTCGTCGGCATGGCGGCGCCGTACACCGGCACGCTCCCGTTCCGGGTACAGCACCTGTCGCGCGGGCGCTCCGAAGTGCGCCTGTCCGACCGTCGGATCGTCAGGAACCACCTGAACAGTCTGCATGCGATCGCGCTGATGAACCTCGGTGAGGTCGCGACGGGCCTCGCGGCGTACTCCACGCTCCCGCCGGGCGCTCGGGGCATCATCGTCGACCTCGGCATGACGTACGTGAAGAAGGCGCGCGGGCCGATCACCGCGACGTGCGAGGTGGAAGCGCCCACGGGCACGGGCCGGCACGACGTGAAGGTCGAAGCCGTGCTGCGCAACGCGGGCGGAATCGAGGTCGCGCGCGCTCGCGCCGTGTGGCGGGTCGACCTGCCCTGAACCGCCGACGTGCGGGCCCCACCCGTAGTAGTGTCGCGCGCATGAAGCGCTCCGTCCTCCTGTTCGGCCTCGCGACCTCCGCCCTGCTCTCGTGCCGTCAGCCCCCTCCGAAGAACTGGGGCCCCATCGAGCACCTGAACGGGGGCGGCACTCCCGACCTCCTGCTCGCGGGCGTGCCCGTGCAGCCCGACGACTACCAGCAGTTCCTGCTGTGGGGCGAGGGCTTCTTCAAGCAGGGCGCGTTCGGCAACGAGCGCACGGTCACCGACATCCTCGGGGTGCTCCAGGGCACGGTCACGGTTCCGTGCGGAGAGGGGTGCACCGAGCCGAAGCCCGTGCTCGAGGCCGTGATCGCGGCCGTCGACGCCCTCGACGGCACCCCGGGAAACCTGTTCACGGGCAACGGCGACGGGCACACCTCCGACCTCGTGCTCGAGTTCCCGGCCGGCACCACCCTCCATGGTCTGCCCGTTCCCGAGCGCGTGCACACCGGGCTCGACGTCGAGGCGGGATCGCCGTTCCCCATCGGGGTCGTGCCCGTCCAGGCGCCGCCCGAAGACGCCGAGCTGCCGTTCCTCATCCGGCCGTCCGCCACGGGGATGGAGGGCGCACCCGACGGCGCGTTCCGCCTGCGCATGAGCTGTGCGGCGTGCCACTACAGCCTCGACATCGACCAGGACGGCAAGGCCGACCTGATGTCGTCCGACCCCGCGAAGCCCACGCCCGGCAGCCCCTACGAGCCGAAGCACGCCTGGGCGGTGGGCAACCAGGACATCGACTTCGGCTGGATCGTCGGGCTGTCGGCCAACCCGCTGCTCGCCGCGCTCGTGATCGGGGGCGACATCCACAGCGACGACCGCGACGCCGCCGCGAACTGGGCCAGCTGGGTGCACGCGAACATGCACACGAACCCCGAGGAGGTGCAGCGGCGCGTCGTGCAGTCGATCCTGCTGCAGCCACGGGGCTGGGCCGACGTCACGGGCGATGCCCGGTACAACACCATCCAGATCCCGCCTCTCTACACACAGGGCGCGTGGCCCTCGAACAGCAACGGCGCCATCTTCGACGACACCGACCGCAACAACACCGTGTGGACGGGCGCGCTCGACTTCACCGGCCAGATCGGGCTGTGCGAGGAGCGGTCCGCCGCGCTCCCGTGGGAGGAGCCGAGCCCGTTCCATGCACTCACGTGCGACGAGCTCGTGGACGTGTGGGTCGACTTCAGCCCCGCTGCGACGGCCGGTCCCGAGTACACCGCGAAGATGAAGGCCGACATCCTCGGCACGCTCGACGGGGTGCCCGGCCTGCTGGACGCCGCGTCGGTGCGGGTGTTCCAGCTCACGAAGTCCATCCCGGACGAGCTCTTCCAGATGGAGGCGAACGAGGGTCGCCGGCGCACCCCGGCCGACTACGGGCCGCAGGGCGAGCTGCGCAACACGTCGCTGGCGCTGCTCGGCTACCGGCTCGGCGTCCCGCCCGACTTCGCCGAGGCGAACGACGTGGCGCGGTTCGCGGAGAAGTACCCGGGCACCGTGACGGACGACTTCGTGAGCGACACGGTGTCGCTGATGCTCGACTGGCTCCAGCCGCCGCCGAACACGTCGGCCTGGCTCGACCCGAAGCTCGTGGAGCGCGGCCAGGAGGTGTTCCGCGAAGCGGGCTGCGAAGGGTGCCACGCGGGGCCGTACCTCACCGACAACGTCATCCACTGGCTCGGCCCCGACGGCCGCCAGCAATACGGAGGCCCGCGGAGCCCGTCCACGGCGGGCTGGCGCGTGCTGTACCGCGGCTACGGCCCGCCCATGGGCACCGAGCCGCAGCGCGCCGTATCGGCCCGTACGGTGCGGCGGTTCGCGAGCGCGGAGTACGACCCGGCCACCGGCGAAGCCGTCACGAAGGCCAGCCCGATCAACGGGTTCCTCGGGGTTCGGGAGATCGGCTACAAGACCACGCCGCTCCGGGGCCTGTGGGCGAGCGCGCCCTACCTGCACGACGGCGGGGTGGCCGTGGCCCTGGCGCTGGGGAAGGAGCCCGCCGCCGACCTCGCGACGCACCTGAAGCGCGACGCGAGCGAGCTGTGGCCGGGCGCGGGTGGCTACGTCGCGTACAACATCGACCACGCCGACACCCCGGTGCATGCCGACCCCGCGCTGAGCCTGCAGGCGCTGGTGCTGAAGGAGCAGCGGCGGCCCGTGATCATCGCGAACCGCGCGCGGACGCATCCCGTGATCGGCGAGCACGAGCGTCGGAGCATGGCGAGCCTCGGGGTGGCGGGCATCGGCCACGAGTTCTGGGTCGACGACGAGCCCGGTGGGCCCGACGTCACCGCGCTGATCGCGTTCCTGCTCGCGCTCGACGACTGCCCGGGCGACGTGGTCGGGCAGCCCTGCGAACCCCGCTACGTCCCGGGAGGTGCCCCATGAGGCCGCTCCTCGCAGCGCTCCTGTTCGCTTCCACGCCCGCGTGGGCCGGGGGCTACGCGCGGCTCGACTTCCAGCGCGCCAGCCAGGTGCGGGTCGGCGTGTTCGCACCCGTGAGCCGCACCGTCGCCATCGCGCCCGTCGCCCGCCTGTCCGGACGCGAAGCCGAGCTCGACGTGGGCGTGACGGCCGACATCGGCGCGCTCTACCTCGCGGGCTGGGTGGGCGGAGGCATGCGGTTCTCTCCGGCGGCCGTGCCGTACGTGTCGCCGGGGCTCTCGTTCGCGCTCGAGGTGCCGCCGCTCCCGCTGTACATCGAGAGCTGGACGGAGCTGCGCGTGCTCCAGCCGTTCGGCGGCACCGCCGACGAGCTGTGGAAGCAGGACCTCCTGTTGATCACGGTGCGCCACCAGCTCTCGCTGGGCGGTCAGTACGAGCCCACGTTCACGTTCCCGGGCGGCCTGCAGACCTCGTACATCGGGCCGCGTGCGAACTTCGGGTTCCGGCGGGGCGACGCCATCGGGGTGTTCGGGGGCTGGGACACCCAGGGCAACGGGTTCACCGGGCGGGTCACGGTGCTGCTCCGCTTCTGACACGGGTTCGCACCCGTCGACGACCCGCAGATTCAGGGGAGTGTCTACGATGACGAGAGCCATCCTTCAGTTCGGGTGCATCGTCGTCGCTTCGGCAGGCTGTGCGGACCACCCGATCCTGGCGCCCCCGCCGAGGGCCATCGGACTCGAGAGCTGTACGTACCAGCTGTTCGCTCCGGCGGCGGACGTTCCCTTCTTCGCGGGCGAGCGATTGTGCAGCCAGCCGCTGGTTGCGGAGTCCGCCCACTTCGAGACCGTCGGTCCGGTCTGCGTCTCGGCCCGCGAATGGTGGCGAGGCGCGTCGTATCGACCGACGTCCGACGGGGAGTGTCCCTCGGGGCTGGTCGGAGTCGGTTCCTCGGACGTCGTGCTGGATGGCACCGAGCTCATCGACGAGGTCGGTCTCGTCTGGCTGACCGACGACTTCGCGCCCTGGGCGTGGAAGACGACGGTACGGCTCGGAGACCTGGAGATCGAGATCGACGAGCGATTGGGGGACTGGGACGTTCTGACGGGCGCGTTTCGGGTGGTCGACTCGGGTGCGACGGTGGAAGACGGGCCGCTGGCGGCTGTAGCCCAGTGACGCTCTCGTCTCCGGTCGGTCAGTCCGCGTAGCGGGGCTCCCGCAGCCATGGGAACTCCGACGGGAACGGCTCGGGTGGCGCGTCGACGCCATCTCCGCGGTGCGGGTCGGGCGCGGCGTCGGACGGGCCGTACAGCGGGGCGCCCGGCGGCACCCGGTCGGGGCCGTTGATGGTGAGCGTCAGCAGGCGGTCGATGACGTCGTCGCCGGGCGTGCGCCCGCCGCAGGTCTGGTGGCGCAGGCCGTCGGGGCCGGGCGCGCGCTCCTGGAGGTGTGCGAGCTCGATCTCGAGGAAGGACCCCGTGTCGACCGTGCACCGCTTGCGGGTGTCGACCAGCAGGAAGTCGTCGGTGAGCAGGTCGCGCAGCGGGTGCGGACCCTCGCAGCGCAGGCCGTCGGGCGTGACGGACCACGGGCACCAGTCGAGCCCGGCGCCCTCGGACGTGAGGTTCCGCGCCTTCTTCGGGTCGTCGAAGCGGTCGAGGGCGTCGAGGCGGGCCAGCCCGCGGTCCATCTGGGCCTGGATCGCCAGGAGCTCCGCACAGCCGGGCCCCCCGGACGCACACGCGGCGATCCGGCCCGTGAGGTCGAAGGCTTCGAGCGTGTTCCACGTGTTCCGCACGTCGGGCTCGGGCATGCGCGTGCCGAACTTCTGCGCGAGCACGAAGTTGGCGGTCTCCGGGCGCCCCATGCGCTCGAGGCCCTCCTCCATCGGGACGGTGCTGCACAGCGGCGTGTAGTGGATGGAGAACGTGTACGGGCCACAGGTGCGCTGCTCCGCGTTCGGATCTCCCGGGACCAGGGTGCACGCCGCCGGGCCGAGCTCGCCGTCGAGGTCGATCCGCAGGCCGCCGGAGAGGTCGTCTGGATGGACGATGGCGAGAGGCGACCGGGGAGGCCCGACGGCAGCGGGGGTGTCGGCTTGCAGCCGCACCGCGATGCTCGTGACCGCACTCCAGGGGTCGGGGTCTACCGTCACCACCCGCTGGGAGGCGCAGGACCGCCCATCGGCGCCCGGGAAGGTGTGGACGACCGCGGGGTGCTTCGGTCCGCAGGCGAGGAGCAGCAGGAGCATCACTCGAGCCGCCCGAGCCGCGGGGTGTCGGGCAGGTACGCCTGCCACACGGAGCGGCCGGCCACCGCGAACATCCCGTCTCCGCCGAGCACCTCGGAGGGGTCGAGCTCGAACACCAGCGACAGCACGGACGCTCGGACGAGCGCGTTGTCGGTGACATCGAGCCGCTTGGGGGGCTTGTCGCCCTGGCGCCCGCGCTCGCGGGACACGACGAGGGTGTTCACGAAGAACGGGTCGCGCCGGAGGCCGGCGTACATGCGGATGCCGTCGGCGGTCGCGCCGGCGGGGTCGTCGATCCGCGCGGTGAGCACGCGCACGCAGGACGGACAGTGCGCACCGCGGGGCTCGAGCCGGCACCGCATGGCGTCGCGGCTCTCGGTGAGATGGCAGTCGATCCGGAACGCCTCGCCGGTCTCGACGTGGGTGTCGGGACCGGTGCCCTCGACCGACGCGCGCCGCAGCTCGAGCCGGTAGGTGATGTCCTCGCTGAACCGCGACCGCCGACCGGCGTACGGGTGCAGGTTCATGACGAGCGCCAGGCGACTCTGTCCGGCCTCTTCTCCGACCCACGCGTACACGTCGGTGAGATCGCGAGCGGGATCCCGCGTGGACGCGCGACCGTCGAAGTGGTCGGAGGCCCCGGCGAGCTGCAGTGCGAGTGTCCACATCGCGACCGAAGATAGCACCGGTGGAGTAGGCTTCGGTTCCATGAGCATGGCCTTCCAGGGAACCGAGCGCTTCGAGATCCGACGGGTGTTGGGATCCGGGGGGTTCGGCGTGGTCTACGAGGCGTTCGACCGCGACCAGGAGCTCGCCGTCGCGCTCAAGACCGTACGCTCGCTCGACGTCGACGCCGTGCGCAGCTTCAAGCGCGAGTTCCGGGCGCTCACCGACTTCGTGCACCCGAACCTGGTGTCGCTGTACGAGCTGGTCACGGAAGGCGAGCAGTGGTTCTTCACCATGGAGCTGGTCGAGGGCCAGGACTTCATGTCGTACGTGCGCCCGGGGTTCACGCCGTCGGGAGAAGACACGTTCAACCTGTCGATCCTGTCGGACGACCTGCTGGGCTCCGAGGGGTCCGGAGGCGCGTTCGCTCCGCCGCCCGACATCGCGGGGGTGCTCGACCCGGAGCGCCTGCGCGTGGCCCTCGAGCAGGTCGTGCACGGGCTGGGGGCGATGCACGACTCGCGCATCCTGCACCGCGACGTGAAGCCCTCGAACATCCTGGTCGACGCGCGCGACCGGCTCGTGCTGCTCGACTTCGGGCTCGCGGCCGAGCTGGCTGCGCGCCGGCACGGACGTCAGCGCGTGCGCATCGGCACTCCCGCGTACATGGCGCCCGAGACGGCCGCCGGGAAGGACGCCGGGCCGGCGAGCGACTGGTACAGCGTGGGCTGTCTGCTGTACGAAGCGCTCACGGGCCAGGTGCCGTTCCTCGGGGCTCCCCGGCAGATCCTGGCGGCGAAGCGCATGCGCACCGCCCCTTCGCCGCTGGAGCTCAACCCCGATGCGCCGCGCGATCTCGTCGACCTGTGTCTGGCGCTGCTCCGTACCGAGCCCGGCGACCGTCCGACGGCTTCGGAGATCCGGAAGAAGCTCGGGATCCGGGTGGGGGCGTCGGGCCGTGGGGCGTTCGTCGGGCGGGATGCCGAGCTGCGGCAGCTGTCGGATGCCGTCACGCGGGTGCTGCCCGGGAAGCCCCGCGTGGTCGTGGTCACCGGGCCGTCGGGCATGGGGAAGTCCGTGCTGGCCGAGCAGTTCGTGGCCGAGCTCCGCGACGACACCGACGTGCTGGCGTTCTCCGGGCGCTGCTACGAGCGCGAGAGCGTGCCGTTCAAGGCGCTCGACGAGCTGGTCGACGACGTGGCCGCGCACCTGCTCACGCTCCCCGCCGCGGATCGCGCGCGGTACCAGCCGGAGCACGATGCGGCGCTGATGCGGGTGTTCCAGAGCTTCGACGGGATCTTCGAGCGCACCTCGCCGACCGATCTCGAGGCCGGCGAGCTCCGACGCCGGGCTGGGCTCGCGCTCCGCGAGCTGCTCACGGCCCTCGCGCGCGACGCGTTCGTGATGCTCTACATCGACGACATCCAGTGGGGAGACGCCGACAGCGCAGCGCTGCTCGTCGAGCTGCTCCAGCCCCCGGATCCTCCGCCGATCTTCCTCATCGCGACGATGCGTCCCGAAGGTGCCGAGACCGACGTTCCGTCCGCGCTGGCCGAGCTCGAGCGGCTGGGCATCGCCGTGGAGCGCCTGGAGGTGGGCGCGCTCGAGGAGCCCGCCGCGCGCCGCATGCTGAAGGGGCGCGTGAAGGAGGAGGCCGTCCCCGCATTGCTCGCGGAGGCGAACGGAACGCCGTTCCTGCTCGACGCGCTGGCGCGGCACGTCCAGGAGTTCGACGCGGAGGGTCCGGTGTCGGTCGCGGGCATCGTGCGCCAGCGCCGCGACGTGCTGCCGGGCGCCGCGCGTCGCCTGCTGGAGTTCATCGCGGTCGCGGGGCAGCCCGTCGGGCGCGACATCCTGCGCGAGGCGACGGGCATGTCTGGCGACCACGCGGCCGTGTCGCGGCTCGTGCGCGCGCACCTCGTGCGGAGCCTGGGAGTGCCCGGCAAGGAGCGGGTGGTCGCGTACCACGACCGCATCCGCGAGACAGTGGTGGAAGATCTGGCGGCAGGCGCGGTCGACATCCATCGCAGCCTCGCCGAAGCGATGGACCGCCTCGGAACGGACGCCGAGCGGCGGTTCGTCCACCACCGGGCGGCGGGGAACGTCGACCGCGCGCGGCTGCTGGCGATCGAAGCCGCGGAGGGGGCCGCCGACACGCTCGCGTTCGCGCATGCGGCGCGCCTGTACGGCGAGGCCATCGCGCTCGGCGAGGAGTCCTGGGAGGTGCACCACGCGCAGGCGCAGGCGCTGGTCAGCGCCGGGCGGCCCTACGAAGCGGGTGAGGCGTACCTCCAGGCCGCCGACCGCGCTCCCGCCGACGAGCAGGTGGAGCTCCGGCGCGCCGCTGCCGAGCAGTTCCTGGCGGGCGGGCACGCCGATCGCGGTGTGCAGGAGATGTCGAAGGTGCTCGAGGTGCTCGGGCTGGCGCTCGCGAAGAGCCCGAACACGGCGCTGGCCCGGCTGCTCTGGAACCGCGGTCGGCTGTGGTGGCGCGGGCTCGGCTACACGCTGCGCGACGACGTCACGCGCGCCGAGCTCCTCGAGGTCGACACGCTGTGGTCGGTCGCCAGCGCGATGTCGGTGATGGACACCATCCGCGCGACCGACTTCCAGGTGCGCCACCTGCTGCGCGCGCTCGACGTGGGCGAGCCGTACCGCATCTGTCGCGCGCTCGCGCTGGAGGGCGCGTACTCGGTCACCGAGTCGACCGACCACCTGCCGCGCAGCGAGGAGATCCTGGCCGAGGCCGAGAAGCTCGCGGTGTCCATCGAGCGTCCGCACGGGCGCGCCATCGTGCAGCTGCAGCGGGGCATCCGCGCGTTCCTGGTGTCGCGCTGGCCGGAGTCGTGCGAAGCGCTCGAGAAGGCCGAAGACCTGCTGCGCGAGTGCCGGGGGGTCACCTGGGAGCTCAGCCAGGTCGCCACGTTCCACGTGGACGCGCTCTCATTGCGGGGCGACTGGCATCGCCTGAAGCGCATCATCGGTCCGCGGCTCACGGAGGCCCGCCAGAACGGCAACCTCCAGCTCGTGCACTACCTGGAGTACGCACGCGCGCTGTTCGTGCGCATCGCGGAAGACGACCCGGACCCCGGCCTGCAGGCGATGCAGGAGACCTTCGTGCACCGCGCGCGGCACGGGTTCACCACTCCCGACTGGTGGCGCATGATGGGCCTGTCGATGCTGCACGCCTACAAGGGCGAGTCGCAGGCGGCCTGGGATGCGTGGGAGGCCGACTGGCCGGCCCTGAAGAGCTCCCTGCTGCTCCGCGTCGACGTGATGAACGTGCCGGGCCGCTACCACCGCGCACGCCTGGCGCTCGGCCTCGCTCGCGATGGCGGCGACACGTCGTACTGCAAGCTGGCCCGCAAGGAGGCCGCGGCCATCGCGAAGTCGTCGAGCGGCTGGGGGCCCGCGCTGGCCCGGCTGATCGACGCCCTGTGCGCCCATCAGGAGGGCGACGACGCCTCCGCGCTCACCCAGCTGGCGGACGCCGAAGCGCAGCTGCTCGCGCTCGACATGCGCCTGCACGCCTTCTCGGCGCGGCTCCGCAGGGGGCAGTGGTCCGGAGACCCCGCCGATGCGGGGCTGATCGAGAGTGCGCGAGGGGAGATGCGGGCTCTCGGCATCCAGAACCCCGACCGGTTCGCGTCGGTCTTCGCACCCGAAGCGTCTCGCGATAGGTAGGGCCGATGCCCGCCCCTCCTCCGGCGCCGCCGTTCGCTCACGAAGTCCACGCGTGGCTCGTGATGCTCGACCCCGTCGTGTTCCAGGAGGCCCAGATCCCCGCGGCGCGCGAGGCCCTGGCGGTGGTCGAGGCGAAGGGGCGCGAGCTGGCCCTGTGGTTCGCCGACCATCCGGCCCACAAGCGCGGGGAGATCCGGCTGCAGCACGCGTTCGAGGCCGTGCTGGCCGAGCTCCCGAAGCCCGACGACGTCGGTCCGACGCGGATGGACTGGCTGACGCTCCGCGAGAACGTGTCGCCGATGTACGAGGCGTTCGCGCTCTCCGTGAAGTCCGAGGGCGGGCGCGCACGGCACCTGCACCCGACGAACTACAAGCGCTCGGCCGTGCACCTCGCGTCCGGGCTCACGGTGGTCGCGTTCTTCCAGTTCGTGTTCACGCCCACCACGGCGTTCTGGAGCGCGTCCGCGTTCGTGGTGTGGGCATGGAGCCTCGAGGCCGCGCGGCGCGTCAGCCCGACCGTGAACCGGATGTGCATGTGGTTCTTCGGTCCCATCGCGCGCGACCACGAGCGGTACCGCGTGAACTCGGCCACCTGGTACGGCACGGCGCTGTGGGTGCTGAGCTTCACGGCGTTCGGTCCGGCCGGGGTGCTCGGGCTGCTCGCGCTGGCCGTGGGCGACCCGGTGGCCGGGCTCATCGGGCGCACGTACGGGCAGATCCGGATCCCGGGCGGCAAGTCGCTCGAAGGCTCCGTGGCGTTCGCGTTCGTGTCGATGATCGCGGGCTACGCGTACCTGGTGGCCTTCCAGTGGACGCTCGCGCCGCTGCACATCCTGTTCCTGCTGGCCGTGATCGGCGGGGTGGCGGGGTCGATCGTGGAGCTGCTGAGCACGCGGCTCGAAGACAACTTCACGATCCCGGTGCTCACCTCGTGGGTGTGCCAGCTGGCGATGTGGGTCTACACCTGACGCGGGTGCAGCGTGCGATCAGGGGCTGCAGGACGGGTCGTTCGCGATGTCGACGGCCGTCCGGGCCACGAGCGCGGGGCCCCCGAGGTCGGTGAACGGGATCTGGCGCAGGTCGTAGCGCATGCAGTCGATCTCCCCGTCGGCGCACGGGACGCAGTCGATGCCGAACGTCTCCACGAGGGAACAGACGTCGTCGCCGAGGTCGCGGAGGTCGAGCTGCCCCTGCACCCTTCCGCGCTCCAGCGTGTCGCCGCTCGAGGTGAAGACCGCGCCGAAGGTGGCCTCCTCGAGCTGGAACAGCACGTCGGGGACCAGGGGCAGCGGCAGGCGGTCGACGGGAACGTCGAGAGCGGGAGACGCCGCGAGGTCGAGCCCGGCCGCTTCGGTGGTGGGCGAACAGAGGTCCTGTTCCGTCGGGACCTCGGGGTTCACGGCGCCGAGCCGGATCGACGTGCGCGACACGACCGTGACGGCGAGGCCCGCCGTCGATCCCTGTTGGTCGAGCAGGGGGCCCCACGCCTGGGCGGGCTCGACCCACTCGGCCGACTCGAGGTCGCCCACGAAGGTGCGGCCGACGGGCGAGCCGGGGTCGTCGAGGGGAGCGCCGAGGTCGGAGGTCGTGAAGGTGGACACCACGGCTCGGCTGCCGGTGCACAGCGCGAGCGTGGCCGTGTAGGTCGTCGAGCGCTCGAGCGCGTCGGTGAGGAACACGAGCTCCCCGGGCGGCGCTTCGACGAGCTGCCCGGCCACGGGGCCGTTCGGACCGACGACCTCGGCCGTGGCGGTGGGGTCGGCCCCGAAGAGCGCCCAGACGAGCGGGTCGCGGTGGTAGACGCCTTCGGCGCCGTCGGTCGGAGCGAGCACGAGCGCGGTGACCGCACATGGCTCGGGCTCGTCGACGGGCGCGGGCGTGGTGGCGGTCGTGGGCGGGCTCGGGCAGCCGAGCAGGAAGGTGAGGAACATGCTCGATCCTATCCCAGAACGGGACGGGGAGCGGCTCCACGCGTCAGCGCACCAGGAGCCCGAGGTGGGCGAGGGACTGGACGTGGTTCTCCACGAGGGCGGTGAGCACGACCATCCGGTCGCGCTTGCTCGTCGGGCGCTCGCCGGGCCAGCCCACCTGGAGCGAGCCGGATTCCTCGAGCTTCGCGAGGTTGCGCGCGATGTCCTCCAGGCTGCGCTTCCCGTCGAGCTGCTTCAGGAACAGCTCGCCGAGCGGCCCCACGCGCACGTTCTGGTGCAGCAGGCTGGGCACGGCGTCGCCGGACGCGAGCTCGCGGGCGAGCCACCAGGCCTTGGGGCGCGTGCGCACGGCGGACACGAGCGGGCTGCGCCACACGTGCAGGCCGACCCAGTCGCGGAGCACGCACGCGAGCAGGGTCTCGAAGAGGTCTTTCTCGTCGAGGGATTCCGGCGGGAGCACGGCCACGAGCTCGTCGAAGCTGGGCCGCTCGGGACGGACCGCGTACAGGTGCGCGAGCGCGGCCTTGGCGGTGGGGGTGCTCGCCTGGAACTCCCCCGTGCGGCCGTGCAGCTCCCACGGGCCGTCGGCGGGCGGCGGGCCGTCGGCCGAGAAGCGCGCCGAGAACCGGAACTCGCGCATGCGGGAGGCGTCCATCCGCCGGTCGATGTCGACATCGGCCCGCACCAGCAGGCTCTGCCGGAAGGTGCGGTCGCCGAGGAAGTCGAGGTAGCGGCCGGTTCCGAGCTCGTCCATGTGCCCGATCGTCGCGTCGACCTCGGGGCCGTAGTTGCCCGGAACCACCCGGGGGAGCTGGACATCCGTGAGGTAGCGGAGCCCCGCGGCGGAGGCGCGCGCGACGAAGTCCTCGAACCACTGGGGGTGGTTGTGGGTCTCGAGCCACTCGTGGAACAGGTAGGCGTCGTCGTGCTCGTGGAACTCGGCGAGGATGCGCTCGAGGTCGTGCGCCCAGGCACCGGGCGGGGACTGGCGGGCCAGGAACTCGAGCAGCTGGCGCGCCTGCGCCACGCGCTGGCGGGGGCTCGGGAGGTTGGCGGTGTGCCGCACGACCAGCTCGCGGATCGCGATGCGGTCGGACCAGCCCGGGAAGACGTTGTACGACACGTACATGACGCCGTTCGGCGACAGGCGCGCGCTCAGGCGGAGCAGCGCGTCCGCGACGTCGGGCGGGACCCAGCTGAACACGCCGTGCGCCACGATGTAGTCGAACTCGCCCCAGGAGGCGTCGACGTCGAGCAGGTCGGCGGCTTCGAACCGGAGGTTCGTGACCCCGAGGTCGCGGCGGCGGCGGTCGGCCTCGGCGATCTGGGTGGTGGAGCGGTCGAGCCCCACGAAGGTCGCGTTCGGGAGGGCGCTCGCGAGCGCGATGAGGTTGCCGCCGATCGCGCAGCCCACCTCGAGCACCCGGGCGGTCTCGGGGTCGGGCGCCCGGACACCGAGCAGGCGGGCGCGGCTCGCCAGCGCGTCGATGTGGGTGCCCTCGTGGAGGGCGTCGGGGTACGGCAGCTCGTCGTATTCGGACATACCGCACTGTAGTGCACCCACCGTCGGGGGCGCCGACGGGGACGGGCCCGCGTGCTGGAGGGCCCGGCAAAACCCGCTTGCGACGCGCTCACGTCGCGCGCATGCTGGCCTCATGGAGATCCGCGTGCTGGGGGTGATCGATGCCGGGCCGCCCGCGCGCGTGCGCTTCGAGCCCGTGCGGTCGGGGTCCGTCTGCGAGGCGGAGTGGGTGGGGGCCGCGCCGGAGGTGGGCTCGCGCGCCCATGTGGAGCTCGACGTGCCCGAGGTGTGTCCCGCCGATCTGGCGCCCGCCATCGAGCCGGAAGGGCTGCGGGCCTCGGGCGAGCGGCTCGAGATCACCGGGACTCTGGAGGTGCCGGGGTCGTCGGGGTGCGCAGCGCTCCGTGTGCACGGGTCTCTCGTGCTGCTCGACCTCCCGGAGGGCCTGCCGGCCGGGCTGGATGGCACGCAGGTGACGCTGACGGCCCGTGCCGTGCGCCTGTTCCCGTTCACGCTCTGAGGGGGTGCGATCCACGTGCCGGTCGACGCGGCGGTCAGCAATCCGCGGTCAGAGGTCAGCTGGGAGGATGGAGCGATGGAGCTGATTGCCGAGGGCTGATCGCTGATGGCCGGCGCTTCGACAGCGTCCGCCTGACCGGCTCGTGCGACTACTCCGAGGACTCGGCGCCTTCGGGCACGGCTTCGGGAGCGGCGGGCTCGGGCTCGGTGCCCATCATGCGGTGCTTGAGGCGGGCGACGATGGGGGTGAGCACGACGGTCAGGCCGATGCGCAGGGGCTTCGTGAGCTGCGTGGCTCCATACGCCGCGCCGAACTTCCCGACGGTACCCGCGGTGCCCTCGAACTCGAACCCGGCGTTGATCGCCGCCCAGAACCCGAGGAGGGTGATCACGAAGATCGTGAGCCACACGCCCAGCGCCACCGCGCCGTACTCGGCGAGGAGATCCTTGTAGCGTGCGCTCTGCTGGCTCCACCAACCCATGCCGGCCTGTGTATCACTTCGCGTCGCGCTTCGAGCCCTCGAACCGCCACGTGAGGTCGCCGTTGTTCTTCCAGTCGAACACGACGTCTCCGAAGGGCGACCCCATGAGGAGCTCGACGTCGTCGGCACTCTCGCCCGCATCGAAGTTCTCGACCCCGGCGAAGCGGAGCTCGATCTTGTCGCCTTCGATCAGATTGTCCTGGGCGGCGTAGAGCTGATCGCCGTACCGCAGGCGGAACATCGGACGCAGGATGGCGAGCTCGCGGGGCAGCTGGACGACCAGGTTGTCTTTCCCGTACTTCGACTCCATCTCGAGCGAGGCGACCTGTGCGGCCCCTTCGAGGAGGGAGTCGACCGTGCCCTGGAACTCCGGGTGCCGGCTGGCGAGCGGGTGCTCGATGGGCGCGGGATCGGGCTGCTTCGCGGACAGGGCCTTGCGCGTGCGCTGCTTCTCGCGGAACTCCTCGATCTTGGCGATGCGGTACTGATCGGTGTCGACCCAGGTGACCGCTTCGTCGGAGATGAGGATCGCGCGGTGCACCACGATGTCGCCGACGCTCTTGTGCTTCCCGAACACCTCCTGGTCGATCTCCACGGACCCGAACGACGTGTCGTCGTGCGCAGCGACCGCAGGCACGGTGTCGGGAGCGGCCAGCGCGGTGTAGTCGCCCGCGTACATGTCGGTGAACTGCACGGCCAGCACGAGCGTGGCGTTGTGGAGGGTCTTCGGAGACCGGTTGTTCACCGACAGGTTCAGCGAGCTGCCCATCATCGCCGCGCTCGCTTCGAGGTCGAGGTACGTGTCTTCCGGGAAGATCTCCCAGAAGTGCGGGCCCAGCAGGTCGTGGCAGAACGCGACGTCGCTGATGATGAAGTCCCACTGCTGCTGGGTGCGCCGGCGGGCGAAGTGGTCGAGCACCTTCTTGCGCCCACCCTCCAGATCTCCGGCATCGAACAGGTTCTTCGCCATCTGGAGGTCGGGGCTGAAGTACCCCGCGCCGAGCATCGTGGACTTGTAGAGCTCGACGATGAAGTTGCCCTCGCGCGACTGCTTCAGGAACGACCGCATCTCGTACGGGTTCAGCATGTCGGTGAGCTGCCCGGCCTGCTTCGGGAAGTACGCCGCGGACTGCTGGAGGGCGAGCTGGGCGTTGCGCGTGTCGCCGAGCCGGGACTGGTGCACACCCATGAGGAGCAGGGCCGGCGCGCTCGAGTCGGCGTGCTCGTTCATGTAGTCGGTGAGGATCTCTTCGATCTCGACGGCGTTCTCGCGGTTGTCGAGCTCGATGAGCGCCATGGCCTTGAGGAGGTGCGCTTCCTTCTCCTTCGGCGACTTCTCGATGGCGAGGTCGGCGGCGGCCAGCGCCTGCTCCCAGTCGCCGTTGTGGGCCGCGAGGTAGGCGCGGTCGCGCAGCACGGAGAGCTGGTCCCACTCGTCGATGTACTTGTAGTAGGTGTCGCCGTACTCCACGAGCGACTGCATCAGCTCGGCTTCGATGTTCGCGATGTCCTTCATCAGCTGCTCGTGATCGGAGCGCTCGTCCTTGAGCTCCTGCAGCAGCTGCTGGGCCTGGGCGCGGTCGACCGACAGCCCGGCTTCGGGCGACAGCATGTTCGCCTCGCCGCTGATGCTCACGACCGACAGCGTGGAGAGCAGGAGCTCGCTCGTGATCTCCCACATCGCCTTCTGGTCTTCGACCTGCACCTGCTTCGCGTACAGGCGCATCATCACGTCGAGCACCTCCTTGCGGGCCTCGAGCACCTCGGGCGCCACGTCGGAGTAGTCCTGGCGGGAGGCCCACACGAGGTACTCCTGCAGCGACTGGTCTTTCTGCATCGCGCGGTCGATCTCGTGGATCACCCGCACGGTCTTGTCGATGTCGTACGCCTTCTCGGGCTTCTTCGCAGCGGCTTCGAGGGCGTCGAGCATCGGCTCGAACTGCTCCTCGGCCGCGGCCTCCTGCTCGAGCTTCGCCGCTTCGTACGCCTGCTTCGACGTGTAGTCCCAGTAGAGCCACCCGCCGACGGGAAGGACCACGACCAGCACCGCCGCGGTGGTGCAGCCGATGAAGAAGTTCCGGCCGAAGGTGCCGGGCGTCTTGGTCTTCCCGTCGGTCATGGGGTGCTCCGGTCGATCAGGAGTTGGCCACCGTCGGGTCGACCGCGGGACCCGCCAGCGGGATCACGAGGCGCTGGCCCACCTCGATCGCATCGGGGTTGGCGAGCGAGCCGCGGTTCGCCTCGAAGATGTCGGTGTAGCGCTTGGCGTCGCCGTAGTAGAACTTCGCGATCTTGCCGAGCGTGTCGCCCTTCGCGACCGTGTGCGACGCGTTCGCCAGCCGCGGGATGCGCAGCACCTGCCCCGGGTAGATCTTGTCGGGGTGGTCGAGCATGGGCTTGTTCGCCTCGAAGATGTGGTCGAACAGCTGCATGTTGCCGTACTGCACGAGCGCGATCTTCGACAGGGTGTCGCCCTTCACGACCGTGTGGTGGATGGCGGGCGGCGCGGGGATCTCGACCGCGAGGTCGTCCTGGACGGCCCCCACACCCTCGGTGTTCCCGGCGATGAGCACCGCCTTCTCCTTGTCGATCTGCGCGGTGGCCGTGCCCGTCAGGGTGACGGCCTCGCCGTCGAAGCTCACGTCGAGGTCGCGGATCACGATGCCGTGGCTCTGGATGGCGGCCCGGATGTCGAGCGACACGGCCTTGCGCTCGAGCACGACCTTCTCGGCGCTCGAGGCGACCTGCTGGGTGGCGGCGAGGGCGGCCTTCGCGACCTTCTCGGCCTCGGCGGCCTCGGAGCCTCCGAACATGCCGAGCTTGCGACCCGCGGACTTCACGAAAGAGAACATACCCATGTGTCTTACTCCTGGGCCCCGATCGTGGGACCGGAAAGGGTTCAGCTGAAGAGACTGCCGAGCGCACCGAGTGCGTTCCCGGCACCACCGGGCTGAGCGCCCGTCAGCAACGGGGCGGCAGCGAGGATGCGGTCGAGCCACACCTTGTCGATGCGGCTCTCGAGGAACTGGAGCACGATCGGCGCCGCCATCATGGCCTTCGTCTCGTCGAGCCCCACCTTGCCGAGCACGGCGGCGAGCAGCGCAGCGTGCTGGGCCTGCTTCCCGCCCACGGCGCCGAGGAGCTGCTGACCGGCGCCGCTGCCGGCGAGCCCCATGAGACCGCCCAGCATGCCGCCCCCCTGCGGACCGGCGCTGGGCGTGCCTGCCAGCGACTTCGCCGTGTCGAGCCAGCCGCCCATCTCGGGAACGGCACTGTCGAGCTTCTCTTCGACCTCCGTGCCTTCGGTGCCCGAAGCGACCTGGTCCTTCACCGTCGCGAGCAGCGCTCCGGCGATGGCCTCGGCCTGCTTTCCTTCGACTCCGAATGCGCCCGACAGGGCTCCGACCAGATCCATACGTCCTCCTGCGACCTTCCGCGGTGCGCAGAAGGTGGTGCGTCGACCCCCCGACGCCAATGACAGGAGGCTTACTACCAGCCCGAGACGGCTCGCGTCACCAGCACGGCGAGGAGGGGGAGCCACGCGACGCGGACGAGCCCGGCAGCGCGAGCCGGCCAGGGGTTGTCGGTGGAGATCAGGGACAGCGGATCGCTGGCTCTCGGCGCCCGGATGGATCGGGCGTGGGGCGCTTCTCGCAGGAACCCGAGCAGGGCGAGCACGAAGAACAGCGGGAGCACCACCACCATGCGCCCGATGGCTCCGAGCGGCCCCATCGCAGGGACCGCGCCGAGCAGGAACAGGGGAGCGAGGCCCGCGGAGACGGGCTGATCGTAGGTGAGCACGAGCCAGAGCAGCACGATGGTGCCCGAGTGGAACTCCCACGAGCGCTCCTGGAACAGCGTCCAGTTGAGGCGGAACTCGGTGGTGATGGGGGGCGGCGAGTGGCTCTCGACGAGCACCTGGGCCGCACGGAGCAGGAGGAGCGGGGACAGGAGGAGGATCGCCCACAGCCCCGGCGCGGCGTTGGTGGGGAGGGGACGCGTGGGGACGAGCAGCGCGTCGACGAGCCACGGAGAGCCCAGGAGGAAGGCCGCATGGACCAGGGCGGGCGCCAGGTAGACCGCGAAGGCCGAGGCCATCGCGAGGTCGGTGCCGCGGGACCGCAGCCCGCGCGCTTCGAGCAGGGTGGCTGCGCGCAGGCTCGCATCGCCTTCGTCGAGCAGGGTGGCGACGTGCCCGAGCAGCGCGAACGCGAGCGCGAGCACTGCGACGCCCGCCGCGAACGGGCTGTCGAGCAGGGCGGCCGTGAGGATGCCTGCACCCGCGACCGCCGTGGCGTGCTGGAGCAGCTTCCGCCCCGTGCCGAGCAGCGCGGCCCGCTCGGGGACCTCCGCCCACGCCTGCGCGTGCCCGAGCTCGTGCGCGGCGACCGCACGGCCGGCGCGGCCGCGATCGATCCAGGTGCGCGGAGAGAGCCCGATGAACGTGCTGTCGGGCCAGTACCCGTCCATCGAGCCCACGATCTCGGGCGCGATCCCGACCGTCGCGCGCGGGACGACCCCGGAAGCGAGCTCCGTGAGCCAGTCGCCCGCGGGCTCCCCCACGTCGGGCTGACGCTTGAGCCAGGCGTGCACGGCGGCACAGCCGAGCGCCACCGCCGTGCTCGCGAGGAACGGGGCCATGAGGAAGACGAGCGCCGGGAGCGCGGCGGACCAGAGATCGAGGAGGGGTTGCATGGCCGCTTCGACACCCGGACGTGGAGGGGGTTCGTCAGGACGGTGTCACGGATCCGGGGGGGGCGGTCGGAGACAGGGCCGGGAACGCGTCACCCGTGCGGGATACGGAGCCCCGCGAGGGTGCATGGGCGGCGGCGCGGACAGCGGGAGGACCGGAGCACCAGGCGTGGCGCGTGCGCTCGCGCTGGCCGTGTTCCTGGTGACGGGGGCCGTGAACCTCCAGGTGCCGCTCTACGCGACGTATGCGAGCGGGGCCGGGCTCGGTGCGGGTGCGATGTCGCTCCTGCTCGCGGGCTACGTGGGCGCGCTGCTCCCTTCGCTCGTGCTGCTCGGAGGGATCTCCGATCGCATCGGACGTCGCCCCTCGGTGCTGGGCGCGTTGGGGTGCTCGCTCGCGGCGACGCTGCTCGTGCTGGCATTCCCGGGTGCGGTCGGGCTGGCACCGGCCCGCTGGCTCCAGGGGTTCGGCGTGGCGCTGGTGATGGGCGCGTCCACGGCCTGGATCGCGGAGACGGAGGGGCCGGACCTCGCCAGCCGGGTGACGGGCTGGTCGAGCACGGCGGGCTTCGGCTCGGGTGCGCTGCTCACCTCGATCGCGCAGGCGACCACCCCGTCCGACCGGCCATGGACGTATGCGGCGTGGTGTGTGGCGATCCTCGGATCGGCCGTGTGGATCGGGCTCTCCGCGGCCCCCCCTCCCGCGGACGCCCGCGCGCGCCTGCTCCGTCTACCCACCTTCCCGCCGGGGAGCGGGATCCCGGCGCTGTCGATCCTGCTCGGCTGGTCGGTGGCCGGGATCGTGGTGGCCGTGCTGCCCGGTGTGCTGGGGCGGGCCGGGTACGACGCGTGGTCGGGTGTGGTGCTGTTCGCGCTGCTCGCGGGTGGGTTCCTCGCGCAGATCCCGGCGCGCCGGCTCGATGCGGGGCGCGCGATGCAGGTGGGGGCCGCGCTCCTCCCGTGTGGGGTGGCCCTGCTCGCGCTGGGTGTCGCGGTGGGCTCGGTGGGCGTGGTGCTCCTGGGGGCTGCGCTCGCGGGCACGTCCACCCACGGGTACGGCTACCTCGGCGGCCTGAGGCGGGTCGCGGCGCTCGAGGGCTCGTCGGCCCGCAACGTGAGCGGGTACTTCGTGTTCGCGTACCTGGGCTTCGGTGTGCCCGCCGTGTCGATGGGCGTGCTCGTCGATCGGGTCGGCGGGACGGGGGCGTTCGCGCTGCTTGCCGCACTCTGCGGCATGGGAGGGATCGCGCTGTT
The DNA here is from genome assembly GCA_041389565.1 of Myxococcota bacterium. Lineage (GTDB taxonomy): Bacteria > Myxococcota_A > UBA796 > UBA796 > JACKEQ01. The sequence continues at coordinate 77,268 of JAWKRP010000002.1, forward strand.
CCGGTCGGCTACGCGGACGTCATGACGGATCTGCACTTCGAGACTGCCGGATCGGGCCCACGGGTGCTGCTCGTGCAGGGCGTGGGCGTCGCGGGATGCGGGTGGGCGCCCCAGGTCGAGGGCCTGAAGGATGCGTTCGAGCTGGCCTGGTTCGACAACCGCGGGGTGGGCGCGAGCCCCGGTGTCCCCGGCACGATGGAGGACATGGCCCGTGCCGCCCTCGAGGTGATGGATGCTCTCGGATGGGAGTCCGCGAGCCTCGTCGGGCACAGCCTGGGCGGGGTGATCGCGCAGCAGGTGCGCGTGCTGGCCCCCGAGCGGGTGGAGCGGCTCGGAATGCTGTGCACGTTCGCGAAGGGCCGGTCGGCGCTGTCGCTCGAGATCTCCGATCTGTGGGCAAACCTGCGCACGATGGTGGGCACCTACGGCATGCGCCGGCGTGCGTTCTACGAGCTGGTGTCCGACCCCACGCGTCCGCCGACCGACGAGAACCTCGCTGAGCTGGAGTCGGCATTCGGGCGCGACCTCACGGCGCTCCCCGGAGCGGCGACCGCACAGCTGCGCGCGCTCCTGGCGACCGATCTACGCGAGGCGCTCTCGGCGATGGAACCCGTACCGTCGCTCGTGGTGTCCGCGAAGCGAGACCGCCTGGCGCCGGTGTCGCAGGGCCCGCTGCTGTCGGCGGCGCTGCGCGCGACGTACGTGGAGGTTCCCGGTGGGCACGCGGTGCCCGTGCAGGACGCCCCGCGGATCAATGCGCTGCTGCGAGAGCTCCTGGCACCCTGAGCTGGAAGCGCGTGCCGGCACCGAGCGTGCTGTCGACCTCCAGTGTGGCGCCCATGCTGTCGGCGAGCCGCTTGCACAGGGTGAGGCCGAGCCCCGCGCCGTCGACCCGACGGGTGGTCGAGCCGTCGACCTGCGTGAACAGATCGAACACCCGCGCGCGGTCGGACTCGCTGATCCCGATGCCCGTGTCGGCGACCACGAACACGACGGCCTCTTCGTCGACCTCGGCGGAGATCCCCACGTGCCCGGCGGGCGTGAAGCGGATGGCGTTCTCCACGAGGTCGGTGAGGATGCGGGCCACGCGGTCGCGGTCGGCGTGGAGCAGGGGCAGGGACTCGGGCGCGGACACGCGGAGATCGAGGTGGGCGTCGCGGGCGGCGGCCCGGTGCTGGCTCGCGATGCCTTCGATGAGCGCGGGGACGTCGATGTCGACGGGCTCGTGGTCTTCGGCCGCTTCGATCCGGGTGAGGTCGAGGATGCGCGAGACCTGCGTGAGCAGGCGCCCGGCGGCCTTCTCGACGCGCTCGAGATCCTCGTCGGCCTCGGCTGGATCGAGGTCTTCGTCGGCGATCGACTGGCGCACCATCTGGGTGTACCCGAGCACCGCGTTGAGCGGCGTGCGGAGCTCGTGCGACATCGTGGCGAGGAACAGCGACTTGGCTTCGTTCGCGGCCTCGGCCCGCTGACGCGCGGCATCGAGCGCGGTGTTGAGCCTCTGGAGCTCGGCGTTCGCCTCGATCAGGTCGAGGTGGTTGAGCTCGTTCACGCGAGACCCGAAGAACGTGAACAGGCCCGTGAGCACGAGCATGGTGAACAGGAGCGGGAGCTGCGCGGGGTCGATCGGGGGCAGGGTGGCGGCCGTGATGATCGCGACCCCGGCCACCACCGTGAAGTCGATCAGCATGCGCGTCGCGCTGCGCTGGATGCCCGCCATGACGAGCGCGACGACGAGCAGGAAGACGACCAGCCCTGCGCGTCCGGAGTACTGGGTCCCCACGAGGATCACGCCCGTGGTGGTGCCGACGAGGGTGTCGATCCCGGTCGCGAGGTGGCCGCGACGGGTGAGGGTCCACGACACGAGGGCGCCGATCGCGGCGATGGTGGTCATCGCGACGACGATCCACATCCGCTGCCCGCCCTGCACGTAGCCGACGCCGTAGAAGAGCGGCGAGACCACCACGACGCTGAGCGAGCACAGCTCGAACAGCGCTTCACGCCGTCGGGTGGACTCGAGCGTCTGGAGGGGACCGGGCACGCGCCCCGATAACCCGAATCTCTCGGAGGTTCCGCGCAGGACGTCCGTGAGTCCCGAGGGCCGGCAGGGACGGTCCGTGAGTCCGGACCTAACGTGAGTCAGCCCTGGATCACCGGGCTCGCCAGGGTGCCGAGGCCGTCGACGTGGACCTCGACGACGTCGCCGGGCTCGAGCGCGGCCACGCCGGGCGGGGTTCCGGTGGCGACGAGGTCGCCGGGCTCGAGCGTCATCACGGCGGTGATCCACACCAGGAGGTCGACCACGCTGAAGATCATGTCGCTCGTGCGACCGGAGGCCCGGATCTCGCCGTTCACGGCGGTCTGGATCACGACATCGGACGCGTCGAGGCCCGTGTCGACCCACGGACCGGCCGGGCAGAACGTGTCGAAGCTCTTCGCGCGCCCGAAGATGCCGTCTTTCTTCTGGTACACGCGGGCCGTGACGTCGTTCACCAGGGTGAACCCGAACACGGCGGACATGGCGTCTTCGGGCGTGAGGTGCCGCGCGCGTCGCCCGATCACCACGGCGAGCTCGCCTTCGGGATCGACCCGACCGGCACCGGGCGGCAGCACGATGGCCTCGCCCGGACCGACCACGGCGCTCGGTGCCTTCAGGAAGATGCGGGGCTCGTCGGGGACCTCGCCACCCATCTCCTTCGCGTGCGCGGCGTAGTTCCGCGCGGCACACACGATCTTCGTCGGCGCGACGGGCGCGAGCAGCGTGTGCGGGAGCGGAATCCGCGCGCCGGTCGGGCGGAACCCGTCGGCGAACGACCCGTCGAGCAGCGCGACCTCGGGGCCCTCGAGCGCTCCCCAGCGCGGCGTGCCGTCGACGTCGACGCGAACGAGCCTCATGCGGTGAGCTTGGCGGAGGTGCGCAGGGCTTCGCCGAGGATGGTGGCGTCTTTCACGGTGGCGCCGACCTGACCGACGGTGATCGCGGCCACGTGAGAGGCCAGCCGACCGCACCGCTCGACGTCCCACCCGCGAGACAGGCCCGCGAGGAACCCGCCTGCGTAGGCGTCTCCGGCGCCCGTGGTGTCTTTCGCCTCGACCAGGTGCACCGGGATGCGCACCTTCTGGCCGTTCGCCAGCACCAGGGAGCCGCGCTTGCCGAGCTTCACGACCACGGTGTCGACCTTCGCGCGCTCGGCGATGGCATCGATCGCCTCTTCGGCGGGCAGACCGGTGAGGTGCTGCGCCTCCTCTTCGTTGAGGAACACGAGGTTCGTGTAGTTCTGCAGCATCTCCCAGAACAGATCGCGGATCGTGTCGACCACGAACGGATCGGCGGCGTCGAGCGACACGATCGCGCCGTTGTCGCGCGCGAACTTCATCGCGTCGAGCAGCACGGGCTGCATCGGACCGGGGAGGAACGTGTAGCCCGTGAAGTGCGCGATCTTCGTGTTCGCGAGCGCGTCGCGGAACGAGCCGAGGTCGAGCAGCCCGACGGCCGCCCCGAGGTCGGTGAGCATGGTGCGCTCGGCGTCGGACGCGCTGATGATCGACAGGCACTTGCCGGTGGCGGCCTCGGTCGTGAACTGCAGCGCATGGTGGCCCGTGGCGCGCTCCATCTTCGACGCGTAGAGGCGGCCCATCTGGTCGTCGCCGACGCGACCGCAGTACAGCGCGCGGCAGCCGAGCCGACCGGCCGTGGCCACGGTGTTCGCACAGGACCCGCCGGAGTCGAACGTGACGCCGTTGCTGCGCACCCGCTCGTAGACCTGCTGCCAGCGGGCGTGATCGACGAGGTGCATCGTGCCCTTCGTGAGCCCGAGCTCGGCGAGCTCCGCGTCGTCGGGGATCGTGACGAGCGCGTCCATCAGGGCGTTTCCGATTCCTGCGATGTCCCAGGCCATCCGAACCTCCAGCCGGGCTGTCTATGTCAGGGGGCGTCGCTCGGCCAGTCGCCGCCTTCGAGCCACTTCTCGGCGTCGAGCGCCGCCGCACAGCCCGACCCGGCCGCGGTGATGGCCTGGCGGTACACAGTGTCCTGCACGTCGCCGCACGCGAACACGCCGGGGATGTTGGTGTGCGACGACCCGGGGCGCGTGAGGAGGTAGTTGCTGCCGTCCATCGTGAGCTTGCCCACGAACGGCTTCGTGTTCGGGATGTGCCCGATCGCGAGGAAGAAGCCCGTCACGTCGTCCATCACGGACTCCACACCCGTCTCGGTGTGGCGCACCTTGAGCCCCGTGACCTTCTCGTCGCCCAGCACATCGACCACGTCGTGGTTCCACAGGAACTCGATCTTCGGGTTCGCGAACGCGCGCTCCTGCATGATCTTCGAGGCGCGCAGGGTGTCGCGACGGTGGATGATCGTGACCTTCGACGCGAACTTCGTGAGGAAGGTGGCTTCCTCCATCGCGCTGTCGCCGCCGCCCAGCACGGCCACGTGGGCCTTCTGGAAGAAGAACCCGTCGCACGTGGCGCACGCGGACACCCCGTGGCCCTGCAGCCGCTTCTCGTTCGGCAGGCCGAGGAAGCGCGCGGTGGCGCCCGTGCCGACGATGATCGCGTCGGCCTCGAGCGGCGTTCCGAAGCTCGGCGTGAGCTTGAACGGGCGCTTCGAGAGGTCGACCTCGACGATCTCGTCCATGATGAACTCGCTTCCGAACCGCGCGCACTGCGCCTTCATGCGGTCCATCAGCTCGGGGCCCATGATGCCTTCCGGGAAGCCCGGGAAGTTGTCGACATCGGTGGTGATGGTGAGCTGACCGCCGGGCTGGAGACCCTCGAACACCGTGGGAGCGAGGTTCGCGCGGGACAGGTAGAGGGCAGCGGTGAGGCCCGCAGGGCCGGAGCCGAGGACGACGACGCGGTGGGACACGGGTGCTCCTGGGTTGGAGCCCTCGCTTATCTCGCTCTGGTCGGATGCGCGTGGTCGTGGGTTACGCTGACCTCCATGGTCGAGGTCCGGATCGGCGACGAGAGCGTCGAGGTCTTCAGCTACGAGGAGTTCGAGGCTCGGGTCGCCAGCGGGCGCATCCCCGACGACGCGATGGTGCGCTTCGAGCCCGTCACCGGCGCCGACTTCGTGCGCGCAGGGGATCTCGACCTCGTCACATCGCTCCGTCAGGACGTCGCCGTCGCCTGGCAGGCGCGCTTCACGAACGCCGGCCCGCCCATCCTCACGGCGCTGCTCATCGGCGTGCAGATCCGGATCTGGATGTACACGATGATCCCGCGCGCGGGCGACGAGCTCGCGTACGCCGGGGTGAACTGGCTGCCGCCCGCGATGGAGGATGCCCAGACGTGGCGCCTGATCACGAGCGGCCTGCTGCACACCGACTTCCTGCACATCCTGCTGAACATGGTGTGGCTCGGGTACACCGGGTGGAACATCGAGCGGGCGCTCGGGCGCCTGAACCTCGCCGCGATCTTCTTCTTCTCGGTGATGTCGGGCGCCCTGCTGTCCATGTTCATGACGCCCAACGTGCCCAGCCTCGGCGCGTCGGGGGGCGTGTACGGGCTCGTGTCGGCATCCGTCGTGTTCGGGCTCGTGCGCCAGGAGCTGCTCCCCGAGCGCGGGCGGCGCCTGTTCGGCTTCGCGCTGCTCCCGTACCTGGTGCTGATGTTCTGGGGCGGCCTCATGAACGACACCACCGACAACTGGGCCCACTTCGGCGGGCTCGTCTGCGGTGCGGCCCTCGCGTTCGTGCTCGATCCGCCGCCCTTCCAGCGCCGGGCCCACCAGAACACGGCGATCCAGGTCACGGGGACGGTCCTGTGCGTGCTGATCATGGTCGTGCTCGCAGCCTTCGGTCCGCGCCTCTACCCGCTGGTCGACAAGGACTCCGCGATCCTGTCGTGGCTCCCCCCGGGCTCACGCCAGCGGGCGCTCCCGCCCGACGACATGCTGCTCGAGGAGTTCACCTGGGCCGTGCCGAGCGGGTGGAAGCCCGGCTCGAACACGGCGGGCGACCAGGCGTTCCGCTCGCCCCCGTCCGACCACCGGCGCACGTGGGCGGTCGTCCAGATCGACCATCCCGAGCCCATCTCCCCCGACACGCTGATCGCCGACTGGAAGGAGAAGCTGCAGCTCGGGAATTCCGAGGCCGTGCTCGAAGACCTGCCCGCCGAGCCCTGGCAGGGCATGCCAGCCGACCGCGTGCGCCACGTCCGCGCCGTGCTCCCCACCCGTGACGGGCGCGAGGTGGTGCTCGAGCTCGTCGGCACCACGCGGGGGATGTTCGGGCTGTACCGGGTGAGCGAGGTCGAGGCCGAGAACGAGGCCTGGCTGCGTCCGCTGTTCGCCCGCATGGACGACCGGATCGAGTGGCGCGAGCCCCTCAGCCTGCAGGCGGCCCGGCGGAACGCCGACGCGGTGGAGCGGAGCGTGAAGGCCCGCAGCGCGCTCGCACTCGAGCTGGCCCGGTGGGGCGAGGTCGACGAGGCCCTGAAGCTCCAGCAGGCCCTGGTGGACGAGAAGCCCGACGATCCGGAGCGCTGGCTGCCGCTCGTCGACATGGCGGGCTGGTACCCGGACGCCATCGACGCCGACGCGCTCTACGCCCGTGCGCTCACCGAGGTCGGCTCGCCGGACGTCGTCGTGGCCGTCGCGAGTGCCCTCCGCACCTCCGGTCGCGAAGCGGATGCCGACGCCGTGCTCCAGCTCGCCTGGGTGCACCAGCCCGGAGATCGCGCGCTGAAGCGGGCCCTGCGGCGCGCGGGGCTCCCCTGGGCGCTCGATCCGCTCGGTCGGCCCACGGAGCTGGCGGTCCTCCCGGACGGAACCCCGCGCGACCCCGCCGAGATCGAGCGGATCTCGCTGCTGCCTCTCGAGATCGGCGCCGCGAGGGGCTGGCGCGAGGTGGTGCTCGCGGAGCGCGCGGTGGTGGAGCAGGGCTTCGACCGCGAGTACGCACACGGCGACCCCATCGGGCTCCTGCTCCGTGTGCGCGACGGCCTGCTCGACCCGCAGCCGGGCGACGAGCGCGGCCTCCGCAAGGATCTCGCGGCCGTCGACGGCGACCGCGCCCCCGACTGGGTGTCGCCCGCCCTCGAAGAGCGGCTGCGGCAGCCGGGGGTGATCGAGCGCCTGTTCGCCCTCGTCGATCCTCCCGAAGAGGAGTGACCTGCCGTCCGTGTCGTGGTTCGGGGTTAGGATGGCCGCGATGCGAACCGTCGTCCTGGCCCTCCTGCTCGTGGGATGCGAGCGAACCATCTCCTCCGACGCCGACTGTCAGGCGTGGGCCGACCCCTGCTCGGGCTGCGTGCAGCAGTGCACCGCGAAGTGGGATGTCGCGCCCGACGACTCCTGCGATGTCGACTGCCTCGACCCGCTGCCGGCCTGCATCGCCGACGGCGGAACGTGCGTGTTCGCGGACTGATCGTGGAGCCCCGACCCGACCCCACCGATCCGGAGACCCGGCTCGACGCGCTCCCTGTGTTCCCGCTGCCCGGTGTGGTGCTCATGCCCGGCGCCGTGCTGCCCCTGCACGTGTTCGAGCCGCGCTACCGGGCGCTCGTGAAGGCCGTGGTCGCCGGCGACGGCCTGATGGGCATCGCCACGCTGCAGGCCGGCTACGAGTCCGACTACGACGGGGCTCCCGCCGTGCACGCCGAGATCGGCGTCGGGCGCGTGGTGCAGAACGAGCAGCTGCCGGATGGCCGGTCGAACATCGTGCTCGTGCACGTGGCGAGCGTGCGGGTCGATCACGAGCTTCAGGTCGACACCCCGTTCCGGGTGTTCGCCACACGTCCGATCGACGAGCACGAGCCCACCGACGTGGCGCTCGCGGGCGTGCGCGCGATGGTGCTCCAGCTCGGTGCGGCCACGCCGAATGCCGGCAACGAGGCGTCCCGGCTCGCTGCGGTTCCCGGGATGGATCTCGTGCACTCGCTCGCACGGCGCATGTTCCAGTCCGAAGACGATCAGCGGGCGTACCTCGGGAGCGACTCCGCGACGCGCGTGCGCCGCGTGACCGACGGGCTCGCCACGCTCCTGGCCTCCACGGGGTCGGTCGGCGACGCGTAGTCACGAGAGGCGCGCGATCGCCCACCGTGCGGCTTCGTTCACGACCGGAGCGGAGTGGGCGAGACCGTAGGCCTCGAGCACGGGGATCGCGCCGTCATCGCCGAGGTTCCCGAGCGCCACGGCCGCGTTGCGCTTCAGCCCGGCGACGCCCGGACGGCGCAGGGGAGTGCCGAGGAACCGCTCCATGAGCGCGTCGTCGGGGGTCTGCAGGAGCTCGTCGAGGTCGAGCCAGGCGTGGCGGGGGAGGAAGTCGGGCTCGCTCGGCTCGGGCGGGTGGTGGTTGTGCGGGCACACCTCCTGGCACACGTCGCACCCGAACACCCAGCGCCCGAACCCCGGCAGGAGCTCGGCGGGAGCGAGCGTTCCGGCCTCGATGGTCCAGTACGAGATGCACCGGCGGGCGTCGAGGCGGTGAGGCCCCGCGAACGCATGCGTGGGGCAGGCCACCAGACAGCGGGTGCACGAGCCGCAGTGATCCCGGCCGACCGGGGTGTCGGGCGTGACGTCGGCGTCGGTGACGAGCACGGCCAGGAAGCCCCAGCTCGAGGTGCCCGGCACGAACACGAGGGCGTTCTTGCCGAGCACGCCCAGCCCGGACGCCACCGCCCAGCTCCGCTCGAGCACGGGCGCGGTGTCGACGCCCCCGAAGCACTGGATGCCCTCGGAACGCAGGGCGGAACCGAGCTTCTTGAGACGCTTCCCGATCAGGTTGTGGTAGTCGCGCCCCCACGCGTACCGAGCGACCCGTCCGGTGCGCCCCCCGGGATCGGGCGGGACCCGCCAGGCGTGCCCGAGCCCGAGCACGACGACCGAGCGCGCCTCCGGCATGCGCACCCGCGGGTCCATGCGGACCTCCGCCGTGCGCTCCAGCCAGCCCATGTCGGCGTGCATCCCGGCGGCCAGCCAGTCCGACAGCTGCTCGGCATGGGGCGCGCGCCCGACCCGCGCGAAGCGGACGGTCTGGAATCCGAGGTCGGCGGCGAGGGCCGTGATCCGCGCACGGGCGTCCATGATCCCGGTTATGACGGGCGGGATGCGAACGCTCGTCCCGATCGTGGTGCTCCTCTCCGCCTGCCAGCCCGACTGTGGGCTCCCCAGCATGCTCGATGGCGTGCGCTACCAGGCCTTCGGCAACGTGGTCGACTACACCATCGGCCAGAGCGGCGCGCCTCCCGGGCAGACGCTCATCAACGGCACCACCGACCTCGAGTTCGAGTGGGGCGGGGTGAACGACGGCCCGATCGTCGTGCGCATCGACGACCAGCCGTTCGAAGGCGAGGGGAGCTGGAACACCGTGGAGTGCGGCAACTTCACGGCCTCGTTCGCGGGCACGTACCGCTCGAGCGACGGCTCCGACCACAACTTCACGGCGGCCGGGAACTTCTACCTGTACGACATCCTCATCGAGGGCTCGATGGCGTGGAGCGAGACGTGGACCAGCGCAGACGGCTCGGCGATCGGGCAGATGCAGGTCACCGACGGCTCCGTCACGGGCCGCGAGTACGCACCGGGGCAATGATCATGCTGTTCGCGCTCGCCCTGCTGGGCTGCACTCCCGACAAGCCCGACCCCGACGACGGCCCGCCCGCCGCCATCGAAGCGTACGACCCCGTCGACTTCGTCGATCCGTTCATCGGAACGGGCGGGATCGGCGCCCAGGTGGCGAGCGTGTCGCCGGGCGCCAGCCGTCCGTTCGGCATGACGCTCGTGGGCCCCGACACAGCCGCACCCTACGGGTCTCCCAGCTTCTACCACTGTGCGGGCTACCACTGGCCCGACACGTTCGTGATGGGCTTCAGCCACACCCACGCCCATGGAATGGGGGTCACCGACTACGCGGCCATCCAGGTGATGCCGCAGACGCACTGGGATCCCGCGTTCACGTCGTCCACGGCCCGCCGGCTGCCGTTCTCGCACGAAGCGGAGTGGGCGACCCCGGGCAGCTACTCGGTCGAGCTCGACGGGGGCGCGATCCTCGCGGAGATCGCGGCCACCGAGCGCGGCGCGGCACACCGCTACACGTTCGAGGCCGGCGCCGAGCCCGTGCTCATCCTCGATCTCGCGTTCCACCTGCAGGGCGACCACGTGGAGGCGGGCCGCGTGGCGGTCGACCTCGAGAACGGCACGCTGTCCGGGTTCCAGAACCTCCACGGCAGCTACTCGAGCCGGTTCGGCGGGCTCTACACGCACTTCGCGGCGCGCATGAGCCCCGCGCCCATCGCTTCCGGCACCTGGGCCGAAGGGGTGGTCACGCCCGACACCACGTCGGTCGACGGCACCGAGGTGGGGCTCTGGCTCCAGTTCCCGCCCGGTACCACCGAGGTCCAGCTCGACCTCGCGGTGTCCTACGTCGACGAAGCCGGCGCGCTCGGCAACCTCGAGGCCGAGCTCCCGGAGTTCGACCTCCCCGCGGTCGCGGCATCCGCACGCCAGGCATGGGTCGACGAGCTCTCGAACGTCCGCGTGCGCGGGTCCGACGAAGACCTCACCGTCTTCCACACTGCCCAGTACCACGCGATGTTGATGCCGAGCCTCCAGCAGGACGTCGACGGGCGGTACCGCGGTCTCGACCAGCAGATCCACACGGTCGACCACCCGTACTACAGCGACTTCAGCCTGTGGGACACGTTCCGCACCCAGCACCCGTGGCTCCTGCTCACGCGTCCCCAGCGCCAGCGCGACATGGTGAAATCGCTGATGCGCATGGCCGACGACGGCGGGTCCCTGCCGCGGTGGCCGCTCGCCCACGGGTACACCGGCGGCATGGTGGGAACCCCGGCCATCCAGGTCCTCGCGGAGTCCGCGCTGAAGGGGCTCGGGGGCTTCGACGAGGCTCACGCGCTCGACATCGCCCTGCGGGCCTCCCTCGACGGTCAGGCGCAGGCGAACCGCGCGGGGGATGCGTCCTACCAGGGGCTCGGGTACGTCAGCCTCGACGAAGCGGGCGCTGCGGCCAGCCGCACCCTCGAGTACGCGTGGTCCGACCATGCGCTGTCGATCTGGGCCGCGCAGGCGGGCCGTCCCGAGGCCGACACCGTGGCGGCGATGTCCACGAACTGGCGGAACACGTTCGACCCCGCGCAGGGCTATTTCGTGGGGCGCTACTCCGACGGCTCGTTCCGCGCGCTCGAGAGCGACCTGTTCTGGGACGACTCGTTCACGGAGGGCAACGCCTGGCACTACCGCTGGGGCGCGTTCTGGGACGCCGAGGGCATGGTCGAGCACACCCACGGAGGCGACCGCGAGGCCGCTCTCGCCGAGATGGCGGCGTACTGGGATGCCGTCGAGGCCGAGCCCGACGACGATCTGCCCGACGACTTCTACTGGCACGGGAACGAGCCCGATCTGCACTACGCGCTGCTGCCGGCTCTGCTGGGCGACCTCGAGCTCACGGCGCGCGCGGTCGATCTGGTGCTGAGCACCCGGTACGACGCCACCGAAGCGGGGCTCGACGGCAACGACGACGCCGGAACGCTCTCCGGCTGGTACCTGTTCAACGCCGTCGGGTTCTACCCGATCGCCGGAACGGCCGACTACGTCGTGGGATCGCCGGTGTTCGAGCGCTCGGAGATCGACCTCGAGGACGGGAGCACGCTCGTGATCGACGCGCCTGGCGAGCATGGCCCGGTCACCTCCGTGCGACTGGGAACGTCCGAGGCGGGCGCCCGCTTCGATCACGCCACCCTCGTGGGCGAGGGGCACCTGGTGCTCGAGCGCTGAGCCCGCTGGCGCCCGACCGGCTCGCTCGGCTGCGCCTTGTGCGAAGATGGGGGAGGAGGTCGGTTTGACCCAACGTGTCGCCATCGTGGGCTCCGGCCCGTCCGGGTTCTATGCGGTCCAGGCACTGTTCAAGGCCGACCCGGACGTCCGGTGCGACCTGCTGGAGCGCCTGCCGACCCCCTACGGGCTCGTGCGCGGCGGCGTCGCGCCCGACCACCAGAAGATCAAGAGCGTCGTGCGGGCGTACGAGAAGACCGCCACCGAAGAGCGCTTCCGGTGGTTCGGGAACGTAGAGCTCGGCCGCGACGTGACGATCGACGAGCTGCTCGAGCGGTACGACCGCGTGGTGCTGGCCGTCGGCGCGCAGTCGGCCTCGCGGCTCGGGATCCCGGGCGAGAACCTCAGGGGCTCGTACACGGCCACCGAGTTCGTGGCCTGGTACAACGCGCACCCCGACTACCAGGACCGCACGTTCCCGCTCGATGCGGACGACGCGGTGGTCGTGGGCGTGGGGAACGTCGCGATGGACGTCGCGCGCATCCTGGCCGCGCCGCGCTCCCATCTCGCGCCCACCGACATCACCGACACCGCGCTCGCTTCGCTCGACCGCGACCGCAGGGTCCGGGTGCACGTGCTCGGTCGGCGGGGTCCGGCCCAGGCGGCGTTCACGCCCAAGGAGATCCAGGAGATCTCGGCGATCGAAGGCATCGACGTTCGCACGGTGAAGAAGGAGGTGAAGCTCGACCCGTTGTCCGAGGCCTGGCTCGACGCCGAGGGCACCCGCGCGAACCGCGACAACGTCGACTTCGTGCAGAGCCGCACCGGCATGCGCCTGCGCACGGCCCGTGCGGAGATGTGGCTCCGGTTCTGCGTCTCTCCCGTGGCCCTGCTCGGCGACGACCGCGTGGAGGCCGTGAAGGTGGAGCACAACCGCATCGTGGAGCGCGACGGTCGGCTCTCGTGCGAGGGCACAGGGGTGTTCGAGGAGATCCCGGCGGGCATCGTGCTGGCGGCGGTGGGCTACCGCTCGGTGCCGATCCCGGGCGTGCCCTTCGACGTGCGGCGCGGGCTGATCCCGAACGAAGCGGGGCAGGTGGTCGACGGCGACGTGCCGGTGGAGGATCTGTTCGTGGTCGGGTGGGCCAAGCGCGGCCCGTCGGGGCTCATCGGCACGAACCGGCTCGACAGCACCGCGACCGTGACGACCATGATGCGCACCCCCGTGATGAACCCGGCGCAGGGCCCGGATCCGGAGGCCTGGCTGCGGGAGCGCGTGCCACAGCTCGTCACGTGGGCGGAGTGGGAGCAGCTCGACGCCCACGAGACGCAGCGCGGCACGGAGAAGGGGAAGGTGCGCGACAAGTTCGCGTCGGTCACCGAGATGCTGGCGCACCTGAAAGACCAGCGCTGAGCGACGCGCCTAGATCCGCGTGTCGAACGTCGGGATCTCGTAGGTGTTCTCGGTGATCTCGACGGATCGGATCCGGTCGAGACGGAACACGCGCTCTCCGCCACGCAGGTGGCAGTAGCCCTGGATGCGCGGGATCTTGAGCTTCCAGATGGAGACCTCGCGCCGGATGACACCCTCGTGCGGGTCGCTCGTGCTGATGTAGTCGATGATCACGGTGCGCTTCAGGCGGAACGCGTCGCGGATGCGTCGCTCCATCTGGCGGCGGTACGGCGAGTTCGGAGCGAGCGCGCCGAGCAGATCGAGCAGCTCTTCGACCGTGAGCGTGCCGGCCGGATCGAGGATGTCGAGCATCTGGTGGTACGCCTGGAACGTCGCACGGGCATCGGCGAGGGCGCGGTGGTGGGACTGCAGGTCGATCTTCAACCGCTCGCACACCTCCGCCAGGTTGTTGCGGGGGAACGCGAACAGGCGCCGGCTCATCTCGAGGGTGTCGAGGCTCACGGGAGGGCCGATGTCGAGCCCGGACTGGCGCATCTCGCGGTCGAGGAACACGAGGTCGTGCGGCACGTTGTGCGCGACGAGCACGGCGCCCGACAGCACTTCCTCGACCTCGGGGGCCACCTCCGGGAACAGCGGAGCATCGCGGAGCATCTCGGGCGTGATGCCGCTCACGCGCACCGCGCCGGCCGACATGTCGATGGGGGGGCGCACGAGGGTGTCGTACTCGAGCAGCACCTCGGAACCGTCCGCCCGCACGACCGCGATCTCGACCACACGGTCGGAGTCGGCCGACAGGCCGGTCATCTCCAGGTCGACCACCGCGATCGACACGCTCCGGGCGGGCGCGTTGAGGAGATCCTTGCGGGTCATCGCCGCGGCGCGCGCCGGGCGCTGATGCGCTGGTTCGGCGCGGCCGGCATGCCTGCGGGGGGACCATCGCGGCGACCGCGCATGACCATCTGCTGCGCCAGCTCTTCGGGGAAGAACTGGTACCAGGTCTGCGGGAACACCTTGGTGTTGATCTTCTTCTTGTTCGCGACGACCTTCTGCAGGTTCCGCAGCTGCTCGCTCTCGGGCATCTCGGTGAGCCCGCGATCGACGACCTCGAGCGCGCGCTTGGTGTCGCCCGCACGGGTGAGGAGCGTGGCCCACACGAGGTAGACGAGCGCTTCCTTGCCGGCGGCATCGGCAGCGTCGGACAGCGAGGCCCACGCGGCTTCCTTGTCGCCCTTGCGGTACTGGATGCAGCCGATGCAGGTGAGGGCCGTCCAGTTGCGCCACTTGCCCTTCTCGAGCTTCGGCAGCGCGTCGTCGAACTTCATCTGCAGGTAGTCGATCATGCCGAGCTGGCTGTCGATCTGGCCGTCGAGCAGCACCTGCCAGCGCCCGTACTTCGCCTTGATGCCCTCGAGGAGCACGGTGGCTTCGTCGATCCGGCGCTCCTGGAGGAGCGGGACCACGCGCTCCATCTCGGCCTGCACGAGCGCGCCCGTGCGGCGGGAGAGCCAGAACATCACACCGGCCATGACGAGCAGGGCGGGCACCACGCCCGCGATCGGGCCGAGCCAGGCGCTCGCGAGCGCGAAGACCACGAGGCCGGACAGGGCGGAGATGGCGATGTTGTACACGGTCGAACCCCCGGGACCCCGCACTAACCGGGCGCACGGGCATCAGCCCGCCTGCTTCTCCTCCTCCGGGGTCGCGGCCTCGGCGGGCTCAGCCGTGGGCAGATCGATGGTGAAGCGGCTGCCGGAGCCGGGCTGGCTGTGCACCTCGATGTCGCCGTCCATCATCTGGCACAGGCGACGGGAGAGCGCGAGCCCGAGCCCGGTGCCGCCGTACCGCTCGCGGTCCTGCTGGTCGTGCACCTGCGCGAACAGACCGAACAGCTTGGACTGCTGCTCGGCGTTCATGCCGACGCCATCGTCGACCACCGCGATGCGCGTGCGACCGCCGGCCTGCTCGACCACCAGCTCGACCACGCCGTTCTGCGTGAACTTCGCGGCATTGGAGAGCAGGTTCAGCAACACCTGGCGGAGCCGCATCCGGTCGGCGAGCACCCAGGTCTCGCCTTCGGGCAGGCTGACGCGCACCTCGTTCTCGTTGCGCTCGGCCAGGCTCTTGGCCGTGGGCTCGATCGACCGCAGGAGGTCGCCCACGTCGACGGGTGCGGGCAGCACCTCGAGCTTGCCGGACTCCACCTTCGACAGGTCGAGGATGTCGTTGATGAGATCGAGCAGGTAGCGACCGGACTTCTCGATGCGGCGGAGATCCTGGCCGGCATCCTCCTCTTCGTAGTCTTCGCCGAGCAGCTCGGCGTACCCGATGATCGCGTTGAGCGGCGTGCGGAGCTCGTGGCTCATGTTCGCGAGGAACAGGCTCTTCGCGACGTTGGCCTCCTCCGCGAGCTCCTTGGCCTCGAACAGCTCGGTCTCGACCTTCTTGATGCGCGTGACATCGTGCGCGACGAGCGCGACCCCCGGATCCCCCCGCTTGGACAGGGGGATCGGCGCGAGGCTCACCAGAAAGGGCGTGACCCTGCCGTCGACCGTGACGAAGTCCGCTTCGAGCCCGTGGTAGCGGCGCCCCTGCAGGGTGTCCTTCCAGCGGCCGGCGAGGAAGTCCTGTGCGGCTTCCTCGGTGGGGAACAGCTCGCTCACGTGGTGCGTCTGGACGCGCTCCCGCGTGATGCCGAACTGGTCGGACGCCTGGGTGTTCACGAACAGGAGCTGCCCGTCGGCACGGGCGATCATTAGGGTGTCGGTGATGGTCTCGATGACCGCCTTCGCGGCCGCCGGGGTCGACACGCTGAACAGCTGGTACCGCGACAGCCCCACGAGGATGGCGATGCTGAAGAAGGTGGCGATCGTGGAGGTGACCGGCCACTGCTGCACGCCGAACAGCGGGAACACGACCTCGAAGATCACCCCGAGGATCGTGGGGATCCCGATGCCGATCAGCAGGATGAACGCCGCTGGACCCTTCACCGGGATCTGCCGCACCTGGCGCCAGTGCCACGCAATCACGAAGAACGTGCCGAGCGCCATGAGCCCGAGCCAGATGCTGTGGGCATCGTGCACCGGCCCGAGGTCCTGGTTGCGGGCCAGCCAGCCCCAGCCGGGCGAGTAGTACAGCGTCTCGTCGATCGTGCGGGCCTGGTAGGCCCCCATCTGCATGAACGACGGGAAGTACAGCGCCGACAGGAACCACGGGGAGTTCGCGACGCGATCGAGCTCCGAGTACAGCACGGCGAAGTGCATGCCGAGCGGGATCAGGAAGAACTGCCCACCCCGCAGGTAGCCGCGCCAGATCGTGGCGGTCTCGGGGGTGGCCGACAGGCGCACGACCACGTCGTACCCCTGCCACAGGATCAGCGCGACGAGGTACAGCACGAACACGATCGACAGCTGATCGCGGGGGAGCTGGCGCTGCACCCACGCGAGCATGCCGACGTTGATCAGCATCGGCACCAGCGCGAGCAGCACTCCCACCCAGTTGGCGAGATGGAAGTCGAACAGGACTTCGAACATGGGGCCGAGACTACACCGTCGCGGCGGGGCTGTGGATGTGTGCTACGCTTCAGGTCGGAACCCTCCTCGTTCCGCATCTATGAAACAGTCGGTTTTCGAAGGAGCCCGGGATGAGCGCTCATTCCTATTCGAAGGGCAACATCACGTCGTCGGGTCACGGCACCGGCAACATCCTGTCGTCGGGTCACGGCACGCAGAACATCCTGTCGTCGGGTCACGGCACCCAGCGCCGCGGCAACTCCGAGTCCGGCGGTCCGGGCTTCGGCGGGATGATGTCGGGCTTCAACTCGATGAAGAACATCCTGTCGTCCGGCCACGGCACGCAGAGCTACGGCACGGGCGGTGGCTGGGGTTCCGGGGGTCGGGGCGACAACATCCTGTCGTCGGGCCATGGAACCCAGAACAAGGGCGGCAGCTCGTTCGCCGGCATGGGCGCGAACGCCTTCTCGAGCGAGCGCGATCAGGGGTCGGGTGGCGGAGACTCCTTCCTCGGCGGCCTCATGTCGAACGCGTTCAGCTTCGCGTCCAGCCTGGCCGGGGGAGGCCGCAGCTCCGGGTCCGGGGGCTCCGGCGGCGATGCCGACTGGGGCGCGGGAAGCTCGGTGGCCTCGTTCCTCGGTGGCATGATGGGCGGCAAGTCCGGCGATCAGGGCGGGAGCCGTGGAGGCTCCGGCGGCTCGAAGGGGTCGTCGGGCCTGCTCTCGTCGTGGGGCTGGTGATCGCTCCAGTGAGCACAGGGTGATCCTGGCGCTGTGGGGCTCGGCGGCGCTCGCGGGCGTGCCGATCACCCTGCCGCCCGGCGAGGACCCCGTGGCGTGGCGGTCGGCGATGGAGCTCGCCGGGCTGGAGCTGTCCGCGAGCCGTCCCGCCATCGAGATCCTCGCCACCGAGCGTGGCTGGGAGCTGCGCGCGCGCGACCACGAAGGGGTGCTGCGGCGCGTGACGGTCGATCCTCCACGCGACCAGGCGGGCCGCGAGGAGGTCGCCGCGATCGCGCAGGGCATCGCACGGGCCATCGGCCATCCCGAGGCCCCGCCCACGCGCATGCAGCTCCCGATGCCGGCCGAGGCACCGGCGTCTCCGCTCGCCGCACCGACCTCTCCGCTCGCGGCTCCGGCTCCGGCTCCCGCTCCCGCTCCGGCTCCGGCTCCGGCTCCAGCTCCGTCTCCCGACCCCGTGGACAGCCCGGTGGACGGACCCGGGACCGTGCCGGTCGCGCCCATCGACCCCGTCGCGGAGGCCGATGCGATCGCGCTCGACGCCGCCGAGGTCGCCGCCGTGCTCGACGAGCGGCCGGTCCTCCCGTTCGACACCAACGACCTCTCCGACGACCCCATCGCCGCCCCCATTGCCCCGATCGTCGTGCGGGAGGTGCGGATCGTGATGGAGCCCGTGCCCCGGCCCGTCTCCGCGATGCCCACGCGGCCCCGGCTCTCGCGGGCCGAGCGCCGCGAGCGCATGCGGGTGGCCGTGCCGCCGTTCCATCTCGGCCTCACGAGCGGGCTGCGGCCCGGGGTGAGCGTCGCGCCCGGCTTCGCGCTGGGCGCCCAGCTCGGCGGGTTCGAGCGGGTGGGGGTGTCGCTCGACATGGCGGCTCTCGGGTCTCGCGCGATCGCCGACCTCTACGACGGTGAGGCGTTCTTCGACCGCAGTGTCGCGACGGTCGGCGCCGATCTCGGTGTGTTCGGCGACCCCGTCCCGTGGTGGCGGCTCGAAGGGTTCGGTGGCGTCGGCATGCACACGTTCCGCCAGCAGTTCGTGACGATCGACCGCGTGCTCACGCCGTACGTGGGCATCGGTTCGTCCGTGCTCCTGCGCGAGCCCCACGGCTGGGGAGCGCGCGTCCGGGTGCGCGGGCTGTCGGACTTCACGACGATCGAGCTCGAACGGCCCGATCACACCTTCGTGCGGCTCGTGCCCGTCGAGGTTCGCGTCGCGCTGTTGCTCCAGTTCCCGGGCTTCGGTGATCCGTTCGGCGAGCTCCCGACACTGCACCGGTGATGCTGTCCTTCGTCGCCCTCTCTGCTCTCGCGTCCTCGCCCGTGCTCCAGCCCGTCGGGCTCGAGGCCCCTGCGCCGGTGCGCCCCGAGAAGCCCGCCCGCAGGGGCCGGATCGCGATCCCTCCGATGGACGTCGGCCTCGGTGTGGTCGGCCGGCTGAAGCAGTCGTACGCACCCACGTTCGTGTACGGCGTGGAGGTCGCGCAGTGGCGCAGCTTCGGGGTGCGTGCCGGGCTCCGCGTCGACGGATCCTCGCAGCTCCTCGAGGCCACGGAGCGTGGCAGCGGCTGGATCGAGCGCCGGGTCGCTTCGACGGGCGTGGATGTCGCGCCGCGCCTCACCGTGGTGGACGGCATGCAGGTGGAGGCCGTGGGTGGTGTCGCGTGGCGCACCTTCCGCCAGCAGTACGTCACCATCGACACGGTGGCCGTGCCCACCCTCGGGGTCGGCCTCCAGCTCGACTTCGACTGGGTGGGCGTGCGTACGCGCATCGTGTCCGACCTCGTCGCGACCCGCGCCGGTACGCCGGATGGCGTGGTGCACCCGACCCATCCCGTCGGTGTCGAGCTCACCGCGTTCTTCCGATTTCCTGGTACCCGTGATCCGTTCCACGACGTGCCGACACTGCACCGATGATGATGCTCCTCGCCGCCCTCCTCAGCCCTTCCGCCGCTCTCGCGTCGTCGGAGCCCGTGCGCGCGGACGATCTGCCGGTGCGCACCTCCGAGGAGGCGCCTCCGCCGGAGCGTCGCGTGAAGGTGTCGTTCGCGGGGCCCCCCCTGCGGGTCGAGCTGCGCACGGCGTTCCGCGACGGCACGGGTCCGGCCCCTGTGGGCGAGCTCGGCGTGCAGGCCCTTCGCCTGGGTCGCTTCACGCTCGACGGGAACCTGGGCTACCACGCGCACGCGAACCTCGGGTTCAACGGCCTGTTTCGCACGGTAGGCAGCATCGATGCGGGCGCCGACGGGCTGTTCGAGCTCACGCCGTGGTTCGCGCTCGGCCCGATGGCCGGCGCATCGTTCCGGTTCTACCGGCAGCAGTTCAGCGACGTGGGCTCGAACCTCGTGCCGCTCGTCGGGGGCCGCGTGCACGTCGGGCTCGTGCGGGCGCGCCGGTGGTCGGTGGGGCTGTCGGGTCGGGTCACGGGGGATCTCGTGCGCTCCGACCTCGTGCTCGACACCTCCGAGATCGTCACGCTCTCGCCGATCACCGCCGAGGTCGGCCTGCGCGTGCAGCTCGGGCACGGTCGCGACCGCCGCCGGGCGGGGAGGGCGGGATGACCGCCGCGCACCCCGGCATCGGGTATGCCCGTGCGGCCCTCGATGGGTCCGACGATGCGATCGACGCGCTGGCGAAGGCCTGGTTGCCCACCGTGTACGCGTGGTGCCACCGGCTGGGCGGTCCAGGGGTCGATGCCGAGGGGGCCGCGCACGACGTGCTCATGGTGATGGTGCGCCGGCTCCACACCGTGCAGAGCCCCGAGCAGTTCCCGAGTTGGTTGTTCGGCACCTGCCGCCGCGTCATCGCGAACCACCGCCGGAAGGCGTGGCTGCGGCGGTGGGTGCCGGGTCCGATCCGCGAGCGCGCGCACCCCGATCCCGGCCCCGAGCGCTCCGTGCAGGCGCGTCAGGCGGCCGATCTCGTGTGGGCCGCGCTCGAAGCGCTGCCGGTCGACCAGCGCGAGGTGTTGGTGCTGTGTGAGCTCGAAGAGCGCAGCGGGAGCGAAGCAGCCGAGCTGCTGGGCATCCCGCTGGGCACCGTGAAGAGCCGCCTGCGGGCGGCAAAGCAGGCGTTCCGTTCCGCGGTGGAGGCCAGTGGTGGCGCTCCGACCGCCGATGCGCCGCGTGCCGTCGAGGTGGGCTGATGGACATCCGAACCGAGCTGCAGAAGCTCCCGCCTCCCGACCCCACTGCGCCCGACCGGGTGTGGCAGCGGTACCGGGAGAGCCGCGGGCGCACGCGGTGCGCCATGCGCTGGGCCGTCCCGCTCGGGCTGGGGCTGGCCTGTGCGGCCGCCGGGCTCCTGTGGGTGGGCGCGAACGACGCCGAGCGCTCCGAGGTGCGCACGGTTGCCATCGAGGTGTCCCAGGCGCCCCGCCAGCACGAGTGGAGCGACGTAGTCGCGCTCGATGTCGCCGGCCAGGGCCGCGTGACGGGCACCGACCGCAACGTCGAGATCGCCTGGGAGTCCGGCACGATCACCGCGCACGTCACGCCGAACACCGGCACCCAGCTCGCGGTCGTCACCGACGAAGCGCGCGTGGAGGTCGTGGGCACCGTGTTCTCGGTCACGCGCAACCAGCTCGGCGTCACGACGACCGTCGAGAAGGGCCGCGTGAAGGTGGCGTGCGCATCCGGGTGGGAAGGCTTCGTCACCCCGACGGAAGGGTCGCGCACCTGCCTGCCCGTGCGTCCGGCGCTGCTCCTGGCCCGTGCAGACGCGCTCTCCGACCAGGGGGCGTCGGCCGAGGTGCTGCTCGACACGCTGGATCGCGGGGTGTCGCTCGCAGAGCCCGGCAGTGTCGCGCTCGGTGAGCTGCTCGTGCGCCGGATGCGCGTGCACGGCGATGCAGGGGCGGTCGAGGCCTCCCTGGCGGATGCACGGGCCTACCTGGCGCTCGGCGACGGGCCCCGGTCGGTCGAGGTGAACCGGTACGCCGGCTGGAACGCGATGTCCGCGCAGGGATGTGCGGCCGCGCTCCCGTTCCTGGCTCCCCTGGAGTCCGCCGGTACCGGTGCCGACCGCGTGCTGCTGGCCGAGTGCCTGGCCTCCTCGGACGCGTCCCGCGCGCGGGCGCTGCTCGAGTCCGCCGTGTCCGACGGGCTCGATGCCACCTGGTCAGCGCGCGCGCAGTCCGACCTCGCTGCGCTCGGAGGCCGCTGATGCTCGTCCTGCTCCTGTCCGGCTGCTTCACGACCACCGTGCGGTTCCCGCCCGATCTCTGGGTATGGGACACCGGCGGCCCGTTCTTCGACTCCGGGATCCACGACACCGCGAGCCCGCCCACCCCCGTCCCGGCGGGCGAGATCGGCACCGTCGACACGTTCGCGGGGGGCTGCAACCCCGGCGACACGGTGTGGCTGCTCGAGGTCACCACGTTCGGCTGGACCGACGACGCCCGGGTCTTCATGAGCCGTCCCGGCGGCATGCTCGAGGAGCACGCGCTGCTCCTCATCGACTCCGATCCGGAGGGCGCCTGGGACCGGTACCAGGGCGGTCCGCTCGAGGCCGGGGTCGATCCCGTCGCCTTCGCCCCCGGGTCCAACAGCACCTACGCCTGCGCCGTCGAAGACGAGGTCTCGTTCGGAGTGGTCCTGCGAGACCGCTTCGGTGCCGTCTCCGAGTGCGTCACCTGGGGTCCCGATCGGGTCGACCTCGGCGACCAGCTCGAGGCGTTCGAGGCCGGAATCTCCGCTCGGGGCTGTCTCGCGACGCCCTGAACCCCCTCTCCCCACGCTCCACACGAACCGACCCCAGGGCATCCGCCCGAGGAGAAGCCATGCGAAACCCCATTCTCGCGCTCGTCCTGCTGAGTGCCGCGTGCACCAGCGAGAACGAGCTCCGCTACACCGCGACGCTACGCGCCGACACCAACGGCGTCGCGCTGTCCGACGACGGCCTCGACGCCTATGCCGCGATGTCCGGAACCACCTGTCGCATCGACACGAGCTGGGGGTGCCCGACCTCCGACGCCGACCTGCCCACCGACCACGAGCGCGTCGTCGATCACTGGAAGGGCGTGACGCTCGGCGCGACCGAGCAGGGCGTGCACACCATCCTCGGCCAGGCGTGGCTCCAGGAGGTCGACCTCGAGATCGCGGAGGTGCACAGCGCGCGGCTGACCGACGCCGGAACCCTCGTGGTGGCGGGGAACGAAGGGGACTGCGTGCTCTCCGACGACGACGGGTCGATGGCCGTTCCCGGCGTGGTCTGCTCGGACCTGGTGGTGACCGATGTCGACCGCGAGGACGGGTCGCTCGTCGCGGCCACCTCGGAGGGCGTGTTCCGCTTGTCGGCGGCGCGCGTCGACCGGCTGGCGGACGCCGCTGATCTCGTCGCGACCGACGCCCACACGGGCATGGTGATCTTCGGGAACCGCGGCGACGTCGACGTGTTCGCGGTCGACCGGGCCGGAGAGCCCGTGTGGACGGTGCGGATCGAGGAACCGCTGCAGTCCATCGCCGTGCGCGGCGACCGCGGCGAGCTGTTGCTCCTCGTGGGAGATGGCGCGTTCGGCCACGTCGAGCGCCGTGACCTGACCAGCGGCGAGCTCGAGTCGTCCAGCTCCGTGCCGTCGACCGAAGGCGACCTCGTCGTGTCGGGCAACGGCAACACCGTCGGCATCGTGCGGCCGACCGAGGTGCACTGGTACAGCCTGCTCCTGGCCGACGAGGAGCCGGTGGTCGACGAGAACGTCGAGACCTGTATGGACGCCTGGGACCGCGCTTCGCGCGACTGAGCCCCTGCGCCGGCCCACATGCACCGTGCGTGTGGGGCCGGCCCGCGCTCCCAGGCCATCAGCTCCGGGGTGTTCTCGTGGGGAGGACCCTGCCGATGCCGGTCGTACCACCGCGCCTGACGGGCGTCGGTCGGGCCCGGTGCTGATGGCCTCGGTGTGTCGGCCGGACGGTGTATGCTCCGCAGCCCGTCGGAGGAACACGATGAGCGATGCGCCGTACACACTCGACTACGACACGCTCTGTGGGTTCTGCGAGCGTCAGGGGCTGACGTTCTTCACGAACGAAGAGCTCCAGCAGCTCGCGATCCCGAGCCCCGAGCGTCCGGGGTGGGCGGTTCGCATCGTTCCGCGCCCGGATCGCGGCATGGTCACGCTCGCGTACCCGCTGCCGGGTCGCATCCCGGGAGACCGCCTCGACGACCTCGTGGTGGCCGCGAACCTGCTGAACGCGCGCACGTTCCTCGGCGCGTGGGTCGTGAACCACGAAGCGGCCGAGATGTACTTCCGCCAGACCGTGCTCACGCAGGGGGTCGCGTACACCGACGCCAGCGTGCGCGAGCTCGTGCAGCTGGTCGTGGGCACGGCCGAGATGATGATCGAGCGCCTCGATGCGGTGCTCAAGGGGGAAGCGCCCGAGGTCGTGCTCGAGGAGCCCAATGCGTGAGCAGGTCGACAGGGTGCTCGCACGCCTCGGCGACCCCGCGAGCGTGGAGATCCAGCCGCACTCGCGGTCGCGGCGGTTCGAGAACCTGCGGGTGCGGCTGGGCGACGACACGGTGCGCCTCCTGCGGATCGCGCGCAGCCCGGCGGGCGCTCGGGGCCTCCAGCACGAGGCCGCTGCGTTCGAGGTGCTGAAGTCCACCGATCTGCCGGTGGTGAACCGCTACGATCTCGTGGATCCCGAGGTGTTCGGGGCTCCGGCGTCGCTGTCGGAGTGGCTCCCCGGGCTCGCGGGGCAGGGGGTGCTCGACAGCACGCCGGCCGTGCTGCCCGACGTGTGCGAGGGGCTCGGGCAGCTCCAGCGCGCGCTGGAGGTCGACACGGCCGGGCGGTTCGCGATGGGCGTGCTCGACGGGCGCTTCCAGGCCGTGCGCGCGACGTGGCGCGACGAGTACCTCACCACGGCGTGGGGCTGGTACCGGGCGGCCGAGCGTGCGGGGGCGTCGCTGGGTCCGCTGGGGAGGGCGGTGATCGAGCGCATCGTGGAGCTGTCGCCGGCCCTCGATGCGGCCGACCGGTTCTGCCTGGTGCACGGCGACCTGCGCCCGGTGAACCTGACGTTCGAGCTCGGCCCCCCTCCCGCGAAGGACGCCCCTCCGGAAGTCGGCGTGATGGGGATGTTCGACTGGGAGTTCGCGACCCTCGCCGACCCCCTGCTGGGCTTCGCGCTCCCGCTCGAGCTCCCGGACGACGCGCTGGCGCACATCGTCGTCGGGTACGGCGCGGCCGACGTGCGGAACCTGCTCGACGATGCTCGCGCGGTCGACCGCCTCACGATCTACGCGTTGGGGCGGGCCCTGCAGTACCTGGGGCTCGTCGTGGCAGCGCAGCTCGAAGACCACGGGATGGCCGGTGCCCACGGGCTCACGTACGGCGCGCGCACGTGTGCCGAGCGCATCCAGCCCGGGTTCGTGCGCGAGAAGCTGCTGCGAGCGATGCCGGAGCAGCTGCCGGCCGAGATCACCGTGCCCGACCTCGAGGATCCGGTGCGGGCCGTGTCGCGGCGCGCGCTGCGGCGGCTCGCGGGCCTCCCGGTCGTGGGCCCGCGCCAGGTGGGCGGCTGGATGGCGGCTGCGGCTGCGGCCCTCCGCGACCGCGAGCACGAGGACGAGGGGTGGGTGCGAGACGGCGAGATGGCCCTCGACGAGCTCGGAGCCTCCGAAGAGCCCGGCGGAGGCGAGCCGATCGCAGACCGGCATGCATGGCGGGTCGCGCTCGACGCACGGGTGCGGGCGTCCACCTCCGACCTCGCGCGCGGGCTGTGGTGGCTCGCGCTCGAGAGCCTCGCGATGGTGAGCGCGACGTCCGACCCCGACGGGTGGTCGGTCGACGACGCCGTGCTGCGCGGACTGCAGTCGTCGGTCGAGCTGCTGGTGCAGCAGCCGGTGCGTGCCGTGCCCGACCGGGAAGCCCTGCTCGGTGCCCTGCTGTCACTCACGTGCGAGGCGCGCGTCCCCGAGCTGCTGGGGGTTCCTGCGAGCCCCGACCGATCTGCCGGTCACAAGGCCCGGATGATGGAGCTCTGGGAAGACCTCACGGTGTTCGCCGGGCGCAACCCCGGGTCGATGGATGAGCGTGATTTCGACTCTCGAACGCCAGGTCTCGCGGGATGGGTGGTTCCCGTGGTGCTGCTCGCGACCTCCCAGTCGACGGGATCCCCG
Organism: Myxococcota bacterium; assembly: GCA_041389565.1. GTDB lineage: Bacteria > Myxococcota_A > UBA796 > UBA796 > JACKEQ01. The sequence goes on from JAWKRP010000002.1 coordinate 102,789, forward strand.
GTGTCGAGGCCGCAGATCATCGCCGCGCTGTGCGGCCCATCCGATGAATGAAAGTGTGTCCTGACCATTGCCAAAGAAATCGCGCACCTGTAATTTGCGCGTGGAGGAAACCCCCATGAAGTACATCTCTCTCGCCAGCGTCCCGCTCTTCGCCTTCGGCACCCTGCTCACGATCGGCTGCACCGTCTCCGACAGCAAGCCCCTCGCTGACATCGATTCCGACCTCTGGGCCAAGATCTGCGACAAGGCGACCGACGCGAACGACGCCGAGACCTACGAGTGCGACGGCTTCACGATCGAGATCGAAGCCCGCACTGCCGATCAGGCCGCGGCCGACTGCGTCACCGGCTCCGACATCACCTGGGGTGGCGACTGCACCTTCGGCGACTGGGTCGAGTGCAACGACTGGGAGCCCGCCGACTACTGTGTCGCCGAGGACCCGCCCGCTGCCTGTACCCGCCTGGCCGAGTGCGCCACGGCTGGCGCCGGCGCCTGATCACGCTCCGAGCGTGACTTCCGGGTCCTCACGGGCCCGGGCGTAGACCCGACCCGGTTCAGCCGCGGTCGGGTCTCTCGCTCAGCACCCAGTCCTCGAGGCCGCGCGGCGTGCCGAGGTCGCGGTAGCTGCCCGACCCGAACGCGAGCCCTCGCACGTCGAAGCCCTGTGAGACGGCCTCGTTCACGTGCAGGCCCGCCGAGAGGCGCCCGAGAGCGGGCTCCGAGGCCACCCGCGCCGCGAGCCACTCCTGGAAGCGCGCGCCCATCCCCACGAGCCCCCAGGTGTTCGCCGGGCAGGATCCCGAAGGTTTGTCGAGCACCCGGGTGACCCGCTCGCCGTCGAGCTCCACGGGCCCGAGCTCCGCGGGACGATCGGTGGGGAACACGGCCAGCGTGACTTCCGCGGGGTGCTCGGCGACCCGGCGCAGGGCGTCGGTGGGGTCGAACAGGGCGTCGGGGAGCATCAGCACGGCCCGTTCCCCGCCGGTCCATCGGAGCGCGCGCACCACGGCGTCGGTGAGGCCGGAGGGAGCCGGCTGCACGACCCAGCAGAGCTCCAGGCCGAGAGCCGCACCGTCCGCGAGGGTGCGCACGAGGTCGAGCTTGCCAGGCGACACGACCACGATGGCCCGCGTGAGGCCCGCACCTGCGACGGTCTCGAGGGCGTGGACGAGCGCCGGCACGGGCAGGAGGCCCCGCTCGCTGCGCCGGAACACCACGGGCAGCAGCTCCTTCATCACGCCATCGAGGCGGGTGGCCGCTCCGGCTGCCGGGAGGACGGCGACGGTCATTCGAGCAGCTGGGGGGTGCAGTTCGACGGCGGGTCGCGGCCCGACACCCGGAAGTCGTCGCACGTGAGCCACCAGGGGTGCACGAGACCGAGACCCGCGCCCGCGAGGGCCATGGCGAGCGCGATGGCACCGAGCCCGAGGCGCATGCGGACCGTGGGGACCTCGATGATGGTGGGGTCGAGCACGCGGGCCAGCGTGAGCATCACGTAGGGGAGGGTGACGAGGTAGATCCCCGCGAGCACGAGGCTCATCAGCGCGACCAGCACCGTGGCGACGATGCCGAGCACCGTCTCGCCGAGCGGGCGGCTCACCACCATCGTCGTGAGGAACGCGCCCGGGAAGTAGAGCGTCGGGAGCGCGAGCACCACCGCACCCGCACAGCCGATGGGGCGCTGGGTGGCGGGGAGGATGGCGGACGCCAGGATGACCGACACCCCCACCGTCCAGACGGTGACGTAGTTGTCGAAGAAGATGTCGCCGTACACAGCGAGGTTGAAGGCGATGTCGAACGCCACGAGCGCGACGGTCACGGCCGCGACGACGAACCCGCGCGCTTCGGCGGAGGTGGTGCCGGCGGGCAGGGCCACGGCCTGCAGCGACAGCGACAGGTCGGGCTCGGCATCGAGCTGCACGTAGCCGGACTCGTCGAGGTCGAGCGCCTCGGGCTCCGGCTCGGGAGCAGGAGCGGGCTGCTGGCGTCGGAGCTGGCGGACGGCATCGCGGGCTGCGCCCACCCACGGCTCGAGGGTGAGGTCTGCAGTCTCGAGCTCGACGTCGTCCTGGTCGGGTCGGCGGGCCATGGGCTGGGATTATGACACCAACCCATTAGAGGGCGCGCGGAGGTCGCCATGCGCAGCATTCTGTGGACCGTGCTCCTCGCCGCCGCTCCCGCCTGGGGTCAGTCGGTCGAAGCCGAGGAGTTCGTGCTCGACAACGGCATGAAGTTCCTGCTCTACCCGCGAGCCGAGCAGCCCCACAACGTGAGCGCGGGCTGGGTCGCGCACGTGGGCAGCGTGAACGAGCGCCCCGGCATCACGGGGATCAGCCACTTCTTCGAGCACATGATGTTCAAGGGCACGCGCACCATCGGCACGAGCGACGCCGAGCAGGACGCCTCGTTCCGCGACCGCCAGGAAGCCGTGCGCGGCCAGCTCCGCGCGCTCCAGATCGAGCAGAACTACCCGCGCTACCTCGCGGGCGAGATCGCCGACCCGTGGCACGCGTCGAACGACACCGCGGCCATGAAGGAGCTTCGCGCCCAGCTCGACCAGCTGATCACCGACCACAAGTCGGTGATCGTGAAGGACGAGTTCGACCAGGTGTACACGCAGCTCGGCGGCAGCCGGATGAACGCGTTCACCAGCAACGACCTCACCTTCTACTTCATCACCGTGCCGTCGAACAAGCTCGAGCACTGGGCCTGGCTCGAGAGCGACCGGCTCGCCGACTCCGTGTTCCGCGAGTTCTACAGCGAGCGCGACGTCGTCCACGAAGAGCGGCGCAAGCGCACGGAGTCGACCCCCACGGGCGTGTACGACGAGCAGTTCCAGGCGATGTTCTGGGAGAGCTCGCCGTACTCCTGGCCCGTCGTGGGCTGGCCCACCGACCTGAACAGCTACACGATGGCGCAGGCTCGCGAGTACTACGACACCTACTACCGGCCGAACAACCTCACGGGCGTCATCGTGGGCGACTTCGACGCCGAGGCCGTGAAGCCGCTGCTCACGCGGTACTTCGGGCGCCTGGAGGCCGGCGAGCCGCCGCCGCCGGTGGTCACGCTGGAGATGCCGCAGCTCGCCGAGAAGCGGATGGACGCCGCGTGCGAGTGCACCCCCCAGGTGAACGTCCGCCACCACGCACCTCCGTACGAGCACGCCGACATGGCCTCGCTCGAGGTGCTGGCCTCGCTGCTGAACGGCCGTACCGGTCGGCTCTATCGCAACCTGGTCGAAGGTTCGGGCGTCGCTGCCGAAGCGTACGCGTCGTACCGTCCGCTGAAGTACGGCGGGTACATCGACATCGGCGCCGAGGTGAAGGGCGACGCCACGCCGGCCGACCTCGAGCGCGAGATCCTGAAGGTGGTCGAGACCCTGAAGACCGAGCCCGTGCCGGAGCGCGAGCTGCAGAAGGTGAAGAACCAGGTGCTGGCCGACAGCTACCGCCGCCTGGAGGACAACTACAGCCTGATGGTCCAGCTCGGTTTCTACGAGGCCCTCGGGGACTGGCGCTACCTCAACACCGAGGGGCAGCGCATGGCCGCGGTGACCGCGGAAGACATCCAGAAGGCGGCGCAGACCTGGCTCTCTCCGCAGGAGCGAGCCGTCGCCACCTACGTGCGGAAGGAAGGGGAGGAGTGATGCGTACCATGGGTCACGTGGCCCTCGCGGCCCTGTTGCTGGTCGGATGCCCGAAGCCGACCGAATCCGCTCCCCAGGCCGCTGCGGCGAAGACCACGCGGGGCCAGCTCCCCGCGGAGGCCGGCCTGCCGGCGCGTCCCGACGCCATCCCGTTCGAGCCGCTCACGTTCGAGCCCCCGGATCCCGCGCAGTACCGTCACGAGCTCGAGGGCGGCATCCCGCTGTGGGTGGCGACCAGCACCGAGTTCCCGCTCGTGAACATCCGCATGGTGTTCAAGGGCGGGCGCTACCTCGAGCCGGCCGACCACACGGGTCTCGCCCGGATGACCGGCAGCCAGATCCGCTCGGGCGGCTCGAAGTCGAAGACCCCCGAGGAGCTCGACGAGGCGTTCGACTTCCTGGCCGCGCAGGTGCGCACGTCGATCGGCGACGAGCTGGCGTTCGCCGAGGTGAACTGCCTGAAGGACAACCTCGACGCCTGCCTCGACCTGTTCGTCGAGATGGTGCGCGAGCCGCGCTTCGATGCCGGGCGCACGAAGGTCTACAAGGACGGCTGGCTCGCCCAGCTCGCGCAGCGCAACGACGACGCGTCCGACATCATCGCGTACGAGTGGAACGCGCTGCTCTACGGGCGCGACCACTGGCTCGGCGCCATCCCGACGAAGTCGGATGTCGGCAACATCGACAAGGCCGACATGGTGGCGCTGCACAAGCAGATCTTCCACCCGGGCAACCTGTCGATCGAGGTGTCCGGAGACATCACGGCCGACGCCGTGAAGCCGCTGCTGGAAGCGCGGTTCGAGGGGTGGGCGAAGGGCCCTGACGTCGCAGACCCGCCCGCGCCGACCGTCGAGGTGAAGCCCGGCGTGTACCACGTCCAGAAGGACATCCCGCAGGGCAAGGTGCGCATCGGCATGCGGGGCATCACCCGCGACGACCCCGACGCCATCGCGGTGGAGGTCATGAACGACATCCTCGGCGGCGGGGGATTCACGTCGCGCATCACCAAGCGGGTGCGCTCCGACGAGGGTCTCGCGTACACCGCGCGCAGCGGGTTCTCGAACCGCGTGTACTTCCCGGGCCAGTTCCTGGCGTTCACCGAGTCGAAGAACGAGACCGTCGCCTTCGCCACGAAGATCATGATGGACGAGATCGCCCGGATCCGCACGGAGCCCGTCAGCACGGTCGAGCTCGACACCGCGAAGGGCGCGCTCGTCGAGACGTTCCCGCGCACCTTCGAGAGCAAGGCGGCCACCCTGTCGACGTTCGACGACGACGAGCGGACGGGACGCGACCCGGGCTTCTGGAAGAGCTACCGCGACACGGTGTCGAAGGTGGGCACGAGTGACGTCACCCGCGTGGCCGAGCGCGTGCTGAAGCCCGAGGAGATGGTGATCCTGATCGTCGGCGACTGGGAGCCCATCGCGAAGGGCGACCTCGAAGGCCGCGCTTCGATGAAGGACCTGTTCGGGGGCGAGGTGACCCACCTGCCCCTGCGCGACCCCCTCACCGACGCCCCGATCGGGAAGTAGCACTACTGCTTGGTCGCCCGGGCGGCCCGCAGCGCCCGCAGCTCCGGGGGCTCCGCGATCTCCTCGGGGCTCGCGGGCCCGCTCCGGTGGGCCTCGATCTGCCGTGCGACCTCCGCGAGGTCTTCCGCGGTGCCGTGCCGCAGGACCACGGGCGGGCCGTCGAGCCGCTCCAGGGTGAGCGTCGCGACTCCGAAGGCCGCGACTCCGGGGGTCATCGCGGTGATGGCCTCGTACGGGACGATCTCGCGCGCCGTGATGCGGCCGAACACGCGGGTCTCGACCGTGAGGGCCCGCGAGGTGAGCACGAGCTCCGACTTCAGGGCGTTCAGGGCGAACCCCGCGCCCATCAGGACCAGGATGGTGTACGACCCGATCCCGCCGTCGGTCAGCCAGCCGAGGCCGAGCATCGAGAACGTGACGAGCAGCGCTGCGAACACGGCACCGCCGCGCTGTCGGGTGAGCGTGATGCGGGTGCCCGACAGGTCTTCCTCGACGGACACCCCATCGTTGGGAGCATGCTCGAGCGCCATCAGGTGGCCTGCTTCGAGCGCAGCGCGCGGAGTGCGGCCGGCTCGCGGAGCTCGGCTTCGGTGGGAACGCGCTGGATGGGCCGGCGCGCGTCGATGGCCAGGCGCAGGGCCTCGTGGTCGGACGGGGTTCCGTGGTGGATCGCGATCGTCTCGGCCCCCACGCGATGCAGGAGCAGCGTGCTGCCTCCGAGACGCCCCGGCGCGACCTCGACGGCCGTCAGGGCCTCGTAGGGCACCGACACGTGTTCGCGCTGCTGCCCGAGGGCGAGCCGCTCGACCGTGAGAGCGCGTGCACCGAGGGAGACGTGGGTCTTGAACTGGTTCTGCACCGCGCCTCCGAGCATCAGGAGCGGCCAGCCGATCAGGTGCACGTCCCACCCGGTGAGCACGGCGGCCGCGATGACCGCCGCACCCGCGAACAGGCCCGCCACGAGGTCTCCACCGCGCCGGCGGGTGAGCGTGAGCGCGGTGCCCGACAGGTCGTCGGAGCGCGACACGCCGTTCCGGGGATCGTGCGGAAGGTCCATGTCCCGACCCTACGCACCGATCCGGCGGAGGTCTACGAGAGCGTGGGGTAGTCGGTGTAGCCCTTCGGCCCGGGCGTGTAGAACGTGCCGAAGTCGGGCGCGTTGAGCGGAGCGTCGGTGCGCAGGCGCTCCACGAGGTCGGGGTTCGCGAGGAACGGGCGGCCGAACGCCACCAGCTCGCCCTTGTCGGCGGAGAGGTCGGCGTTCGCACGCTCCTTGTCGTAGCCGCCCGACAGGACGATCGTGCCGCCGAAGCCGTCGCGCAGGGCGGTCTTCACGGCATCCGACACCGCCGGGGCGCCCATGCTGCTGTGGTCGACGATGTGGATGTAGGCGAGCCCGACCTCCCGGAGCTGGCGCGCGACCCACGCGAAGTCGGCCTCCACGGTGTCCCACGGCGCGATCCCGTTGAACACGCCGAACGGAGAGAGCCGGATGCCGACCCGCTCCGGCCCGATGGCCGCCGCCGTGCGTCGCGCGGCTTCGAGCGCGAACCGCCCACGACCCTGGATGCTCCCGCCCCAGTCGTCCGTGCGCTGGTTGCTGTTCGGGCTCAGGAACTGGTCGATCAGGTACCCGTTCGCGCCGTGCAGCTCGATGCCGTCGAACCCCGCGGCAATCGCGTTCCGCGCGGCCTGCACGTACCCTTCGAGGGCCTGCTCCACTTCGGCGTCGGTCATCGCGCGGGCCGTCGGGTAGGGCTGCGGACCCTCCTGGTCGGTGTACATCTCGCCCGCGAGCGGCACGGCGCTGGGTGCGAGGATCTCCGCGCCTTCGGGCAGGTTGAGCGGGTGCCCGACGCGGCCCGTGTGCATGAGCTGCGCGAAGATCCGGCCGCCCTTCGCGTGCACGGCGTCCGTCACGGCCTTCCAACCCGCGACCTGTGCTTGGTTCCAGAGGCCCGGGATTCGGGCGTATCCGCAGCCGTTGGCGTCGGGCGCGACCCCTTCCGTCACGAGCAGCCCCGCGTCGGCGCGTGAGGCGTAGTACTCGGCCATGATCGGCGTCGGGACGTGATCCGGCGTGGCCCGCGAGCGGGTCATCGGCGCCATGACGATGCGGTTCGGGAGGGTGAGGGGACCCAGGGTGGTCGGGGTGAACAGGGGGGACGACATCTTCTTCGCTCCAGGGCTGTGGGCTCACGGACCGGCGTTCTGGCGGATCCGGACCGTGTTCTCGGGACGCGTGGGTCCCGTCGGGGCCTTCCTGCGTCCCAGCCGTCCCACGCCAAGTCACCGGATCCGGTCATCACCTGTCCACGGATCGTCCATCGACATCACAGCGGTGAAGAAACCCGAGCGCGGGTTCGTCCGAGGGGCCATCGATGGAGACCTCATGCGCCTCACCTCCCTGCTCGTTCCCCTCGTCCTCCTCTCGGCCTGCACGTTCGACCGCGACGTGAGCGTCATCACCCTCGATGCGGACGCCGACACCGACGCGGATGCGGACTCCGATGCGGACTCCGACGCCGATGCGGACTCCGACTCCGACGCGGATGCGGACTCCGATGCCGATGCGGACTCCGACGCCGATGCGGACTCCGACGCCGATGCGGACTCGGACGCCGACGCGGACTCCGACGCGGACGCGGACTCCGACGCGGACGCGGACTCCGACGCGGATGCGGACACCGACACGGATGCCTGCCTGTTCGACCCGTTCGAGCCCAACGACACCCCCGCGACTGCTCCCGCGCTCCAGCCTCCGGTGGACGGCGCCGTGCTCGAAGCCGGCGACGTCGACCTGTACGCGGTCACCCTGTTCCCTGGCGACGAGCTGTGGGTGGACGCCTACTTCGCGAACAGCGCCGGGAACCTCGACCTGTACGTCACCTCGGCTGCCGGCGATCTGCTCGCGTGGTCGACCACCGACGACGACGGCGAAGCGCTGGAGTACGTCAACGACACCGGGTCCGCGGAGGTGGTGTACGTCGAAGCGAACCTCTGGGACGCCGCGCTCGACACCTGCCTCGTCTACGACCTCGACTGGACGGTCTTCCCGGCAGGGGGCGGCACGACGGTGTGTCTCGACGACGCCTGGGAGCCGAACGACACCTGGGAGGACGCCCCCGAGCTGGTGCCCGTGACCGATGGCGTGGCCGTGTTCGACCTCGTGCTCGACGACGACGACTGGTTCTGGATCGGCACGCTTCCGGACGAGCACCTCGAGATCCGCTTGCGCCACCAGACCGCCGGCGCCGACCTCGACCTGATCGTGTACGACTCCTACGGCGAGCTCGACCACGTGTGGGCCGACCAGCCGGGTGTGCCCGTGCAGATCGACGTTCCCGGGTCCGCGACCGGCGACGTGATCGACGTGCTCCTGAGCCCGTACTCCGGCGATGGCGAGTGCGTGCCCGTCACCCTGACCATCACGTCCGAGACGCTGGCTCCGATCCCCACCTGTCCCGCCGACGGCTTCGAGCCGAACGACGCCGCGTGGAGCGCGCCTGCGCCGGTCCCGCCGCTGCTCGACCTCTCGATCGACGCGTGGGATACGGACTGGTTCGAGGTGCAGGTGTACCCGGGCGAGGAGATCTGGGTCGATGCGTCGTTCTGGAACGCGTGGGGCGACCTCGATCTCGAGCTCGTGACGGCGGGAGGGACCGTGCTGGCCGCGTCCGCCACGTCGCAGGACGGGGAAGCGCTGGCGTACGTGAACGGCTCGGTGTGGACGGAGACCCTCTACATCCGCACGACGCTGTGGAACCCCGCGGACGACACGTGCCAGACGTACGATCTGGACTGGTTCTTCCTGCCCGGTGCGTGCGGGGACGACGGGCTCGAGGACAACGGCTCGTGGGACTGGGCGGCAGAGCTGGTGCCGAGCTTCGGATCCAGCGTGTCGTACGACCTCGTGGCGAACGACGACGACTGGTTCTGGCTCACCACCCTCCCGTACGAGGAGCTGGACGTGTACGTCGAGCACGACACCTGGGGCGCCGACCTCGACCTCACCGTGTGGGACTCGTACGGCGAGGTCGGGAACGACTACACGGACGTGCCGGGCTCCGCGGCGTACGTGCCGGTGTTCGGGTCGGCTACGGGCGACGTGATCGACCTGCTGGTCACCCCGTACTCGGGCCCCGACGAGTGCGTGCCGTACACGCTCACGCTCGTCAGCTGGTAGCCACGGAGAGCGTCCAGCGCGCGCCCTGCTGGGTGGACGTGAACCGCACCGGCAGGAAGCGCTCGATCACCGCCATGTTGGTGATGGTGTGCAGGGTGGGCTCCACGGTCGTGAAGCTGCCGGAGCCCGCCAGCGCGAGCGGGATGAGCAGCTGGTCGGCCAGGTGCTCGCCCACCGGCGCTCCCGACGCCATCCAGCGCTTCGCCTCCTTGCACGTGCGGTCGGCGACGCGCTCGGCCGTGACGCCGCGCTCGCCGAAGCCCGTGAACACCTCGGTGACGGTGCCTGCGTTCGCCTCGATCCACACGACGTTCCCGGGACCCGGGCCAGGCACGGACTCCACACGGGTCTGCGAGGGCTCGAGCTCGAGCTTGCGGCGCACGACCTTCAGCTCGCGCTCCGCGATCTTCGCGGGCAGGTTGCTCACCACGCCGACCGCCGTGATCTCGACGGGGTCTTCGCGGTCGTGCAGCGCGAAACCCCCGCGCAGCACGGACGGCTGGATGCGTGCCGTCATCTGGCCGCCCCCCGCCGGGTAGAACCCGCACCGGTTCAGCTCCAGCGCGACCTTCGGACCGAAGCGCGCGAGCAGCGGGAGGAACGCCTTCTCCAGGAAGGGGTGGGGCGGTGACTTCATGTTGTGCGTGCCGCCCTCGAGCACGATCGTGGACGGGGCGTCCGCGATCATCAGGGGAGGCAGGACGGTCTGGAGCACGAGGTTCGCGCTCCCGGCCGAGCCCACCGCGAACCGGTACTCGCCCGGCTGCACCGGGCCCGGCCGGAAGGTGACCGCGCGGCTCCCGAGCTCCGCGCCCTCGACCTCGGCGCCCGAGATCTCGGCGGAAGCCCGCAGCCCCGTGAGGTGCTGGCGCAGGAGCCCCGGCTTCTTCCGGCCGGCACGCACGTTCTCGATGCGAACGGGGCGGCCGGTGATCACGGAGAGCGCGAGGCTCGTCCGGACCACCTGGCCGCCGCCTTCGCCGACCGCGCCGTCGATGACGAGCATCCCGGACATGGTCAGCCCTTCACACAGACGACCTGGCGGAGCGTGTGCACGACCTCCACGAGGTCCGACTGGGCCGCCATGACGGCCTCGATCGGCTTGTACGCCGCGGGCGTCTCGTCGATGACGTCGGCATCCTTGCGGCACTCGACGCCCTGGGTCATCCGGCGATGATCCTCGAGCGAGAACTTCTTGCGAGCCGCCGTTCGCGACATCGCACGACCCGCGCCGTGGCTGCAGCTGCAGAACGACTCCGGGTTGCCCTTGCCGCGGACGATGTACGACCGCGTGCCCATCGAGCCCGGGATGATGCCCAGCTCGCCCTTGCCCGCGCGGACCGCACCCTTCCGCGTCACGAGGACCTCCGCACCGTAGTGCTCCTCCCGCGCGACGTAGTTGTGGTGGCAGTTCACGGCCTCGAGCTCCGCGTCGAACTCACCGAGCACGCGCTTCATCGCGGCGAGCGTGCGCGCCATCATCAGCTGCCGGTTGCAGCGTGCGAAGTCCTGCGCCCAGCCGACCGCCTCGACGTAGTCGTCGAAGTGCTGCGTGCCCTCTTCCAGGTACGCGAGGTCCTTGTCCGGCAGGTTGCGCAGGTGCACACCCATGTCCAGACGCGCGAGCTCGATGAAGTACGAGCCGATGCGGTTGCCCACGCCACGCGAGCCGGAGTGCAGCATCACCCAGACCTGATCCGACTCGTCCAGGCAGATCTCGATGAAGTGGTTGCCCGTGCCCAGCGTGCCGAGGTGCACGACGTGGTTGGAGCCCTTGATGTGCGGGTGCTTGTCGCAGATCACGTCGAAGCGCTTCTCGAGCAGCTCCGACCAGACCTTGCCGTGCATGTCGGGCACACCGGACTTCTTCCAGGAGCCCTTGTCGCCCGCACGGACGTTCTTCGACCGGCCGTGGGGAACGTCGCGCTCGATCTGCGCGCGCAGGTTGCGCAGCGAGTCGGGCAGGTCGTTCGCAGACAGGCTCGTACGCGTCGCCATCATGCCGCAGCCGATGTCGACACCCACGGCCGCCGGGATGATCGCGCCCTTCGTCGGGATGACGCTGCCGACGGTCGCGCCCATGCCGAGGTGCACGTCCGGCATCGCCGCGACCCACTTGTGGATGAACGGCATCGACGCGATGTTCCGCAGCTGCGACTTCGCGGCGTCTTCGACCGCGACGCCCTTCGTCCACATCTTGATGGGGTGGCTGCCCTCGTCGTGGATGGACTCGTAGGTGGTCGTCGTCATGGTGGCCTCCAGAGGGCACGGGGTGCGTGCCGGTTGCCAGGACCAGAAGCAGGGTGCGTGCCAGCATGCCGCACGGCGACCGAAACCACGGAGGAAGGTGCAGAAGTCGCGAGAATCCGCGGTGCAGGACGGGCGCAGGTTCGAGAAATGTGTATATGCTTGGATATGAGTGTATCCAAGAAGCGCGTGGTGCTCGGGTTCTTCGGGTCGATCCTCGACGGGGGAGGGGGCCCGAAGCGCTGGGAGCGCTGGCGGCCCACCGTGAGCCTGTTCCAGCAGCCCGACCTGCGCGTCGATCGGCTCGATCTGCTCGTCTCGCGCGAGCACACGAAGGCTGCTGAGACCGTGATCGCCGACATCCGGCGCCTGTCTCCCGAGACCGAGGTGGTCGCGATCCCCTTCGCGATCGACGACCCGTGGGACTTCGAGGAGGTGTACGGGAAGCTCCACGACCATGTGCGCGCGCGGGCCGACGACCCCGACGACACCGACCTTCTCGTGCACATCACGACCGGCAGCCACGTGATGCAGATCTGCCTGTTCCTGCTGACCGAAGCGCACTTCCTCCAGGGCCGTCTGCTGCAGACCGCGCCGCCGCGGAAGGGGGAGGAGGTGGGCCACTGGACGGTCATCGACCTCGATCTCGACCGGTACGCGGGGATCGCGTCGCGGTTCGAGGCCGTACAGCGCGAGTCGACGAGCTTCCTGAAGGCCAGGATCGACACCCGGAGCCCGCGGTTCAACGCGCTGATCGATCGGGTGGAGCGGGTCGCGCTGCGATCGAGCGCGCCCATCCTGCTCACCGGCCCGACCGGCGCCGGGAAGACCCGACTGGCACGGCGGATCTTCGAGCTCAGGCGCCAGCGGGCGCCTGCGCGGGCCGATGGTGGAGGTGAACTGCGCCACGCTCCGCGGCGACCAGGCGATGGCGGCGCTGTTCGGGCACGTGCGGGCGCGTTCACGGGAGCGGTGTCCGACCGCGCAGGCTCGCTCGCGGCGGCCGATGGCGGCCTGCTGTTCCTCGACGAGATCGCCGACCTCGGGCTCGACGAGCAGGCCATGATGCTGCGCGCGATCGAAGAGCGCCGGTTCCTCCCCGTGGGCAGCGATCGCGAGGTGCGCTCGTCGTTCCAGCTCATCGCGGGCACCCACGCCGATCTCGGCGACCGCGTGCGTGCGGGGCGGTTCCGCGAAGACCTGCTCGCGCGCATCGATCTCTGGCACTTCGAGATGCCCGGGCTCGCCGACCGTCGGGAGGACATCGAGCCCAACCTCGTCTTCGGAAGCTCGACGCGTTCACGCGGGACGAGGGCGGCGCGTCACGTTCACCCGGGAGGCCCGCGACCGGTTCCTGGCGTTCGCGAACGCACCCACGAGCGCCTGGCGGGGGAACTTCCGCGACCTGCACGCGTCCGTGCAGCGCATGGCCACGCTCGCGGACGGAGGGCGCATCCGCGAGGCCGACGTGGAGCGCGAGACCGGGCGGCTCGCACGTGCCTGGGGCGGCCGAACGGAGGTCGACCCCGTGGACGAGGTGCTCGGAGACGGCGCTTCCGACCTCGATCGCTTCGATCGCGTCCAGCTCGCCGACGTGATCCGGGTGTGCCGGAGCGCCGCTTCGCTGTCGGAGGCCGGGCGGCTCCTGTTCGCGGAGTCGCGGAAGCGCCGCACCTCGGTCAACGACGCCGACCGATTGCGCAAGTACCTCGCCAGGTTCTCGCTCACCTTCGAGGAGTGCTCGACGCCCGCCACCCGCTCGCCGTGATTCCCCCTTGGACGAACCCCGGGGGTTCGATACCCTGCGCCCATGTTGTCGTTGGTCCTCTCGGGGTTGGGAGTTGCCGCCGAAGGTCCGTGCTCGCCGGACATCGTGGAGTTCCGTCACGAGGTCGAGCTGAAGGATGCCAACTCCGGAATCATCGTTGAATCCTATCGTTTCGGGGTTCCCGCGAAGTCCTGTCGGGCCGTTCAGCTCCCGCGTCTGCTCGACGGGTTCAAGCTCGACGACCAGGAGATCGTGGTCGAAGGCGGGCAGCTCCCGCGCGACAAGGAGTGGAAGCGCGGCCAGGTGCTGATCGTCACGGCCGTGCGCGATCTCTCCGGGGGTCCCTTCTCGGAGGAGGTGCCCACACCCCCCTTCCCGGTCGCGCGCACCGTGGTGGAGGTCACGGCGCCGTCGTACACGCGCCTGTCCGTGTGGGCCGACCCGTCCGCGGTGGTCGAGGTCCGGCGCGACCGCGTGCGTCGCTATCGCGCGACCTTCGCGGGGGGCGGGCAGCTCGTGTGGTCCACCGAGAAGGACTGGTGGGACGTCGGCGATCGCCTCGAGAAGCTCGTGGTGAAGAAGCTCGCCACCCCTGCGCAGCTCGGAGATCTCGGCGAAGGCCTGCAGTACCTCACGCTCGCCGACGCGATGAAGCGCCTCACCGACACCGTGAAGCTCGATCCCGTCGGTCCGTCGCTGCTCGACGCCGCTCCCGCCGCCGAGGTCATCGCGCGGGGGCATGGGTCCGCCGCAGAGCGCGCGATCGTGCTCGTGAGCCTGCTGCGCGCCGCCAAGATGGACGCCGACCTCGGTCTCGTGCGCCCCGTCGGCACGCAGGCGGTGTCGCTCGCGGTGCCCGGGCTCGGGGTGTTCCAGTCCGTCGCGGTGCGTGTGCTCGAGAGCGACGGGCGCGAGGTGTGGCTCGATCCGCGGTCGCCCTTCAACCAGGTCGGCGAGGTGCCGCTCGGCATGCGGGGCTCGATCGCGCTCGTCCCGGGCGACTACCCGCGTCGCGTGCACGATCAGCTCTCTCCCGACGGGCGCGTCCTCATCCGCGCCACCGGAACGCTCCAGGAGAACGGAGCGATCGAGGTCACGGCGAGCGTCGAGGGCCAGGGGGGTGGCACGCAGGCGATCCGCGACGTGCTGGCGCCCCTGTCGAAAGACTTCCGCAAGCAGTGGCTCACCGATCTGCTCGCCCTGGTGCGGCCCGATGTCGAGAAGGTGCGCTTCCAGGTGTTCGGCGTCGACGATCCCGCCCAGCCCCTCGGGATGAGCATCGAGTTCCTCGAGCCCGGCGCGCTCGAGCCCATCGGCGAGAACGGCCTTCGTGGGCACGTGAAGCCCATCCTCGCGGCTCACCTCGCGCGCGTGCTGCCGCCGAACATCGAGGTGGTCGAGACGTTCGAGCTCCGCGGCAAGGACGACCTGCGCCCGTTCGGCGTGCAGCCCATCCGCGATCCGATCGACCGCGACGCCGTGCTCCACCGCAAGGCCGTCGTGAAGGGGAACACCGCGACGTTCACCACGACGGCGCTGCGTCCGTGGCGCGTGCTCGACCGCGAGGAGAGCTCCGACCAGACGCTGTTCCGCGCGGCCGAGGAGGGCCCGCAGGTCCTCCTGTTCGACCAGCTCGAGAAGGCCGTCACGCGGCGCCTGCGCGCGTCGGCGAACAACACCGAGACCCGTGTGCTCGAGGCGCTGCTCTGGTATCAGGCCGACCAGCCCGAGGAGGCCGAGCGCACGCTGAAGGGCGCGCTGCGTACGGCGCGGGTGCGCACCATGCTCGACATCCTCGCGCTGTACACGCCGCGCGGCGAGTTCCGGCCGTGGGAGGTGGTGTGGAACGCCGCAGCCGACGACCACGACCGCCTCGCCATCGTGCATGCGCTCGAGAAGAAGCGGGAGCGGCGTGAAGCCTGGCGGCGGGCGAGCATCCTCGTGAACAGCGAGCTCGACGCCGTGCGGATCGACGCCCTGGTCACCGTGGCCCGCATCCAGGGCGACCGTCCGGCGGCGAGTGTCGACGAAGAGGCCCACAAGGCGTGGCGCGAGCCCGCGCTCATCCTGAAGCGGGCCGCGAAGTGGGCCGAGGAGGCGTACCCCGAGGTCGGCCATCCGTCGGTCGACATCCCGGTCGCCGAGCAGCTCATCCTCGACGGCAAGTGCGACGAGGCCGGGCCGCTGATCGAGCGCGCCTCCCAGGCCACCGACATCCCGCACGTGCGCGCCATCCGGGCGGAGTGGCGCGCCTGCCGCGGGGATCTGAGCGTCGAGGCCGAGCTCGAGTCGATCATCGCGGACTCCGAGTACGACCCCGTCGTGATCACCTCGGTGGTGCGGGCCTTCTGGAAGCTCGGCCGCATCCCCGAGGCACGGCGCTGGGCTTTCCTGGGGGCGCTCATCGCGCGCACCGACGCCGAGCTGTGGATGACCGCCTCCGACGCCGCGCTCGCCGGGGGCGACCTGCCGTCTGCCGTGTACTGCGCGCGCCAGGCCTCCGATCTCCAGCCCGATTCCGTGCGGTTCACGGTGCCGCTCCAGATCCTCGCCACCCTCGCGGGCGACGTGGAGTCCGCGACCCTCGCGACCAAGCGCACCGGCTACGCCGTGAGCGTGCAGGAGCTCCCGGTCACGATGGACAACGCCGACACGTTCATCATCGAGGAGCAGCGCCTGGGCTTCCTGCGCCTGCGCGACAGCGACGTGCTGGCCGATCCCGTGCTGCTCGAGGAGCGCGCCCGGCGTCAGCTCGCGCTGAACGACGAGGTGGGCACCATCCGCGATGCCGCCTGGCTGAGCCGCAAGCACAACAGCAAGTCGGCCGACGCCACGACGTACCTCGCCACGGCCGAGGAGCTGTGGAGCACCGCCATGGAAGACGTGCTCGCGCGGTCCGTGAAGGACGACGGGGTTCGTCGGCTGCGCATGGAGTACGCCCTGCTCACGGGCGCGTCGGACCCGTCCAGCGACGCGAAGCTGCTGCTCGACGACCATGCAGCCGCGTTCATCCGCGATGCCCGCTTCGATGCGCCGGCTCTGGCCGCACGTTCCGGATGGCCGGGCGGCGTCGACCCCGAGGTGCGCACGCCCGAGGGATTCCGCGAGTCGAAGGTCCTCGGAGCGCTCGAAGGCGTCGTGGGGTTCACGAACCAGGATGCGGGCGCGTCGGTGCTCGCCACATCCGAGGCCGACCGTCTCCCCCCACCGGTCGCCGGGGTGTACTCCCTGGGCCCGGTGGTCGGGACGTCCGGGCGCGTCACGATCCATGCGCTCGAAGGCGGCGCCGCTCCGGCCTTCGCGGCGGTGCGTCGCGTCGGCGAGACCACCTGGTGGGGGATCTCGCGGTCCCGGCAGCTCGCGACCTACGCCGTCGAGGCCGGGATCGCCGCGCAATCTGTGCTCTGACGCCCCCCTCGGGACTCACGGACCGTCCCTGCGAGCCCTCGGGACTCAGCGGTCGAGCAGGCCGTGCGTGCGGAGGGCCGTGAGCGCGCCGTCGCGCGTGCGGAACACGGCGATGAACCGGTTCTTGTGGCAGAACACCGCGCCGGGCACGCCACAGGCGGCCTCCAGCGCTTCGTCGGTGAGACCGGCCCAGGACGCGGGGAGCGAGCGCTTCTGGCCGAAGTCGCCGAGCTGCGGGGGGATCGCGATGATCCGCCACGTGTCGTCGGTGCCCGGGAACAGCACGAACTCCGTGGGGTGCTCCGCGCCGCCGAGCTCGAAGTACGGGGCCTTCCAGCTGTAGTACGCGTCGAGGAACAGCACGTTCCGGCCGGCTTCGCGTGCTTCGTCCATCGCGGTGCGCACGACGTTCCGTGCCTGCTCGATCTTCACGTGGCCGGCCTGGAGGCCCTCCAGGAACCAGGTGCCCACGGTGACCGCCTTCTCGAACATCGCGTCGAACCCCACTCCGCCGGGCGGTTCTGCGGGACCCCCGAGCTCGGCGGACTGGACGAGCGCATCGACGATGCGCGGGAAGCAGGGGACGTCCGACTTCGGCGCGATGCGGCCGTTGTCGACGGCGTCGAGGTACTCCATGAGCCCGTCTCGCAGGGTGCTCGCGAGCGACTCCGACATGCGGCCCGACGCCTCGAGCCAGTCGAGCACCATGCCCGCCGACGACCGGGGGCCCGTGTACGTGGCCTGGTGGTGGTCGAACCGCTGCGTGGCGGGGTCGAACACGCCCCCCACGTCGACCACGATGTCGGCGGGCGCCAGACGCTCCGGATCGCGCGTTCGGACCACGGTGGTCGCGGGATCGACGAACACGCGCACGAGGGCCGTGGCCATCACGTCGTCTGCGTGGAACGGGCCGGAGTGTGTCGCGAGCACGGTGGGCATGGCGCCTCCAGGGGATGCCCTGGATATCGCCATCTTCGGAGCCGCGCCGGTGTGCGGTATACCAGCAGCACATGAGCCGGCTTCTGTTCCACGAGTGCCTCGGTCGCGGCGGGTACGGCGAGGTCTACCGCTGTACCTGGTCGCGGCGTGAGCTGGAGCTCGAGGTCGCGGTCAAGGTGCTGAACGCGTCGGTCGGCAAGGGCTCGCAGGCCCAGAAGCGCCTGAAGGACGAAGCGCGGCTGCTGGGCGCGCTCACGCACCCGGGCATCCTGCGGGTGTACGACCTCGCGGAGCTGCGCGGGAACGTCGCGATGATCGCGGAGTACGTCGACGGCGCAGACCTCGATCGGTGCGTGCTCGACGGGCTCCCCGCGAAGGCCCTGCTCGAGACGGTGAGCCGCGTGTCGTCTGCACTCGCGGCGGCGTGGGGCGACATCTCCCCGGTGTCGGGCAAGCCGCTACGGCTCGTACATCGCGATGTGAAGCCCGAGAACATCCGCATCACGTCGAACGGCGAGGTGAAGCTCCTCGACTTCGGGGTCGCGCGCGCTGCGGAGCTGCGCAGGGAGTCGGAGACCGCCACGAACACGGTGCTCGGGAGCTACCGGTACATGGCGCCCGAGCGGTTCGACACCGGGCTCGAGCCCCACCCGTCGGTCGATGTGTTCGCGCTGGGCTGCATCCTGTACGAGGGCCTCGCATTCCGGAGGCTGTTCGAGCACCTGTCGATGCGCGAGATGCTGGTGCTGTCACTCCCGGGCACCGACCGCTACGAGACCTTCATCGACGAGCGCATGGCGGAGCTGCCCGACTCCACCGATCCGTCGACGGTGCAGCTCATCCGACGGCTCGTGAGCCGCGACCCCGCGCACCGCCCGATGCCGGGCCGCCTCGCCGCCCTGTGCGACGACGAGGCCGATCGTGCCGAAGGGCAGGGGCTCGGGCCGTGGTGCCGCTCGCGCGAGTGGCCACGGCTCACCCAGGGCAACGGCGAGTGGTCGGGCCAGGAGTACGAGGTCACCGACGCCAACTCGGGCACGAACGACATCGGGAGCATCTACCTCGACGTGTCGGGCGACGACGGCGAGTCCACGGGCGACATCACGTTCACCTCGCTCGAGATGGACGCCCGGGAGGTGCTCGGCGAGCCGGGCTTCGCGCCGAGCGATCTGGGGTTCGGAGACGACGTGGTCGCGCCCGACCAGGAGACCGACCCCGACTTCGTGCCGGTCTTCGAGGACGAGCCGACCGTGGGGACCATCCGTCCGCCCCCGCCGCCGCCCCCGCCCGTGGCCTCGTCCACGCGTGACCCCGCACCTCCTCGCATCGGACGACCGTTCCCGAAGCCGTCTCCCGCGCCCCCGGCGACACCTGCGCGGCCGACGTTCGACCCCGACGCGACGCTCCAGCAGCCGCGGGCCCAGCTGCTCGGCGACGAGGGTCCCGAGCCCGTGGTCCCGCCCTCCGCTCCAAAGCCTCCTCCCGAGCCGCAGCCAGACCCGGTCTCGCTGGTCGACGAGGCCGGTCCCCCCGCCGACGCCCCCACCGATGTGCCCGCTCCGCCGCCGCCCGTCGGCGGTGCGCCGCCCGAAGACCCCGGTCCCGTGGACGATCCGGACGAGGGAGCCCTGAACGCCGCGCTCCCGCGAGACCTCCGGCGGGAGGAGCTGCGCGACGACGCGAGCCTGCCGCCCGCCACCGATCCCGACCGCACCGCAACCGAGACGGTCGATCTCTACGCCCTCCGCGCGCGCATCGAGGCCGAGAAGAAGCGCTTCGACGAGCGTCGAGCGACGAAGCGCCTCGAGGAGGACACCTCCACCGCCGACGTGCCGCCCGTGAGCCCGCTGCGCGCCGACGCCATCCCCGACGACCTCTTCGACGTGCCCATCGCCGACAGCGACGCGGGGTCGGGCGACGACGCGACTCCGGTCCAGGTGCCGCGCACCCCCCAGTCCGCGCCACCGGCACGCACGGGCGGCAAACGGCGCCCGAAGCCGGGAGCCGTGAGCGCGCCGGTCATCTGGAACGTCGCGGTGCTGGGAATCCTGCTGGCACTCGGTGCGCTGGCACTGCTCGGGTGGATCCTGTTCTCCTGACGTGGCACGATCCGGGCGTGTGGTTCGCCCTGTTCATCGATGTCGCGCGCGCGTCCTGTGGGGCGCCCTACACCGTCGACGCGATGGTGGCCGACCTGTCGGAGATCGAGCAGGGCCTGCGCGACGGCGCCGACGACCGCGCCGGTCCGCCCGCGAAGCGCCTCGCAGAGGGGCTCCCGTGCCTCGACTCTCCGCTGAACCCCACGCTGTCGGCGCGGATCTTCCGGTCCCTCGGCGCAGGGCTCGTGGCCGCCGGAGAGGTGGAGCGGGGCACGGCCTGGATGCGTACCTCCGTGGAGGTCGACTCCGCGTTCACCTTCGGGGTCGACGAGATGGCCGACGGGCACGCGGCCTGGGACGCCTGGAGCGCCGCGCAGGGGATGGTGCCCGAGCCCGTGGCGCTCGAGGGCAAGGAGCTCGTCGACGGCACGTGGAAGCTCGACGGGCGCTCCCTCACCGCGCCCGCCGCGACGGTCGACCGTCCGCACCTCCTGCAGCGCTCCTTCGAAGGCACGTGGACGAGCTGGGGGATCGAGGGCAACGCGTTCCCGGGCGACACCCTGCGTGAGCTGAAGCCGGAGAAGGCCCCGCGCGACCCCAAGGCCCGGAGCCGGAAGTGCCGGAAGGGCATCCGGTTCAAGGGGTTCGTCGACTCCGAGGGCGTGTACTGCGCGGCCACGCCGGGCGAGCAGATCTTCTTCACGCTGTCGGGGCCCATCGTCGTGGGCTCGGCGGGCCTGCTCTACCTCGAGGGGTTCCGCCAGTACGGGCTCGCGCGCGATGCGTCCACGATCGACGAGCTCCGGATGCACAAGCGCATCAACAACCGCGTGGTCGCCGGATCTGCCGCGCTCGCGGGGGTGGGCGTGGGGCTCGCGGCCTTCGGGCTCACCTACACGGGCTCATTCTGACCCGACGCTGACCTCCGTGGTCGGGCCGAACACGAGGGTGCCGTCGAGCACGGGAGCGACGGTGTCGTCGCCGTGCTGGGCGCGGATCCACGCGATCCAGTAGGCCCCGATGGCCGGCCAGGCGATCTCGGGATCGATGTACTCGGGCCCGGTGTCGAGCCCCGACGCGACGTCGGAGAACACGTTGTGCCCGCCATCGGGCAGGTTCACGCGGAGGTTTCCGGGGTGGTCGAGCGCCGACCAGGTCTCGTCGTCGAGCGGGGGATTGTCGAGCCCGCCCGTCATGTGGAGCTCGGGCACCTCGCTCTGCTCGAGCCCCGTGGTGGTGAACAGGCGCAGGTCGCCGGGCGCCATCGTGATGACGCTCGCGATGCGGGAGTCTCGGAAGCCTGCCTCGAAGCGCGCCTCCTGGTCGGGCGACATCGTGGAGCAGAACGGCGACGTGTCGGACCCGTCTGCACAGGCCGGGAAGAGCGTATCGGTCGCGTACACCGCGCCCGCGAGGGCGTGCATCGTGTACCCGCCGAAGGAGTGCCCGATGCCGACGATGGCGTCGCTGGACAGGTGGGTGGCGAGCGGGTGGCTCGCGCTCTGGACGTGGTCGATCGCGGCGCCGATGTCGGCCGGGCGCTGCCAGTAGATCTCGGTGGTGCGATCGGACCCGTCGAACGCGGTGTTCCCGGTGTGGTCGGGCGCGACGACGATGTACCCGTGGCTCACGAGCTGGGAGACCATGCGGCCCGAGGCCTCGGCGTACCCCTGGTGCCCGTGCGAGTACGCCACGAGGGGGAACGTGCCAGGAGCCGGCGCGGCGCCCTCGATCACGCCGGGAGCCGGGAACAGCCCCTGGTAGCGGAGCTCTTCGCCGGACTCCTCCTCCGTCGGGTACCACACGGCGAGCCGCAGCGTGCGAGGCCCGTTCCCGGGGTCGTACGTGGCCTGCTCCTGCGAGTACCCCACGCCCCACGCGCCCCTCGCAGGCAGCGTGACGGAGAGATCCTCGGGCGGCGGATCGGTGTCTTCGGCGGGGCCCTTGCAGGCTACCAACAGCACGGCGGCGAACAGCATTCGTGAATCCATCGCTCTCCATGCTATCCCCCCAGAGGACGTGTGGAGGAAGGGATGCAGCGCGGCGCACCTCCCGGCCCGCCGAGAGTCGGTCAGAAGCCGCCCGGCGCCGGAGCCGGCCAGAACCCCGGCGACGGCATCCAGATCACGCGCGACATGCGCGGCGTGCCCGACGACGACGAGAAGATGTGGGCGCTGGTCGCGCACGTCTCGGGGGTGTTCGTGCCCGTGGTGGGCCCGCTCGCGATGTGGGCGCTGAAGAAGGACGAGTCGGAGTTCGTGGCGTACCACTGCGCGCAGGCGTTCCTGTGGAGCCTGGTGACGATCCTCGGCACGATGGTGATCATGATCGTGACGTGCGGCGCGGGCGGGGTGGTGTTCCCGCTGTTCTGGCTCGGCAGTGCGTACGTGGCGCTCGAGGCGAAGGAAGGCAGCTGGGTGGGCTACTGGCTCATCAACAAGTTCGGGTACGGCCGCAAGCTGCTGTAGACCCCGTAAGGTCGCGCTCAGATCGACCGGTACACGGCCTGTGCGAGCTCCATGGCGCGGGGGCTGCGGAGCCGGAAGTCCATCTTGTTCATGACGTACCCGAACGCCACACCGTGATCGGGGTCGGCGAACCCGAGCGCTCCGCCGGCACCCGGATGGCCGAACGTGTCGGGGGTGGGGCTGTACAGGTGCAGCTCGTCCTTCACGTAGCCCTGCGAGAACCCCATGGGCTTCTGGAGCACCTTGTCCCAGCCCCACGACTGGCGCTGGCGCACGGCGTCGATGGACGCTGCCGACACGAGCGGCGCGAGCGGGTTGGGGGCCGCGAGCGCGCTGTAGACCGTGGCGAGGCCCCGTGCAGTGGACGTGGCGGAAGCCCAGGGCAGCGCCAGGGCCCGGATGCGGCGGGTGTTGAAGTTCTGCACCCCGCGCAGACCGAGCTCGGGCGGGTTCGCGAACGCCCGGCGGGTGGGGCTGCCGTTCTTCAGGAACTGGCGGTACATCCGGCCCTCGACCTTCCGGGAGAACGCGGCACGCGGGAGGATGCTCTTCACGAAGGTGCCCGCCCCGTTCGGGTAGAGCGTGGCGACGCGGTGCTCTTCGGACTCCGCGAGGCCGAGGTGCGTATCGGCGCCGAGCGGGCCGGTGATCTCGGTGCGGAGGTACTCCGACAGCGTGCGCCCGGAGGCCCTGCGGAACACCTCACCCGCGTAGGGACCGAAGCTGACGGCGCAGTAGCCCTGCGCGCTGCCGGGCTGCCAGAAGGGACGCTGCATCTCCATCGCCTGCACGACGGCGTCGGGGTCGGTGCCCGTGGCCCAGCCCTCGATGGCGTCGAGGGACAGGCGGCCGTCGAGGCCCGTGAGGCCCGACCGGTGGTTGAGCAGCGTGCGCACCGTGATGTCGTCCTTGCCGGCCCGCGCGAAGCCCTCGCCCCAGTAGCGGGTGATCGGCGCGTCGAGATCGATGCCCCCGCGATCGGCGAGGTGCAGGAAGCACGTGGCGACGAGCCCCTTCGTGGCGCTGAACACGATCTGGAGGGTGTCGGCGTTCCAGGGCTGCTGGGACCTCACGTCGCGCACGCCGCCCCACAGGTCGACCACCACGCGCCCTTCGACGCGCACACACACGCTCGCCCCGACCTCGCCGCGGTCGGCGAAGTTCTCGCGGAAGGCGTCGGCGACGGCGCCGTACCCGGGCTCTGCGAACCCTCCGAGCGCGGTGGGCCCGGAGGTTCGGGCGGAGCTGGTGCGCAGCATCGCTACTCCTGCTTCAGGATGTGGAACTCGACCCGACGGTTCTTCTCCATGTTCTCTGGAGAGTCGTTCGGGACGAGCGGGCTGACCTCGCCGAAGCCCTCGGCCTGGAGGCGGCCGGGCTCGACGCCGTGCTCGATCAGGAAGTCGCGGATGGCGTTCGCACGCCGATTCGACAGGTCGAGGTTGTAGTTGTCACCGCCACGGCTGTCGGTGTGGCCCTCGATCCGGACGAGCAGGATCTGCGGGTTCGACAGGAGCGTCTGCGTGACCTCTTCGAGCAGCGGGTAGCTGTCGGGCACGATCTCGGCCTTGGCCGTGATGAACAGCACCTTCTCGAGGATGACGATGCGGTCGCGCGTGACGACCACGCGCTGGGCGTCGGGGCAGCCGTCGTCGTCCTTCACCCCGTTGAAGTTCTCTGGGTCCATCGGGCACACGTCGACGATGTCGAGGATGGTGTCCTGGTCGTTGTCCTCGTCGGGGCAGCCGTCGGCGTCCTGGAAGCCGTCGATGTCCTCCGGCTGGAGCGGACACTGGTCGACGTCGTCCATCAGGCCGTCCCGATCGGTGTCGATCACGATCGCGTCGGCGTCCGGGCAGCCGTCGCCGTCTTCGACGCCGTCGTAGTCCTCGGGCTGCATCGGGCAGCGGTCGTTCACGTCGGGGATGCGGTCCTGGTCGTTGTCGGGATCCGGGCAGCCGTCGGGATCCTGGAACTGGTCGAAGTCCTCGGGATCGTTCGGGCACCGGTCGAGCATGTCGGCGATGCCGTCCTTGTCGTTGTCGTACTCCGGGCAGCCGTCTTCGTCTTCGAAGCCGTCCTTGTCCTCGGGGTCTTCCGGGCAGGCGTCGTCCTTGTCGAGGATGCCGTCGCCGTCGGTGTCGCGCACCGTGGGGGGCTTGTAGCCGACCGACAGGAACGTGCGGAACACGGGCGTGCCCACGGCCGGCGTGAGCCCGGGACCGCCACCGACGATGAAGCCCACGCCACTCGGCGTGTCGACCCGGATGTCGGCGAGCACCTCGAGCGGAGAGTGCAGCGAGGCCTTGAAGTCGTCGGTCAGCACGAGCCCGCGCGCGGGACCCACCACCATCGCGCCCGTGGCTTCGAGGTTCAGGCGCACGCGGTCGGGGGAGAGCGTGAACCCGACGCCCGCGCCGTACATGAACTCGTCGTCGACCGCGACGGACGTGCCGATGTACCCGCCGCGCGGCAGGAACCGGTAGCCCGCGTTCGCGCTGACGTGCACGGGCTCTGCGGTCTTCGAGACCACGGCACGCGCGCCGAACGTGGGCACGTGGTGCGTCAGGAACGTCTTCGTCGAGCCCGACGGGAGGGTGAGGAACGGCACGACGGCGAGCCCCACGATCTCCTCGGAGAGCGGGCGGAGCTGGACGTTCAGCGCCACGTCGCCGAACCCGGCGTTCCCCTCCGTGCCGCCGCCCTCCGCGGCACCGCCCGCGGAGCCATTGAAGTCCGCAATGGCGGCGGCCGTGCGGGTGTACTGGAATACGGGGGCGTCGACGGAGACCTCGAGGAAGTCGGTGATGCCGTACCCGGCGCGCAGGTGCAGCGCGAACAGGCCGTCTACGGCGCCCTCGTCACGCACGAGCTGCCCGTCGATCACCGCGCTGCGCTGGAACGGCCGGTGGGCGTACTGCGCCACGCCGTCGATCCCGAAGCCCTTCTTCGGCAGCTGACGGGCCGACAGCACGGTGGCGAAGCCCTGGCTGCTCCCCGTGGGCAGGAAGCGCTGGACGTTCGGCGTGGGGGCGGTCTGGGCGAGCGCCGACTGGGCGGCGAGGAGCAGGATCACCGCTGACGCCGCCGGAACACGAGGGCCAGCAGGGGAGCGAAGCCCCACAGCGGGAGGCCGGTGCCGCTGCAGCCGCCCGTGCACCCGCCCGTCGGCAGGAACAGGTCGTCGTCGGGCGGCATGTACGGGTCGAGCACGTTGATGATGCCGTCGCCGTCTTCGTCACCCAGGCCATCGGGACCGTCTTCGATCAGGTCGCCGTCGGTGTCGGGGTTGAACGGATCCGAGCCGGCCACGTCGACCTCGGTGCCGTCGTCCATCCCGTCGGAGTCGGTGTCGGGGTTCAGCGGGTTCGTACCGATGTCGTCGACCTCGCGGCCGTCGAGCAGACCGTCGTCGTCGGAGTCGGGGTCGTTCGGGTCGGTGCCCGTCTGCGTGACCTCCGTGCCGTCGAGCAGGCCGTCGTCGTCGGTGTCGGGGTCGAGCGGGTCGGTCGTGCCGTTCACCTCGGGACCGTCGAGCAGGCCGTCGTCGTCGGAGTCGGGGTCGAGCGGATCGGTGCCGTGCGTCTGGACCTCGGCGCCGTCGAGCAGGCTGTCGTCGTCGGTGTCGGGGTCGAGCGGATCGGTGCCCCAGGTGTGCACCTCGGAGCCGTCGGTGAGCCCGTCGTTGTCGGTGTCGGGGTCGAGCGGGTCGGTGCCGTAGACGATGACCTCTTCGCCGTCGGTGAGCCCGTCGTCGTCGGTGTCGGGGTCTTGCGGGTCGGTGCCGATCAGGACCTCTTCGTCGTTGGTGAGGCCGTCGCCGTCGTCGTCGTTGCCGCCGGTGTTGAGGTCGGACCCGTTGCAGTCCTGATCGATGCCGTCGTTCGGGAGCTCGGGTGCACCGGGGTAGATCGTGGCGTTGTTGTCGTTGCAGTCGTTGCTGAAGTCGGACTCGCCGAGGTCGTCGCAGTCGAGGTCGAGGCTCTGGACGATGGTGGTCGTGCCGTACCCGTCGTGGTCGTTGTCGCGGAAGCACGGGATCGTGACGAGGTCGGCGCCGTCGCAGTCCTGATCGATGCCGTCGTTCGGGATCTCGGTCGCACCGGGGTAGACGCCCGCGCTGGCGTCGTTGCAGTCGGAGCCGCCGAAGTCCTCGTCGTCGAACCCGTCGCCGTCCTGGTCGGGCAGGCTGCACAGGGTGTCGGAGTCGAAGAAGAAGTTGAGCTCCGCGCCCAGCGGGTCTTGCCCGATGGCCATGATGAAGCCGTCGCCGATGGTCTCTCCGGGCGCGAGGGTGCCATCGCGCACGCGCCAGTGGACCGTGTGGTCGATCACCGTTCCGTTGTGGTCGATGTAGACGGCGTCTGCGTCGCTCACGAAGTTCGTGTGCCCGACCTCGTGGCGCGACTCGTCGCACATGCCGAACCCGAACGTGTTCCCGGACTGGGCTCCTGCGGAGTACGCGAAGTCGTTCGTGCCGTTCAGGTCGGCGTCGACCGTGTCGTTCTCCTCGAGGAAGGCCTGCACGCCGAACAGCGGGACGTCTTGATCGGGATCGGCCGCCACCTGCAGGCGGAAGTTCGTGATCTGCGTGGAGCCCGTGTTCGTGACGGCGAAGTACACGAGCATCGTCTTGCTCGCGTCGTCCCACACCTCGGTGCGCGTGATGTCGAGCGGGCCCGCGAAGTACAGCGCCTGGAACCGGTTCGTCGTGCCCGAGCTGATGTTGTTCGCGTACACGAGCGTGAAGTCGTTCGACGGACCGCCGTACGTCTTCGCCCGGTAGTACTGGTCGGCTCCGTTGTTGAACTCGACGGTGAGCGCGACCCACGGGGTGATGGGGTACGTCACGTCGATCCAGTTGCCCGCTCCGGTCGGCCGCATCTGGAGGCCCGCCGCAGCGGCGTCGTCGTTCCACAACCCGCTGTCGCTGTACTGGACGCGGATGTAGTTGCCCTCGATGAGAGGACCGGCGGACGCGGTGCCGGCCAACAGGGCGAGGACGTGAAGCATGAGACAACTCCCGGGACGCCGGAATAGCGATTTTCACGGATTTTGCAACGGCCCGCCAGCCCTGTGACAGAACGGGGCCAGCGCTGCGTCGGGTCAGCCGAGCCGGGCGGTTCCCACGGCCAGCACGGCGACGGCGTCGGGCTCGCCGGAGTGGACGGCCACCTTCTCGACGCTGTTCTGCAGGCCCGCGTGGAGCTCGAGCAGCGCAGGTAGCCCGGCCGCACCGAGCGGAACGACGAGCACCGACGCGGGCTCGAGCCCTGCCGCGACGAGGCCGGCACGCACCGGAGCCTCGCGCTGGTGGGCCAGGAAGCGGATGCGTTCGCGCTCGGCCGCCAGACGGGTGCGGAGCGCGGGGATTTGCTCGAGATCGACCAGCTTGCCCACGAACGTGGCCGGACGGAGCGTGAGGGCCTCGACCAGCGTGAGGAAGTCGGGGAGGCGCGGAACCGCGGTACCGGAGAGCCAGCGCCGGATCTGATGGCGCGACCGGTTCGTGCGCCGCGCGAGGATCGACTGCGGCATCGGGCCGCGCAGGGCGTCGAGCCACGGGCCGAGGTCGTCGGGGCGCACGTGGGGTGCCGCGACCGGAGAGAGGTCGCGGAGCGCCGCGAGCACGTCGACACCGACGGCCTCGCACACCCGGACGAGCTCCGTGGCGTTGGGGAACCGGCGCCCACCCTCCCACTCGGCGGCCACATTGGACCGGTACCCGAGCTGGGCGGAGAACGCCGACTGGCTCGCGGATCCGCGCAGGGCGCGCATCAGCTGGCGTGCAGCGGGCTTCATGGGAGGGGGGATGCCCGGGACGGGACACGGGGAGTCCGTCCCGGGAGGGGGAGGGGGGAGGGGGCGGGGAAAGGTTCGGTGGGAGCGGCACCCTTATAGTGGACCCCCGCGAATTCGCGCAACATCTTTCTCAGATAACCTCAGATGCTCGAATCCGCGGTGGATCAAAGCGACCGAAGGAGGGGGCGAACACGCAAAAAGGCCGGGCTCCCCGCGAAGGGAGCCCGGCCGGCGTCATCGTCGGGGCGCGATCGCCCCGCTCCCGTTCCCTCAGTTCTTCGACACCCGGAGATCGACGGTCTCACCGAGCTGCTCGGCCACCCGCGCGTCGTTCGCCATCCGGTCGTTCAGGGTGCCCACGTACCGGGCGCTGACGCGCTTCCCGTTCGTGCGGCTCGCCTGGCGCGCCAGCTTCAGCGCACCGGGCACGTCGCCCGAGGCTTCGGCGGCCACCGCCAGGTTGTGCAGCGCCTTGCCGGCGAGCTTGCCGTCGCCCGACTCCGTCACGGCCGTCCACAGCTCGGTGGCCGTCTCGAGATCCCCGTGCTTCATGGCCTTGCGCGCCTGGCGCATCTCCTTGCTGCCTCCGCCGAAGAGGTCGCGCTCCGCGATGACGGTGTGGGGGCTCACCCGGCTCGCGTAGCGGGCGCCGAGCGATGCGGCGCCGGTGAACACGCGCCCGTCGAGGGGCAGGTCGTCCACCGCGCCCACCACGCTGTCCGTGTCGGTGGCGGTGTCCGTGCCGCCGATGGTCGCGGCCTGCTCGTCGAGGATGCGGCCCGTGTGGCCGTCGTACATCCGGAACGTCGCGGTCACGTCGGTGTGCTGCGTGGCCGTGTAGGTGAAGTCGCCTTCACACCGGCGGTCCTCGCAGTCGCCGTTCTCGAGGGCCTCCTTGCGCTCCGCGGCCGTGAAGGCCTCGCCCTGACGGGTGATCTGCGTGACCTGGTCGCTGTCGAAGCTCTCCAGCGAGATGATGGCGTCGCAGCTCGCCTGGCGGCACAGCTCCCGCACCTTGTGGGCGGTGAGCTCGCGGTCCCACAGGCTCGTGTCCACCGAGCGTCCGTTCACCCGGAACCGGACGACCTCGAACCGGGGACCGTCCTGCAGCACGTCTTCGAGGGTCTCGATGGCGAGCGCCGCACTCTCGGCGTCGAGCCGGAAGGTCTCGCCGGTCGCGGCTCCCTCCATGCCCGCCAGCACGTGCTCGCCGGCGTTCTTCGGGCGCGAGCGGTCGATCACGAGCACCGTCTGGATGTCCTGCGACACGGAGACGTCGGCGGCCTCGAGGTACCCGACGTTCACCTGGTGCATGCAGCCGGTCAGGGCGAAGAACAGGGAGAACAGGGGCAGGGCGCGGGTCATGGGAGGCTCCTCGGTTGGGGAATGCTCCACAGACGCTGGCTCGTCGGGTCGATTCGTCCGCGGGCGTCCGCGGGTGTCACCCGATGTCAGCGCTACATCTTGACGCGTCGCGCGACCGCCTGGACGAGCCACGGAGCGTGACGCCCGAGCAGCACTCCGACCTTGCCGTGCCCGGTGAACGTGTACTCTACCTTGCGCCGCTCGATCGCCCGCACCATGACGCGAGCCGCGTCGTCGGCCTTCCACATGAGCTGCGCGGGCCGCTTGTCCGACCGCGAGTCGTCGAAGTTGCCCGCATTGTCGACGCGCCCGATCTCGCTCTCCACGAAGCCCGGCTGGATCGTGGTGCAGCTCACTCCCACCGGACCGAGCTCCGTGGACAGCGTGCGCCCGAGCACCAGGACCGCCGACTTGCTCGACTGGTACGGCGCCGACTTCGCGAACGGCAAAAAGGCCGCCACGCTGCCGATCAGCGCCAGGCGACCCTTCGTCTTCTCGAGCTCGGGGATGGCGGCCTTCGCGGTCATCGCGACGCTCACCACGTTCACCTCGAACTGCCGCTGCCAGTCCTCGCGCGACAGCTTCCGCACCGCGCCCGCCACGCCGAACCCTGCATTCGCCACGGCGACGTCGAGCTTTCCGAATGCTGCGACCGTCTCCGCCACACACCGCTCGAGGTCGTCGTCGCGGGTCACGTCGCACTCGAGCGCCAGACCGGTGCCGCCCGCCGCTTCGATCTCCGCGACCGCTTCGTCGAGCCGGTCGCGACGCCTCCCGCTCACGGCCACCTTCGCGCCCTGCCGCGCGAACTCCACCGCCATCGCGCGGCCCAGACCCGTGCCGCCTCCCGTGATCCACACCGACGAGCCTTCGAACGACACGTACACCTCCGCCTTCCGCGACGGAGGGGTAACGCGGAGCAGACCTACCAGGTGCGGTGCGGACGCCGGGGCGCAGGCCGGTAGTCGGCGACGCACTGCAGCGTGTCGCGGCTGTTGTAGAAGCTGCGCGAGCACGTGCTCACGACCTCGGGCGGCGCGGCGGTCGCGACGCACTGGAGCGTGTCGGACCCGTTGTAGAAGGCCTGGCTGCACGCCGGGATCGTGTCGGGGCGGCGGGCGGTCGCGATGCACTGGAGGGTGTCGCGGCCGTTGTAGAAGGCCTGGCTGCACAGCGTGACGGTGTCGGTCCGGCGGGCAGTGCCGATGCACTGGAGCGTGTCGGCGCCGTTGTAGAAGGCTCGCCCGCACACCGAGACGACCTCGGGGGCTGCGAAGGTCTGCGCGCACGCGAGCGTGTCGCGGCTGTTGTAGAAGGCCGCGCCGCACGCCTGGATGGTGGCGGGCGGGGCACCCGAGCTCATGCACGCCTGACGGTCGGCGCTGTTGTAGAACGCCGCGCTGCAGGCGCTGGCCGTCGCGGCGAAGTCGTCCTGGGGGCGGGCGTGGGGCCCGTGGTGCGGGCCGTGGGCGGAGGCGAGGGAAGCGAGCAGGGCGACGAGCATGGGAGTCTCCGGTGGGGATGCGCGAGAGACGCCGTCCTGCCCGGGCCATTCGTCAGCGAATGTCGCGCGTCATCCCGCGAGGTCGGCGAACCGGGCGGCCCCGGCGTCGATGGGGCGGGCGCGGAACCCCAGATCCCGCTCGGCGGCGCGGTCGTCGAACGCGATGCGCAGGGGCATGGGCACCGGCACGAGCACCGTGCGCGACCCCATGGCGTGCTTCCAGGACGCCAGCAGGGCCCGGATCGACACGCTGTGCCCGGTGACGTTGTACGCCTGGCCCGCGCTGGCGGGGTTCTCGAGCGCTCCGGCGGCTGCGAGCGCGACGTCGCCGGCGTGGACATGGGGAAGACGTGCGGTGGGCGCGAGCGTCACGGGCATCCGCAGCATGCGGGCGTAGCGTGCCGTGAGCTTGGGGTCGCGCTCTCCGTAGATGGGACCCGGGCGGAGCACCGTGAGATCGAGCCCGTCGCGGGCGGCCCGTTCCCAGGCCAGGCGCTCGGCCGCTGCCTTGCTGCGGGCGTATCCGGGGTCGGTCGTGAGGTTGTTCCAGTCGAACCGGGGCTGGTCGGGATCGATGCGCTCGGCGTCCTCGGCGAGCAGGCGCCAGAGGCGGGTGCGGTACACGGCCACGGTCGAGATCCAGACGATGCGCGTCACGCCGGCTCTGCGCGCGGCTTCGAGCTGGTGGTCGGCGCCCTTCACGTTGGCCTCGATGAACGCTTCGGCCGTGGGCTTCGCCCATCCGGGCGCGAGGGCGGCATTCGCCACCAGGGCGTCGCAGCCCTCCATGCCCGCGGCGAGCGCGTCCACGTCGGACAGATCGGCGCGTGCGAGGTCGATGCCCAGGTGCGCGCCCTTCTCGGGGGACCGCACGAGTCCCCGCACGTCGAACCGGTCCTTCAGGACCTCCACCAGGTGGGAACCGAGGAAGCCCGTGGCTCCCGTGACGGCGACGCGCATGCCGACCTCCGCCGCACTTCTATGGCGCCGCGCCGGGTTCGCGAGGCTTACGCGCGCTTACCCCGGTCCTGACGGGCCTCCCGCGCCGTCCTACTCAGAGGACGGAGGACCCCATGCGAGCTCTCGTCATCGGCGCAGGCGCCATCGGCACCGTCTACGCGCGCCACCTCGAGCGCGGTGGCGCCGACGTCTGCTTCCTCGTGCGCCCCGGTCGTGGCGGCGACGTGCGGCGCGGCCTCCCGGTCACCCCGATCAACGAGGGCCGGGGCGTCGTGGAGCTGCGCTGTCCCGCGGTCACCTCGGTCCCCGAGGGGGTGGACCTCGTCGTGCTGGCCCTCCCGAGCGACGCGCTCGCCGGGGACTGGCTCGGAGACCTGCTCCGCCGCACCGCCGGTGCCACGATCCTGCTCCTGTCCCCGGGCCTCGACGACCGGGCCCTCGTCACGGCCCATGTGGACGAAGCGCTCGTCGTGCAGGGGCGAATCACGGCCGTGGCCTGGCGAGCCCCCCTCCCCGGCGAGGACCTGGAGCCGTCCCTCGCGTACTGGGTCCCTCCGGGCGCCGCGCCGCTGTGGGGACCCCGCGCGGGCGAGGTCGCCGCGGTGCTCGACGCTGGCGGTCTCGCGTCCCGGGTGGTCCCGAGCCCTCCCGAGCCGACGGGCTCCGCGGTCCTCCTGCCGCTGGTGGCGTCGCTCGAGGCGTCGGGGTGGTCCATCCTGCGGCTGGTGTCGAGCGGGAGCCTGCCGGTGACCGCCCGGGCCATCCGCGAAGCGCTCGGCGTGAGCGGACGTCCCGTGTGGGCCGCGCTCGTGCGTCCGTGGACCCTGCGCGCGGTCCTCGCCCTCGTACCGTGGCTCACCCCGTTCCCGCTGGAGGCCTACGTCGCGCGGCACTTCAGCAAGCTCGGTGCCCAGACCCGGCTCCAGCTCGACGCGTTCATCGCCCGCGGGACCCGGGCGGGCGAAGAGACCGGAGCGCTGCGGGCCCTGCGGGGAGCGCTCGTCCGGGGGCGCGCGGACGCGCCGCATCTGGCAGGATGGGGACCCGCTGGAGCCACCTGATGCACACCGATCTCGTCGTCACCTTCTCCGGGCCCGACCGCACGGGCCTCGTCGATCGCTTCGCCTCGAAGATCCGCGAGCACGGCGGGAACTGGGAGGAGAGCCGCCTCGTGCGGCTGGCAGGGTGGTTCTGCGGCATGCTCCTCGTCCGGGTGGCCACCGATCACGCGGAGGGCCTCGAGATCGCGCTCCGGAACGTCGCCGACGACCTCACGGTGACCATCGCGCGGGGCCAGCGGGACGATCGCGAGCGGTCGCTGGTGAAGCTGTCGGTGGCGTGCGCCGACCGGAACGGCATCGTGCACGACCTGTCCCGCACGCTCGTGGCGCTCGGGGTGAACATCGAGGAGCTGCACAGCGGGGTGAGCGCGGCACCGATGTCCGGAGAGCCCCTGTTCACGGCCACCCTGCGGCTGTCGATCCCCGACGAGGTCGGCCAGGGCGCCGTGATCGCGGCCCTCGAGGGCATCCAGTCCGACCTCCTGGTGGTGGTGCTGTGAACCCGTTCCACCTCGCGTTCCCGGTGCGGGATCTCGCGAGCACACGGGCGTTCTACGAGGGCGTGCTGGGGGCGCGCGTGGGGCGCAGCGCAGACCGGTGGATCGACTTCGACTTCTGGGGGCACCAGATCTCGGCGCACGTCGCGGAAGGGGAGTCCATCGCGACGAATCCGGTCGACGGGGAAGACGTGCCCGTGCGGCACTTCGGCGTGATCCTGCCCTGGGACGACTGGCATGCGCTGGCCGACCGCCTGCGCGAGCGCGGCGTGGCGTTCCTGATCGAGCCGCAGATCCGGTTCGCAGGCGAGGTGGGCGAGCAGGCCACCCTGTTCGTGCAGGACCCGAGCGGGAACGCGCTCGAGTTCAAGAGCTTCCGCGACCTGGCGAGCGTGTTCGCCACCTGAGGTTCGTGAGATCCGCGAGGGGTTCGCGGGCTGGCGGTGGCAGGTACACCTCGGGTCGGAGGTACCTCATGATCCGTGTTCCCGGCCTGTCGTTCGCGCTCGTCCCCCTCACGCTGCTCGCCTGCAAGGGCTCGCCAGCGGACACCGAAACGGAGACGGACGCGGACACGGACGCCGATTCGGACACCGACACGGATGCGGACACCGACACCGACGCGGACACGGATGCCGACGCGGACACGGATGCCGACGCGGACACGGATGCCGACGCGGACACGGATGCCGATGCGGACACCGACGCCGATGCGGACACGGATGCCGACGCGGACACCGACGCGGATGCGGACACGGATGCCGATGCGGACACCGATGCCGATGCGGACACGGATTCCGACACGGACACCGACACGGATTCCGACACGGACACGGACACCGACACGGATTCCGATGCAGACACGGACTCCGATGCAGACACGGACTCCGATGCGGACACGGATTCCGACACCGACACGGACACGGACGCAGACACCGACGCGGACACGGACGCGGACACGGACGCGGACGGCGACACCGACACGGGCTCGGACACCGGTGGGCCCGTGCTCACGGGGCTGCTCCGGCACTTCCCGTTCGACGGCGACGCCGTGGACGCCGTGCAGGGCTCGGTGGGTGCGCTGTCCGGTGGGGTCTCGCTGACCACCGACCGCTTCGGGAACCCCGACAGCGCGTACGCGTTCGACGGCACCGGGAACATCGTGGTGCAGGACACCGCCAACCTCGACAGCATGGACGGGGTCACGCTGACCGCGTTCATCCGGCAGACCGAGTTCCGCACGCCGCACCGCATGGTCGTCGGAAAATGGACGTTCAGCGCACCCTCCGAGCAGTTCGGCCTCTTCGTGATCAACGACGACAACCTGGTGGGGGTCGGGCGCTCCAACGCGTACGGGACCACCGATGCCGCGAACTACACGCTCGGGAACTGGTTCCACGTCGCGTTCACGTTCGACAAGGCGTCCCGCGTCCAGCGGACCTGGGTGGACGGCGCGCTGGTGCTCGAGACCATCGTCGGGCCGTACTCGGACTCCGACGGCACGAACGTTCCGCTCGTGATCGGCGGGCTCGTCGGGAGCATCGACGACGTGCGGATGTACGACTACGCCCTGGATGGCGTGGCCATCGCGGACCTCGCGAGCGAAGGGGGCCCGCCGATCGACCTGTCGGCCGGGCTCGTCGTGCACCTGCCGTTCGACGGGACCGTCGAGGAAGCCGTCTCGGGCGCGCCCGCTCCCGTGGTGTCCGGCACGCCGGCGTTCGCGGAGGATCCCGCGGGGGTGGCCGGCAACGCGGTGTCGTTCGCGGGCTCCCAGGTGATCGACACGCAGGTCGTGGGCCCGACCACCACCGACGGGTCGTACGCGTTCTGGTTCCGCCGTCCGCTGGGGGGCCGCGAGGCCGTGTTCGTGCAGCGCGAGGTGTGCACGTACACGAAGTTCCTCGAGGTGATCTACGACTCCGGCTCGGTCGGGTTCACCTACAACAACGCCAGCTCCGACTGGCAGAACCCGGCGAACTACCGAACGCTGTCCACGACGGTCCCGGACGACGCGTGGACCCACCTGGCGCTCACCCGCGCGGGCGACCAGGCCACGCTGTACGTGGACGGGCTCGAGGTGGAGTCGCTCACCGTGGAGTCGGAGTTCTACGCGAGCCCGACCGTTCCGCTGGTGATCGGGCAGTCGCCGTGTGCGATCGGGCTGTCGTCGGCGTCGCTCGACGACTTCCGGGTGTACGATCGCGCCCTGACGGCCACCGAGGTGGGACTGCTCGCCACGCCCTGAGCCGGACGTGGCGGCGCCCGGATGCGCCAGAACGGGGGGCATGGTGTCGCTATGCGGGGGTATTCGTCGCGTGGCGAGCTCTATGTCCCCTTGTTTGTCGCGGGGTCGAGGTCTCGGTGCGGGCCGGGCGCGAAGGTGGTGCGGATTGCTGGCGTTCGTCCATCGACGGGCCTGCCGGCGGACGGCTGGCAGACAGCGAATGCGCCAAAGAAGGGGGCATAGCGTCGGAGGCGCGCCAGAACGGGGGGCATGGTGTCGCTATGCGGGGGTGTTCGTCGCGAGCCGGGTCACTCTCCCGTTCGGACTCCGAGCTCCGAGGGGTCCACCGCGCGGGCCTCCGCGGCCCCGCGGATCGCGTGGCTCTCGTGGGTGAGGTCGGCCATCCGGGCCTCGAAGGTGGTCGCGTCGATCCGTCCCCGCCGGTAGTCGTCGGTGAGTGCGGCGATGCGGCGATTCACGTCCAGGATGGCGTCGCGATCTCCGATCTGCGGTGGCTGGGGCGCCCAATAGCGCCCGTGGAACGCAGGGGTCGCACCGTGGTAGCCGACCGACCAGACGAACGTGCCGCCCATCTCGGCCTCGACCGCGGCGAGAGCGGCGACCATCTCACGGAGGGTCGTCGGGGGAGGACCGGGAAGCTGGCCGGGCATCGACTGGAGGTGGCAGGACGTGTCGAAGCCGAGGCCCTGGAGTGCCGTGCTGCACGCGCGGATCGCCAGAACGGCGCTGACCGACCCGTCTGGCGCGGACTCCACCGACATCGGGGTGTCGAGGAGGTCGGGGTTGTCGACACAGCGGCCGCGTGGACGACGGGAGCCCTATGGACGTTGCACGGCCGACCTTCCGCGAGCGCCCGGTTGCAGAGCGCATTGGGATCGGTGGGGTCCTGGGCGTGCGCGAACGCGAGGAGCGGGATGAGGCTCAGGTCGACCTCGGGGATGGCGGGAAGGGTGGGGGACTCACGGACCGTCGGGGCCGTTGGCGGACCTGGCCCGTCCCGCGGCACCGCGACTCCGCGATCATCGCATCCCGGATAGAAGGGCGTCATGCTCCTCCTGTCGCTCGCCTGTGTGTCGTCCCCTCCGCGTCCCCCTCCGGTGGCCGTGCCCGAGCCGGCTCCGGTTCCGGAGGACTCCGACGTGTCGGTGGACAGTGACGCAGAGCCGCAGTTCTGCCGGGTGATCCCCACGGATGCCGCAGCGGCGTGCTGGCACAGCTACGGCGGTCTGTACGCCGACGGCGCGTGCTCCGCGAGCTTCCAGTGCTGCGATGGCGCGTTCGGCGCGCTCGGCACGTGCGGGGCGTGCAGCTGCACCGAAGACTCGGGCCACCAGGGCTGCGTGCCCGCGGAATCCGGCACGGAGACGTGCTTCGCGGAGTACACCCACACGGTGGAGCCGCTCCCACAGGCCCTGCGCGACGCGATGGTCGGGAGCACGTGGGAGGAGGGGTGCCCGGTCGGGCTCGATGCGCTGGCGCTCGTCACGACCGCGCACTGGGGCTTCGACGGCACCGCGAAGACCGGCCAGCTCGTGGTGAAGGCCGACCTCGCGCCGGTGTACGTCGACGTGTTCCGGCACGCCTGGCAGACGCAGTTCCCGATCGAGCGCATGGAGCCCGCGAGCGCGTTCGGAGGCAGCGACGACGCCAGCATGGCCGTGAACAACACGAGCGCGTTCAACTGCCGGCCCGTGACGGGCGGCTCGTCGTGGTCGCAGCACAGCTACGGGCACGCGATCGACATCAACCCGCGCCAGAACCCGTACGTGAGCGCGTCGGGAAACACGGTCCTCCCGCCCGAGGGAAGCGCGTACGTGGTGCGGGATGCGTCGGTGCCCGGGCTGATCGTGGACCCGGGTCCCGTGGTGGGGGCCTTCCGCCGGAACGGCTGGGGCTGGGGCGGCACCTGGTCGAGCCTGAAGGACTACCAGCACTTCTCGGAGAACGGCCTGTGATCGATCTGGTGTCGCTGTCCGCCGAGGAGCTGGGGGCGCTGCTGGCGAGCTGGGGCGAGAAGTCGTTCCGCGCGAAGCAGGTGTACGGCTGGCTGTACGACAAGGGCGCGCTCGACATCGCCGACATGACGGACCTCCCGAAGGGTCTGCGCGCGAAGCTCGCCGACGAGACGGTGCTGGGCGCGCTCGAGGTCGCGACGGAGCAGCGGTCGAAAGACGGCACGATCAAGCGCCTGTACCGGCTGACCGACGGGAAGCTCATCGAGACCGTGCTGATGCCGTACGAAGACGGCCGGCGCACGGCGTGCGTCTCGTCGCAGGCCGGCTGTGCGATGGGCTGCGTGTTCTGCGCGACCGGCCAGATGGGGTTCAAGCGGCACCTCACGGCGGGCGAGATCTTCGGCCAGGTGTGGCGGCTGCACGCGGAGCTGAAGGCGAAGGGCGAGCGGCTGTCGAACGTGGTGCTGATGGGGATGGGCGAGCCGTTCCACAACTACGACAACGTGATGGTGGCGGTGCGCCGGATGATGTCGGACCTCGGGATCGGGGCCCGGCACATCACGATCAGCACGGTGGGCATGGTCCCGCAGATCCAGCGGTTCGCGGAGGAGGGCGTACAGGTCGGGCTCGCGATCAGCCTGCACGAGGCAACGGATGCGGCCCGCAGCGCGCTGATGCCCGTGAACAAGCGGTGGGACATCGACACGCTGCTGGCGGCCGTGAAGCAGTACGTCGAGACGACCGGGCGCCGCGTGACATTCGAGTGGGCGCTGATCCACGGCACGAACGACACGGTCGCGGTGGCCGAGCAGCTCGGGCAGCGCCTCCGTGGGGTGCACTGCCACGTGAACCTGATCCCGCTCAACCCGACGGGGGGCTACGCGGGGCAGCCGAGCGATCCGGCCCGTGTGGACGCGTTCGTGGCGACCCTCGGGCGCTACGGGATCCCGGCCACGGTGCGGGTGCGGCGCGGCATCGACATCGACGCCGGCTGCGGTCAGCTCAGGGAGCGGGTGGGCTCGCCCGCTCCGTGAAGAACGCGGCCAGGGCGTCGGGGAACCACGCTTCGGGAAGGGTGGCGAGCACCTCGTCGCGCCCGCCGGACACCCCGGACCACCGGTTCTTCAGCTTGGTGACCGCCCCGAAGCCCGTCGTCGTGCGGAACAGGAAGTGCCCCGCCGCTTTGGAGCCGCGCGGGCCGCGCCAGATCACGTGGGTGACCACGACGGGCGGCGCGACGTAGGTGTCGGCGGCAGCCTGGCACTCCGCGCGCAGGATGGCGTCTTCGAGGCGGACGGCCAGCGCGGGCACGGCATCGGGCTCGACGGCCTTCCCGAGCCGCACGGCCATGGCCTGGAGCACCTGGAGGATGGAGTACGACGCGACCGCGAGGCAGGACGCCGCAGCGGCCGCGAGACCCTCGACGCCCGCGGGACGCTTGCGGGCCGCAATCGCGCGGACCTCGGCCAACGTGGCCTTCTTGTGGCGGACGACCTCGGGAGGTGCGCCGGGAGCGAGGCTCGCGAGCACGGCATCGAGGTGGCGCCGGGCGGCGGCGAGGTCGGCGTCGTAGAGCGGGAGGTCCTCGGGATCGACGTACGGACGGCCCTCGCGCGCCATCCACATACCGACGCGCGCGCTGCCCACCATGTCGAGCTGCGCGAGCGTCGGGAACCCGCGCAGCCCGTCGGGACCGAGCCCGTGGTCACGCAGCAGGTGCCCGACGATCGGGTGGACGTGGTCCCACTCGGGACGACCCTCGAGCTCCATCGTGGGCGTTCAGGATTCCATGAGGACGTTGCCGAGGTGCACGAGCGCGCGCATCTCGTCGGCGCCGGACGAGATGACCGGCAGCGCGATGGCCGTGGCGCTCGAGCCGGCGTCGTGGCGGAGCTGATCGAGCAGGCGCGCATGGCGCTCCACGGCGGCCTGCTCGATGCGGGCGAGCACCATGAGCTTCTCGAGCGCGCTGGCCTGCACGTCGGTGGGGGTGCCTGCGAACAACGAGCCGTCGGGCAGCACCCGCGGGGTGCCCGCGGCCTGGCTGCGGTTCAGCACGAACCCGCGGAAGGGGAGCTCGAGCTCGACCGTCTTGCGGCGGAAGAAGAAGGCGTCCGTGAGCGACTCGGTGGCCGGGCTCGTCACGAGCAGGAACGCGACGTCGTCGGGGTTTCGCAGCCGCTTCATACCGTCGGCGGCATTCTTGTTCATCGAGCGGAAGATGCCCGAGAACGAACCCATGAACTCCTGGAGCTCGCCATACAGCTCGGCGCCGAAGATGGCGGCGTTCACCCGGTTCACGAGGCGCGAGGCGGCCCGCCGGATGAAGCTGATGCGCCCTTCGTCGGGCAGGAAGAGCTGGAAGATGCGCCCGTCGAGGAAGCTCGACAGCCGTGACGGCCCGTACAGGAAGTCGAGGGCGTTGCGCGACGGCGGGGTGTCGAGCACCACGAGGTCGTAGCGCTCCTCGCGCAGGAAGCCGTACAGGGCCTCCATCGCCATGTACTCCTGCATGCCCGCGACCATGCGGGAGATCTGGCGGTACAGGCGGTTGTTGATGAGCCGCGCGGCCTCTTCCGGGGTGTCGGCGAAGCGGTTCACGAAGCTGTCGGCCACGACGCTCGGATCGAGCATCCAGGCCTCGAGCATGCCTTCTTCGATGCCCGCTTCGAGCCGGCGCTCCTCGGGGATGGCGACGGGCTCGCTGTTGTTGCGGTCGACCCCGAGCGTCTGGGCGAGCCGCTTGCTGGGATCGACGGTGAGCGCCAGCACCTTGCGACCCGAGCGGGCCGCGGACAGCGCGATGGCCGTGGCGGTGGTGGTCTTGCCGACGCCCCCGCTGCCCGCGCACACGATGACCTTCCGGTTCTGGATGAGATCTCGGACGGTCATGGGGAGGCCTCCACGACCAGGTGGTCGGCCATGGCGTCGATCAGCTCCATGGAGCCGAGCGGGTATTCCGGGATCTCGACCGTGGTGGTCTGCGTGCGGTGTCGCAGGTCGGCCAGCGCGGCGGTGGCCTGCACGACCCCCACGAAGCGCTCGTAGCCGTAGTGCTCCGGCGTGAGCACGGGCTCGAGGGCTGCGCGCTCCTCGGCCGTGAAGGGGTCTTCGACGACCCGGTTCACGAGGATGCCCGCAACCGGCGTGTCGTGGCCCTCGAGCCCTTCGATCAGCTCGAGGGACTCGGTGATGGGCAGCACCTCGGGCAGGGTGACCACCCAGGCACCACAGAGGTCGGGGCGCGTGAAGTACGGCCGGCCCTTGTGCATCGCTTCGGCGATGGGCCCCGTGGGCATGAGGGCGAGCAGGCGCTCGGGCAGGCCCGTGAGCCCGAGGGTGTGGCCGGACGCGGGCATGTCGACGATCACCACGTCGTAGCGGGGCTTTCCGGGCGACACCTGCTCTTCGAGCAGCGTGAAGATGTGGTAGAAGATGCCCATCTCGCGGAACGACGGCGCGGTGTCGAGCAGCTTGCGGAGCGCGCCGGAGTTCATCGCGGCCGTCACGACGGCGCCGACCGGGATGACCGTGCGGAAGAAGGCCTCGTGGCCGCGCCGGGGCCACAGCACGCAGCCGTCGATGCCGGGGGCGAGGTGCTCGGGGTCGGCCGGAAGGGTGTCGCGGCCGAAGATCCGGGCGAGGGGCGTGTAGTCGCCGTCGGGCTCGCCGAGCTCGGTGACGAGGACGCGCTTCCCACGCTTGGCCGCCGCGACGGCGATGGCTGCGGTGACCGTGGTGCGCCCGACTCCACCCTTGCCGGTGATCAGGGCGACTCGCCGCTCGAACAGGTCGACCAAATGCTCCTCCGCGAGCCCTTTAGCAGGGCGCCGCAGCGCGCGCACCGGGGGGATCGGCCTGCAACACGTCGGGTCGCGGGATACCGGTCGAATCCCCACGCGACGGGAGGCGGGCATGATCGGGGTCGTCATGGGCAGCACGTCGGACTGGCCGACCATGGAGCACGCAGCCGACACGCTCGCCGCGCTCGGTGTGCCGTACGAGGTCGAGGTGGTGTCGGCCCACCGCACGCCCGACAAGCTGTTCTCGTACGCCGAGACGGCCGATGCACGTGGGCTGTTCGCGATCATCGCGGGCGCGGGAGGGGCCGCGCACCTCCCGGGGATGCTGGCGGCGAAGACGTCCGTGCCGGTGCTCGGGGTGCCCGTGCAGAGCAAGGCGCTGTCCGGCATGGACTCCCTGCTGTCGATCGTGCAGATGCCCGCCGGAATCCCCGTGGGCACGCTCGCGATCGGGAAGGCGGGCGCGATCAACGCGGCGCTGCTGGCCGCAGGGTTCGCGGCCCGTACCGATCCCGCGCTCCGCGAGCGGCTCGACGCCTGGCGCTCGGCGCAGACCGAGAAGGTGCTCGCGAACCCCGATCCGCGCACGGCCGGAGCGTCCTGATGGCGCAGGCGACCCTCGGCATCCTGGGCGGCGGTCAGCTGGGCCGCATGCTGGCCGAAGCCGCGCTCCCCCTGGGGGTGCGATGCGTCGTGTTCGACGACTCGTCGGACTCGTGCGCGGCCGCGTATGCCCCTGTGATCACGGGCGATCTGCGCGATCAGGCCACCTTGCTCGAGCTGGCGTCGCAGGTCGACGTGGTCTCGTTCGAGTTCGAGAACGTGCCGGCCGACTCCGTGGCGTTCCTGCGCGAGCGCGGGCATGTCGTGCACCCCGGTCCACAGGCGCTGCTCACGGCGCAAGACCGGTGGAACGAGAAGCGGTTCTTCCGCGATCTCGGCATCCAGACGGCTCCGTTCGCACGGGTCGACGATGCGGCCAGCCTCCAGCTCGCGATCGACCAGCTCGGTCTGCCGGCCGTGCTGAAGGCCCGCCGGCTGGGGTACGACGGCAAGGGGCAGCTGTTCCTGGCGCACCCGGAGCAGGCCGACGTCGCGCTGCCCACGCTCGGGAACGTGCCGTGCATCCTCGAGCGCGTCGTCACCTTCGACCGCGAGCTGTCCCTGGTGTCGGCGCGCAGCGTGAACGGCGACATCGTGCACTACCCGCTGGTCGAGAACCGCCACGCGGGCGGGGTGCTCCGGTGGACGCAGGCCCCCGCCCAGGGCGTGCCCGAAGGCATGCAGCGGCGCGCGGAGGCCGCAGCGGTCCAGGTGCTCGAAGCGCTCGACTACGTGGGGGTGCTCGCGATCGAGTGGTTCCAGGTGGGCGATGCGCTGCTCGCGAACGAGATGGCGCCGCGCGTGCACAACTCCGGGCACTGGTCGATCGAGGGCGCCGCGACGAGCCAGTTCGAGAACCACGTGCGTGCCGTGCTCGGGCTTCCGCTGGGCAGCACCGAGACGCGCCCGTGTGCGATGGTGAACCTGCTCGGCGTGATCCCGGACCGCAAGGCGCTGCTGTCGGTGCCGGGCGTCCGGTTGCACGACTACGACAAGGCGCCGCGTCAGGGCCGAAAGCTCGGGCACGTCACGGTCACCGGTCCCGACATGCCCACTGTCATGGAGCGCACGCGGCGGGTCCGCGAGATCGTCGAGGGAACCGCGGGCTGACGCGGTCGCCGCGGGCCGGGGAATCCGCTATCCTCGGCCCGATGGAGTTGATCGTCCTTCTCGTCGTCGCGGTCCTCGGCGCAGCGCTTGCCGCCGGCGGGTACGCGTACTGGGTGCAGCGCTCGCAGACTGCGAAGGCGCCGCCGCCCCGCGCGTGGAAGGGCGACACCGTCACGCCGGTCATGCTGGGTCCGCGCAACCGGGCGCCCGAGCGGGTGTCGCGCGGCTTCGTCGCCTCGCAGGGCGCGCTGCTCGCGATGAACATGGCCAACGCCGACGGGCACATCACCGACGAAGAGCGGGCCGCCATCCGTGCCTTCATCCTCGAGCACGTCACCGACGCCGACGAGGGCATGGCCGACAAGGCGCTGCACGAGGCCGAGGAGGCCGTGCGGTCGGAGGCCAAGGTCGACGCGGCGGTCGTCGCCGTGCGCGCCGTGAGCAGCGAAGATCAACGCCGGCTCCTGGTCGAGCTCCTCGTGCACGTCGCGCAGGTCGACGGTGTCGTGAAGCCCGAAGAGGTCGCCTTCATGCAGCGGGTCGGCAACGAGCTCGGGCTGTCCGAGGCCGATGTGAAGGCGCGCATCGCGCTTCCGTAGCGGTCGGCGATGGTCGGCGAGACGCTCGGAGGCCGGTACCGCCTGACCGCCGTCATCGGCGACGGGGGAACGGCCACCATCTACGGGGCCGACGACCTCATCACGGGTGTCCGGTGCGCCGTGAAGGTCCTCAAGTCGGGTCCCGACCTCGACGGGAACCTGCGCACGCGGCTGATCGCGGAGGCCGACACGATGTCGCGCCTGTCGCACCCGAACATCCTGCGGGTGTTCGCGGCGGGGTCCGACGGGGCGGACTGGATCGCGATGGAGCTCGCCGAGGACGGGAGCGTCGCCGACCGGGTCCGTGCAGACGGCCCGTTCTCGCCGCGTCGGGCCATCCAGATCGTGCTGCAGCTGCTCCACGCGCTCGAGGCCGCGCACGCGGCGGGCGTGGTGCACCGCGACGTGAAGCCCGACAACCTGCTCCTCCATCCCGACGGGTCCGTGAAGCTGGCCGACTTCGGCATCGCGCTGCTCGACGACCACACCCGGCTGACGCGCGCCGGCTTCGCCATGGGCTCGCTCCCGTACATGGCGCCCGAGCAGCGCATCGACGCGCACGCGGTGGGTCCTCGGGCCGACCTGTACGCCTCGGGCGCCACGCTCTACAACCTGCTGACGGGCGCCACGCCGGTCGACCTGTTCCTGGCCCCTCCCGGCTCGCCGCGGTTCGCGCCCATCCCGGAAGGCCTCGTCGAGCTCATCCGGCAGGCCACGCACGCCGACGCGTCGCGCCGGTTCGACGATGCAGCGGCCATGGCGGCGGCACTCGAGCGCTGCCTGCCGCTGGCGGCCGACACCGCGCTCCCCGGTCCGCTCGCGCCCGACTCAGGCACTCGGGACACCACCTACGTGCCCACCGAGCTCCCTGAGACCTCGCGGGTCGAAACGACCGTCGCAGACGAGCCCGGTCGCCTGCAGCACCTCGAAGACCGCCTCCAGAACGAGTGGCTCACGGCCGATGCCGAGCGACGCCGGGGAACCCGCCGGTTCTCGACGGGGGTGATCGCGGCCGGCCTCACGCTGCTGGGCATCGTGGTGGCGGTGGGGGCGCGCCTCTCGATGGAA
Organism: Myxococcota bacterium; assembly: GCA_041389565.1. Taxonomy (GTDB): domain Bacteria; phylum Myxococcota_A; class UBA796; order UBA796; genus JACKEQ01. Next base: position 147,657 of record JAWKRP010000002.1, read on the forward strand.
GACTGGATCGCGCGGGAGGAAGCGCGGAGATCGTCGGTGCTCGTGCCGCTCGAGGGCACGTGGAAGGGCACCTTCGGCGTCCATCAGGCGACCCTCACGCTCTCGGGGGACAACGAGCACCTGCTCGGGCTCATGGTGGTGGAGCTGGGCAAGCACGAGATGCGGTCGGCGGTGTCCGGCGCGGTGATCTCGGGCGAGCTGGTGCTCGCGGGCCCCGACGGGAGCGGTCTCTACACGGCGACGCTGGCGCAGGAGGCCCGTCTCGACGGGGTCTGGCGCGACAAGAAGCGCACCGAGCCGTTCCATCTGGTGCGGGTGCAGTGAACCGGCGCGCCGTGCGTGGTCTATGCTGGGGCTCGCAGGAGGTCGGGTGTTCGAGCTCGCGTTGTCCGAAGGGGGCCAGGCCGTGCCCCTCGCCGAAGCGCCGCTCCAGGTGGGGCGGGGGCCCTCGAACCACCTCGTCCTGTCCGACGACACGGTGTCGTGGAACCACGCGCAGGTGTGGATGGAGGCGGGTCGGGCGTGGGTGCGGGATCTGGGCAGCCGCAACGGCACGTTCCGGAACGGCGAGGCGCTGAGCGCGGCCACCCCGCTGGAGCCGGGCGACCGCCTGCGGTTCGGCAAGCGCATCGAGGTCGTGCTCCGCGCTCCGCTCGGATTCGAGCCCACGGTGTCGTTCGGGGTGCGCCAGCTCGAGGAGCTCGCGACCGGTCACCAGCTCATGCTGCGGTCGAACCGGTTCCACATCGGCTCGGCGCCCGATGCCCACCTGCGGATCGAAGGCGCGCCGGCACGGGCCGCGACGTTGATGATCCACGAAGACGAGGTGTGGGTCGGCACCGACGAAGAGGAGTTCCAGGTCGAGATCGGCGAGGTGTTCCAGGTGGCCGGGCGTCAGATGCGGATCGTCGAAGCGCGGCTGGAGCACGTTCCCACCGTGGAGCACGGCGCGGTGGAGTACCCGTACAGCTGCCGGGTCGTCGCGAACGGGCCGCGCGGGCCCGAAGCCTGGATCGAGTCGCCGAACCAGGGATTGAAGCAGCACGTGGTCGGGAATGGCGCGATCCTGATGCTGCTGCTCGCGCGGGCCCTCGAGCGAGACCGCTCCGAGAAGCTCGACGAGGACGAGGAGGGCTGGATCTCCGACGCCGACGTGCGCACCGGGATCTGGGGCCGTGGCGGCGGCACGAAGAGCGCGCTGAACGTGCTGGTGCACCGCCTCCGCAAGCAGCTCGAGACCGACGGGTTCGATCCCTGGTTCATCGAGAAGAAGCGGCGGGGGATCCGCGCGCGGCTGGTCGACGTCGAGGTCACCTGAGTCACGGTGCTCCCTGAAGTGCCGCAGGTGCCCGTCGGGGGCGCTAAGGTAGGGATGGCGCGGGAGAACAGGAACCGAACATGCGTGGCTTGCTGCTGGTGCTCGCGATCGCGGGCTGCAAGGGTCCAGACGGAGAGACCGACGACACCGCGATCCAGTGGGGTCCACCGAAGCCCTTCCAGGTGTCCGGAGAGGCCGGCTCCGTCGTGGTCACCCGGCTCGACTACCCCGGAAACCCCCGTGTCGACGTGTACGGGCTGTTCGCATCCAGCACCCAGGGCTACCAGACGGCCGCTTCGTGCGCCCAGTTCGCGATGCCGTGCCTCGACTCCGTGCCCGAGCTCGGCGAGTACAAGAACCTGAACGGCGACAACTTCCGGGCGCGCAGCTCCGACTACCGCTGGGTGGGCGACCGGATGTCGGTGGGTGCCGTGCAGGCGGAGTTCGTCCTCGACGAAGAGCGCGGGATGGCGTTCTACAAGGGGAGCGACGAGTCGCGGCCCGAGCTCCCGCAGACGCTCCGGTTCGGCGGCGAGTGGGCGAACTTCGACCTGCCCGCGGTCGAGTTCGTGAACGACTTCGTGGTCACGGGCCCGGTGATCGAGGTCGACCAGCGGATCGACCTGTCGGGCAGCGAAGACATCGAGTTCACCTGGGAGTCCGACGGCCAGAACGAGGTGTGGCTGTGGTTCCAGGGCCCGCGCACGCGCAAGGTCTACCACCTCCGCGACACGGGCTCGTTCACGCTGAACCCCAACGTGCTGAACCTCGACGACACCGAGGTGGTCGAGGTCGGGCTCGCGGCCGTCACCCGGAAGTCGTTCGACGTCGCGGGCAACGCGCTCGAGGTGCTCACGCTCACGGGCGGAGGCTGGAAGGGCAGCGCGTGCGGGGCCTTCCTCGACGTCCCCCTCGAAGGGAACACGCTCCCTCCGGGCGATCCGCCCACTCCGGTGTTCATGGGGTGGGGGTTCACGGGCATCATCGACGAGAACGTGCACGACTACATCGATCCCGACACCAACGAGCCGGCATCGGCGCGGATCACGTTCACGTTCTACGACTTCGACTTCAACCAGATCTGCAAGGTCGACTACGACGCGAGCAACGCCGCCCGCCGAACCCCGCTGATCACCGACACGAACGCGCGCCTGTTCCAGACGTTCGACGTGGCGCTGTTCAACGGCGTGAGCACGTGTCCGCAGGTGAACCCGCTCATCTACGGCACGTCCGACCTCCGGAACTACATCGAGCAGTTCGAGTGGGGCTTCGCGGTGGGCGAGATGATCGAGCTCGAAGAGCCGCTCTCGCAGGCGTATGGCGAGAGCTGGGCGAACCAGGCGCCGTACATCTACTCGATGTACTGGACGCAGGATGGCCTGTTCGGCGACGAGCAGGGCTACGGGTACGCGTTCGCGACCGACACCTGCTACCGCGGTGCGGGCGGGCCGTTCGAGACGCCCGACCCCGACAAGCCCCTGCCCGCGGGCTTCTACACGTCGTACCCGTACTTCGTCGAGACCGTTCCGTAGGGCTCGCCGGCTGTCGCGCGGAGGTCAATCCTCCTCGCGACGCTTCCTGCGCAGGCGGCGTAGCAGCGCGTCGGCGCCGTCGCTGCCGGCCTGACTGTCTCCCGGATCGCCAGCAGGGGTGATCAGGCCCATGTTCGTGGGGGCATCGCGGCCGACAGACCGTCGCGGCTCGCGCAGCGCTTCTCTCGGGCTCGGACGCGAGGGTTCGGCCGCGACCGGCCCCGAGCTGTCGTCGTCGCGGGAACCGGACCGGCGCTGCCGTCGACGCTCTTCGCGCTGACGGCGGCTGCGCTCGCGCTCGGCCATCGTGCGGGCTCCGCTGTCGTCGCGGTCGAACGGCTCGGAGAGCGCGTCGGGCGGGAGCTCGTCGGCACGCATCCGGCTGCTCTCGTCGGGATCCGGGCGGCGGCGGGTGCGGCGGGGAGACGGCATGGCCCCGGTCTCGGGACGGATGGGGGCCGGACGCTCGATGCGCGGCCGATCGTCTTTGTCGCGGCGGCGAGCCCGCAGGCGCTCTCTGAGGCTCGAGAGGTTGGGTGCGGGGCGGGCGTCGCGTTCCTCGAACTGCGCCTTGAGCTCCTCGCGCTTCATGATCTTGCTCTCGTTCCGCCGCTTCCGCAGCTTCGCGCGCAACGCTTCGTCTTTCTGGCGCTTGGCGTCCTCGCGCGACCTCCGCTTCACCCCATCGATGATCTCGCGACACGCGTCGTTGTGCTGCTGGACCTCTGCCAGGTGGCGCTCGGCCTCCTTGCGGGACGCCTCGACGGCATCGACGGCGGCACGGACCTCTTCGAGGGAGGTCATCGTCATGCTCGCCTCGGTGCGCTCGAAGGCTGCAGCAGCGGCGGCGGCGACGGCCTTCGCGGACCGCTTCACCTCCCGGAACTCCCGCGCCGCCTCGTCGTCGACGACCCCGGACTCCGACAGGAACTTCTCGAGCTCCTCGGCCGCCGCGGTGGCGTCTCCCGCGCTGAGCTCCGCGGCGGCGGCGGCCTCGGCGGCACGGATTCGATGCTCCTGCGCTTCGGCGGCGAGCACGGCGGACTGTTCGACGGCGACCCGCACCTGGTCGAGGGCCTCCCGAGCCTTGTCGGCCGCTCTGTCGGTGCGCTCGGCGGCTTCGCGGACGCGCTCGCCGATCGCCTTCGCCGTCATGAGGTTCGGCGCGCGACGGGCGGGCTGGGCGGCGTTCTCGGCCTGCTCGGCGAGGCGCTTCGTCTCCTCGGCGGCGGCGACGAGGGCCTCGAGGGCCTCGGTGACCGCGGGGCTGACGGCGCCCGTGGCGGTCTGCCGGCCGAGCTCGACCCAGGCCGCGGCCTTCTCGGCGACGGCGCGAGCTTCCTGGGCGGGACGCTCGGCATCCGACCGCGCGTCGGCGAGGCGCTGTGCGGCGCGCTCCTCCTCTTCGCCCAGCATCTGGTGGGCCTTCTGGATGAGGTCGCGGACCACGTCGGCGGCTTCGTCGGCCCGCTGGAGCGCGGCGCGGCACGTGTCGAGGAGCGTCTGGGCGACGTCGAGGCTGTCGGCCTGGAGCGCCATGGGGGCGGCGGCCTGCACCTTGGCAGCGGACCGGCGCACCGCGGACACTGCGGCGTCGGCTTCGTCGTTGCACGCGAGCGTCTCGGGATCCCTGCTCTCGGACGTGATGGCCTTCACGCGCTCGGCGTCGTCTTCCGCTTGCTGGATGTTCTCGACGACCATCACGCTGATCGACTGGATCTCGGCCTTCACGGCCTTGAGCGCTTCGGCTTCCTTCTCGGCCCGCCGCGCGATGTCCATCGCCTCGCGGAGGATGGTGTTCGCTTCGGCGACCGCGCTCACGGCGTCGGACGCGAGCCCGTTCGCGCGCTGCTCCCACTCGACCGCGGTGACGGCGACCTTCGCGCGCTGGCACTCGCGTGCGGCCTTCAGGGCGCCCGTCGCGGACGTACGTGCCACGCGCACCCACTCGTGTGCGCGCTCGTGGAGCCGCCGCACCTCGGGGTCGTCGTAGCTGGCGAGCTCGTCGTTCGCCTCGCGGAGCAGCCCGACCCCGCGCTCCGCGGCGAGCTTGGCGGTGTTCACGTGCGTGAGGGCGGTGGTGCGGGCGTTGTCGAGCTGCCGACGCTCGGCGTCCTCGCGCTCGACGGCCTCGCGCTCGGCGGCGCTCACCCCGTTCGATTGGGCTTCGGCGGCGGCCTCGAGGAACCCGGCGACCTCGGTGGCAGCGGCCTCGGACTCGGTGTGGAGCGCACGCGCCGACGAGGCGGTCGGCGCTTCGCGCACGTCGAGCATCGCCTGCCGCACCCGGGCCTCGGCTGCTCCCGTCCCGTCGATGGCCTCGGCCATGCGGCGGTTGGCGTCCTCCACCTCGACGCCACCGGCCTGGTGGAGCGCCACGGCGGCCCGCAGCGTCTGCGCGCGCTCCGCGATGGCATCGCGCATGCGCTCGATGGAGGCGAGGCTCGCCGTCACCCCGGCGACGGCGCTCTCGCGGGTCTCGACCTCGTGCCGGGCCGTACGGACGGCGGCATCGAGCGTGGCGGCCACGGCTTCTCCCGCCGTGCGGGCCTCGACGAGGCGCTTGGATGCGGCCTCGGCCACGGGCACCATCTCCAGCGCGTCTTCCGCGTTCTCGACCTGCTGCGAGCGCTCGTTCGCGTACCGGAGCTCCGAGAGGTCCTCGTCGAGCCCCGACGCGATGGCGTCGAGCTGCTCGAGCGCCATCGACACAGCGAGATCGTCCCAGTCGAGGGCGGCTTCACGGCCGGACTGGCGGAGCTCCTCCAGCGTGCGCACGGCCTCCTTGCCGTCGGACAGCGCCTTCGACACGCGCGTACGGGCCTCTTCGAGCCGACCGATCTCTTCGGTGGCCTGGGACCGGGCGCGCTCGAGCAGCTCCATCGCTTCCGGGAGGTCTTCGGTGATGCGCTGCTCGAAGCTCTCGGCCGTGGAGGCGTGCGAGCGGGCGTCGTCGGGGTCGGACTGCGTCGCTGCGGCGTCGGCGGCAGTCTCCGCTTCGCCGGCCTGGAACTCGGCGATGTCGATGATCTCGTACGCGCGCGCCCGGAGCTGGTCGGCGCCGTCGATGGGCGCGGCCGAGAGCACCTCGACGGTCTCCTCGTAGCTCGCCCACGCGGCACGGACGGCGATCTGGCAGCGCTCCGCGTGCCCCCGGGCCTTCGCGATGGCGGTATCGAGCTCCTTGCGCTCCTCGCGCCGCCGGGCGATCTCCTCGAGCTCCCGGGACGCTGCGGCTCGCGCCTCGCGGCACCGGATCGCCGCGCGGTCGGCCAGGGAGCCGAGCTCGGCCTCGGCGGCCCGCAGCACCGTGACCTCCTCTTCGAGCCCGTCGACCTCCGTGGCGGCCTCGATGGCTTCGACGACCTCGCGGAGCTCGGCGAGGCGCTTCCCGATCTCACGAACCGCGCGCTGTGCGACCTGCAGCGCGTCGCGGGCCGTGCGCGCCGTGACCTCCTCGGTCTCGCCGGCCAGGGTGTCCCACCGCGCGCGAACCTCGCCCACGCGGTCGTCGGCGCGGGACAGGGTGGCGCGGGCCTCGGCCTTCCACTTCGACAGCTCGGCCTCGGCCGCTGCGGCTTCCCCGGCGAGCGCGACGAGGCGATCGGACAGCGCACCGGCTTCGGTGCTCTGGGCCTCGGCGGTTTGCGCGGCCGCTTCGACGTCGGGCTGGACGGACCGCAGCCGGGCGCTCGCGCTCGCGTCGTCGCGAGCCGCTTCGAGGGCGGGCGCCGCGCGTTGCTCGCATCGGGTGGCGGCCTCTTCGGCGGCCTTCGCGTGGCGCTCCATGGCCCGGAGGAGCTCGCTCGCGTCGGGGATGGTGGCGTACGCGGATGCGTTCAGCGCGCGATCCATGGACTGGCTGGCGGACAGTGCCGCGCTGCGCGCGCGAGCGACGCAGCTCCGGAGGCGCGACGACAGCACGTCGCGGGCGTCGCTCTCGGACTCCTCGAGGGTGCGCTGCACGGACCGGATCGACTCGAGCGCCCCTTTTGCCTCGTCGGCTGCGGCCCGGGCGCGCTGGGCTTCGCGCTCGGCCTCGGGGGCACGCGTCTTGAGCTCGACGGACTGTGCGGCCTGCTTGGCCTTCACGGCGGCGGAGGTGGCGGTGGTGGCCGACGCCCGCGCGTTCCGGACGAGGTCGCGCGCGATGTCGACCGTGAACCGCGTGGCCTCGAGCTCCTTCACGATGGCCATGGCATCGCGGGCTGCATCCCGCGCGCGGTCGGCCGCCTCGACGGACTGGCGCCGGGCGCGATCGAGCGTCTGCTGCTGCGCCCGGACCTGATCGACCTCGGCCTGGACGCGGTACAGGATGTCGAGCGCCTGCTGGGTGGCCGCGTAGCAGAGCTTCTCGGCGCTCCGCAGCATGTCGAGGGTGACCAGGGCATCGTCGAGGGTGTCGTCGAGCTCGACGAGCTTGGCCGTGTTCGCCGTGGACGACGCCGCTTTCTGCGCCTTCCCGACGGCCTCCTTGAGCTTCCGGACGACCGGGCCCACGCCCTCCATGTTGCTCGCGCGCTGGACCGCGATGACCTCCATCGCCTCGGCCTGCTCGGCGAGCTGGCTCACGCGCTCCACGATGGCGCGGGCGTGGCTGCGCACGTCGTCGAGGGTGGCGCCGGGTGCGAGGTCGGGCACCTCGTCGACCAGCTCGAAGTCCGACTCGAGCCCCGACTCCGTGATGAAGTCCTCGTCGGCCTCGTCGTCGGCAGGCTCCGGCTCGGACGGCGTGCGCTCCGCGGGGACGGGCGGGGGCGCCCGACGCTCGATCGGCGGGCCCTGGGAGGGTAGGGGAGCGACATCCGTGGGGTCGTCTTCCTCGTCGTCGCGGCGGTCGAGTGCGCGGGAGACGAGCTCGGCGAGCGTGGGGCCCGTCGCGGAGCGCCCCAGGGTTCGGGCCTGTGTGAGGAACTCCGCGACCGTGCGGAACCGCTGCGAGGGCTGACGCTCGGTGGCGACGCAGAGCAGGTCGAGGGCTTCGTCGCCGAGGTCGGGACCCAGCGCTTCGATGAGCTCGGGGGCGTCGCCGTTGATCACGCGCTCGGCGACCTTCTCCTGCGGGCCGTCGAACACCGGCCGGCCGAGCATCATCTCGGCGCCGATGATGGCGAGGGTGTACAGGTCGCTCCGGGCGTCTTCCTCCTGGTCGTCGAGCCGCTCCGGTGGGGCGTACCGCAGGGTGTCGACGCTCACGCCGGCCTCCTGCTCGTCGAGGTACGCGAACAGCTCGACGTCGGGGATTCCGAAGCCGAGGACCACGGCGGTGCCGTCCGCCTGGAGCGCGATGCGCCAGGGGTTGAGGCATCCGTGCGAGCGGAGGCCTGCGGAGGCCGCTGCGGGCCCGACGGCAGCGAGGGTCTCGGCGATCTGGACCATGAGGTCGATCGCGGCGCGCGGCCCGGATGGCCCGTGCACGTGGGCGTCGGCGATCACCTCGGCGAGGCTGATCTCTGCGCCGGTCTCGTACTGGAACAGACCGCGCTCACGGTCCCACGTCGCCAGCGCGGCGACCCGATCGACCCCGGGCGACCGGATGAATGCCTCGATCGCGTCGAGCCCCTTCACGAGGCTGGAGTGGGCGCGCAGGTGTGCGTCGAACACCAGCTGAATGCCGCTCCCTCCTGGCATCTGGTGCACCAACCGCGCGCCCGGGCCTTCGACGACGTGCCGTGTCGTTTGTCGTGCTCCTTCGGCCCGAACTGTAGCACCTGTCCGCCGGCATCGGCCGCCTGTGTACAATCGCGGTGGAGTTGGAGTGAAACAGGAGGTCGCCCCACCGCTGGCGGAAGGGAGATACCGCCTCACCGACGTGCTCGGTGTGGGCGGCATGGCCGTGGTGTACCGCGCCCACGACACCCGCCTCGACGTGTCGCGCGCCATCAAGATGCTGCGTCCCGAGCTCGACGATCGCGCGCGAGAGCGCTTCGACACCGAAGCCCGCACGATGGCGAAGCTGCACCACCCGAACATCGTGCTCGTGCACGACGTGGCCGACGACGGAGACCGCGCCTACCTCGTGATGGAGTACATCGAGGGCGGCAGCATCTCGGATCGGCTGCACGCCTTCGGCGCGATGCCCCCGCGGATGGCCTGCGACGTGACCATCGCCGTGCTCTCGGGGCTCGCGGCCGCCCACGAGAAGGGGATCGTCCACCGCGACATCAAGCCGCACAACATCATGGTGTCCGACGACGGCACGGTGAAGGTCACCGACTTCGGCATCGCCCAGGTGTCCGACATGTCGAGCACGAAGACGGGCGCGATGATCGGCACCTGGGCGTACATGGCGCCCGAGCAGCGGGCCGACGCGAAGCACGTGGATGGTCGTGCCGACCTGTTCGCGATGGGCTGCACGCTCTACAAGATGCTCACGAACCTCGAGCCGTTCGACCTCTACAACACCGAGCTCCACGAAGAGCTGTTCGAGAAGGTCCCGCCCGAGCTCGCGCCCGTGATCAAGCGGGCCACGCGGTACAAGGCCGGCAATCGGTACGCGAACGCCGAGGAGATGCGCCAGGCGCTCGAAGCGCTGCGGTCCGAGCTCCCGCCGGATCCCGAAGACGTGCCTCCGCTCGGCGCCTCCATCGAGGGCGAGCGAGCCGCTTTCATGCCCACGATCTTCAGTGGGAGCACCGAGGTCAGCAACCCGACGCTGTCCCGTCCCACGGCCGACCGCGACCCGCGGGGGCGGAGCTTCACGTGGGGGGTCGTGGCCCTGGTGATGGTCGCGCTGGTGTTCATCGCGGGCGGAGCGCTCGCCGGGCTCGCGTTCACGGGTGGGTTGCTGGCCATCACCGTCACCGACGACGGCGTGTCGGTCGTCGAGCCCGTCGCCGTGCCGGATCCCGTGGAGGTGCCGGGCCCCGCTCCGGGGGTGCCGGGCGTCGAGCCCGGGGTCCCTTCCGTGGATCCGGACGCCGTCGTGGACGGCACGCCCGTGGAGCCCGACCCGCCTGTCGAGCCCGACGCCGTCGACCCCGAGCCCCGACCCGATCCAAAGCCCACCGAGCCCGCGCCGGTCGCCGCACCGTCGCCGCAGCCTGCGCCCGTCCCGGCGCCCGTGGTGCCCGCCGTGCCGCGTCCGGAGCCCGTGCGCCCGACTCCGAAGGTCGATCCAGTCCCCCGCCCCGACCCTCGGGGGTTCGTGCCCGACCCCGTGCCGAGCAACAACGGCACCTACCTGATCTCGGTGAACAGCGTGCCTCCGAGCACCGTTTGCGTGGATGGTCGCAAGTTCTGCGGCAACACCCCGTGGACGCACCGGCTCGAGCCCGGCACCTACACGTTCGACCTGTCACCGCTGAACGATCCCAGCGCCGTGAAGTCCATCCCGTACACCGTCGGCTCGACCGACAAGAAGCTGTGTTGGGACTTCAACGCCGAGAGCGCCTGTAAATAGGGCGGGGTTTGGCGTAGGCTGCGGCCGTGTCGATCAGCCTGCTGCTCATGACGGCCTGGGGCGCCGACCTCGTGCTGTTCGGGGACGGAGTTCCCCCCGTCGCCGTGCTCGCCCGGATCTCCGCCGCCACCAAGAAGGACGCCGGGGAGTTCGAGCTGATGTCGCTGCGGGAGTGGGCGTCGCAGCTCGAGCCCCAGTACGCGGGAGGGGAGCTGCGCGCGTGCCAGGGAGCCCCGGTGCACCGGGCCTGGTTCGAGGAGCGCCTGCAGGAGGCGTCCGACTCCGTGCGGTTCTTCGACAGCGACCGTGCGATGGGCGCCCTCACCGAGATCGAAGACGCGCTTCCGTGTGCCGACGAGACGCTGTCCCGCGACCTCGTCGGGCGGGCGTTCTTCCTGAAGGGCATGGTCGAGTACACGGTGGGTGCCGAGGCCGACGCCGCGCAGTCGTACGCCGACGCCCGGTCGATGGACCGCCTGATGCGCTTCGACACGTCGATGTCGCCCGACAGCCGCGATGCGTTCGAAGACGCCACGCCCGACTCCACAGCGGTGTGGATCGAGATCCGGCCGAAGCCCGACCGCGTGTGGCTCGACGGCGAGCAGGTCACGTACGGCGATCAGGGGTTCCAGGTCGCGCGCGGGCGGCACCACGTCACCGTGGAGAGCAGTGCCACCACCTCCGCCGACATCCGGGTGGAGGAGGGGGGCGCGCTCCTGCTGCCGCGCATGATCGGCGATCGATTGGTCGCCGAGATCGACCAGCCGCGCCGACGTGCGGCGTTCCTCCAGATGATCGCGTATGCGGGGCAGGAGCGGGCGTACCTGTCCGACATCGAGCACGTGTGGATCGCCGAGAAGAACAAGAACTCCGTGAAGGAGCTCGGCGTCGAGGAGGCTCCCGAGAAGGAGCCCGGGCGTCGGGGTCGGTACACGCCCGCGGGGCTCGCCGTGGCCGGAGGCGGGCTCGTGGTGGGGGGCGTCGGAACAGCGCTGTTCGCGGCCTGTGATCGCTGTACGGCCGGTGGGCTCGGGCTGATCGGGGTGGGAAGCGCGGCGGCGCTCACCGGCGCGGGCATCGTGATCGCCGACCAGGTGTCGGTGAGCCCCACGTTCGGCCCGCGTGGCGTGGGCGTGCAGCTGTCGGTTCCCCTGCGCTGAGCCCTCAGGAGATCCGCAGGGCCGCGATCTCGATGCCGCTGATCTTCCAGGCGACCGACTCGGCATCCGGGAGGTCGAGCCCGCGCCCGGCTCGCGCGGACAGGCAGAGGTCGCCCGGCGCCGCCAGATCCTCGGCCATCTTGGAGGCCCGGTTCACGGGGTCGCCCGCGAACTCGTGGCGACCGCTCCCCATGGGGAACAGGTACACGTCGCCGCGATCGATACCCACGGTGAGCACGAGCCCCGCTGCGCTGGCCGCGCTCCGCAGGGCACGCGCGGTCTTCACCGCCTGATCGGCCGTCTCGAAGGCCGCGAGCGCGAGCGCTCCGCCGACCGTCCAGTGGTCGGTGGCGTCTTGCAGGACCGGCGCCAGGATCTGCTGGAACTCGACATCGTGGAGCAGCGCGCTGACGGTCTCCATGCGCGTGCGGACCGGCCGGTGCTGGTGGCGGTGGGCGAGGATGACTGTGCGTTCCTTCCGGTAGCGACGGTCGATCTCGTCGATCACCGGCCCCGGAGCGCTCTCGTCGATCCGGTCGAGCAGCTCGTGCATGCTCGTGTCGTACGGCAGCGGGTAGGCCGGCGAGCCCGTGACCGCAGGCCCGGCAGCGTCGGTGGACACGTGGAACACGTTGCCGAACGCCCCTTCGTCGCGCTCCTCGAACGTGAACACGGAGGGGTCGGCGAGCGCCGCGCGGCACTCGGGGGTGAGCAGGGTGTCGCCGCCGCTCGTGTGGTCTTCCGCGAGGATCTCGACGCGGTCGGCATCGGGACCGTACAGGCCCCCTCCGATCTCGTAGAACGTGCCCGTGTGGATGCAGAACCCGATGCGCACGGGCCCTTCGTCGTGGATGCGGCACATGGCGCGCACGATCGCGTCGACCGGCACGCCGGCCGGGTAGAGCATCTCGGTGTTGTCGGCGACCCAGGTGCCGATCGCGCGCCCCCCGAGCCCGGTGCCGACGGCATGGATGCGCGTCTTGGGCTCGGCGATCCGGCGCAACACGACCGCCAGCGGGAGTCGGCTCGCCATCTTCGACAGGCCCGCGGTGTCGGACGCCGCGACGGTGCCCGTGCGCCGGAAGGGCTCGAGGATGGTGGTGGCCAGCGCATCGGTGCGCTTCGTCGGGTCTTCCCAGTCGGCGAACGCCTGCTCCGGGAGGTCTCCGGCGATGTCGCGAGCGAGGTCTGCGAGCGCGGTCCACATGAGACGGTCCTCGGCGACGGTTCCCGATCGTGGTACCGCGTGGCGAGCGGAACCGCAAAGCACTGCACTTGTCGATCGTGGGAGCGGCGCGTACGATCGCGTTCGGAGGTGTCCTCATGCGTGCGTTCCTCATCAGCACCACGGCAACGTTCGGTCTCGCGCTCGGAGCGGTCGCGCTCGCGGATCCGGGCCCTGCGGCCGAGGCGTCCGCTGAGTCCACCGAGGCGTCCGCCACGGCCACCACCGAGGCACCCAAGGTGGATTGCAGCACGCTCGAGGGCGACGCGAAGACCACCTGCGAGGCCGAGGCTGCGAAGCCGGCCACCGAAGAGCCGAAGGAAGACACGCAGGCCAAGGCGGGCAAGGCGAAGCGGTCGAACACGAACCGCATGGAACGCGTTCACGAAGACGAGTGACGCCTACGCCAGGATCATCCGGGTGTATGCACCGACGAAGAACGTCAGGATGATGTAGCCGATCAGCGTCTCGAGGGTGTTCAGGTACCGGAAGCGATGGTCGTCGTCTCCGAAGTCCCACCCCGTGTTGATCGCCATCAGGGTCTGCAGGCTCACGAAGAACATGCCGACGTACGACACGTCGCGGATGGGCACGTTCTCGCCGTCGTACGAGAGCATCGTGTTCGGGCAGAAGACCCGGTAGACCACCGCGAAGATCGAGGTGATCACGAGCACGGCGATGCCGAGGTTGCCGAGCTCGACCCCCCAGCCGAAGCAGAGCTCGAACAGCCCGAGCCCGAAGAGGGCCGCGCCGAAGCGCTGGAGGAACGTGCCCGTGTGGAGCTGCGACATCGTCTCGTGGTGCTTGAACCACCAGTACGCGTCGTCTTCGGCCTCGATCATCGCTTCGGCGCCGTACGCTTCCTTGAGCCCGACGAACTCGTCGAGCACGCGGTCGAAGCAGACCTTGGTGCGCGTGGCCTCGGGCAGATCGGCGATTCTCGGGTCGGAGGGGTCGGCGAGCCCGCGTACACAGCGCTCGTAGAACAGGCGATGCCCGCCGTCGGGGTGATCGACGTGCGCGGTGTCGAGCTGGAACTCCTTGAAGGCCGCTGCGTAGAAGCTCCAGTCGGCGTCGCCCTCGAACTCGGCGTCCGTGAGGGCCAGGCGCCCGTCGATGTACGCGTCGTCGAGCACGAGGCTCGTGCGGATCGTGGCCTCGTTGAACGCGACCTCCTTGCCGAAGATGGTGCGGAAGTCGGCGCGCGCGTTCCACACCGTGCGCTCGAAGTGCGTCTCGCCGAGCAGCTGGGCGTTGTAGAAGCTCGCGACGTTCGCGGGCGTGGTGCCGAACGTGACCCCCTCGAACACGGTGTAGGCGCGGAAGGCCGTGTTCGCGAACGAGATGTCGCGGTCGATGCGGGCCGTGAGGTCGTCGGCGGTGAGCACGCCGTACGAGTTCTGCGTGGTGAGGGGCTCGTCGGTGTCCTCGTCGCCCTGGTAGTCGCGGTACAGCACCCGCATGCCGTCGGGCTCGGAGCGGAACGCCTCGCGGGTGACGCGGTCGACGCTGAACCGCGCGCGGCCGTCGATGGTGGTGTCGGTGAACCGGGTGTCGCCCGCGAAGTGCGTGCCGAAGGCATCGAGCCCGCCGAGCTGGACCTCTTCGAAGTGCAGGCTGTCGGCGAAGCGCGCGCGGGACAGGTTGAGCCGCTTGTTCGGGACGCGTGTGGTGCCGAACGCTGCCGGGCCCGCGAACACGGCGTTCTCGAAGCTCACCTTGTCGAGCCACTCGCAGGCGTCGAACTGCGCGGCGGCGTCGAACGTGGCGCTCGCGAAGTAGAGCGGGCCCTCGGACCGCATGCCCGAGAAGCGCGTCTGGGCGCGGAACCGGGTGTGTGCGAAGTACGCCGGCCCTGACAGGCGCAGCAGACGGAAGTTGGCGTCGGACCCGAAGCTCGCGAACCGGAAGTCGGTGATCCCGGTGAGCTCGGCGCCCGAGAAGTCGACTGGACCGTCGAACACCGACATCTGGAAGTACGCGCGGCCCTTCGCGGCCATCTCGATGCCCGACAGGTTCGTGCGGCCGAGGAACACGGCGTCGGCCAGCACGAGCTCGCCGAACTCGCCCGGCGGGAGCGCGATGCTCTTGTTCTTCTCGCCCGTCCACGTCTTTCCGAGGTTCGCGTCGCCCAGCACGAACCCCGACAGCCACAGCGCGGGCACCTCGGCGCCGGCGAGCTGGATGTCGCCGATCACGCACCGGTTCAGGTCGATCTTCTCGATGCCGGTGAGGTCGCGCTCGCGGAGGTCGAGCGACGGCAGGTAGCAGTACCGCAGGAAGTCGCCCTTCCGGGCGGCCCGCAGCACGTCGTCGACCGTGACGGGCTCGAGCTGGCGGGGGGCGCCCTTCTTGGTGTGGTAGACGACCGCGGGCTCGCCGCGAGCAGCTGACGTGGCGAGCGAGCGCACATAGTCCGCGGCCTCCGCGGCCAGCGCATCGCGGTCGGGGTGCACGGACCGCGACCGCAGCACCTGGTACGCGCCCAGGATGTTGTCGACCATCGCCTCCCGGTACCGGGCCGCGGATTCGTCGGCGCGACCGAGCCGCTCGAGCACCAGCGCGTCTTCGAGGTTCTCGCGGAGCTCGACGTACTTCGCGTACTCCTCGCGCTTCAGCATCTCGCGGTACAGGTGCTCCGCGAGCTCCGTGTCGTTCGCGTCCCTCGCGGCGTCGGCGGCCGCCTCGAACCGCCGGGGATCCTGGACGGATGCGAGCTCGGCGGGGGTCTCTGCGGCCAGGGCGGACCCCAGCCACAGCAACAGGGCGGTCATGAGCGGCTCAGAACGCCACGGGGTTGCGCCGGACGACCCAGCCCTGATCGCCCGAGAACGTCTGGTTCTCGTCGACGAGGTTCCACCACATCATGTTGCCCACACCGTTCCCGCCGCACTCGGAGTTGTCGAGCCGGCCGTTGCCATCGGCGTCGTTCGAGCACACGGGCGTGTCGTCGAGCGGATCGGTTCCCGCGCCGTCTTTCTCGACCGGGTGGAACAGCCCGAGGAAGTGACCGCCTTCGTGCGCCATGATCTTGCCGATGTCGGCGGGGGCGTCGCGCAGGTCGATCCCGGACACGATCACGCCGGACTTGCTCGTACGCCCGCGGGTCGCCATGCCGGGAGGCCCGGCAGACAGCCCGAGGATGGTGGCGCCCCCGTCGCTGTTGTTCGCGATCTCGTCGACCACGAAGAACGTGACCGACCGGCCGTCGTCGGGGTCGGCGGTGCGGAGCAGGTCGTTGAACTCGCTGTAGTCGGTGTCGGTGACGTCGACGACGGCGAACCGGTCGGCGTTGCCGGTGAAGTCCTTGTACGTGACGTCGACGCTGAGCCCGGCCGTTCCCCAGGCGGTCTCGAACACGTCCATCGCGGTCTGCCAGTCGGCATCGTCGGGGGCGCTCGCGGCATCGAGGCCGCTCACGAAGACGACCTCCACCTTCACGGTGGCCTCGTCGCCCACGTCGTCGCCGACGCCCGACCGGACCACCGCACCGCACGAGAGGCTGCCGCCGTTGCCCTCGCCCACGAACCAGTCGAACGACCAGGTTCCTTCGGCCATGGGCAGCTTCGGCGACACGGGGAGCAGGCCCGGCGAGAGGTCGTCGAGGAAGTCGGAGCGGAACCGGCTGGTGTCGCCCGCATCCCCGTCGTACACGACGCCCCCGGACGGGTCGGTCAAGGTCCACACGGCGCCCAGCGCATCGTCTCCGAACCCACCGCAGTACGCGATCGCGCTGGTGGTGAGCGCGGGCATCTCGACCTCGAGCGCGCCGGAGTACCCGCCGGTGTCGCTGAGCGAGACCGTGCCGAGGTCGACCACCTGCACGTCGTCTTCTGCGCTGGGCTCGCACGCGGCGGCGAGCACGAGGCCCAGGGAGATCCCGAGGGCCAGAGCGGGGCCCCTCACTTCGAGCCCTCCGCGAGGGCCGTGGTGAGCGCCTCCTTCACGGTGTCGTCGCTCTCGGAGGCCGCGTGGGCCGAGAGGATCTCACGGGCACGGGGCGAGCCGAGCGCGCCGACCGCGTTCACGGCGGCGAGGCGGAGCTGGCGATCCTCGGAGGCGAGCAGGGGCTCGACGCTCGGCAGGGCGTCGTCGCGGAACGCACGCACGATGGCGCCGGTGGCCTTGCGCTGGAGGTAGCCATCCGACCCGACGAGCTGGGCATCGAGGAACGTGCGGACCTCGGGGCTCGGGTAGTGCGCGAGCGCGCTGACGGCCCGGCCGCGGCGGGAGTGGGGAACGGCGGAGTCGCGGGCGATCGCGATCAGCTCGGTGGGCACGCCTTCTCCGAGCTTGCGGAGGTCTTCCGCGGACGCGCCCTGCTCGTAGGCGCTCAGGAGCTCCAGCACGGGCTCGCGGAGCTCGCCGGCAGCGGCGGGGTCTGCGAACAACAGGATCCAGGGACCGATCATTCGTCCTCCTGGGAGGAGGATAGCAGCGCGGCGGCCTGTCCGCGCCAGTCGTCGCGGGAGGGCCGCCGGGAGCCGAGCTGGCGCTCCAGCTCCGCCATCGCTTCCTCGGTGAGCGCGGCGAGATCCGCGAACGACGAGATGCCGAGGTCGACCAGCTTGTGGCGCGTGGCCGGGCCGATGCCCGTGATCCGGGTGAGGTCGTCGCCGTCGGACGGCTGGTAGTCGTCGGGCATGAGCGTCTGGCCCGGCACGAAGGCATCGTCGGGCACGAAGGTCTCGACCTCGGCTTCGGGGTCGGGCAGCAGCGTGACCTCGGCGTCGCGGGAACCCGGCGGCAGGTCGGGAGGGATGAGCGTCTCCTCGGCGTCGGGGGCGGCCCGGCGTGGGGCCGGATCGTCGATCGTGCGCTCGTCGGGGTCGTCGAAGCCCGGCCACTTGAAGCGCTCGTCGGTCTCCTCGGTGTCGAGATCGGGGAGATCGTCGAACCCCTCCTCCTCGTCGGGGGGCGGACGGCTGCGCTCGATCGCCTGTCGGGCTTCGGCCGCCATCAAGGCCTTCTGGGCGGCGTCGCGCTCGCGCATGGCCATGGCGAGCTGCATCTCGAGCTCGGCGCTCGGCGTGTCCTCGCGGGAGGTCGCGCTGCGGAGCGCGCTCTCGAGGTCGCGCACGCGGCGGATGAGCTTGCGGTTCTCGTTGGCGGCGGCCTCGGCGGCCTCCTGCGCTCCGGACATGTCGGTGAGTGTGCGGTCTCGCTGCGAGATCTCGTGGGCGAGCCGGCGCTGCTCCTCTTCGAGGGCCTTCTGGCGTGCGGCCGTCTCGGGGCCCGCGCCATGGGCGCCACCGCGCGTGCCGTGCCCGACGAACCACCCGAGCGCGAGCCCGATCATCAGCCCGCCGATCCCGGCGACGATGGGGGACATGGGGTCAGACCCCCCGCGTCGGCGACCAGGAGACCTCGCGCAGGAAGTGGCCGGAGAGGTACTCGCGCTCGATCACACCGGCCATCTCGTCGGCGTCGCGGTATTCCTCCCAGTTGACGCGGATCACGGGGATACGGCGCGACACGTCGTGGATGAACACCTCGTATTCGTTGCGCAGTGCCGTGAGGTACTCGAGCGTGATCCCGCTCTCGACGTCGCGGCTGCGCTGGCGCACGCGCTCGAGCGAGCTCTCCGGCGAGAGGTCGAGGTACACGATGACGTGCGGACGGCACATGAAGTTGCTCATGTGCTTGAACAGCTGGAGATACGTCTGGTAGTCGCGTTCCTCCATCAGATCCTGATCGACGAGGGTCTTCGCGAACACGGCGTCTTCGTAGATCGTGCGGTCCTGCACGCCGCCACCGCCGCGCCAGATGATCTCCTGGTGCTGCTGGAACCGGCGGTTCAGCAGGTAGATCTGCGTGGAGAAACTGTACCGTGCGGTGTCGCGGTAGAAATCGGCGAGGTACTCCTGATCCGCGACGGGCTCGAAGTACACCGGCAGGTTCAGGTGCTCGCCGAGCGCCGTGGCGAGGGTGGTCTTGCCCGCCCCGATGAGCCCCGCGATCCCGATGAACAGGTCGTCGAACTCTTCCCTGGAACCGTTGCGCATGGAGAACCCCATCCACCCGGGGGACCGCCGGGTCCGCGCATGTAACCCCACACGCGCGGAGCGGCCCACCGGGTGGCGGGGTGCGCTCAGGAGAGCCCGAGCGCCTCGATCGCGCCGTCCCGCACGGCTCCGCCGAGGATCTCACCCGCGATCGCCACGCCGCGGACGGTCAGCGCGGGGCTCGCGAGCGGGTTGCGCACGATGCCCGTGACGGTGACCGCCGTGTGCGGTCCGAACGCGCCATCCACCCGGCTCACGAGGTCGAGCGCTCGCGCGAGTCGCACGAACACGTTGTCCTCGTTCTCGACCGCGTCGAGCCGCCAGGCCAGCGCGTGCCGCGCGAGCTCGGCGTCACACACGACGAGCCGGCCCTCGACCCCGTCGGTGCGGGACTCGGGCACGACGCCGAGCTGCACCCAGGGGGCGGTCGCGAGCGACGGCCCGGGCGGGAGCACCCGATCCCGGCCTGCATACCAGACCGCGCCGAGCCGGTGGCGGACGCGGATGGCATCGCGGGGCGAGCCGGAGGTGGTGTTGCGGTAGATGCTCTGGATGTCGTTCATGGCAAAACGCATGGCTGCCTCCGTGGGTACGGGGGTGGGGTGGAATGCAGGGAGGAGTCAGCGAGCCAGCTCGCTGAAGGCTCCCGGCAACAGGAATTGCAGACGGACGTCTGCACGCTGCAGACAAAACATCTGCAGAAGCGGTGTGTGGGGTCCAGACGCAGAAAACCCCGGGGAGCAGGGCTCTCCGGGGCCTCGACGAGCGGTGCGCTGAGCAGCGCCTACGTCGGGGCCTCCGGGGCGAGCAGGAGCTGGGCATCCTGCGGCGTCGGGTTCGAACCACGGAGGGTGCGAACGTGAGATGTCGGTGTGTCGGTGGACTCTCGGCTCAAGGGCGCACTCCAGCGCGTAGGGGTTCGAGACAATGCTAACAGACCCATCGACAGTTGGTCGACCCTTTTGTTCCATCCACGAGCATCGAGGGTGGCACGACGATCCTGCCCGCGGAGCCACCCGGGTGCGTCGTCAGGCGGGCGATCGCGTGATCCGCCCATGGACACGGGGCTCTCCAGAAATCTCAGACGGGTGGTGACATCCCGGGACGCCCCTGGTGTCCCAACTCGAGAACCCCGCTCGATGCGGGGCAGGACTGATGAGGGAGAGTGCCATGTACCTGCTGGGAACCCTGATCCTGTCGCTGACGGGATGCTACTTCGAGATCCACGAGAACTCCGGGCGCAACTGCGTCGAGGTGTGTACCGACGGCGAGTGCGAGACCACCTGCACGGGTGGCGACTTCTTCGACGACCTCGTCGACGAC
Organism: Myxococcota bacterium; assembly: GCA_041389565.1. Classification (GTDB taxonomy): domain Bacteria; phylum Myxococcota_A; class UBA796; order UBA796; genus JACKEQ01. Next base: position 167,622 of record JAWKRP010000002.1, read on the forward strand.
CACGACGACACGGACACCGACGGCGACGGTGTGCCCGACTGGTTCGAGGACTGGTGCGACACCGATCCCGACGACTGGGACTCCGACGACGACGGCATCCCGGACGGCCAGGAGGATCCGGATGGCGACGGCTACACGAACGCCGAGGAGTCCGAGGTGTGCACCGACCCGCTCGACCCCGACAGCCATCCGGAGGACGGGGACTCCGACGGCGACGGCATCCCGGACCAGGACGAGATCGACAACGGCACCGATCCCGACAACGGGGACACCGACGGCGACGGCGTGATGGACGGGGACGAGGAGGACCACGGCTGTGATCCGACGAACCCGGACAGCGACGGCGACGGCGTGAACGACGGCGACGAGATCGCGAACGGCACCGACCCGCAGAACCCCGACACCGACGGTGACGGCGTGTGCGACGGGGACGAGCCGGGCCGCGGCATCGATCCGCTGAACCCCGACACCGATGGCGACGGCTTCAACGACGGAGACGAGCTCGACTGCCACAGCTCGCCCCTCGACCCGTGGATGACCTGCGACAACGCCTGCCCCGCGGAGTGAGATCCGGCGAGGCCTGAAATCCTCGAACCCGCCCGGTAGTTTCCGGGCGGGTTTTTACCCATTGCGGACCCGGCGATTGCGTTAGGTGGGCCGGATGAGTCGCCCGGACCCGATCAAGCTGTCGCCATTCCGCGTGAAGCTGGCTGCAATCCTGGCTGCCGTCGAGCGCGTCGGGGCGAGCCCGCACTGCCGCGAGTCCGACGAGATCCGGCGCGACCTCCAGACGATCGCCACCGCCACACAGACGCTCCGCGACCGCGTCGATCGCCTGGCCAGCGGCAATCCCGACGACTGGACGGCGTCGAAGATGCGCCACGATCTGCGCACGCCGCTCAACCACATCATCGGGTACGGCGAGATCCTCCTCCAGGAGGCCGAAGACGTCGGCGCGCAGGACATCATGCGCGACCTCTCCCGCATCGTGCGCGGCGGGAAGGAAGTGCTGTCCGACCTCGACGAGCTGGTGCGCGAGCTCGTCACGCCCGGCTCGCCCCCCGCGCCCACGCCCATCGGGATCTCCCGCACGCGGGTGCCGACTCCGGCGGCCTTCACCGCGCGCCCGAGCGTGCTGGTGGGCCGGATCCTCGTGGTCGACGACAACTCGGCCAACCGCGAGCTGCTCACACGCGGGCTCTCCAAGCAGGGGCACACCTGCGAGACCGCCTCCGACGGTGCGATCGCGCTCGAGAAGCTCGAGCAGCGCGCGTTCGATCTCGTGCTGCTCGATCTCGTGATGCCGCGGCTCGATGGCATCGGCGTGCTCACGGTCATGAAGCAGGATCCGCAGCTCCGCCAGATCCCCGTGATCATGATCAGCGGCAACGACGACCTCCCGCAGATCGTGAAGTGCATCCAGCTCGGCGCCGACGACTACCTGGCCAAGCCGTTCGACTCCGTGCTCCTGCAGGCGCGCATCAGCGCGTGCCTCGAGAAGAAGGCGCTGATCGACAAGCAGGCCGAGCACCTCGAGCAGATCGAGCTCGAGCGTCGGCGCGCGAACGAGCTGCTCCGCGTCATCCTGCCGGAGCCGATCGTTCAGGAGCTCCAGCAGACCGACACCGTCACGCCGCGCCTCTACCCCCGCGTGGGCGTGCTGTTCTGCGACATCGTCGGGTTCACGTCGTACTCGGAGCGGCGCTCGCCCGAAGAGGTGCTGGCGAACCTCCAGAAGCTCGTCGAGGCCTACGAAGGGCTGATGGGCCTGCACCGGATGCAGAAGATCAAGACGATCGGCGACTCGTTCATGGCGGTGGCGGGATTGCTCGAGCCGGTCGAGAACCCCGTGCTCCAGTGCGTGCGGTGCGGCCGCGACATGATCCGGCTCGCCGACGAGCTCAAGACCACCTGGGGAGTCCGGGTGGGGGTCTCCTTCGGGCCCGTGGTCGCCGGGGTTCTCGGGCGCCAGCAGTACCAGTTCGACCTGTGGGGCGACACCGTGAACACCGCCTCGCGCGTCGAGGCCCACGGGTGCGAGAACGCCGTGTGCCTGTCGGGCGAGGCGTGGGCGGCAGTGTCCCATGTGCCGGGCGTCGAGTCGCAGTCGCTCGGATCCGTGAAGATGAAGGGCAAGGGAGCCGTCCCGTTGTATCGGATCACCCTCGTCGATGGAGAAATGACGGGGTTGGGGTGACACGCGTGTGGCCCCCCGGTGTTCCATCGATGCAGAAGGGAGAGACATGCAGGTCGTGACCCCAGGGAGCGCGCTGTGAGTGTCGACGTAGGTCGGCTCTACGAGCAGTACGGCCCGATGGTCTATCGGCGGTGCAAGTTCCTCCTGCGCAACGAGGAGAAGGCGATGGAGGCGACCCAGGACGTGTTCATACAGGTGCTCCGCAGAGCGGACCGCCTCGAGGTGAGCGCACCCTCGTCGCTCCTGTATCGGATCGCGACGAACGTGAGCCTCAACCGGATCCGCACCGCGCGGCGGCACCCCGAGCACTCCGACGACGAGCTGCTCATGCGCATCGCGAAGGCTCCAGAGGCCGAGGAGCGCACCATCGCGGGCGCGCTGCTCGAGAAGCTGTTCGGCGCCGAGAAGGAGACCACCGCCACCATCGCCGTGCTCCACCTGCTCGACGGGCTCACCCTCGAGGAGGTCGCCGAGGAGGTCGGGATGAGCGTGTCCGGGGTCCGGAAGCGCCTCCGCACGCTGCGCGCACACCTTCACGAGATCGAGGAGGCCGCATGACCCGCCGCATTCCCGACCTGATGCTCGAGCGGTACGTGCTCGGAGAGCTCGACGAAGCCCAGCGGTCCGAGCTGGCGGCGCGCATCGCTGCCGATTCCGAGGTCGCAGAGCGCGTGGCGGCCATCCAGGCCTCGAACGACGCCGTGTTGGCGCGCATGCCGACGCGGGTGTTCGTGGCCGGCGTGGAGGAGCGCGCCCGCCAGACGGCTCCGGAGCCCCGGGGGTTCCGGTGGGGCTTCGCGATGCCCGTGCTCGCGGCGGCAGTGGCGCTGCTCGTCGCGGTGCCCGCCTTCCTCCAGGTGCCCGGTCCGGGCGTCGATGGCGGCGAGATCACGCGAGCCAAGGGCGACCCGATGGTGTTCGTGCACCGCCAGGGCACGGGCGAGCCCGAGAAGCTGCGCGAGGGTGCACCCGTGCACTCCGGCGACCTGCTGCAGCTCTCGTACACCGCGTCCGGCGCGGAGTTCGGCGCCATCCTGAGCGTCGACGGCCGCGGCACGGTGAGCTGGCACCTCCCGAAGAACGGGCGCCACGCGGTCCGCCTGAAGGAAGGGCCGGGCGTGCCCCTGGACCACTCGTACGAGCTCGACGATGCGCCCGAGTTCGAGCGGTTCGTGTTCGTCACCGGTCCCGCCGACTTCGATCTCGGTCCGGTCGAGAAGGCTGCCGCAGCCTGGGGAGGCCGGGGGAACCTCAGGCTGGATCCCCCGCTCCGGACTACGATGTTGTCCGTGAGCAAGGAGGGCGCCCCATGACGGGATTCATCCGACGCGCCGCCATCGGGCTCGCTCTGGTCGGCCTCCCCAACCTGGGGTGGGCCGACACGCGGCGTTTTGCGCTCATCGCCGGTGCGAACGACGGCGGCGACGGGCGCGTGATGCTCCGGTACGCCGTGTCCGACGCCACCGCGTTCGGGTCCGTGCTCGAGGATCTCGGCGGCGTGCCGCGATCCAACCAGACGCTCCTCATCGAGCCCGACCGCGACGTGCTGGCCGATGCCATCCACAACCTCGCCGAGACGGTGTCGGTCGCCGAAGAGCGCGGCATGCGCACCGAGGTCGTCTTCTACTACAGCGGTCACTCCGACGAGAACGGGCTCCTGCTGGGCGACACCCTGTACGGGTACCCGGAGCTCCGGGCCGATCTCGAGGCCATCTCGGCCGACGTCCGCATCGCCGTGCTCGACAGCTGCGCTTCGGGCGCGCTCGTCCGCACCAAGGGCGGCGTGCAGCGGCCGGCCTTCCTGGAAGACCGGTCGAACGACGTCGAGGGTACGGCCTACCTGATGTCGAGCTCGGCCGACGAGGCCGCGCAGGAGTCCGATGCCGTGGGGGCGTCGTTCTTCACGCACTACCTCGTGTCGGGCATGCGGGGTGGGGCCGACCTGTCGCAGGACGGGCGGGTCACCCTCGACGAGGCCTACCGGTACGCGACGGCCGAGACCCTCAAGCGCACCGAGCGCACCAGCATCGGGCCGCAGCACGCCACGTACAGCTACAAGCTCGGCGGGCACGGCGACTTCGTGTTCACCGATCTGGCGGCCACGAGCTCCTCGCTGATCCTCGACGAGTCGGCGGTCGGTCGGTTCTTCCTGCGTGACGACGAGGGCAACCTGGTCGCCGAGATCGACAAGTCCGAGCCGCGCTCGGTCGAGCTCGCGCTGCGTCCGGGCACGTACTCCGTGGTGATGGAGCACGACGGTCGCCAGTACGACTCCGTGTTCCAGATCGGGCAGGCCGAGCACCTCACCGCGCTCGACCTCCAGTTCCTCGAGTTCCAGGGAGAGGTCGCGACCGCGCGGGGGGCCCAGCCCGGCGGGCCGTCCGACGCCCCTCCCGTGCCCGAGAGCCCCGACGCGCTGGCCGTTCCGGTGGCGGGAGGCCTGCCCCCCGCGAGGTCCGAGCCGCCACCCCCTCCCGACCGCGACGCGTCGATCAGCCCGGGCATCGCGCGCGCCGGCGCCACGCGCACCCAGCTCGGCCTGCTGGGCTCGGTGGCGACCTCCGTCGTGGGCATGCAGGCCGCATCGGTGTTCGCGTTCGCGGAAGAGATCGAAGGCATGCAGGCCTCGTTCGTGATCAACCGCGCCGAGCACCTGCAGGGCATGCAGAGCGCGTTCGCGATGAACGTGACGGGCGGCGCCAGCACGGGCTGGCAGACCGCCCTGTTCCTCAATGTCGCGCTCGACTCGTTCCGCGGCGCGCAGACCGCCCTCGTGAACATCAGCGAAGAGACGCGCGGCGTGCAGGCCGGGCTCGTCAACCAGTCGCGTGCGTCGCACGGCCTGCAGGTCGGGCTCGTGAATGCAGGCGGGGATGGCAGCGGCGTGCAGGTCGGCCTCGTGAACGTCGCAGGCGACTACGACGGCGCGGCCATCGGCCTCGTGACCGTGCACCGCAAGGGCTACAACCACGTCTTCGTGAACAGCGGAACGCTCGAGCCGGTCGTGGTGAGCGCGTCGTGGGGCAGCCAGTACGTGTACACGAACCTCCAGCTCGGTGCGCGGTTCAGCACGGTCGCGGCACCCACCAGCGTGGCCATCGCGGTGGGCGGTCACCTGCCGATCCAGCGGTTCTACATCGATGCCGACGTGGGCGGTGGATACCGGTTCGGCGGGCCCGACGAGGGTGCGCTGGTGCGTGGGCGTATCCAGCCCGGGTTCGCGTTCGGCAACCGGTTCGCCATCCAGACCGGCGTGATCGTCGAGCTGCAGGGGCTGTCGTCGTCGCCCGATCCCACCACCGAGCCTCCGCCGCTCGAAGAGCTCGCGCGCACGGTCGGGTGGACCATCGGCGTCCGCTTCTGAGGTCAGGGCTCCCAGTCTTCGCGGACCTCCCACTCGTGGTCGTTCTCGCAGCCGTACCGCGTGATCTTCACGCCATCCACGGTCTTCGAGCCCAGGTGGTACACCTTCGACGGCTGCTCGCACTCCGGGCACCGGTCGCTCGGCGGGTTGTGCCCGGGCTCTCCCATGTACGCCCAGCGCTTGCTCCGGCTCGGTCTCATTGGTGCACGGCCTCCAGCTTGTGCCCGTCGGGGTCGAGCACGAACGCTGCGTAATACCGCGGACCGTAGTGTGCGCGCAGACCGGGCGGCCCCGCGCTCGTGCCCCCGTTCGCGAGGGCTGCGGCATGGAAGCCGTCGACCGCCGAGGGATCGGGCGCCCGCAGCGCGAGGTGGAACCCCGGACCGGCCGCGACCACGGCCCCAGGGTGGGGGAACAGCGCGAGACGGTCGTTCCCGCCGGGCTCTCCGTACCCGACGCCGCGATCGGAGCCCCACACGCGGACGTATCCGAGGGGCGCCAGCACGGCGTCGTAGAAACGCCCCGACACCCCGAGATCCCGAACGCCGAGCGAGAGGTGACTCAGCATGCGGGACCTCGTGGGGTCGGGGCCTCGATCAATTGCAGTACGTGCTCGAGGTCGAGCCCATCGAGTCGATCGCCGTCACGGCGCCGCTCGGCCACGAGATGCTCCCGACGGTCCACACCTGGCCCGCGTCGTCCATCACGCGCGTGAACGTGTGGGCGAGGATGCCACCGAGGTAGACGCGCACGGTGGCCGTGCTCTGCGGGCAGCTGCTGAACGAGCCGCAGCTCGAAGACCCGTTCAGCCCGTAGTAGTGCACCGCGATCTCGTACGTGCCCGCGGCGGGCGCGTCGATCGTGGTGGTCTCGGGGCCGTAGCCGTAGATGGCGTCGGCATCGAGCGACGGGTTGTCGAGCGCGCCGGAGCCGCCCCAGTTCGGGTTCATGTTGCAGTAGTTGCAGTCGCCGTCGCCCCACAGCGGGGTGGTGCCGTTCAGCACGTGCAGGTCGAGGTCGTTGTCGTTGTCCCAGCTCACCTCGACGTAGAAGCCGTCGATCGGGATGGACTCGACCGTGACCTGATCGGGCGTGGTGTCCCACACGCCGTTCGCGTTCATCACGGTGAGCTCGAACACGTAGGCGCCCGCGAGGTCGGCGAAGAACGTGGGCTGCGCAGCCGCCGTGTTGTTCAGGCTCGCCGTGGAGCCGGACGGCTTGCCCACCATCGTCCACTGGTAGGTGAGCGGCGTGAGGCCCGCGGGGTCGTAGGACCCGGTGCCGTCGAGCTGCACGTTCTCGAGGGGCAGCACGCCGAAGTCGGCGCCCGCGTCGGCCACGGGCTCCTCGACCACCACGTCGGTGACGGTGATGTTGACCTTGTCGGGCGTGAGGTCCCACAGGTTCGCCGTGTTCCCCACGGCGAGCTCGGCCACGTACAGTCCGGCCACGTCGGGCGTGAACGTCGGGGTGGCCGTGCCAGCCTGGGAGAGCGACGCGGAGGAACCGCTCGGGACCAGCGTGAACGTCCACACGTAGCTCAGCGGGGTCAGGCCCTGCGGGTCGGTCGAGCCGTTCCCGTTCAGGGTGACCGACTGGCCCGTGTTCGTGGCGATGTCGAGGCCCGCGTTCGCGATGGGCGGCAGGATCACCTCGTTCGACGTGACGACGAGCTGGTCGGGCGTGGAGTCGTAGACGCCGGCGGAGTTCCGCACGGTCATCTCGATCACGTACGTGCCGCTCTGGTCGGCCAGGAAGCTCGGCGTCGGCGAGCTGTTGGAGTCGAGCACCGACACCGAGCCCGCGGGACGCTGCACCATCTGCCACTGGTACACGAGCGGCGTGAGGCCCTGGGGGTCGAACGAGCCGGTTCCGTCGAGCTGGACGACGTTGCCCTCGTCGAGCGTCTGGTCGGGACCGGCGTTGGCCACGGGCTCGAAGACGGGCTCGTCCTCGACGGTGATCGTGACGGTCGCGGGCGTCTGGTCCCACATGCCGGCCGTGTTCATCACGGTGAGCTCGAACTCGAACGTGCCCGCCACGTCGGCCACGAACGTCGGCGCCATCACGTCGAGCGCGCTGACCTGGGCCGACGAGCCGACCGGGTAGCTCGACAGCGTCCACGCGTACACGAGCGGATCGAGGCCCTGGGGGTCGTACGAGTTGCTCGCGTCGAGGGTGACCATGTCACCCGTGGCCCACACGCGATCCGGGCCGGCGTCGGCGATGGGATCGACGGGACCGGGGGGCGGCGGCGGGGGCGGGATGTCGACGAGCTCTTCGGGCTCGTCGGTATCGTCCTTCGGGGGAATGGTGCTCAGGGAGTTCTCGGAACATCCCAGCAGGCCCAGCAGGATCGAGCCTGCTGCAACGAGTGGCACAAGCACACGCATCATCGGGGTCTCCAGCCTCGAACCTCTCCCGCGCAGCGGAAGAGACACGTTCTCCGCCCTCTCGGACGGCGTACAAAGGGACAAGCAAAAGCAGGCATAGAGACCGCAAGGGGTCGGCCTGCCACTCTGCGAGTAACGTGCCAGCGCCGGGCGGCGAGAGATTCTGCGGAAAATCGGGCTGGCACGGACTCAGTGGCGGATCGCGGGCCGCTCGTGGGTGCGATCGTTTTGCCGCGCTGGCCGGGCGGCCCTGACACATTGCTGACCGTTGTGCGGGCTTTGAAAGGTCCAGGCCGTTCTCGCCCTTGGTCCGTTGGATTCCGTTAGCCGCAGGGCATGGATCCCCAGCTCTACACCCTCGTGTGGTCGGTCGCGTGCCTCCTGGCGCTCGGCGCGGTCTTCGTGCGGGACGATCTCGAGATCCGCTCGGCCGACTACTGGCGGTTCCTGCTCCAGCCCTGGAAGCTGGCCACGTTCGCCACCGCATGGCTGGCGCTGGTCCTGCTCGCCCCACTCGCGGGCGACCCCACGTGGGACCGCATCGACGCCACCTTCATGGGCGTGCTCACCTTCCTCACGGCGCCCTGGGCCGTCGGTACGCTCGCCAAGGGCCTGTTCGGGCAGCGGGGTCTGCTCCCCATCGTGGTGGCCGTCGTGCTGTGGCTGTTCAGCACGAGCTGGTCGTACGACGCCTACCTGTGGTGGCGCGACGGCATCTACCCGATGAGCTGGCTCACGAACCTCGTCGCGTCGGGGTGCCTGTACCTCTACGCGGGGGTGCTGTGGAACCTGTCGTGGCGCCGGCAGCAGCTCCCCATCGCGTTCCAGGACGAAGCCTGGCCTGCGCCCTCCGACGGCGACCGCTTCGAGCGGGTCGCGCCGTTCGCAGCGGGTGTCATCGCGCCGGTTGCGCTGGTGCTGCTGACGTTCGCCCTGTGACCCACGCGGCGCCCGCCGCGAGCCCTCCGAACCCCAGCCCGAACACGAACCCGGCCACGACGCCCTGGGCGACCATGCCCGTCTGGATCGCCGAGCGCGGACCCACGAACGCCTCCGCGTACGCGGGGTTGTGCGCGAGCCAGGGCCCCACGAGCATCGCCTGGATGGGCCCCACGAGCCCCCCGGACAGCAGGCAGGCCGCCAGGGTGGTCTCGAACGGAGGGGCCCGGCGCCACAGCACGACCAGCACGTACAGCGTGTAGGCCCCGAACCACAGGAGCGGCTCGACCAGGGGCGGCAGGGCGACGAGCGACGTGAGCAGGCCCATCACGGCGCCCCAGCTCCCCAGGATCCCGATCAGTCCCCAGTGCATGCGACCTCCAGGCCCCCCATCCAACCATGCGGTTACACAGACGCCCACCGGAGGGACCATGAACGTCGCGTTCCTGGGCGCAACGAAGGGAATGGGACGGGCGCTCGCCCGGCAGATGGCAGCGCGGGGCGACCGCGTGTTCCTGCTCGGGCGCGATCTGGCGGACCTCGAGCGATCGGTCGCCGACCTCGCCGTGCGCGCCGGCACCGAGCCGGTCGGAGCGGCCGTGTGTGATCTCGAGCGCCCGGAGACGTTCGCACCGGCACTCGAGGCCGCGACCGCCGCGCTGGGCCGGGTCGACTGCGTGGTCGTGACCGGAGGGATGTTCGGCACACAGGATGCCCTGGAGGCCGACCTCGAGCTCGCGCGGCGCGTGCTGACCGTGAACTACGCTCACACGGTCGTGTTCTGCGAGCATGCGCGCCGTCTGCTGCTGGAGAACGGGGGTGGCACCCTGTGCGTGTTCTCCAGCGTAGCGGGTGACCGCGGGCGAAAGCCGGTCGCGCTGTACGGGTCGAGCAAGGCGGGTCTGTCGCACTACCTCGAGTCGCTCGACCACAAGTACCGGTCGGAGGGGCTCGTCACGGTGTGCGTGAAGCCGGGCTTCGTGAAGACCGGGATGACCGACGGCCTGAAGCCTCCGCCGTTCGCGGGGGATCCCGAGGGCGTCGCCACGGCCGTGCTCCGCGCCATCGACCGCAAGAAGCCCGTCGTGTACGCGCCGTTCATGTGGGGCGTGATCATGACGGTCATCCGGAACCTGCCGCGATTCGTGATGCGGAAGGTGGGCTTCTGATGGCGAAGCGCGTCTGCATCCTCCATGTGGGCGGCACCATCGGCATGGCGCTCACCGAGAAGGGCTGGGTGCCCGCCAAGGGGTTCGTCGAGCGCTTCCTGAGCTCGATCGAGGCCCGTCCTGCGCTGCCCGACTGGGAGCTCCACCGGCTCGAGCCCCTGCTCGACAGCGCCAACATGTGGCCCGCCGACTGGGTGCGCATCGCCGCCGAGATCGTGCGCCTGTACGACGACTACGACGGCTTCGTGGTGCTGCACGGCACCGACACCATGGTGTACACGGCGTCTGCGCTGTCGTACCTGCTCCGCGGCCTCGCAAAGCCGGTCGTGATGACGGGCGCACAGCTGTCGCTGCAGGACGTGCGGTCCGACGGGCGCGAGCAGATCGTCACCGCGATGCTCCTCGCCACGATGCCGATTCCCGAGGTGTCGCTGTACTTCGGGCAGCGGCTGTTCCGCGGGAACCGCGCCCAGAAGATCCACAACCACGACTTCGTGGCGTTCGCATCGGGGAACCTCCGCCCGCTGGCCCACGTGGGCGTGCGTATCGACGTCCGGTGGGACCTCCTGCTGAAGCCGGGCGCCGGAGTGCCCCGTCACGTCGAGCTCGAGCGCGACCCCCACGTCATCGCGCTCCGCGTGTTCCCCGGCATGAGCGAGCTCCTCCTGCGGCGGGTCCTGATGCAGCCGGTCGACGGGGTGGTCCTCGAGACGTACGGAACGGGCACGTTCCCGAGCCAGCAGGCGGGCCTCGTCGACGCGCTGTCCGAGGCGATCGCGGGCGGCACGGTGGTCGTGAACTGCAGCCAGTGCCACTCGGGCCGCGTCTCGCAGGAGCTGTACGGAACCGGGCGTGCGCTCGCCGACATCGGGGTGGTGTCGGGCCACGACATGACACCTGAGGCCGCGCTCACGAAGCTGTACTGCCTGATGGGCGCCGGGCGGGGCACCGACGAGGTGCGTGCGCGGATGACCGAAGACCTCGCGGGCGAGATCACAGTGCTGTGAGCGCTCCCGTGCCTTCCAGCACGGCCTGGATGGCGTCCGGGTGCACGAGCAGCCCCGCGTGGCCGACCCCGAACAGCCGGACGTGTCGCGCGCCCGGCTGCGTCGTGCTCTCCACGGGGTAGACGATCATGTCGGCCGTGCCGCCCACGGTGGTCACCGGCACGCCCGGCAGCAGCGCCGCGAGCGACGGCAGCGCCTCGATCCACTCCGAGCGGTACGACAGCTCGTGGGTCGGGTGCATCCACCGGAACCAGCGCGCCGCGGCCGTCCCGTGGTGCGGGGTCCCGAGGGTCACCACCGAGTGGATCCGGGGCGCGAGGTCGGGGCGGCTCCGCAGCACCTCTCGGAGCACCAACCCGCCCATCGAGTGGGCCACCACGTCCACCGAGTCGGTTCCGGCGCGCTCCAGGGCCCTCACCAGGGCCGCCCCGTAGTGCGAGATACGACGCCAGGGCCACGCCACCCCCAGGAACACGGCACGGGTGGGACGCCCGAGGTCGGCGAACACCTGCCGGAGCCTCCAGAAGTTCGTGCTGTTCTGCGTGTACCCGTGCACGAACAGCACTGCGCGACCGTCGGGACTGCGGCCCGGGTTGGCGAGCGGAGCCCGGAACGCCCACCAGCCGATGCGCGCGACCGCGGCATACTCCGCGAGGTGCGCCCAGAACGCCTCGCGCAGCGAGATCCCGGGCAGACCGTGCGCGCGGCACCACCAGTTGAAGCGCACGTGGTTCACGAACAGGAACCCGAGCACGCCGAGCCCCGCCACGAAGAGCGCGAACAGCAGGAAGGGGGTCGCGAACACGACGGGCATCGCTAGTCCACGGCTTCGTCGGAGGAGCCCCTGGAGTCCGTGGGGCACTCGATGGCGGCCAGGGCATCCGCCATCTGCGCAGCGGTCTCCCACCGGCGCGGGGGATCGACCTCGAGCGCGCGCATCACGACCGCTTCGTACCCATCGGGCAGGGGCGTGGGACAGCGCTCGTGGAGCGGGGTCGGCGCGGTCTCCAGGCGCGCGAGCGCCAGGGCGTACGCGCCGTCGCCCGTGAACGGGATGTCGCCCGTGAGGCACTCGAACAGCACGAGCCCGGCGCTGTAGATGTCGGTGCGGCCATCGAGGGGGTCGCGCGCGATCTGCTCCGGGCTCATGTAGCGCGGGGAGCCCAGCACCACGCCGCGCTCCGCGAGCTCGTCGTCCTTCTCCATCGGGTGCGCGATGCCGAAGTCGATCACCTTCAGGTGCCCGTCTTCCAGCACGAACACGTTCCCCGGCTTGATGTCGCGATGCACGATGCCCGCCTCGTGCGCGGCCTGGAGCGCGTCGAGCAGCTGAACCCCGACGTGCTGCACGCGGTCGGCGCTCATCGTGCCGGCGTCGACGAACTCCTGGAGCTCGTGCCCCACGAGCTTCTCCATCACCATGTACACCTCGCCCCCATCGCCGGTGCCGTAGTCGAACACCCGCACGATGTTGGGATGGGAGAGGGTGGAGGTGAGGTGGGCCTCGTTGTAGAAGCGCTGTGCGTGGTCGGGGTCGCGCGCCATCTCCGGCAGCAGCACCTTCACCACCACGCTCGCGCCGGTGGGGGTGATCGCGTCGAGCACGCGCCCCATCCCGCCCCGGCCGAGCTCCCCGAGGATCCGGAACGCGCCGATGCGGCTGGGCACGGGGTCGGTGACCTCGCGCTGCCGGGAGAGGTTCGACGCCCGACGCTCTGCGGCCGACGCGAAGCGAACGAGCGAGCAGGTGTCCTGACCGGGCCGGATCGACACCCGGTCTCCGCCCGCTTCGGCCAGGAGCGTGCCGTCGCCGGCATCCACGCCGATCCGCCCGCCTCCGACGGTGCGCATGAGCGCGAGCGCGCGATCGACCGAGCGGCCGCTGGGCATGCGCTCACCGTCCTGCTCGAGCCAGGCGACCGGACCGAACGCGATGCCGACCGCGACATCGGGGTCGCCGTCGTGGGACTCCGCGATGGACAGCGCCTCCTGCACGTCTTCGACGACCCGGATGAGGATGCCGTTCCCCACGATGCCGGTGGGCTCGTCCCACAGGGCGCTCGTGCGGCCGCGGGAGTGGGGCGACGCCGAAACGTGGTGTAGTGCGACCACCCAGCCCGAGCGCACGGCCACCTCGAGCCCGGGAGCGACGGCGTCGGGCGGCAACAGGTCGGACGACTCGGGCAGCTCGAACAGGCGGCCGGCCGTGAGGGTGTACGGGGGACGGTGGGCCTTCTCGAGCTGGAGCTGCACCGGACTCTCGGTGCGGTTGCGGACCAGGATGCGCACCGGACCGGGCGCGACCCGGAGCACGGCGGGCCGGATGCCCTGGGACGTGAGATCAACCGTGATGCGCGACGTTCGGATGCCCGGGCGCACCTCGATCGAGGCCGACCCGAACGTGGGGTCGGAGTCGAGGCGGTAGCCGCCCTTCTGGAGCTGGAGCAGCCACTCCACCGTCTGGCCCGTCGGGACGGGCTCCTGCACGAGCACATGCGGTGTGCGGGCCGGTGAGAGCAGGCACTCCACGGCCACGTCGACCTCGCGCACCGACTTCGCCGGGCGGAACACCACGTCGACGGAGTCGGGGAAGCTGCCGTCGTACCGGATGTTGCACGACACGCAGTGCACGCTGTTCGGGCGGATGTCGAGCTGGCGCTGCCCGGCCTTGGGCGCGAGGCAGCTCGGACACAGCAGCTCCCACGTGAGCTCGAGCACGCCCCCGCGCACGGCGTCGAGAAAGCCGCGGATGGCGAGGTCTTCGTCGATCTTCAGCCGCTGCGCGAACTCGAGCGGCCGGAGCCTCGCCTGCTCGGAGAGGGGGGCGTCGCGCAGGTGCTTGTGGAGCGCGGCGGACAGGGAAGGGGGCCCCACGGACGCGAGCCCGGCGGCCAGGGCCTGCTCGGCGGCGCTCCCCAGCGGCTCGGGAGCGGGGTCGTAGCGGCTCGGCTGCCCTTCGAGCAGGGCCACGAGCTGGTCGAACACGCGGTCGAAGTCGCCTTTCGTCGAGAGGCGTGCTTCAGCGAGCACCACGGGGCGGAACAGGGCCGACCGGGGGAACAGGCGCAGGCGGTAGTCGACCGTGACGCCGAGCGGCGCGGGCTCGACGCGGCACTCCACGTCGCTCGAGCTGACCGGCCCGCCGTCGTACACCCGCTCGTGCCGGAACCACTCGGGGGCCACGAACTCGAACGGCTTCTCGGACCACGTGATGCGCACGCCGAAGCGCCGCATCTCCGCACGGCGCTCGACCGTGCCGTCGTCGCGCGGGTGCTCCGTGAACTTCAGGCCGAGCCGGAGGGCCCGATTGAAGCGATCGGTGTCGGACAGCACGCGCCAGGCGTCGTCGACGCTGCACTCCACCGGGAAGCGCCAGTGGAGCTCGACGGGCTTCGTGCGGTTCGCTGGGGGTCGTGTCGTGCTCGAGCGACTGGCCTGCACTGCACCTCCTCCGTGAACCTAGTGACGCGCCGTCAGAGCAGCCAGGTATCGTCGTCGGGCTCCAGCTTCCGGTGCAGGGTGCGAGCGAGCAGCGCGACGGTGGGCTCGGTGGCCTTCACGCCCGACAGGTTCTCGAGCGCGGCATCGGCATAGCCCGCTCCGTGTGCGATCCAGGCGCGTGCGACGGCGCCGAGGCCCGGCAGGCTGGGCGCGTACGGGCCGAGCAGCTCGTCCATCAGCGTCAGCTCGGCATTGGCGGCGTCGAGGTCGCCGCTCTCGACGAACGTGGCGACGCGGATGCCCGCGAGCAGGGCCCGGAGGCGCGGCAGACCCTGGCGGGCGGCCTCGCGCTCGCCTTCGGAGAGGAAATCCATCACCTCGTCGAACCGGCCCTGCTCGAGGCGCAGGAGCGCCAGCGCGTGGAGAGTGGGCGGCAGCAGGTTCATCGCGCCCTGGCGGCGGATGATGGCGAGGCTGTCTTCGAGGTGGGCGTCGGCCTCCCAGTCGGCTTCCTCGAGCACGCGCACGAGCCCCATCGCGCGGAGCACCTGGGCCTCCTGGTTGGGATCGCTCGAGTCACGGGCGATCGACATCGCTTCGGTGAGCAGGGCCTCCGCTTCGGCCAGGCGGTCGTCGGCGAGCAGGAGGTCGGCGAGGTCGGTGAGCACCACGCCTTCCCAGCGACGGTCGCCGATCTGCTGCTGGAGCGCGAGGGCGCTCCGGAAGGCCGACTCGGCGTCGGCGTTGCGGCCGCGCCAGTGGAGGCGGATGCCGTGCTGGCAGAGCACACGGGCGCAGTTCTTCCGATCGCCCACGTTCGTGAGGATCTCGACCGCCTCGCGCGCATACCCGTCGGCGATGTCGAACTTCCCGGCGGTGTCGACGAGCCCGAACAGGTTCGCGAGCGCGAGCCCGATGCCCCAGCGGTCTCCCGTGCGGCGGAACACGGCCAGGGCGCGCTGGTAGGTGCGCTCGGCGGCGTCGATCGCGCCCTTCTTGGACAGGATGAACGCGAGGCCGATCGCATCGCGGCCCATGGCGGCGCGCTCGCCGGTGCGCCCGTGGATGTCCATCGCCTCGCGGAACAGCGACTCCGCTTCGTCGAAGCGCGTCTGGGCCGTGCGGATCGAGGCCAGTGTGTACAGCGCCATCGCACGCAGGGCCGGGAGCTCGCCCGCACAATCGAGGGCGGCCTGGAGGTCGGCTTCGGCTTCGTCGTTGCGGTGCCCCTCGTGGAAGCGGGCGCGCGCGATGAAGGTGCGGGCAGCGACCTCGGGGGGCGCCGTCGCGGCGAGATCGACCATCTGGTCGAGCAGCTCGGCGAACCCGTCGAGCGGGCCGCGCATCAGCAGCACCACACGCACGGCGAGCGCGGCGCGTACGCGCTGCACGGGGTCGGGCGCGTCGTTCCACGCGGCCATCAGGTTGCCACGCTCGGCCGCCAGAATCTCGAGCATCTCGGCGCCGGCGGGCCCCTCGACGGCCGCCGCCAGCGCCTCGCCTTCGCGGATGTAGTACTCGGCGTGGCGTGCGCGGAGCTCGGCCGCGTTGGGCAGCGCGTCGAGCTTCTCGGCCGCGTACGCCCGAACGGACTCGAGCAGGCGGTACCGGACGTCGGCTCCGGACAGGCTCGACGCGAGCACCAGGCTCTTGTCGTTCAGGGACTGGAGCAGATCGAGCGTCCACGGGGCGTCGGGATCCTCGGGGAGCAGGACCTCTTCGGCGGCCTCGAGGGTGAAGCCGCCGCGGAAGATGCTAGCGACGCACAGGGCCTGGCGCTCCCAGTCGTCGAGCAGCTCCCACGACCAGTCGAGCGCCGCGCGGAGCGAGCTGTGGCGGTCGACCCGGGTGCCGGGCTGCGCGGTGATCAGACGGAACCGCGACTGCAAGCGCTTCGCGAGCTGCGCGGGCGACATCGGACCCACGCGCGACGCCGCGATCTCGATCGCGAGCGGGAGGTTGTCGAGCCCCCGCACGATCTCCCGGATGGCGGGCTCGTCGGCCTTCGTGACGGCGTCGAGCCCGCGTGCAGCCTGCGCGCGGTCGATGAAGAGCGCGACGGCGTCGTCTTCCTCGAGCGGGTGCACGTTCAGCACCGCCTCGCCGCGCACGCCGGGCCGCTCGCGGGTGGTGACCAGGAACCGCGCATCGAGCGTGCGATCCAGCCACTGCTCGACCACGGGGCCGAGCGGCACGTGCTCCGCGTTGTCGAGGATGATCAGGCTCTCGCCGCGCTGGTCGATCACGGTGGCGAGCTTGTCGAGGCTCTGCTCGACGGTGGCGCGGGCATCGAGATCGGCCCGCAGGCCCGCGCCGATCGCATCGAGCACGTCGCCCAGGGAGCGCGCGGGCGTGAGGTCGCAGAACCACACGCCGCCTTCGTACGCGTCGCGGTGCGCGTGCCCCCATTCCTGCGCCAGGCGGGTCTTCCCGCTGCCCCCCATGCCGAGCAGCACCACCAGCCTGGCCTGTCCCAGCAGGGTCTTCAGGCGCCCGAGCTCCGCGCCGCGCCCGATGAACGTGCCGCGCGGGGCCGGGAGGGTGGACTCGGGGAGCACGCGCTCGACGGGCTCGGCCCGGACGGGCTCGGGAGCCGGCACCTCTGCGGTGGGCTCGGGCGCATCGAGGTCTTCGAGATCCTCTCCCGCTCCGACGAACCGGTACCCCACGCCGCGCACGCTGATGATGTGCACGGGGTTCGCAGGATCGGGCTCCACCTTCGTACGCAGGCGCCGGATCGTGAAGTCGACCGCCCGCGTGGGGTTGCTCGACTTGTAGCCCCACACGTCGGTGAGCAGGCTGTCGCGCTCGACATCCGTGCCCTCGCGGGCCGCGAGGTAGGCCAGCAGCTCGGCTTCGCGCGTGGTGAGCGAGCTGGTCTCGCCTCCGCGCAGGAGCCGGTGACGCGCCAGATCCACCGTGCAGTCCGACAGTCTCAGCAGGCTGTCTTGCTGGCTGCCGGGCGCACGGCCGAGCTGGCTCGCGGTGTCGGTCATCTGGTGGGTTCGCCCTACCGGGTTGCGCGTGGGGTTGGAGTCTTCTACTCGGTTTGTCCCGAGGAGGCCGGTTTGGGCGAGACGGTGACGCTGAAGGCACGTGATGGCGCAGTCGTGGAAGGGCAGGCGGAAGTCTCGCGATTCTCGAATGGGCAGCGCCTCTCCAAGGCACTCCCGGTGGGGATCGGGGGCACGCTCCTCGGGCTCGGGACGATCGTGATCCCCGGGCTGCACCTCGTCAGCACGTGGGCGATCCCGCTCCTGTCGTGGGGGATCGCCTGGTACTTCTTCAACAAGCGCGGCTCGCTCGGAACGGTCTCCGCGATGTGCCCGAGCTGCGGCAAGCCGATGCAGGCCGAGGGCGGCGCCTGGGAGGACCCGATGTACGTGCGCTGCGACAAGTGCATGACGCCGTTCGAGGTCGCGGTCGCGACGCCGGTGTAGCATCGGTCCATGTTCCTGTGGCTCGCAGCGCTGATCGGCTGCACCGACTGCCCGTCGGTGGCCGAGGTCGAGGTGCGGGCCGACTCCCCCGAACAGGAGGCCGAGATCCGCGCGGCGATGCAGGACTTCGTCGACCGCTCCGGCCGGGACGTCTGCGTGGCCCAGGTCCACGTGGGGCCCATCTCCCAGTGGTGGAATCGGGGCTTCACCCTGGTCCCCGAGCAGGTGCCGATCGTTCCGGATGTCTACCGCGGGATGTGCATCGTGCTCGACCGCGACGAGGGGATCTCGTCCGCCCATCCCGAGCTCTTCACGGGGGTCGGGATCAACGAGCGCAACTTCCGCACGCTCCAGGCGCGCCGCACCGAGGACTTCGCGAGGACGTGCGCCCGCAGCACCGATCGCGAGCCCTGGTACGGCGAGGCGCTCCAGGAGTGCGGATTCGAGCTCTCCGACGACGACGCCTTCATGGTCGACCTGTTCGGGGGGCCGGAGCGCGGGCTCCCCCGGGTGGGCTTCACGCGAGCCCCCCTCGGCAGCGTGCCCCTGACGTCACCGTGGGGGCTGTGGGGGAGCGCGACGGCCGGTTCGTTCCTCGTCCTGCTGACCAAGGTGGAGGAGGGCGACTACCCGGACAGGGTCGTACGCTGGATCCTTCAGGCCCACGACCTGCCGACGCTCGATCCCCTGTGGTCCGTCACGCTCTCCGACCGACGGGTCGGGGAGAGCCACGTCGAGCTCTACGGGGGGCTCGACTCGGTCAAGGTCCACGACCTCGAGACGGGTGAGGTGTGGCGGGCCTCTCCTGACGGCCTCACCCCGGAGGCGCCCGTGATTCCGGGGTACTCGGGCAGCTCCTTCGCGGAGGGCCCGTCGGGGTGGCGCTGGTTCAGGTACGGCGCGCGCGCTGAGCTCTACGACCACGACCCGATCCTGGGGCTCGGGCCCGTGGAGGAGGTCGACACGCCCATCGATCGCATCGGGTCCAGCCGGGAGGGCGTGTGGAGGTTCGCAGACGGGGCCGCGACCCTCGAGGGCACCGACCGCAGCGTGGGGAGCCCGGACTGCTGCGGCTCCCTGTCCGCGATCTCGGCGGGGCGCGCCTACGGGGGCGCCTACGACGCCACCGGCCGCCTCGCGTTGTCCCGCGCTCTCGAGGACGACGCCTGGTCCGTCGAGGAGGTCCGCTGCTCCGGCACGACGCCGTACCGGCGGCCGGTGTACGGGGTGGATCGGCGGCTCGAGGTGGAAGAGGTGTGGTCCGAGGTCGACGTGCGGGTCGCGGTCTACGCGCTCTCGAACCCGGAGTGAGTCGCGCCGACGGCCGCGACAGTCCGTGAGGTCACTCGAGGGACCAGCGCGACCACCAGACGTCGATCGGAGGCTCCCAAGCGTTCGCGGACCCATCCTCGACCCAGTGGTCCCTCAGCGCGAAGTGGGGCGCGGGCCCCTGCGAGACGCAGTGATCGGGAGACATCGCCCACTCGGACGTGCGCCCGTCGAGGGTCCCGACGAGGGTGCCCGTGGAGTCGCCCGCGAACACTGCGATGTCGCCGGACGCCATGACGCCGAACGGCCTCACCGTCGGTGCGCGATCCCAGGGGTTCGCGCGTGCCAGGGTCTCCCACTGCTCCGAAGGGAGGTGGACGCGGGCGATCCCCCAGTCGTAGATCGTGACGTAGACGACATCGAAGTCGATCAGGACGGAGCGGTGGTCGAACGCGACGATCAGGCTCTCCGGATCGGTGGGGTCGGGCCACAGCGCGGTAGGGGTGGCGACCCGGCCGTCCCGCTCGGGCCGGGGGAGCTCGAGCGTCGTGACCGAGCCGTCCAGTGCGAGCCGAATCAGGCTCCCCGTCTCGGCATACTCGTGGGTGTGGCGGACCAGAGCGTCCCCCACCAGCGCCGCCCCTCCGACTCCGAGCCCCAGCGTCCACAGGTCGGCGTCGATGGCGCGCTCCGAGACCGCACCCGTGCTCCGGTCGACGACCAGCAGGTCGTAGTCGCCCGCGAATCCGGGCACGCGATGGGACATCAGCACGATGCGGTCGGCGTCTGCGGCCAGGCTCGACAGGATCAGGTCGGACCCGAGCGGGAGGTCGGGCAGTCGCTCCACGCCCTCCCACGACCGCACCTCCAGCCACACCCGCGTGTCCGGAGCCCAGATGCTCGAGGTGCTGCGAACCAGGCGGATCTGCTCGTCCTGCGTGACGGCTCGCCCGATCGGGTAGCCCTCGGAGACCCCGATGAACACGGGCTCCTCGCGGGTGACGGACAGATCGCGGGCCTCAGGCACGGCGTGCTCGAGGAACACCTCGTCTTCGAGGAACGACTCGATGGGCGTGAGGGGAGGCAGGCCGCACACGGCATCCTGCTCGACGAACCCTCGTGACGTCGGGCCGAGCTGGCACGCTGCAGTGAATGCGCTCTCGTCGGGGAACATCCCGGGAGCGAGCAGCTGCGGGCGCTCGCCGTACCAGAGGGCCTGGCAGAGCCGGTGGCGGATCTGGTCGGGGCTCACCGTGTCGGGGGCGAAGGTCGCCTTCCAGCCGTCGTCGCCCCACCACAGATCCGACCCGGGCGGCGCATTCTCGGTCACCGAGACCTCGGCGAGGCACACCTGGCCGGTCCAGCCGACGAACTGCTCCACCACGCCGGCGACCGCATCCGTGAGGCCGGGAACCCCGCTCTCGTCGATGTAGGTGGGCGCCTCGGCGCACGGGGGCCGGCACGCGGACGACACGACGAGGACCAGGAGGACGCGGGACATTCACAGCCAGTATCGCCCATCGCGGTCCAGCACGGGCGGGTCGCCCACATTGCCGGGCGTGACGGCAACCCAACGGTTATCTGTCGACCTCCGCAGACCTCCAGGAGCCTCACCATGACCTCCACGCAAGCCGAGATCGATCTCTCCTACAGCGTCTCCAACGAGTTCTTCGAGCTGTGGCTCGACAAGAACATGCACTACACCTCCGCGGCGTTCGACCGCGAGGGCATGACGCTCGAAGAGGCCCAGGAGAAGAAGGCCCGCGTGCTGTACGACTTCGCGGAGCTCGACTCCACGAAGACGATGCTCGACATCGGCTGCGGCTGGGGCTCGGCCATCGAGTGCATGTCGCGCTTCGGCATCAAGGAGGCCCACGGCATCACGCTCTCCACCGAGCAGATGCAGTACTGCCTCGACCGGAAGCTCCCGAACGCCAAGTTCTGGCTGCAGGACTACGCGCTCTACGAGCCCACCATGAAGTACGACGGCCTCGTGTCGATCGAGATGATCGACCACCTGTGCAGCCCCGCGCAGGCGCGCCAGGGCCTCGCGGTGAAGCTCTACCGCAACTACTTCAACAAGCTCGCCGAGTGGGTCGAGCCGGGCGCCTGCTTCGGGTTCCAGGCCATCCTCCGCAACCGCGTGCCGCGCACCCGCAAGGATCTCGAAGACCTCGCGTTCACGGCCGACGTCATCTTCCCGGGCGGCCTCAACCCGCGCATCGAAGAGCTCGTGGTCGCCATCAACCCGCACTGGGAGCTCGAGCAGCTCATCATGCGGCGCACCGACTACAGCAAGACCACCGCCGAGTGGCACCGTCGCCTCAAGCTCCACGAGAGCACCATCCGCGCGAAGTGGGGCGACCAGGTCTACGAAGACTACGATCGCTACCTCGACACCTGCGTGCGCGGGTTCGACAACCACTGGGCGGGCGACGTCCAGATGAAGCTCCGCCGCATCTGAACCGTCCCGGATGGGAGATCCTGACGCCGCTGATGCCCCTCTCGCGAGCCTCGCGGAGGGGCGTCTGTCGGATGCGCTCGTGCAGCTGCTCGGGATCTGGGACTCCCGCCGAGACCCCGTCGTGGCGGGCGCGATCGAGAGCCTCGGTCGCGCGTTGGAGCCGGTGCGCCCGAAGCTCGGGAGCAGCCCACGGTTCCACGCCGACTGGCTCGCGCGCGACGCGGAGCGGCACCCCGCCGACGTCGTGCTCCTGGCGGAGTCCCTGCGCAGCGACCAGCCCGGTCGGGCCCGCTTCCAGGAGCGCGTGGTACGGCTGCTGGAGCGTCCGGCCGACCCGCGTGTGTTCGGAGTCGTGCTCGAGCGCGTGAAGCGGGGCGTGTACCCGGAGCTGGGTCCGCTGTACGACAAGCTCCTGCGGCACCACGCAGATCCCCGTGCGGTCGACGCGCTCGAGATGTCGCGCCGCGAAGACGCGTGGGACGCGAAGGGCTGGGAGCGCAGGTTCGTGAAGCTCCGCAAGCTCCTGGAGTCCTTCGACGCATCCGCGGTGGAGGGCGCCGAGCGCCTGGGTCCCGCGATCGAAGCAGCCCTCCGAAGACCCCGCGATGCCTGGCTCACCGTGGCGCCCGAGCGCGGAGACGCCGTGCTGGACGACCTGTGGGACGGTGTGCTCGCGAATCCCGCCGACGACGCGGCCCGGCTCGTGTTCGCCGACCGCGTGGCCGAGGCCTCCGAAGACCACGCCGTGTTCATCCAGCTGCAGCTCGCCGCCACGTCGCGCTCGCTCACGAAGGCCGAGGAGAAGCGCATGGCCGCGATCCAGAAGGCGGAGCACGGCCGCCTGCTCGGTCCGCTCGCGGGGAGCGTGAACACGAAGGGAGCCCGGTTCGTGCGGGGGTTCCTCGACGCGGGCAACGTGATCACGGGCTCCGCGGTGGAAGCGCGGGAGCTCGGGGAGCGCCCGCACTGGCGCACGGCCAGCGCCCTGTGGTCGAAGCATGTGGAGCTGTACCTGGGCGCGGGGGTGTCCGACCTCCGCTCGGCGGGCTGCCGGTTCGTCGAAGACGCCGCGCTCGGCCGGTGGATCCCGAACCCGGGTGGGGCGGCCGTGGACTCGCTCCAGCTGCGCAAGCTCGCGAAGCTCGGCCCGCATCCGTGGCGGGTGCTCCAGATCACCGCGACCATCAGCCATCTCGACCGCCTGGCCGAAGACCTGCCGAAGCTCCGCGCACCGCGGCTCGAGACCCTCGTGCTGGTGGGTGCAGGCGTTCCCGCCGAGGTGCTGGACGTGCTGCCTCCGGTCCGCGAGCTGGTCGTGCAGCCCGGAACCCTCGATCCCGCCGACGTGATCGCGAGCCAGCCCGGCCTCGAGCGCTTCCAGATGTCGGGGCTCTACGTGCTGCGCCGCGTCGAGCCCGGGGTGTGGGCGCTCGACGTGCCCGAGCCCACGGTGGAGGAGCGCCGGCTCATCGGCCCGCTCACCCCCGACGACGGCGCGCGCCTGCGGGCCCGGCTCGCGGCCGTGGTGTCCGCAGCGGGCCACCGCATCGTGGAGGACGCGTGAGTGTCGTGCTGTACCAGTTCGTGACGGAATGGGATCTCCCCAACCTGAGCCCGTTCTGCCTGAAGGTCGAGACCTGGCTGCGGCTGGTCGACGTGCCGTACGAGGTGCGGCCGTTCAGCCCGGGGCTCACGTCCACCGGGAAGGCACCCGTGGTCGAGCTCGACGGCGAGCGCATCTCCGACTCGTCGTGCATCGTGCGTACGCTCAGCGAGCGCCTGTCCATCGGGCTCGACGCGGGGCTCACCCCCAGGCAGCTCGCGCACGCCGCGCTCGTTCAGCGGGTGCTCGAAGAACACCTGTACTGGGCGGTGCTGCACACGCGCTGGGTCGACGATGCCGGGTGGGCGACCTACCGCCCGATCCTCGCGAGCGCGCTCCCGATGCCGCGCTTCCTGGCGCTGTGGCTCGCGAGCTACCTTCGACGCGGCGTGAAGCGGAGCACGTGGGAGCACGGCCTGGCCCGGCACGCGCCCGACGAGATCCATCGGCGCGGCATCGAGGATCTCACGGCGATCGCAGAGATCCTGGGCGACTCGCCGTTCCTGCTCGGCGACACCCCTCGCTCGGTCGACTGCGGCATGTACGCGTTCCTCGCGCAGGCCGCGCACCCCGCGTGGGACAACGCGCTGGTCGCCCATCTCCGCGCCGACGCGCGCCTGATGGCGTACATCGAGCGGATGCGGGCGCGCGTCTGGGACGCCCCCGCGTCGTAGGGGCCGCTCAGTCCTTCCGGCCCGAGCCCGGCGACAGGCCGGTCTTCTTCGGGAGGCGCTGGGTCTTCTCGGGCGCGGAGGTCTTCTGCTCGTGGAACACCTTCGCGGGCTCCACGGGGGCCGCGGCCGCTGCGGGGGCAGCCTCTGGAGGCGCCGGTGTGGCGGGGGCTTCCGGGGCGGCGGCTGCGGGAGGCGCCGCGACGTCCGGCGCGGGGGCCGGGGAGGCGACCGGGGACGGCGCTACGGCCGGGGCAGGCGCCGCTTCGGCGGCGGGTGCGGCCTCCGCGGGAGCAGCCGCCTCGGGCGCAGACGGGACGGGGGCGTCGGCTGCCTCGGCGGCGCGCTTGTCCTGTGGACCGCCGGGGATCCGCTCGACCCGGATCGACTTGATGTTCATCTTCAGCGGGAGTCGACCGCTCTTCCCGAACGTCCACCCCTTGCCGTCGGCGAAGCTCTTCACCTCGGGGAAGCCCATCTCGAACTCGGGGTCGGACCGGGGGGCATCGGGCTCGGCGTAGGTGTCGAGATCGGGGACCTGGACCGCCGTGCGCCCGTCCATCAGGGTGTTCGTGAAGCCCTCGATCACCTGGACGCATCGCCACGGCATCGACTCCCACGCGTTGCCCGTGGCGGAGGTCATGAACGTGACACGCACGCCGGGCTCCGCGATGACGCCGACGCTCTTGATGTCGGTGCTGGCGACCTCGTCGCCCTGGAGCCCGCCGTAGGGGTGGATCTTCACCACCGTCTTCTGGCCCGCGAAGTTGATGCCACTGAAGAACCAGAGCTCGCAGCGGATCTTGTCTTCGAATTCCCAACGCATACCGGGGCTCCTGGGGGGCGGGGTGCCGAAGGCTAGCACTTTCGGGGCGCCGGGCGGCAGGGTGCGCCCGCGATCGCCTGTGAGGAATCTCACACGAAATTTCTGACCCGGTGGTCAGAAGCGATTGGATCCGTCATGATGAGAGTGGGGGAGCGGCCTCTCTCGTCGCGGGGCCGCCACTGGAGCAGTCCGCCTGGTTCGGGAGGTCGGAATGGACATTCGCGCTCTGATTTCGTGGTCTGCGTTCCCGCTGATCCTCGGCGGTGCGGTGTTCGGGAGCCACGCGCTGTTCGTCGCGGGCTGGTCGGCGCCGTTCGCCGTGTTCTCGGTCACCTTCACGGCCGCGATCCCGCTGTTGCTGCTGCAGCTGCGCATGCCGGCCACCGAAGCGTGGCGCGGGCGCCCGCAGGACTTCCGGCTCGACCTGCTGCACATGGTGTCCACCGCGCTCACGGGCGATCTGTGGCGCGCGATCAGCTTCGGTGTCGCGTTCGCCGTGAGCGTCTGGCTCGCCGAGACCCTCGGAACCAGCCTGTGGCCGTCGCACTGGCCGCTGCTCGCCCAGTTCGCGCTCGCGATGGTGGTGGGCGACTTCGGTGCGTACTGGGTGCACCGCACGCTCCACAATGTGCCTGTGCTGTGGCGCGTGCACGCCATGCACCACAGCTCCGAGCGGCTCTACGTGTTCTCAGCCACCCGCAACCACCCCGCGAACGTCATCCTGGCGTGGGGGTCCCAGGCGCTGCCGCTCATCGTGCTCGGTGCGCACGAGCACGTGCTGGTGCTGATGAGTGTGTTCACGGCCGTGCACGGCATGCTCCAGCACGCGAACGTCGACTTCCGACACGGCGTGCTGAACCACGTGTTCGCCACGGCCGATCTGCATCGGTGGCACCACTCCGCCGACATCGACGAGTCGAACTCGAACTACGGGAGCAACCTGATCATCTGGGACTGGGTGTTCGGCACCCGGAACCTGCCGCGCGACCGCCGGCACCCCGAGCGCATGGGTCTCGCGGGCATGGAGCTCCCCGACAACTGGTTCTCGCACCTCGCGTCGCCGTTCGTGCTGGAGCGCTACGCGACCGACGAGGTGGCGATCGCCGACCTGCCGGAGCACGACGAGTTCACGCTCGAGACCGGGGACGTCGCGGCCGAGGCCGTCCCCGTGCTCACGGGCGTGCGAACGGGCGCACCTGCTTCACGATGAGGCGCCCGTCTTCGAGCACCTTCCACTCGGTGTCGAGCAGCACGGTCGTGCCGGGCGGCGCCACGGCATCGATCGGGTAGACGGACGCGATGGAGGCGAGGCTCTCGGCGAGCTGAGTCACAGTCGCGTCGTCCATCACGTCCTGGCCGACCGGGAGCTCGGAAGACCCGCCCACACGGACGATCTCGGTGACGACGCCCGCATCCAGCCCGACGAGGATGCGCTCCGGGAACACGCCCGGCTCGGCGCTCACGACATCCAGCGTGCCGATCTGAGCGTTGATGAGCGTGCGATCGTCGTCGAGCGTCGGATGGCCCGTGAACGCGACCGCATTGATGCGCTCGTCCTTCGCGCGGGTGTCGACCAGCACGCCCATCGCGACACGGGTGTGGTCCATGCCGTACCAGGCGCGCTCCTCCCAGGCGGCGTCGGACCACACGCTCTGCCACACCTTGCGCAGGCCCCGCTCGATCGTGCGTTCCTTCGGCTCGTCGGGATCGCAGAGCGATGGCCCCACGTCGTCGTCGTCGAACGAATCGGCCGCACACACCGAGGTGGAGTCGTACAGGCCGGCTCCGGAGAACGCGAGGGAGTCCTCCGCGTTCGACGAGCTCCGGAAGCGCACCATCGTCGTGAGCGACCCGAACGTGTCGAGGATCTGCGCGGCCAGGCGGTCGGTCTCGGCCTGCGGGACGGGCGCTTCGTCGATCGCGTCGCGCAGCGCGCCCAGCCGTGCGCGCCTCAGTGCGGGCTCCGCGAGGAACCGGGGGTCGGCGTGCCAGCGCTCGAGGGTGTCGGACATCGGCTCGAGGCGGAGCACCCCGTCCGCCGAGTCGTCGGTGAGCCACCAGGTGTCGTCGAGGAACCGGGCGTAGGGCGCGAACGGCACCAGGAAGCCCTGGAGCTGGAGGTCGGCCGGGATGCGCTGGTAGAGCGTCGCGAGGTTCGCGCCCTTCGACCCGTACGTTGCGACCCCTGCAGCCCGCGCGTCCGCGGTGCCCGTGTCGAGCGCGAGCAGCGGCACGAGCGCGTCGTTCGTGGTGTCGGGCGTGGGGAGCCCGACGGGCGCGGGCCGGATGGAGGCCCAGAACGCTTCGGCCTCGTCGAGCGCGGCCTCGCGGATCGTGAACCCGGTCTCGCCGCACTCGAGCCGAGCCAGGCGGCCTTCCCAGGGCTCGAACACCCGCAGCGCGTTCGGCACGAAGCAGTTCGGCGTGCCCCGGGCGGCAGCGCGCACGTTCAGGTGCGAGAGGTCTCCCTGGCGCGTTCCCGTGACCGTGCCGGACACCGGCTGTGCGAGGTCGAACGGCGCCTCGTCGAGGATCAGCAGGTCCTGGAACCCGATGGATGCGCTCGCTTCGGCCTCCGCGAGGTCGACGAGGTCGAGCCGGCGCACCGTGCCGAAGCCCACCCCCGTGGTGTACGGCTCGTAGGCGACCGTGCCCTCGCCCCGGACCGCGAACGGCGCATCCCAGGTGGCCGCGTTCTCGGCCTGCAGGCCGGTGTTCGGCACGAACACGAGCTCGTCGGGCTCGAATCGCTCGTTCAGGTCGAGCCAGGAGTCGAGCACCTCGTCGTAGGTCACGGTGCGCTCGGGCCGCGTGCGGTCGTCCCAGACCGTGAACCCGTAGAAGCGTCCGTCGGGACCGTCGTACAGCGCGAGGTTCCCGCTCGACAGCACCTTGCGCTCGGGGTCGAGCACCATGACGCTGTAGTCCTCGAGGGTGAGGCCCGGGAAGCGGTCGGGGAACGCGTCGCCGAGCATCTCGTAGTGCAGCGGGTAGGTGTTGCTGTTCAGGAACAGGGTCTCGGGGAGCGGGGAGTCCGGCCCGTAGGGGCGGGCCCACTTCGTGATGCTCTCCTGGTCGACGGGGTCTGCGGGCCTCGCGATCGTGCGCCACTCCGCTTCGTCGCGCACGCGGTGCACGCAGGCGATCACGCCGAGCCGCGCGTTCGCCTCGTCACACGTGGAGTCGTGCGCGGGGCACCCGAGCAGGAGGGCGAGCCACACGGCGTCAGCGCCTCCTTCGGATCGCGAGGGCCGGGGTCAGGGCGAGCAGACCGAGCCATGGAGGCGCGTGCATGCAGCCGCGCGCGCCCTCCACCTCCGCACAGGCCTCGTCGGACGGGCCGTGCCAGGTGCCGAACGCGTCGCGCTCCACGACGGTGACGCAGACCTCCCGGGTCCACTCGGAGGCCGTCCACCCGATCGTCGCTACACCGCCGTCGGGCACCACGAGGAGCCCGCGGGCGTCGTCTCCCGTCCGGACCAGGAACAGGCCGGCGTCGGGGCCGGCGGTGGTCAGGTCGAGCTCGAGCTCCAGCGGGAAGGCGTACGAGCTCTCGCGCCGCTGCGAGGCGAACGCGATGGAGACGCCGGGGAGCACGCCCGAGAGGGGCTCTGCCTGGCGTGACCCCGTGGTGAAGCCGAACTGGCGGCTCTCCGCGAAGCTCGACGTGATCTCGACCGTGTAGGCGGTGTCGGGCTCGAGCACGCCCCAAGACGGCTCGAGCAGCCAGGCGGTGCCGGACTGGACGAAGGCGTCGTACGTGAACTCCTGCTCGAACACGGGCTCCGGCTGGGCGGGCGTGCGGAGGGCGAGCGTGATGGGGGCGTCGATCCCGCAGTCGCCCACGAACACGAGGGCGGGTGCGAGATCGATGGGGACGTCCGTCGCGCCGGAGGCGGGCACGGTGCTCTCGAGCCCGGCGATCTCGCAGTAGTACGCGGCATCGGCCCTCGCCGCAGCCACCCCCATCCAGAGGGCCGCGATCACGAGACCCTCCGGCCCGAGGCCCGCCGGCGGAGCCCGAGGAGCGGCACGATCAGCCAGCCCGCGAGCCACGGAGCGGTGTGGGAGCAGCCGCTGGAGCGCTCCACCGACACACACGAGAGCTCGCTCGGGCCGAACCAGCTGCCCGCACCGTCGCGCTCGATCACGCTGACGCAGATCTCCTTCTGCTTCTCGAAGCTCGACCACGACAGCGACACCGTGTCGGACGCTCCGCTCGCGAGCACCACGGCGCGGTCGAACCCGTCTTCGCGGATGCGGTACACCCCGTCGCCGCTCCCGACCGACGTGACCGTGACCTCGACCTCGGTGGTGTACAGGCCGCCGCCGTGGGCCACCTGGGAGGCGTAGTCGAGCGTGATGCCGGGAACGCCACCCACGACGGGATCGATCGTGCCCGAGCCCGTGGTGAAGCCGAGCAGCACGCGCTCGCCCCACTCGCTCTCCATCTCGATGTCGTACGCGGTGTCGGGCAGCAGCGTGCCGAAGTCGGCCTCCAGCAGCCAGCTCTCGCCCGCGGGCTCGAAGGCCGCGAAGTCGTACACGTCTTCGTGCACGGGGGTGATGGGGTCGGACGCCAGGTAGACGCGCAGGTTGTACGGGGCGGCGACCCCACACGACCCTCGGAACACGAGGAGCGGCGCGATGTCGACGGGCACGCCCGTGGCCCCGTCGGCGGGGATGGACTCGGAAAGGGCTGCGATCGCGCAGTCTGCGGGAGCTGCGGCCTGTTCGGCGAAGGCGAGGGTGACGAGCAGCATGGGGTCTCCGGGAACGTAGGGTCGACCGCTACCAGAGCAACCGGCGTGCCATGACCATATCCCTGGTTCTTCCTCGTGGCAGCAGGCGCGGCAGCGGGGATGTGTGACGTCGGTGTCGCGGTCCGGGTATCTAAGGAGAGGAGGCTCTGGTGCTGATCTTCGTACTCGGCGCGTGTACGTTCGCGCCGGTCCCCCCTCACGGCGATGCCCTCGAGCCCATCCTCGAGGCCGGTCTCGAGCTCGACTGGGCTGGCGCCGCCGAGGCCGCCAGGCCGCTCGGGGCCCCGGTGGAGGGGCTGAACGCGACCGACCGCTCCCGGTGGAACGCCGTGCGGGATGCCGCGGAGCAGGTGGTGCTGGCGAAGAAGAAGTCGGAGTTCTCGGCGGCCTACGCGTCGCTCGTGAGCGCCTGTGTCGACTGCCATGGGGGGCAGGTCCTCCACGGAAGCCTGTCGGCGGGGCACGCGGGGGCGTTCGAGGCGATGGAGCTCGCCGTCGCGACGGGCAGTCGCGATCTGGCCGACGAAGCCGTGCTCCGGGTGCGGGCGTCCCCCGACCTCGGTCCGTCCCATGCCCGCCTGCTCGACCTCGCGACCAAGATCCGCGACGCCAACAGCGATGCCATGGCCGCGAAGCTCTACGGGAAGGCCGTGCTCGAGTGCTACCAGTGCCACGGCTCGCTGGTGCGCGGCCGGTAGGAGCCGCGAGGGCTACTCCTGGCGCCAGCTCGACCGCGGGATGGCGTCGGAGGTGCGGGGCGGGCTCGCGGCGAGGATGTAGAGCGCGCGGCGGTTGGCCTCCGCGTCGGTCTCGTCGGGCGTGGCGACGGCCAGCACGGACTCTCCGAAGCCCTGGCTGTAGACCTTGCCCGGGAAGCCGCGCTCCTTGAACCACAGCGCGATGGACCGCGCGCGGCGCTCCGACAGGCCCTGGTTGGACGACGCGGAGCCGACGGTGTCGGTGTAGCCGGCGACGTACAGGTGGATGTCGACGTAGTTGCCGAACTTCCGGAGCACGGCCTGCACGTCGTTCCAGGTGGCCTCGAGCTTCTTCACCTCGGACGCCACGACTTCGTGGGCATTGGTCGCGAACACCACGTCGTCGTGTGGGATCTCGTAGGTCCACGGCGAGAGGTCGAGGCTCGACTTGAACCCGTGCACGTCGGTCGCGACGATGGCGATCGTGAGCACCTCGTCGGTCGGGCTCCAGTGGAAGAGCGGACGCTGGGGGTCTTCGAGGTCGGCCACCACCTCGCCGAGACGGTCGCCTTCGGTGCTCGTGATCACGGCGGTGGCACGGGTGAGGGGACGGGAGGCCCACGGACGTGCCGTGCGCTCCTTCAGGTCGACATCGTCGAGGGTGGCCTTCCAGTCGAGCGGCTCGAGGCTGGCCATGGGCGTGCGGAACGTCAGCGTGCCGCTGCCCTGATCGGAGTCGACCTCGATGCTGCCCGAGCAGTCGTGGGACCCCTTCGGCAGCCCGACGAGCTCGAGCTTCACCTCGCTGCCCGCGCCGAGCCGCTCCACGGGCTTCGACCACTTCTTCACGCCGCAGTCGACCGCGAACCCGAACGAGCCGTCGACCGTGACGCGGAACGTGACGGAGGCCGTCTCCTTGCCGTGCGTGACGGCGCTGAGCGTCTCGTACTTCACGAGGTCCTGCGCGGAGGCGATGCCGGAGAGGCCGAGCAGCACGGACAACATGGGTCAGCCCTCGATGAACGAGTCGTGGTAGCCAGGGTCTTCGATGCCCAGCGCCTGGGACGTGGGGACGAGCGGCTCGAAGCAGTCGAGCATGACGGCGAGCTCGTTGGTCTCGCGATGGCCGATGCTGGCCTCGTACGCTCCGGGGTGCGGACCGTGGGGCAGGCCGGCCGGATGGTGCGACACGGAGCCCGGTGACACGCCCCGTCGGGACGTGAAGTTGCCCTCGGCGTAGAACAGGAACTCGTCGACGTCGACCGAGCTGTGCGGGTACGGGCAGGGGATGGCCTGCGGATGGAAGTCGACCGCACGCGGCACGAAGCTGCAGATCAGCGCGCCGTCGATGGCGAACGTGCCATGCCAGGTGGGAGGGAGGTGCACGAGCCCGGCCCGGGGTTGGAACTTCAGGATGGGGAACACCCAGGGGTACTCCGCGCCATCCCAGCCCACGACGTCGAGGGGGGTGTTCGGGAGCGAGTAGGCGGTCCAGCGGCCCCCGCGCTTCACGACCTGAACGCGGATGCCCTCGTCGATGGGCCCGTCGTGCTGGGGCTTCTGGAAGTCCCGATGGCAGTAGGGGGCGTCCATCGTGAGCTGCCCGACGGCGTTCCTCCACTGGGGCAGCAGGCGAACGGCCGTGCGGCACTCGAAGTGCAGCCAGCGCTGGGCGCCCCGGTTGGGCACGAAGCGGTGCACGCACCCCCGCGGGATGCGCACGTAGTCGCCCTTGCGGAAGTCGAGGCGCCCGAACGGCGTCTGCACGTGCCCGGAGCCCTCGAAGATCCAGTACAGGTCGTCACCGTCGGCGTTCACGACGTACACGGGGTCTTCGGAGCCGGGCAGCACCATCGCGATGGTGACGTCGCGGTTGAACAGCAGCGGGACGTGGGCGTCGACGGGGGCCCCGCCGATGGGCGCGAGATCCTGGGTCTTGTAGTGCCGCTTGGCGAGGTCGCGGTCGGACACGGCGCGGGGCGCGGACCACCCGTGCTCGGCGTGGATGATGCGCTGCTCGTGCGGGCGGTGCTGGTGGTACAGGATGCTGTACGCGCCGTCGAAGCCGGCCCGGGTGAAGCACTCCTCCCAGCGGAGCGCACCGTCGTCGCCGCGGAAGGCGATGTGGTGCTTGTCGGGCACGTCGCCGCGCACGATCCGTTCCATCAGATGCGGCCCTCGGCCTTCTGCGCGCGCTCGATGCTCTCGAACAGCGCCCGGAAGTTCCCGGCCCCGAACCCGTTGTCGCCCTTCCGCTGGATGACCTCGATGAAGAACGGCCCGGCCTTCGGATCGTCGAACAGCCCGGCCTGCTCCTTCAGGAAGATCTGCAGGAGGTACGAGTGGTCCTTGTCGCCGTCGATGAGGATCTCGAGGTCGCGCAGCACCTCGATGTCTTCGTCGATCCGGTTGATGCCGAGGCGCTGGATGCGCTCGGGCAGCGCGTCGTAGTAGGTGCCCGGCGTCGGCATGAACTCGACCCCGCGCTGGCGGAGGGTGCGCACGGTGCCGACGATGTCGTCGACGGTGAGCGCGACGTGCTGCACGCCGTCACCGCGGTGGTCTTCGCCGAACAGGTTGATCTGGGACTTCTTGAAGAACGGCCGCTTCGGCTCGTTGTTCGCGAACTTCACACCGCTGCCCGGATCCCACACGACCACCGACTTCAGGCCGCTGCCGTGGTCGGCCGACTCGCTCACGTCGGTCGTGTGGAACTCGACGTCCCAGTAGACCTGGAAGCCCATCACCTGCTCCATCCAGAGCAGCATGGGGCGCATCGTCTGGAAGTTGCTCGTGATGTGGTCGATCCGGCCGAGCTGGAAGCGGTTGGTGCCCCCCTTCGGCGTGTCGTACAGCTGGAATCCGGGGAACAGGCCCACCACGTGCTCGTCGCGCTCGACGAAGCGGAAGGTGGTGTCGCCGAACGGCGTGGTGATGTTGAACATCGAGCAGCGGCCGTCTGCGACCTCGTAGGTGCGCACGTCTTCGATGAAGGTGCCGCCGCGCTTGTCGAGCAGCGCGTACGCCTTCGCGGCGTCGTCGACCCGGAAGATGATCGTGCCGACCCCTTCGGGATGGCGCCGCAGCCACCGCCACGCGCGCCCGCCGGGCTGCGTGGGCTGGGAGACCACGAGCGTGATGCCGCCCGCGCGGAACACCCGGGCCCGCTGGCCCCCGCGCTCCTCCATCTCCTCCGAGCTCCGGCCGATCTCGGCGAAGTCGAGCTTCTCGGTGAGGAAGGCGCGCATGCGGTCGAGGTCGTGGACGTAGTAGTGGATGGCGTCCACGCCGGTGATGCCGAGGGGTTCGACGGTCATGGGGCTCTCTGGGCGTCGGGTTGCTGATCGGGATGGGCCGCCTGGAAGGCGGGGAGTGCGGCGCAGCGCGCCTCGATGGCGGTGAGCAGGGCGAGCCGGTCGAGGTCGCAGTCGAACCGGCGCGCGTTGTAGAGCTGCGGAACCAGGCAGATGTCGGCGACCGACGGCTGGTCGCCCACGAGGAAGGCCCGTGCAGACGGGGCTGCCGCGGCCTGCAGGGCTTCGAGGCCCGTCTGGATGGCGTCGCGGCTCCAGGCCTTCGGATCCGCCCCGAGCGCCGTGAGCTTCCCGAGCACCGTGAGGTTCTGCAGCGGCTGGATCCCGGCGTTCACGATCTCGGCCAGCGTGATGGCGCGCGCGCGGTCGAGCGGGCTCGTGGGGTACAGGCCCGGACCGGGCTGGGTGTGGTCGATCCAGTCGAGGATGGCGAGCGACTGGGTGAGCCGCGTGCCGTCGTCGAGCTCGAGCACCGGCACCTGGCGCATGGGGTTGCGCTCGGCGTGGGTGTCGGCCTTCTGCTCGGACGCGAGCAGGTTCACGGCGACGTAGGTGTACGCGACGCCCTTGAGGTTCAGGCCGATCCGCACGCGCCACGACGCCGAGCTGCGCCAGTAGCCGTAGAGCTTCACAGCTTCACGACCGTCTGGTCGATGGCGCCGAACAGGCTGTGCCCGTTCGCGTCGAGCATCTCGATGTGCACGGTGTCGCCGTCGCTCATGAACGGGGTGGAGGGCTTCCCGGTCTCGATGATCTCGAGCATGCGCTGCTCGGCGAGACAGCTGATGCCGTGCTCCTGGTCGCCGTTGCTGACCGTTCCGGAGCCCACGATGGTTCCGGCGGTGAACCCGCGGGTCTGCGTGATGTGCTGGATGAGGTCGGCGAAGGCGAAGTGCATCTCGGGACCCGCTTCGGCCCAGCCCACGCGCTCTCCGTTGTGGTGGACGAGGAGCGGGAGGTGCACGCGGGTGTCGCGCCAGGCGTCACCCAGCTCGTCGGGCGTGAGCGCGAAGGGCGCCCAGGCCGTGGACGGCTTCGACACGAAGAAGCCGAAGTTCTTCTGGAGCTCCGCCGGGATGAGGCCGCGGAGCGACACGTCGTTGCAGATCATCACGAGCCGGATGTGCTTCGCGGCATCGGCGGCCGACGTGAACATCGGGGTGTCGCCCAGCACGACCGCGACCTCGGCCTCGAAGTCGAGCCCCCACGCATCGTCGCCGAGCGGGATGTCGGCCGTGGGCGCGAGGAAGGTGCCCGAACCCCCCTGGTACACGAGCGGATCGGTCTCGAGGGTCGCGGGAGGCTCGGCATTGCGGGCCTTTCGAACCAGGCGCACGTGGTTGAGGTACGCGCTCCCGTCGATCCACTCGTACGCCCGGGGGAGCGGAGCGAGCAGCTGGCGCACGTCGACCGGGGTGCCCGGCACGTCTCCGGCTTCGAGCGCGGCGGCCCGTGCGCGGAGCTTCGGAGCGAGTCTCTCCCAGTCGTCGAGCGCGGCCTGGAGGTTCGGTGCGATGTCGGACGCATCCGCGAACACCGCATTGTCGCGGCGCACGACGATCAGGGTGCCGTCGCGGGATCCGTCGGCGAGGGTGGCGAGCTTCATCTCGGCTCCCGTGCGAGGTGGCTGCGCCCCATAACCGCGAAGTAAAACAATGTCTTCACCCCGTCCCGGCGGGGCCCGCGACTGCTAAGGTCCACACGTCGAAACCACGGCCCCCCGAGCGGGCGGTCCCGAAACCCAGAGGTCCTCATGCGTCTCCTCGCACTCACCGCGCTCCTGGCTCCCGGAATCGCCCTCGCCTGTCCCGGCAAGTCCACCACGGCAGACGCGAGCGAAGGCGACACCACCACGGTGCACGCCAAGGCCGAGTCCGATGCGCAGCTCGACGCCGCCGCGTGCGCGAAGAAGGCCGACCTCGTGGGCGCCGCCTGCAGTTACAGCACCGGCATGATGGCGAGCCGGGTGCTCGAGCAGGGCAAGTCGTTCACCTACACGGGCCGCCTCACCCCCACGAACGAGGTGCTCGCGTCGCAGGTCGCCGCTCCGTTCCTCGTGGGCCCCGAGAAGGTGCGGGTCATCGCGAACGAGGTCGTCGAGTCGGCCAGCGCCACGGATGCCCGCATGACGTGGACGGGCAAGCTGCTCGAGGTCGACGGTGTGCAGTACTTCGTCGTCACCGGGTACGAGAAGGCCACGGCCTGAACCCCCGCGAGACGTGAAGTCTCCAGATCGACCGGCGTTCTCTCCTTCGAACGGATAGAACGCCGTTCGTCTTTCTGGAGAAGATCATGCTTCGCACGTCCATCGTCGCCCTGGTCCTCGTGGGCTGTGGAAAGCCGCCCGTCGAGGCCCCCGAAGGCCTGAACGATCTCGCTCGCTTCCTCACCACGAACTTCGAGGCCGAGGGCACGGAAGAGCTCGAAGCCGGGATGCTCGGGCTCGACGCCGAGCTCACGGCGCTCGATCTCGAGGGCGATGTCGACGGGCGCGCCTTCACGATGGCTCCGCTGCGCCCCGAAGACCTCGGCGGCATGCCGCAGCACGCCGGGTACGACGTGGAGGCGCAGATCCCCGTGGCCGTCGCCACCCGGTCGCAGCACGACTTCGCGTCGCAGATGCGCATCGTGCAGGAGACCAACCACGTGTGCATCGAGAGCGGCACCACGAAGTTCTACGGCCGCACGTTCGACACCGATGTCGCCTGCTTCGTCGAC
This sequence comes from Myxococcota bacterium, assembly GCA_041389565.1. GTDB lineage: Bacteria > Myxococcota_A > UBA796 > UBA796 > JACKEQ01. The sequence goes on from JAWKRP010000002.1 coordinate 203,898, forward strand.
GGCTCGTGCCCCACGGTGAAGACGAGCAACGAGGTCCGCAAGGAGAGCCTGCTCGGCAACATCTGGTACGACCTGCCGAAGGAGTACCGGCGCTTCACCCTCGAAGACGGCCGGAACGTGATGGTGTCGCGGGGCTTCTCGCCCGACGTCTACAACACCGACGGCGGCGGCGGCTCGTTCGACCAGACGTACATCCTCGAGGCCTGGATCGAAGACGGCACGAAGACCAAGCGGTTCTACTCGATGTGGTCGTCCGTCACGCTCTCCGCGGTCGGCGACGACGCGTGGGCCGCGCTCGTGCGCAGCGGGATCGACGAGGGCTACGGCTACGCCGACGACTACCTCGCCGACTTCGCCGAGGAGCTCTGCCGCGAAGACCGCGACCGCGCGTACGACCGCGAGTGACCTGCGCTCTGCGGCAGGCGTGTTACGCGTCCTGCCCGGGCACGGAGGTGGGATGAGTCGCGTGTTTCGAGTGGTGAGCGCTCTCGGCGCTGGTGCAGCACTGGTGTGGGGGCTCGCGAAGTCCCTGCGCAAGCGTGGCCGGTCCGAAGACCCCAAGGCTCCCCAGTGGCCACCCACCCCCGAGCAGACGCGTCGGTCGGAGCCGGTCGTGCGTCCCGCAGAGCCCGCGAAGGCCGAGGCCCCGAAGGCGGAGCCCGCGAAGGCGGAGCCCGCGAAGGCGGAGCCCCCGAAGGCCGAGGCCCCGAAGGCCCCGGAGGTCGCTCCGGTCGCTGCGGAGCCCGTGGCCGAGGAGCCGCTCGTGCTGAAGGGTGTGGTCATCGAAGACCCTGCCCGGCTCGTGGCCTACGTGAACGACACGTCCGAGGCCGATCTCCAGGAAGCCGGGCTGAAGGGCAAGGCCCTGGCGCTCGTGCTCGAGAGCCGTCCGTTCGCGGATGCCCGCGCGCTCGGCGAGACCGCCGGCATCGGGCGCCGCACGCTCCAGACGCTCACGAACGCCCTCGACTGAGCGTCGACCGTCCCTGCGTGTGCGGGGACGGGGGAGAGCTACATCCGGTAGTGCGACTCGCGCTTCTGCCCGTCGACCGATGCGACGAGGTCGATGTCGAGCGAGCGCGGAGAGTCGGACGCCGGACGGATGGAGATCTGCAGCCGGATGGCGTCGCCGCGGACCACCTTGAGCGGCGCCGGGAGGTACAGCAGCGTCTGCTTCCAGTGCGTGGGCACGTCGAGCGGAGAGGTCGACAGCACCACGCGCTTCGTGAGATCGACGTCGAACCACAGCAGGATCGCGTGCACGGTCTCGGTGCGGTACGCGACCAGCTCGACGTCGGCGAGGTGCTCGTCGTCGTCGGGGCCGAGCGTGTGGATGTCGAGGTTCGCGATGATCGCGGAGTCGGTGACCAGGCAGTGCGTGTCGACCACGTCGACCAGCGGCTCGCGCCGGCACGACTCGCCGACCGCCGACATGTCGAAGCCGTACACGCTGTCCCACCATGCGAACCGCTTGGCCTCGACCTCGAAGTCCTCCACGGCGCAGGCGTAGAGGCGCGCGCGGTTCGGCACGAGCTCGCCGTCGGGCTTCATCCAGCGGTCGCGCGCGACGAGCACGCTGTTCAGCATGCCCTCGAACAGCAGCGCGTACCCCATCCACTCCGACATCACGATGTCGACGGGCTCGGGGCACTCGAGGTCTTCGAGCGTGCCGTGCAGGACGGTGATCGCGTCTTGCAGGCCGTTGTCGCGCACCACGCGCTGCGCGACCTTCGCCATGTCGCTCGCCTCGACCGCGTACACGTGCTTGGCGCCCGCCTCGGCCGCGAACATCGACAGGATGCCCGTGCCGCACCCGAGATCGAGCACCACCTTCCCCTCGAACAGCTCGGGAGTCTCGAGGATCGCCCGCCGGTACGCGCGCGTGCGCGTCTGATCCCCGATCATCTCGGCATGGATGTCGGTTCGGGCGTACCCGCCGAAGTACTCGTCCGGCATGCCGGCCTCCTGATGGACGGTCCGGGTTAACCGCTGTGGGGAGGGTGGGTGTACACCGTCGTCGAGGAACCTGTGCCGGCCACGGCGCTCATCCTGGATATCCGCGGTTTCACGACCGAGATGTCGGTCACCGTGGGGGATTCCCGCGCGCGGCTCCAGCTGCTCGAGGTGCTCGCCGCCATGAACGGCGCGGTGGTGCAGAGCGTGTTGGTCGCGCTCCCACCCCCGCTGCGCGGGCGTCTCGCGGAGTACGTGCACGTCGGGTCCACGGGAGACGGCGCGATCGTGATCTTCCTCCACGAAGACCACGCGCGGCACGCCACGCTGGCGACCCTGCTCATCCGGTCGGCGATGCTCCAGGTGTGCGAGCGCTACACGGAACAGTGTGGTCGCCCGCTCGCGTTCGGGATCGGGGTCGAGAGCGGGTGCGTCAACCATGTGGGCGCCACGCTGCCGCTGAAGCTCGGCACGTACATCGGCGAGTGCATCAACGCGGCCGCGCGCGCCGAGTCGCTCACGAAGGAGATCCACCGCACCGAGGTCATCTTCTGCAGCGAGCTCGTGGGCCAGCTGGCCGATGCCCTGCTCCAGGCCGACTACCCGGCTCTGATGCGCGGTACGGAGATCCCGGCGGGCTCCATCAGCGACGGGGAGTACCTCGACAACGAGCGCGCGATGGTCGAGGTGAACCGCCGACTGTGCGTGAACTACCTCCACATGCACCTGCTGCGTGGGTTCGGCGATCCCATCGCCCTGTTCCGCCTGTCGAAGAGCTCGGCAGCCCTCGGGAACCCCCGCTTCGACCGCCTGATCGAGCTGCTGGTCGAGGAGGATGGCACCTGGATGGCGGAGGTCCGCGCCGGGTTGTGAGCGCCGCGCACGGTGTTACGCGCGCCTTCCAGCTCTCGGAGGGCGCATGTCGATCACCGTCACCAACGTCAGCAAGGGGTACGGCGGGCGCACGCTGTTCAAGGACGTGAACGTCACGTTCAACCGCGGCGTGAACTACGGTCTCACGGGCCCGAACGGGTGCGGGAAATCCACGTTCATGAAGCTCCTCATCGGAGCCGAGGACACCGACTCCGGCGTCGTGAACATCCCGGAGCGCACGGCGTGGCTGCGCCAGGACCACTCGGTGTACGACCAGTTCCGCGTGGTCGACGTGGTCATCCAGGGCAACCAGCGCCTGTGGAACACGCTCGTCCGACGCGAGGAGCTGTACGCGAAGGGCGACGACCTGTCCGACGACGAAGGCGTCGAGATCGGCGAGCTCGAGATGATCGTGGCCGAGGAGGACGGCTACATGGCCGAGGCCGACGCCGCGGTGCTGCTCGAGGGGCTCGGCCTCCCGCAGTCCGAGCACGAGCGCCCCATGGCCGAGCTCCAGGGCGGCCTGAAGGTGCGGGTGCTGCTCGCGCAGGCGCTGTTCGGGAAGCCCGACGCGCTGCTGCTCGACGAGCCCACGAACTCGCTCGACCTCGACTCCATCGTGTGGCTCGAGGACTTCCTGCTCCGCTACGACGGCGTGCTCGTCGCGATCAGCCACGACCGGCGCTTCCTGAACGCCATCTGCGACGAGATCGCCGACATCGACTTCGAGACCATCATGCTCTACCCGGGCAACTACGACGAGATGGTGCGGACGAAGGCGAACGTGCGGAACCGCGTCGAGAAGGAGACCGCCGAGCGCGAGAAGAAGATCGCGCAGCTCAACGACTTCATCCAGCGGTTCAAGGCCGGTACGCGCAGCTCGCAGACCCGCAGCCGGGCCAAGCAGATCGAGCGCCTCCGGCCCGACGAGGTGAAGCGCAGCAACATCGCCCGCCCGTTCATCCGGTTCCCCACGGGCGAGCAGAGTGGGCGCGACGTGCTGTCGGTGCGCGACCTGTCGCACTCCTACGGAGATCACGAGATCTTCTCGGGCTTCCACACCGAGATCCAGCGCGGCGACAAGGTGGCCGTGCTCGGGAAGAACGGCGTGGGCAAGACCACCCTGATCCGCTCGCTGTTCGACAACGAGAACATCCTGTCGGGCAAGGTGAAGTGGGGTCACAACACCCGCATCGGCACGTTCATGCACGACCATCGCGACGACATCGCGCCCGGGTCCACGGTGTTCGACTGGCTCGTCGCGCACCGCCCCGAGGTCGGGCAGGAGATGGTGCGCGCCATCCTCGGCCGCATGCTGTTCTCGGGTCAGGACGGCAAGAAGCCCACGGGCACGCTCTCCGGCGGGGAGGCCGCGCGGTTGTCGCTGTGCTTCCTCATCCTGAAGGAGTTCAACGTGCTCGTGCTCGACGAGCCCACCGACCACCTCGACCTCGAGAGCATCTCGAGCCTGCGCGAGGCCATCGAGGCGTACGAGGGCACGGTGATCTACGTCACGCACGACCGCGATCTGGCGAGCGCCGCGAACCGGATCTGGTGCTACCCCGATCCGGGCGTGCTCCAGGAGTACGCCGGGAACGTCGACGAGTACCTCGCCTGGTACAAGGCGAACCACCAGGCGTAGGTGCGGCTGGAGGCCGAGAGCCGGCCTCCAATCCAGGGATCAGGGCTTCGCGACGAAGTCGATCGTCAGCACGACCTTGTCCTGCACGAGGTCGTCGGGCTTGCCCGGGTAGACCACGTTGAAGTCCTTCCGGTCGATCGCGAACTCCGTGCTCGCATGCACCTGATCGGCGGTGACCTCGATCTTCGCGGGGAACGACACCTCCTTCGTGGTGCCGCGGATCGTGAGGTTGCCCGTGACCGTGGCCGTGCCGTCGTCTCCGGCCGCGATCCCGGTGCTCGTGAACTTCGAGGTGGGGTGGCCGGGAACGTCGAAGAAGTCCTGGTTCTTCAGGTGCTCGGTGAGCTTCGGGTGGTCGGCCTCGAGGGAGTCCATGTCGACCACGAACTCGATGCCCGTGAGCTTGCCGCCGTCGACGGTGGCCGAGCCTTCCCACTTGTGGAACACGATGGGGTGCTCGGCGGTGATCTTGGCGCCGAGGGCCTTCAGCGTGGAGGCGCCCGGATCGACCTTCCAGGCCGTGCCCGCGGCGGGCTTCGGCGCTTCGGTCTTCGCTTCGGTGACGGTGGCCTCGACCTTGTCCTTGGCGACGTCTTCGATGCAGCCCGTGAGCAGGAGGGACAGGGCGATGGTGCTGAGCATGTGTGGGATCTCCGTTGGAACGGAGGACCCCTAATCATGGGGACTGGTGCTGTGCCGGGAACAGTGCATTTCCTGTTGCCGGGAGCCTTCAGCGAGCTGGCTCGCTGACTCCTCCCTGAATTTGTGGCAGGGCCCAGGAGCGCAGACGCTCCGGTTCAGACCGGCCGGGGCAGGGCGTCGAGCGCCGCACGGCTCGCGTCGTCCATCGGGTAGTACGTCTCGATGCGCAGCTCGGAGACCGTCACGTCGGTGGCCGTGCCGAGCGAGGTGAGGGCCGTGAACAGGGCGATCTCGACGCCCTGGTGGCGGAGTCGGACCGGGAGCGCGATGGGTGGAACGTCCCACGTCGGCGCGGGGGCGAGCGGACGCACGCGCTCGTAGACGGCCGTGAGCGCGGGGTCGCCCGTGTGCAGGACCTCGCGGTGCAGGCGGTTGATGGTGGCCGACGCGACCTCGGGCCAGTTCACGATGAAGGGCGCGAGCTGGACGAACGTGGCCTCGATCAGGTTGGTGGACATCACCCCGAGCCACGCCGACAGGGCCATCATGGACGGGTTCATCTGGACCAGATCGTACGAACCGCTCGCGACGACGGCCGGATTGGGCTCCGCGTTCGCGAGCAGGATGTCGAGCACCTCCCGGACGGGCGCCATCTCGGGGGCCGCGAGGTTCGACTCCCGGTACGCGGGCCCGTGCCCGCCCGCGAGCAGCAGCAGGTTCCGCTCGCGCAGCGGGAGGTCGAGCGCGCTCCCCAGCACGAGCAGCATCTCGCGGGACGGCTGCGCCTTGCCGTTCTCGACGCACGACAGGTGCCGGGTGCTCACCTCGGCCGCCTCGGCGAGATCCTGCTGGGAGACCCCGCGCTTGCGGCGCCACTGACGCACCATCTCGCCGACCTGGGGGCCCGTCATCGGACTTGACCCCGGAGGTCATGGGAGGGGAGCGCGCGGCGGGCGATGGGAGGTGCACAGGAGGTCGTCATGAACGCCCGTATCCTCGTCCTCACCGCCATCACCGTGCCCTTTCTCGTGCTGTCCGCGATCGCGACCGTGCAGCACGGCTTCATCGGCATCTTCGCCGTGGCGACCCGCGACACCGCGAGCGCACAGGTGTTCGCCGATCTCTGCGTGGCGCTGTTCCTGGTCACCGGGTGGCTGCGGAACGATGCGCGCGAGCGGGGTCTCGCGTGGGTGCCCTGGCTGGTCGCGACCCCCCTGCTCGGGAGCATCGCGCCCCTCGGCTACCTGTACTGGCGTGAGCTGCGCGCGACCCGGTGAGCCCCGGCCGTGCTAAGCCCTGCGTCCGGAGGGCCGATGTACGAGAGCCGCCCCGATCTGCAGACCCGCACCAAGATCGTCGCCACCCTGGGTCCCGCCTGCTGGGACGAGCCCAACCTCACGAACCTGCTGCGCGCAGGGGTCGACGTGTGCCGCATCAACTGCAGCCACGCCGACCACGAGAGCATCCGCCGCCAGGTCGCCCGCGTGCGTCGGGCCGCGATGAAGCTCGGCGTGCCCACGGGCATCCTGCTCGACCTCCAGGGCCCCAAGATCCGCACCAGCAAGGTGCCCGAGCCCCTCCATCTCGCCGACGGAGACGTGCTCACGGTGGTGATGATCGACGCGCAGATCTCGAAGGATCGTCACGACAAGCGCGTCGGCACGACCTACCCCGAGATGGCCGACGACGTGACGGCCGGCGACCGCGTGCTGTTCGCCGATGGCGCGCTCCAGGGCGAGGTGGCGGCCGTGCGCCACGACACGAGCCCCAAGGAGGTCGACATCCGGATCACCGTGGGCGGCGAGCTCGGGTCGAACAAGGGCATCAACCTGCCCGGCGTGAACATGTCGGTGCCGTCGATCACCGAGAAGGACTTCGCCGATCTGGCCGTCGGGCTCGAGGTGGGCGTCGACTACGTGGCCCTGTCGTTCGTGCGAACGGCCGAAGACGTGCTCCAGCTGAAGGCCGAGATGGCCCGGCTCGGGCACTCCGCGCCCGTGATCGCCAAGATCGAGAAGCCCGAGGCCGTGCAGAACATCGACTCGATCTGCGAGGTCGCGAACGGGGTGATGGTCGCGCGGGGCGATCTCGGGGTGGAGGTCCGCATCGAGAAGGTGCCGGTCTACCAGAAGCACATCATCGAAGCGGCCCATCGCCACGGGGCTCTCTGCATCACGGCCACCCAGATGCTCGACAGCATGGAGCGCAGCCCGCGCCCCACGCGCGCCGAGACCACCGACGTGGCGAACGCCATCCTCGACGGCACCGACGCCGTCATGCTGTCGGGCGAGACCTCCGTGGGGGCGTACCCCATCGAGGCCGTGAGGATGATGGACAGCATCGCGCGCGAGGTCGAAGGGTCGCGGTTCTTCGTGCCCGTCCCGCTCGACAAGCTGCCGCCGCTGCCCGGCTCGTCGGGCATCGTCGCGCGCGCGGCCGTGTATGCGGCCACCGAGCGCGAGCGGCCCCTCGTGATCTTCACGTGGTCGGGCATCACGGCGCTCTACGCCGGAAAGGCCCGTCCGCGCGGGCCGATCTACGCGCTCACCCCGCATCCGCGCGTCGCCGACAAGCTCGCGCTGGCCTGGGGAGTCACGCCCATCGTCATCGCGCAGCACTCGAACGTCGAGGAGCTCATCCAGACCGGTGAGCAGGTGCTCCTGCGTCGCGGCGACGTGCTGCCGGGCGAGGAGATCGTCATCCTCGCGGGCCGCTCGCCCACGCGCGGCTCGGCGAACCTGATGAAGATCCATCACGCCGGCGCCGAGGACTGACGATCGACGCGCACCCGCTCGAGCAGCTGTACACGTCCGTCGTTCCGGGCGTGCTGCACGGCGAGCGCGCACAGCGGTTCTTCGGGATCCCCCAGACGATCGCGCTGCTCCGGTCCCTCGACCCCGAGTGCTCGCACACCGCGGTGGCGCGTGGGCTCCGGCTCGATCTGCGCGCCGAGGGGCTCGAGCACGTGCCGAAGGAGGGTCCGCTGGTGGTGGCCGCGAACCACCCGTTCGCGATGATCGACCGCACGAGCCTCGGCGCGCTGCTCGAACGGCGCAGGCAGGCGCCCGTCCGGGCCGTCGTGGACGGCGTCTCCACGCCCTTCGTCGAGATGCACCCGCTGTTCACGTTCCTCGGGCCGTCGTTCTGGGACGAGAGCCGTGCGTTCCTCGTCGGGGGCGGCGCGATGACGATCTTCCCGGCGGGCCGCACGGTCTGGCTCGATCGTGGGGTCCCCGTCGAAGCCCCCTGGCGGCCGGGCGCACTGAAGCTGGCGGCGATCTCCGGGGCCACCCTGATCCCGGCGTACGTCGACGCGTCGCCGAGCCGTACGTACCACCGCCTGAGGCGCGTGCTCCCGCGGGAGTGGGTGCAGAAGCTCCATCTCCGCGAGGCTCAGCGCTTCGGGCGTCCCGTGACGGTCACGTTCGGCGCGCCCCTCGATGTCGCGCGGACGACGCCGGAGTCGCTGCGGAACGCGGTGTACGGGCTCGTCGGGGTCGGGTTTCGCGAGGCGGGGGAGCGCTGACCGGTGGGGTCGGCCGCCGCAGGCGTCCAAACGGGGGACGGCGGCCGGTGACGGGCCCTTCGGGCGGGGTGCCGGTGAGCGCGGTGGAGCCGTACCTCAGGGCACGGTCGGCGACGTCCACGTGGCGTCGAACGCGACCTCCGCGATGCACGGGAACGGCTGTCCGACCTCGGCCTCGAGCTGCGCGCAGTTGGGCCCTTCACACGTGAACGTCGCGATCTGCGAGCCGGACGCGGCCTCGCGGCCGTCCATCGTGGCTTCGACCCCCACCACGGCGGTGACAGTGGTCGCGCCGAACGAGCGGCTGTCCTGGAAGCGGTCGGGGCAGGTGAGGTCGTCTTTCGCGAGGGTGCACCGGAACACGTCGCTCCCGTCGTTCGGATCGATGACGACCGAGCCCTTCCCCTCGTTGTAGACGTAGAAGTCGCCGCCCGGCACGCCGATGTCGTCGATCAGGTCGCACGTGTCGCTGACGACCTCGGTGGAGCCGTAGAGCCACGTGCCCGAGACCGGGCCGGACGCGCAGCCGGCGAGCATGCAGAGGAGGAGGGGGAACCGGGTCATGCGACCTCCACGGAGAGACGCATCCTACGGAAAGGCGAGCCCACCGTCGACCACGCCGTGCGCCCCCCACACGAATGCGTGGTTCTGCGACCCATGGCCGATCGGCGCGTCGACCAGCACCGGGATGCTGAGGCGCTCGAAGCGGTCCTGCAGGAGGTCGTCGAGGGTCCAGTCGACGCCCTCGGGGGACCGACACGACGTGAGCTCGCCCATCACCAACGCGACGACGCCGTCGAACACGCCGGCCGACTCGAGCTGCTGGAGCATGCGGTCGATCCGGTAGGCGGGCTCGCCGATCTCCTCGAGGACGAGGATGCAGCCGGAGGCGTCGAGCTGCGCGGACGTTCCCGCCGTGGCCGCGAGCATGCACAGGTTCCCGCCCACCACGGGGCCCTCCGCGCGGCCCTCCACCCGAACGGTGCCCGGGATCGCGGGCCGCTCACCGGCGAGGACCGCGCACAGCCGCTCCACGGTGGTGGAATCCGAGCCGGGGAGGCTGTGCACGACGGGCCCGTGGACCGCCGGACCGAGCCCGCGCGCGTACATCGCGGAGAACAGCGCCGTGACATCGGAGAACCCGATGACGGGACGGGGGGACACGCGCTCCCAGGGGATGCCGTCGAGGATGCGGGTGAGGCCGTACCCCCCGCGCGCGATCCATACGGCCGCGTAGGCGTCGGACGTGAGCGCTTCGACGAGCTGATCGAGCCGGTGCGCGTCGGTGCCCGCGAAGTACCGCCACGGCTGGAGCAGACCGGGCAGGGGCACGGGATTCAGCCCGTGATCACGGGCGATCTGGAGCCCGTGTGCAAAGCGGTCGGGGTCGTAGGCCCCACAGGGCGCGCACACGGCGATGGGGGCGCCGGGCTCGATCATGCCGACCACCCGTCGAGCGACGCGAGCGGAGCGACCGCGCTGTACTTCTTCCCGTCGAACGCGACGCCGGACAAGGCGACCTCGGGATCGTGGGTGTAGAACAGGCGGCCTCCGCGCGCCACGAGATCGGCCAGCAGCGCCTGCTTCTCGTCGATGAGGCGCTCTGGGAACCGGTCGTAGCCCATGGTGATCGGCAGGTGGACCCAGGGGGTGCCGGGGACGAGGTCGCCCGCGAACACCACGGGCCCGCCAGGCAGGGTGATCTCGGTGAGCAGGAGGCCGGGCGTGTGCCCCTCGGACCGGTGGAAGCGGTAGTCGGGACCGAGCGTTTCGGAGTGTGTGCCTGCGACGATCTCGAGCCGACCGGACGCTTCGAGCAGGGCGTTCAGGCGCGGCACGAAGCTCGCGCGGTCGCGAGCGTGGGGATGCTGGGCGCGCTCCCAGGCCTCCGCGCCCACGATGAACGTGGCGTTCGGGAACAGGAGGTCGGGCTCGCGGCCCTCCTGCCAGGCGGTGAGCAGGCCACCCGCGTGGTCGAAGTGGAGGTGCGAGAGCACGACCACGTGGATGTCCTCGTGGGAGAGGCCCTGCGCGGCGAGCGAGCCGAGCAGCACGTGATCGGGCTCGACCACACCGAAGCGATCGCGCAGCGCGGGGTCGAAGAACACGCCGATGCCGGCCTCGAGCAGCACGTTGCGCGCGGAGCCCCCGGGCGCCGTGTCGCGGACGAGAAGTGCCCGGCAGGCGAGGGGGATGCGGTTCTGGTCGTCGGGTGCGGCCCAGCGGGCCCACAGGGCCTTCGGCGCGTTGCCGAACATGGCGCCCCCGTCGAGCTTCTGGCTGTTGCCGAGGAGGGAGGTGAGGGTGCGCGACATCAGGACTCCCAGCCGAGCGCGGTGGCGACGGCGTCGTGGACGAGCGGACGCAGCTTCCGGATGGGCAGCGGGTCGTCGATGGGGTGGGCCCGGTTCGTGAGCAGCGCGACGACCGTGCGGCGCGAGGGCGCGATCCACACGCTGGTACCGGTGTAGCCGAGGTGTCCGACGGAGTCGGGCGGGAAGAACCGACCGGACGAGGAGGCACCAGGCGTCACGCCGTCCCACCCGCACCGATGGCTCCCGGGGCCCTTCGCGGCCCAGAACGCCGCGAGCGTGCGGCCGGGGAGCCCGTCGTACCGGGGGTTCCCGCGGGTGGCCTCCAGGAACGCCTCGCCGAGTGCGGCCACCGCGCGGGACGTGCCGAACAGGCCCGCATGGGTGGACACGCCGCCGATCGACGCGCAGTTCAGGTCGTGCACGGTGCCCTCGATGCCGACGTGGCGGTACGGACAGGGCCACTCGGTCGCCGCGGCGCCGGGCCAGCCCCACCGCAGGTCGACCACGCCGCTGGGCACCGTGACGCGCTCGTGGAACAGCTGGGCGAAGGGGGTTCCGGTCGCGGCTTCGGCGATCTGGAGCAGCCACAGGAACCCGATGTCGGAGTAGACGTGCCGGGTGTCGGGGTCGGCCTCGAGCTCCACCGACCGGATCAGCGCATACACGGCGTCTCGCGTGGCGGCGGTGCCGTACGCGCCGTTGCCGATCTCGAGGTAGAGCTTGCGCCAGGCGGGCAGCCCGGAGCCGTGCTGGAGCAGGTGGCGCACGGTGATCCGCGGATCGACCCCGTCGAGATGGGCGGATGCGGGGGTATCGAGCGTGAGCGTGCCGTCTTCGACGAGGCTGGCGATGACCGCGGTTCCGGCGAGCACCTTCGTGACCGAGGCGAGGTCGTACGGCTGGTCGACCGCGACGGGGCGGGGCGGCTCGTACCGCGCCAGACCGACGGTGTGGTGGAACACCTCGCGCTCCTCCGAGCGGACGGTGAGGCTGATGGACGGGACGACCCGACGGGTCACGAGATCGTCGAGCAGGGCGGTCAGGGCGTGCATGGACGGTTCCTATCCCACTCAGCGTGTTACGCGGGGCCTTCCATCGGCACCGCGGGCCTCCCGGCCGGGAGCCGGCAGCCGAGCGAAGATCCGGAGACGGGATGGCGAACGAAGGACGGCGTTGGTTCGAGCAGCGGAAGGAGTTCGTGGGCAAGGCGCGTGCGCCGGGCGAAGGCGCCGACACGCCCGACCTGCTCACCCGGTGTCCGCAGTGCTCCGAGCCCGTCTACAACGAGGCGCTCGTCGAGAACCTGCAGGTGTGCCCGCTGTGCGGCCACCACTTCCGGATCGACGCCCACGTGCGCCTCGAGCTCCTGTGCGACCCCGACTCGCCGCTCGTGCCGCACGACGACGACCTTCACCCGGTCGACGCGCTGGGCTTCGTCGACAGCAAGCCGTACGGGAAGCGCATCGATGCCGCGCGCAAGAAGACCGGTCGGAACGACGCGTTCGTGTCGGTCACGGGGAAGATCGGCGGCATCGAGTGCGAGGTGGGCTGCTTCGACTTCCGCTACATGGGCGGCTCCATGGGCTCCGTCGTGGGCGAGCTGATCACGCGCCTGTTCGAGCGCGCGGCCGAGCACGAGCGCCCCGCCATCGTGGTGAGCGCGTCCGGCGGTGCCCGCATGCAGGAAGGCGTCCTGTCGCTCATGCAGATGGCGAAGACCTGCGCGGCGCTCGCCCGCCTGCAGGACGAAGCCGGCATGCCGTACATCAGCGTGCTCACGCACCCGACGACGGGCGGTGTGGCCGCGAGCTTCTCGATGCTCGGCGACCTGATCATCGCGGAGCCCCAGGCGCTGATCGGCTTCGCCGGTCCGCGGGTGATCGAGCAGACCATCGGTCAGCAGCTCCCCGAGGGCTTCCAGACGAGCGAGTACCTGCTCGAGCACGGCCTGATCGACCTGATCGTCGAGCGCGACCAGCTCCGCAGCACCATCGTGCGCGTGCTGCGCCAGCTCCTGAAGCTCGACTCCCTCGAGGCCGACGACGCGCTGATCGATCGTGAGATCGCCGCGGGCGGGCCGCTCCTCGCGAAGCCGGAGGCTCCGGCGACCTCGGACGGCGTGGCGTGATCACGCACCCGGTGCTCTCCCGCCTGGCGATGTCGGGCATGAAGCTCGGGCTGGATCGGGTGCGCGAGTTCCTGCAGGTGATCGGCGAGCCCCACCGCTCGTATGCGGTGGTGCACGTGGCGGGCACCAACGGAAAGGGCAGCGTCACGGCGATGGTCTCGAACGCCCTGCGGGAAGCGGGCTATCGCGTGGGCGCGAACTTCTCGCCGCACACCACCGAGCTGAACGAGCGCATCTGGATCGACGGAACCCCCATCACCGACGCGTTCCTGAACGAGGTGATCGAGGAGATCGACCGCGCGCGGCGCGACTGGGCCGACACCGCGCAGATCGAGGGCGAGCCGCTCACGTACTTCGAGCTGATCACGTGTGCGGCCTTCCTGGCGTTCGCGCGGCGTCAGGTCGACATCGCGGTGATCGAGACGGGGCTCGGCGGTCGGCTGGACGCCACGAACGTGGTGCAGCCGCAGGTGGTGGCGGTCACGAGCATCGGCATGGACCACATGGCGGAGCTCGGCGGCACGCTGGCCGAGATCGCGGGCGAGAAGGCCGGGATCTTCAAGAAGGGTGCGTCGGCGGTCATCGGTCCGGTCGATCCGGGCATCGTGCCGGTGTTCACGCGTCGTGCGGAGGTGCTGGGGATGACGCTGTGGCGTCCGGGCCCCGACCTCCGGCGGAGCTTCTCGCACGGGAAGTGGTCGCTCTCCACGCCGCTCGGCACGCTCGACGACGTGTCGCTGACCCTGCAGGGCGAGCACCAGGGTGCGAATGCCTCGGTCGCGCTGGGGGTGCTGCACCAGCTGCGGAACCAGGGCTTCCCGGTCGACGACGACGCCATCCGGCGGGGGCTCGAGGGCGCCTGGATCCCCGGCCGGCTGGAGGAGGTCGCGCCCGGCGTGTGGGTCGACGGGGCCCACAACCGCGCGGGCACCGAGGCGCTGGCGAAGTGGCTGTCGCGTCGTCCGCGTCCCGATGTGCGCATCCTGCTGTTCGGGATGGGCGAGGGTCGCGACCCCATCGACATCGCCCAGCCGCTCGTGCCGTACGTCGACGAGCTCGTCACCACCCGCTGCTCGCACCCGAAGGCACGCGACCCCTACGACCTGGCGGTCCAGCTCCAGGAGCTCGAGGTCGTGCTGTCGGCAGGCGGAGACATCGACACCACGCTGGCCGAGGTGGTGGCGGACGCCGACGAGGTGATCGTGGCGGGTAGCCTGTACCTGGTCGGTGCCGTGCGCGCGCTGGTGGCCGCGGGCGCACTCGACGACTTCGAGCCGCTCGAGGAAGACGAAGCGGACGAAGACGACCTCGACGAAGGCGACGATCCCGACCGCTGAGTCCCGAGGGCCCCGGTCCGTGAGTCCCGAGGGTGTTCAGGTGCCGAGCTCGGCGCGGAGGCGGGTGAACACGGCGTCGAGCACGAGGCGGCCGTTCACGTTGACCTCGAGCTGGTCGCGCGCATCGAGCAGGGCGCGCTGCACCTCACCCACACCCGCGGGGAACAGGCGGTGCGACCAGTCGGCGACGACGTCCTCGGCATCGGCGTGCAGGAGCGGCCTGCCGGACCCCGAGGCGTAGACGACCACGTCGCGCAAGAGCTCCTCGAGCACCTCGAAGAGCTCGGTGGCCTCGGGCAGCCAGTCGCTGCGGGCGTTCCCCTTCGTGAGGTTCTGGTCGTGGTCGAACAGGCCCTTGAGGGTACCGGCGCTCGCGATGCGGATCAGCGTGGACCTCGCCTCGCGGCGCCTCTCGAGGCCCCCATCGGCCAGCGAGAGCGCGCGGCCGGGGCTCCCGAGCGAGAGGCGCGCGCACAGGTCGGCGTCGGCGACCCCGCGGGCGTCGTGGAGGAACGTGCGGATCTCGTCGACGGGGACGGCTCCGAAGCGCACCCGCTGGCAGCGGCTCACGATGGTGGGGAGCAGCCGCCGGGCGCTGGTGGTGAGCAGGATGAACCCGGTGCCCTCGGGCGGCTCCTCGAGGGTCTTGAGGAGCGCGTTCGCGGCGGGCTCGAGCATGGCGTCGGCGGGATCCACCACGATGAACCGACGCTTGCTGTCGAAGCGGTGGTAGCCGGACTTCCGGATCACCTCACGAACGGCGTCGACCCCGATGGTCTGGCTCGCCTTGGAAGGATCGGGTTCCAGCGTGATGACGTCGGGATGGTTCCCGGCGGCGATCTGGAGGCATCGCGAGCAGCGACCACACGGGCGTTCGGACGCCGTGCAGTTCACGTACATCGCCAGCCAGTCTGCGACCCGCCTGCGTCCGAGGCCCTCGGGACCTTCGAACAGGTAGGCGTGATGCAGACCGTCGCGATCCGCGGCCGCCCTCAGCCGCTCCAGGATGGCGGAGTGGCCGAGGATGCGCTCCACGGACTAGCGCTGCTCGGGCTTGAGCTGATCCTTCGGCGCGTTCTTGACCGCGTCGGCGCTGTGGATCTCGAACACGGGCGTGGTGCCCTTGCTCTGCTCGGCCGCCTTGCGCTCCTTGCCCATCTTCTTGCGACGGAGCTTGCGGCGGAACTTCGTGATCTTGGTGAGAGTGGCCATGGTGTCGATCCCGGCGGTGTACGTTCAGCGCTGGCGGTTGCCCGCGAATCGCTGCAAGCTAGCCGTGCTGGGGGTGTGCGTCAAACACCCCGGAGGAGACGTGATCATGTGGATGCTGGCGCTCGTCGCGCTCTCGGGCTGCGACGCCCTGAACAAGGCGAAAGACACGATCGACGGCCTGCTGGAGCCCGTGGTCGCCGAAGGGATCGTGCTGGGCGTCGAGCCTCCGCAGAGCCAGGAGCTTCAGGATCTCCTCAACGGCTCGGAGTTCGACTCGGGCACCACGGTCACGCTGTTCATGGCCGACGCGAAAGAGGTCCAGCAGATCGAGAACGCACCGATCCAGGGGGCCGACGTGAGCCTCACCGGTCCCGGCGTGAACGCCACCGTGTCCGAGGTCGACTCCGGGGTGTACGTGCTCACTCCCGCCGATCAGCCCATCGAGTACGCGTCCGGCGACACCTGGGAGCTCCGCGTCGTGCGCACGTCCGGCAGCTCCACGGCCACGTCCACCGCGCAGGTGTTGCTGCCCGCACCCGCCGACTTCTCGGCCGAGCTCCCGGCCCAGCACCAGAACAACACGCCGATCTCCCTCGACTTCACAGGGCTCGGCTTCGACTCCGCGCTCGTGGTCGTGCTCGACGACGGCGGGAACGTCACGTTCAGCAACGAGCCGAAGACCATCAAAGAGGTCTACGACTTCACCCACGGAACCACGGCTCTCGGGGTGATCACGATCCCGGGCGAGGCCTTCCCCGACGACGGGGTGTACGCCGTGGGCGTGGCGGGTCTCGTGAACACCGATCCCGCCGACCTCTCGGAGATGAACACGGGGCTCAGCTCCATCGTGTCGGGGCTCATGAAGATGTACCCCGTGAGCACGATCCCGATCCCGGTGCCCTGAGGTCCGGGAACGAGGTCCGCATTCAGACCTCGTCGGGGACTACGCGGCGACCGGACCGATCGCGGCGATCACCTCGGACACCGCCGCACGGTTGGTGCCGTTGCGGGAGATGGCCCGGGAGACCTCGGGGGTGGCGACGAACCTGAAGCCGTGCGCGCGCGGGTAGATCCGGGTGCGCACGAGCGGCGTGTCGTGGTTCGACAGCACCACCTGGGCTCCGCGGCCTGCGGCTTCGCGCGAGGCCGAGGCGAGCGCGAGCTGCTCGGTGAGACCGAACGGCGCCTTGGAGTACGACGTGAAGTTCGCGGTCGCCGAGAGCGGCACGTACGGGGGATCGCAGTACACCTGGTCGCCGCGTCCCGCACGCGCCAGAGCGGTGCGGAAGTCGTCGGCGGACAGGTGTACACCACGCAGGAGCTCGCTGACGCCGCGGAAGTGCGCTTCCGACGGCATGCTGACGTGCTTGTAGCGCCCGATGGGCACGTTGAAGCCGCCGCTCTGGTTCTCGCGGTACAGGCCGTTGAAGCCGGCACGATTGAGCCAGAGGAAGCGGGCTGCGTGGGCAGGCCCCTTGTGGGGACCTTCGTTGAAAGCCGCGCGGACTTCGTAGTACCGCTCCTTCCAGTCGTCGTAGGGCATCGCTTCGAGCTCGGCGAGCACATCGTCCACGTGGTCCCGGATTGCGGCGTGGACGGCGATGAGCTTGTGGTTGACGTCGGTCAGGACGGCGTCGCCGATCTCGCCTCGGTGCAGGCGGTAGAGGGCGACGGCGGCGGCTCCGGCGAACGGCTCCAGGTAGGTGCCGCTGCATGGACCTGTGAACGCAGCACAGATCCGAGGGGCCAGGCGGGCTTTGCCGCCGGCCCACTTCAGGACGGGCTTCATGGGGACTCGGGGGGAGGGAGGGGAGGGGGAGGGACGGAAGGGGGGAGAGAACCGGGGGGGTGTCCGGGGAGGACAGGAGCAATTTCCTGCGTCGCAGCAGCGATGTCAACTCATTCAAGTATTGACGAACTCAGGAATCCTGCTGACACGGAGGAGAAAAATAGCCTTTCGTGTGTGATATCCGATGCATCGATGGATGTTGACAACCCTTGAAAAATCACATGAAGAAATTCCCGAGGGACCCGCGCGTTCGTAGGGGTGGGGAGCGCGTCCCGGCTCCGTCGCGCTATGAGGACCCTCCTCGGAGGTTCCGATGCGTCAGACCTGGATCCCCCTCGTCATCGTGGCGGGTGTCGCTGTCCTCCTCGCCTTCCTGGTCCTGGTCCCCCTCACGATGGGCTCGGGAATCGGGGGGCCGGTCGCCGACGAGGGCCGCAAGCCGGTCGACCCCGTCCCGGTGGGCGAAGCGCCCCCGCCGAGGCCCCTGATCGGTCGTCCGGGCGTGGAACCCGGAGCCGCGCCGACCACCATGCGCACGGGCGAGACGACGGAGGTGAACGCCCATGCTGCCGAGGGTGTGGAGCGTCGCGCGAAGCCGGATGCCGTGGCCGCGGGCAAGGCGTCTGCCCCGTGGAGCCTCGTGCGCCGCACCATCCTCGACCACACCGACGAAGAGTCCGAGAAGTTCAAGGAAGAGGCCGCGCAGATCATCGCCGACCTGCGCCAGCTCCGCCGCGACCCCGACTCCGTCGACTTCGCTGCGCTGGAGCAGCGCCAGAAAGACCTCGAGCAGCGCATCCGCGCGTCCCAGCACGGTGGGAACCCCACCATCGGGGGCGCGCTCGACCGCCTCGACACCATCTACGACGAGTACCACCAGGCATCGGAGGAATGATGTCCAGCAAACGCCGTGTGTTCGTGATCGGCGGCCACACCACGCCCTTCATCGGGAAGAACCACCCCGACTTCATCTGGAAGCGGCACCCGGACTTCGGGAAGCGCGAGAACCCCACGCTCGAGGAGTACATCTCCACGGCCGTGAACGGCGCCCTCACGGCGACTGGCGTGGATGCCGCGCGGATCGACAAGGCCTGGATCGGCAACTTCGTGGGTGAGCTGTTCTCGAACCAGGGGCACCTCGGGGCCGCTGTGGTCGGCGCGAACCCGGGCCTGATGTTCAAGCCCGTGATGCGGGTCGAGGGGGCGTGTGCGTCCGGCGGGCTCGCGTTCGCCTCCGCAGTCGACGCGATCCGTGCCGGCAGCGACATCACGCTCGTGGCCGGGGCCGAGGTGCAGACCACCGCGAGCGCCCGTCAGGGCGGCGACTATCTGGCGCGTGCGTCCCACTACGCGCGTCAGCGTGGGCTCGACGACTTCACGTTCCCGGCCCTGTTCGGCTGGCGCACGAAGCACTACCGCGAGAAGTTCGGCGTCACCGAGGAAGACATCGGGCGCGTCGCCGTGAAGGCATACGGCAACGCCAACAAGAACCCACTCGCGCACATGCAGGCGGTGACGATGGACCTCGAGACCGCCTCGAAGGCCGGCGACCGCAACCCCACGTTCCTGTCGAACGAGGAGTTCCACCCGTACATCAAGATGTCCGATTGCTCGCAGGTGTCCGACGGCGCGTCCGCGATGATCGTCGTGAGCGAGGCCGGCCTGAAGGCGCTCGGAAAGTCGGAGTCCGACGCCATCGAGCTCGTCGGGATCGCGCACACCACGGGCAACCTGTACGAAGACGGCGACCCCACGGTGATGAACACCACTCGCGTCGCTGCCGAGCGCGTGTACGCCGAGGCGGGCATCCGTCCGAACGACGTGCAGATCGCCGAGGTGCACGACTGCTTCACGGTCACCGAGCTGCTGATGTACGAAGCGCTCGGCTGGGCGGACGCCGGTCAGGGCGCCGCGCTCGTTCGCGAGGGGCGCACCGACATCGGTGGCGACATCCCCGTGAACACCGGTGGCGGGCTCGTCGGGTTCGGCCACCCCGTGGGTGCGACCGGCGTGAAGCAGGTGCTCGAGATCTTCCGCCAGATGAAGGGCCAGTGCGGCGACTACCAGGTGCCGAACGCCCCGTCCGTCGGGCTCACGGCGAACATGGGCGGCAACGACAAGACGGTCGTGGCTTCGGTGTTCCGCAACCTCTGAACCGCAGGTACACACGAACAGGGGGTCCCCGCGCGGTCGTCGCTCGGGGACCCCCTTCTTCGTGGACGCATGGGACCGCTGCCGTACAGCGGCACCGCTCACTCGGCCCGGAGCTCTCCGGGCATCAGCGCGACGGCACCGTCTGCGAGCATCGCCTCGAGCATCCGCAGGTGCTCGACGTGCGGCTCGGCGGCCTGCTGGGCCACCGGGGACAGCCCCATGTCGACGTGGACGGTGGGTGCCGACGCGTTCTGGAGGTCTTCGAGGAGCAGCTCGATGAGCTCCTTCTGGCGCGGCCACGAGGTGGTTCCCCAGGTGCCTTCCTCGAGCTTCGCGAGCTCCACGGCCTTCGCCACCGCGGTGTCGAGCCCACCGAGCTCGTCGACGAGCCCCCGCTCGAGCGCCTGACGACCGGTCCACACCCGGCCCTGCGCCACGGCATGCACCGCGTCGCGCTCCATGTGGCGCCCTTCGCCGACCTTTCCGAGGAAGATCTCGTAGAAGTCGCTGAGGAAGGCCCGGTAGGTCTCGCGACCCTCGTCCGAGAACCCGGTGCTCGCGGAGAACAGGTCGGACAGCTCACCGCGCTTGAAGTCGGCCTGGGTCATTCCGAGCTTCTCGTAGAGCCCGCCCAGGTTGAGCTTTCCGCCGAACACCCCGATGGATCCGGTGATGGTGCCGGGCTGGGCGACGACCCAGTCTGCGGGCGCGCTGATGTAGTACCCGCCACTCGCGGCGTAGTCGGCCATCGACACGACCACCGGCAGACCGTCGGCCTTCGCGAGCTGGATCTCGCGCCACATCATGTCGGACGCCAGACCCGACCCGCCCGGGCTGTTCACCCGGATGACCACGGCCTTGACGCTGTCGTCCTTGCGGATGTCGCGCATCCACTTCCGGAACGTGCGATCGGCGAGCACCTGGCTGCCGAACAGGCCGCCGTCGGCTTCCCCCGACATGATGGGGCCGTCGGCGTACACGACGGCGACCTTGGAGTCCTGCGCCGCGTTCTTCGCGCGGATGCTCTTCACGACCTCGCCCACGGGCGTGAACCGGTCTTTCACGGCTTCGGTGAGCTCCTCGGGGATGGGCTCGGAGAGGCTGTCGACCCAGTCGTCCTTCTCGCACTCGTGGATGCGCGCGATGACGGCGTCTTCGAACGCCAGCACGTCGACGAGCCCACGATCCCGGGCCGCGATCGGGCTCATCGGGGGATGGTCGATCAGATCGCGCGCCGCAGCTTCCGAGAGCCCGCGACCCTTCGCGACGCCGTCGACCAGCTGCACGTACAGGTCGTCGAGGAGGTAGTTCAGCGCTTCGGCCGCGGAGTCGGAGGGACCGGTGCGCTCGTACGGCTCGATGGCGCTCTTGAAGTCGCCGACGTGCTCGAACTCGGCGTCGACCCCGAGCTTCTCGAACGTACCGGCGTAGTAGGTGATCGACGTCGCGAGCCCGTTCACCATGCTGAGGCCCGTGGGCGCGAGCACGACGCGCGTGCACCCCGAAGCGAGGTAGTACCCGCCGTCGTCGATGACCTCCGCGTACGCCACGCAGGGCTTGCCCGCGGCTCGGAACGCATCGATGGCCGTGCGGAGCTCCTGCAGCCCGCCCCAGCCCGCCGACGGCATGTCGAGGTGCAGGTACATGCCCTGGATCCGGTCGTCGGTGCTGGCATCGCGGATGGCCGCCGCGACCTCGACGAGCGTGGGCTTCACCTTGTTCGGGTCGGCGAAGAGGGCGGGTGGAGGCGGGCTCTCGCTGAGCGGACCGCTGAGGTCGACGCGCAGATAGCTCTCTTCGCCGATCTCACCGGTGTCGACGCTGGTGACCATGTAGAAGACGAACGCCAGCGAGCCCGCGAACACGAGCAGGCCGAGGACGCTGATCGCGAGCAGGATTCGGGTGGCGCTGCTGTTCCGTTTCGGCGGCGCTTTCGCGTTTGCCATGGTCGAACCTCCGGGCAGAGGTTCTATGCACCCGGCGCCACCGGGACCAGCACGCTCAGTCTTCCTTCTTGTCGGCCGGCTCGAGGGGCGGACGACACGTGAGCGCGCCTGCCCGCATGCCGCAGGAGTACTTGCCCGGGTAGACCACCGGAACCTTGCCGGTGAGCTCGACTCCGTCGACCACCGCCTTCAGCTCGCAGATGCCGGCCTTGAAGTTGCGCACGTAGCACGAGGGCGCGCACGCCTTCAGCTCCTGGTCGCGGCAGCGCACGGACTGGCTGCCCCCTTCGCGGAACACGAACTTCGCCGACCAGACCTCGCTGTCGGGGAACGAAGAGACGGCATCCGGGATCGGCGCCGTGGTGGTGCTGGGATCCGTGGCGCCGCTGTTCTTCACGCCCGCCGCCAGGACGGTCTCGCGCGCGAGCTCTGCGGGCGCACGCACCGGGATCTGCCCGAGCGGGCTGATGCGCGCGACCAGGTAGTCTTCGAGCTCGCCCAGCGTGACGTAGCCATCCTTGTTCTTGTCGGACGCGCCCCCGATGGCGTCGGCGAACACGGTTCCGAACGCGCCGTCCTTCGCGGGGCTGTCGGCCTGGGAGCTGCTGATCACCGCCACGTTCGAGGCGAGCTTCGGCCACTGGTTGGCCGCGGGACCGAAGAAGTACACGCCATCGAGCTGGTTGCGGTGGATCGCATCCGTGACGATCAGTGTGGTGCCCGCCTGCGCCCACGTGGACAGGTCGGTCACGAACTCGCCGAGCTCGAGGCCCGAGTTGGCGGCGTCTTCGAGGGACGAGTCGAAGACGAGCAGGGCGGGCTCGTCGAGATCCGCGCCGACACCGTGGCCCACGAAGTAGAGCAGGAACACGTCGTTCGGGCCGAGCAGCTGCGCCACCTCGGTGCGCAGGAGGTCGCGCACGTTCTCGCGCGTGGCCTCGCCGTCGGCGACCAGGAAGGTGTGCGTGTAGTGCGCGTCGGCCTTCAGCTTCTTGTGCACCACCGCGGCATCCGAGCGCGCGAAGTCGAGCTCGACGGCATCGGGCAGGGTGTCGTAGCTCGACAGCCCGATCACCACGGCCACGTAGTTCGCGCCTTCGGGCGGGGGCACGGGAGGCCCGTCAGCAGGGGCGTTCTGGGCGAGGGCTCCTGCGCAGAGCGTCGCGGTCAGAGCGTGGATCAGCATGCGGTCTCCGTCGATGCGCCCGGAACATATCAAACCCTCCCGTTCCAGCGAGCTACGTTGTACGCAGGACCCCAGGTTCCGGTGGAACCGCTGCAATGATCCGGGGTCTGATCCCGTACCCCCTTGCAGGAGGTCCAATGTCCGCACTCCGAAGCACCCTCGCCATCGCGGCCACCGTAGGTGCCGTGTACGCGCTGGCGTCGGGTCCGGTCGAGCGTCATCTGCCCGAGGCCCCGAAGGGGGTCGACGCGCCCGACGCGTCCGGCCAGCTCGTCGTCGATCTCGTCGACGGCGCCACCCTGGCCGACCTGGAGGAGATCGAGCGCCTGCTGAACGCAGACCTCGAGTGGACGAACGAGCTCTCGGTCGACGAAGCGCTCGCCCAGGGCTGGGTCGCGGATCTCGACGACGCCGTCGCGTTGCTCGCCGGGAACCCGCTGGTCGAGGTCGCCGAGCCACTCATGGAGATCGGCATCCCGCTCGACGAGCTCGCGAATGCCGAGGCGGTGGCGCTGGTCGAGCCCACCGCGGGCTTCCCGAACGATCCGATGTACGCGAAGCAGTGGAACCTGCCGGCCATGGGCGCGCCCGAGGCCTGGTCGATGGGCGCCATGGGCGACGGCGTGATCGTCGCGGTCGTCGACACGGGCGTCACGGCGGTCGAAGACCTGCAGGGCACCAAGCTCCTGAAGGGCGCCACGTTCGTGCCTGGCACGTCCACCGCAGCCGACGATCAGGGGCACGGAACCCACGTCGCCGGCACGATCGCGCAGACCACCAACAACGGCATCGGGGTGGCTGGCGTGGCGCCGAACGCCACCATCATGCCGGTGAAGGTACTCTCGAAGTGGGGCTTCGGGCAGAGCGCCTGGATCGCCTCCGGAATCGACTACGCCGTCGACAACGGCGCACAGGTCATCAACCTGTCGCTCGGCGGCAGCTACAGCGCGGTCATCCACAACGCCATCAAGAAGGCCCGTGCGAAGGGCGTGATCGTCGTTGCCGCCGCGGGGAACAGCGGTCGACGTGGGGTCGGGTACCCCGGGGCGCTCGAGGAGACCATCGGCGTGAGCGCCCTCGGTCCGGGCGGCGTGCTCGCTCCGTACAGCAGCTACGGCAAGGGCGTCGACATCGCGGCGCCGGGCGGCGACAAGCGCCAGACCAACGGCGGGATCCTGCAGGACACCGTCGATGGTCGCGGCGGCCACCACTACGTCGAGTACCAGGGCACCTCGATGGCCACTCCGCACGTCGCGGGCGCCGCCGCCGTGCTGCTCTCGCGCGGCGTGCCCGCCGACAAGGTCGAGCAGACGCTGCTCCAGTCCGCCAAGGGCGACGGCGTGTGGAACGAGAAGATGGGCCACGGCCAGCTCGACCTCGCGGCGGCGCTCGGAAACGCGGTCGAGGATGCGAACGGCATCCGGTTCCTGCTGGGCGCGTTCATCGCGTTCCTCATCGCGCAGATGGCCGGCACGACGATGGGCTTCCGGCTCCGGAGCGCAGCGGTCGGCGGGTTCACGGCCGGTGGGCTGTTCTTCCTGAGCTGGCTGCCCCTGCCCGATCTCGCCATCGTGCGCCTGCTCGCCTCGAGTGTCGTCCAGTGGCCCGAGATCCTGCTCGGCGGCGGCTGGATGCACTTCCCGCTGTGGCTGTCGGCGGCTCTGCCGTTCGCGCTCGCCTTCACCCTGGGCGCGTACAAGGGCACGCGTCCGCTCGCGCTCGGCGTGGCTGCCGGGTACGCGGCGGTCCTGTTCCACGGCGCGGCGACCGGAGGGCTCGCACCCTGGTGGCTGCCCGAGGCCGTGGGCCATGCCTGGCTCGCGCTGAACGCCACGCTCGCCGTCCTCCTGGGCATGGGCATGGCCGGCACCGAGATCCTCGAGATGCAGGAGCGCCGTCGATGAAGGTCACCGGAAAGCTGAAGTTCGTGGACATGGGGCCCGGTCAGTGGGTCCTCGAGACCGCGACGGGCAAGGTGGCGCTGTTCGGCGACATCGACTCCGCGCTCGACGGCCGCAAGGTGGTCGTCGAGGGGGATGCGGTCGACGGGATGTCGGCCAGCATGGTCGGGGGTGACGCCGTGGCCGTGCGGAGTGTGCGCGCAGCCGGATAGGCAGCGCACGTGAACGGTATCCGCATCGTCGACCTGAGCCGCGTGCTCGCCGGACCCTGGGCCACCATGCACCTGGCGGACCAGGGTGCCGACGTCGTGAAGATCGAGCCCCCGGGGGGCGACGACACGCGGGCGTTCGGTCCGCACGTCGACGGGGTGTCGACCTACTTCGTGTCGGCGAACCGGAACAAGCGCTCGATCGTGCTCGACCTGCGCACCGCGGAGGATCGGGCCGTGCTGCACGAGCTCGTGAAGACCGCCGACGTGGTGCTGCAGAACTACCGGCCGGGCGTCGCAGACCGGCTGGGTGCCGACTACGAGACGCTGCGCGCGCT
Organism: Myxococcota bacterium; assembly: GCA_041389565.1. Lineage (GTDB taxonomy): Bacteria > Myxococcota_A > UBA796 > UBA796 > JACKEQ01. Next base: position 229,049 of record JAWKRP010000002.1, read on the forward strand.
CAAGCCCGATCTCGTGTACGTCGCGATCCATGCGTTCGGCGAAGACGGGCCGTACGCGAGCCGGCCCGGGTACGACCTCGTGCTCCAGGCCTCTGGCGGAGCGATGGCGATCACCGGGCATCTCGGCACGCCGCCCGTGAAGTGCGGCACGTCCATCGCCGACCTCACGACGGGCCTGTTCTGCACACAGGCCATCCTGCTGGGGCTGCTCCACCGTGAGCGGACGGGCGAGGGCCAGAAGATCGTCGTGAACATGATGCAGGCGCAGGCCAACGCGCTCGCGTACCACGCCAGTCGGTGGTTCGTGGCGGGCTCCGAGGACGTGCAGCGCGGGAACAGCCATGGTGGGCTCGCGCCCTACGACGTGTACGCGTGTCGGGATGGCTGGCTCGCGCTCGGGTGCGGGAACGACGCGATGTTCGAGCGGCTGCGCCAGGCCCTGCGCATCGCGCCCGAGCCCGGCTGGGCGACCAATGCCGGTCGGGTCGCCGACCGTGAGGCCCTCGATCGGGTCGTGTCGGCGGCCCTCTCCGCGCTCTCGGTTGCGGAGGCCGACGCGCTCGCGAGTCGTGCGGGGGTGCCCGCCAGCCCCGTGAACCGGCCGTCCGAGGCCGCTGCCCATCCCGCCGTCTCGCTCACCGAGGTCGACCACGCGGTGTTGGGGCCGATGCGCATGATCGGTCCCGCGCTCCGCACGGCCACCACGCGAACCCACCACGTCGCGCCGCCCGAGCCCGATGCAGATCGCGCCTCGATCCTCGCGTCTCTGCAGGGGTCTCCGGGCCGCGACACGGAGTGACGCGCCCCCGCTGTGCGGGCCGTCCGACCCTGCTAAGGACGTCACATGGCGATTCGTGTTCGTAAGCTCGCCCGAGAGCTGCAGGCCAGTCCTGTCGACCTGCTCGGAATCCTGAAGACCCTCGGCTTCGACCGGTTCAAGTCCCCCGAAGACATGCTGTCCGGGCCCGTCGAGGAGAAGCTGCGAACGGCCGTGCGCCAGGGGGTCCGCCCGGCCCGCATCACGCCGGAGCGCGTGAAGAAGGCGCCCGACGCGCCGATCGAAGCCGCGCCCGCCGGAATCCTGCCCGGCGTCGTCCCCAAGGCGCGCGACGAGCGGTTCGACACGCTCCCCGCGCCCTCCGCCACCCCGGCTCGCCCACGTCCCTCGCGTCCGGAACCCCCGGTCCGCAGCCCCGACCCGGTCGCCCCCGCACTCCCGGATCCGGCGGTCCTCGCGGTCCAGGCCGCTCTCGAGGCGGAGCGGGCCGTCGTCGCAGCGGAGCGCCGTGCCATCGAGGCCGAGCGCGCGGTGCTCGCCGCCGACCGAACCGCCTGGGAGGCCCAGAAGCGCACCCCCACCGAGGCCACCACGCTCTCCCAGGTGCTCCAGGAGCGGGGGCTGATCGGAGCCGACGAGGCCGAGCGCGCCATCCGGGCCCTCGCCGAGTCGCGTCGGGTGGCGGAGATGCTGCCGTTCCTCACGGTGAGCGACCCAGCGGGCCTGCTGCGCTGGCTGCAAGACGTGCTGGTGCTCGTCGACGGTCCACCGCCCGAAGCCCTGGGTAGTGAAGCGCTCGTCAGCGTCGCGCCGGAGCGCGCCGAGATTCCGGGAGCGGCAGTGTGGCGGCGCCTCGTGCAGGGGCTCTCCGAGAAGCTCCTCCTGAACGGGGCCCGGCGCGTCCTCGTCGTCGGCGGGCCCATCCGGGCGCACCGCCTGCTGCGACAGGGGTTGGATGCGCGTATCGACGTGCGGTTCCGGCCGGGCTCACGGGTGGTCGCACCGGATGCCGAAGCCGACGTCACCCGCACGGATGCCGTGGCATTGTGGGGCGTCGCCGAAGATGCCGATGCACGCACGATCTACGACACGGGGCGCGCGCTGGTCTCCCGGATGGAGCTGTCGGATGTACGCTCGTTCGTCGAGGAGTGGGTGCGTGCCCTGGGGGCGTGAGGTCGACGCCGGGGCGCCGAGTCCATACGGTACAGAGAGTCGGGGGTAGGATGACGCAGCAGAGGCCCGCAGCGAAACGCACCGTGAAGCGGCGTGGCGACGACGAGGCCTCCCTTCGAGTCCGCGCAGACGCCCTGCACAAAGACGGCATGCCGTTCCAGATGGCGATGGCCGTGGCGCACGGGCGCATGGATCTGTCCGAGGCCCTCGAGCGGATGTCCCGGAAAGACAAGGTGTCGCGCCTGGTCGACGAGCATGGGCTCACGCCGGCCCTCGCCACGCAGGTCGCGATGGGGCACGTCGATCTGCAGATCATCCTGCGCCGGCGCCGGCTGCAGGAGCACCGCGACGCCAACCGCGACCGTACGATGCTCGAGCCCGGCAACCGCCTCACGTTCGGTCTGCACGGTCGGCGGGTGGTCACCGGGGTCGTCGGGGCCGCCACGCCGTACTCCTTCATGCTCACCCCCGACGAGGGCGAGGCGGAGGAGATCCACAAGCTCCAGGTGAAGTTCGCGTACGCTCCGGAGCACTGGAAGCGCGCCAAGAAGGCCATCCGGATGGACAAGGTGCTCTCGAAGACGCCCCGCGAGCCCATCCCGCGGCCGCAGGATCGCTATGGCTGCTCCGACAAGCGGCTGTTCTCGTACGTCGATCGCCGCGACGAGATCGGGGTCACCCTGCTCGAGGGCGAGATGATCCGTGGCACCGTGAAGTGGTTCTCGCGGTACGAGATCGGGCTCGAAGTGCGCGGCGACGTCGACATCTTCGTGTTCCGGCACGCGCTCCACGAGGTCACGAACAGCTGAGGGCGCCGCGCCCCCGGTGGCGCTATGTGGGGGGCCCCGAAGGCTGGGAGTTGGGATGGGAATCATGTCGGGCGCGCTGTCGGTGCGCCGTTTCCGCGTGGTCGGCGAGATCGGAGAGGGCTGGCGCGAGGCCTTCCGCGAGCGGATCCAGGAGTTCGCCTTCAAGACGCCTCCGAACGACGTCGGCAAGGAGGAGATCGAAGGCTGGGTCGAGGTCCACAACCTGCTCGACGCCGAGTTCGAGGACTTCAACCGCTGGCTGTACAACGAGTTCGTGCTGTTCGCGCTCCGGGTCGACAAGAAGCGCCTCCCCGCGAAGCTGTTCGCCGCGACCCTCGAGAAGCGCTGCGAGGCGTGGAAGCAGGAGCGTGGTCTAGAGCGCGTGCCCGCCTCGATCCGCAGCGAGCTCAAGGAGTCCCTCGAGATCGAGTGGCTGAAGAAGACCCTCCCCAGCGTCGCCGTGACGGAAGCCGTCTGGCACGTGGGGGAGGAGTGGCTCGTGCTGCACGGGATGTCGGATGCCGTGGCCGACCGGTTCCGGAAGCGCTTCTTCCGCACCTTCGGGTTCCGGCTGATCCCGTGGTCGCCGCTCGACTGGGTCGGGGAGTCCGGCACGGTCGACGGTCTGCTCAACAAGGCGCCGTCCCTGATGGCGACCCCTGACGATCTCGGAGGCCTGAAGTGAGCGACAACCAGGATGGTCTGCCGGTCCTCCCACACCTCGCGGGCGAGTTCTACGCGTGGCTGTGGTGGGCGAGCGAAGTGCAGGGCGCCGTGTTCAACCTCGGCGATCCGGTCGGCCAGATCGAGCTCTGGGTCGACGAGCGCCTGGCGTTCCGGAATGCCGACGACACGAAGGTCACGGCCGTGATGACGGGCGAAGCGCCGTCCACGTCCCTCGAAGCGCGTGCGGCGCTGGCGGGCGGGAAGGTGCTGAACGAGGTGCGCGTGGGGCTGCGCCGCGACGACCGCGAGTTCACGGTCACGCTGAAGGGCCCGGCCATGCACATCACGGGCGCGAAGCTCCCGCAGGTCGTGTCCGATGGGCTCGACGAGGTGCTGTACGACCGCATGTTCCTGTATGGCGAGCTCACGCTGGTGTTGTCGGCCCTCTACAACACCTTTGCGCAGAAGCGGGTGTCGTCCGAGTGGGACACCGACGTGCTCCCGGGGCTCCGGCGCTGGGTCGGCGGGGAGCTCTGACCGCACGCGGTTTCCTTGCCGCGCGACCCCGTCGCGAATAAGGGCAGCGCGACTGCACGGTCTGCCGAATGGCGGGGCAAGTGCGCGATTAGCTCAGCTGGATAGAGCGCTGGCCTCCGGAGCCAGAGGTCACAGGTTCGAATCCTGTATCGCGTACCACCCCGCCATTGGTGCGTCTGGCGTCGCCCCGCGTAGGGCGACCGTTCGTGACCCCGTGAGCACCGGTGCCGCGCCATGCGGTTTGCCTGTGCTATGTTCGTCTTCGTGAATCGAGGACATCACAGCACGTGCGCGTGACCTTCTGGGGAGTTCGGGGTTCGATCCCCATTCCGGGCGAGCGAACGCAACGATGGGGCGGTAACTCGTCGTGCGTCGAGGTGCGCCACGGCGATGGTGCACCCCTGGTGCTCGACTGTGGCACCGGTGCGCGCAGCCTCGGGTTCAAGCTCGTGGGCCAACCGGGCCGCGAGATGGACCTCATGTTCTCGCACTTCCACATGGATCACGTGTTCGGGTTCCCGTTCTTCATCCCGATCTACACGCCTGGCTATTCCGTGCGGATCTCGGTGCCGGCGTTCAGCGAAGAGGAAGCCCGCCAGAAGATCGGCCGCTACCTCAACGGCGTCTACCACCCCACGCGCCTCCGCGAGCTCCCCGCCAACGTCACGTTCGTGCCCATCCGTCCCGGAAAGGCCTATGAACGCGGGGTCTTCCAGGTGAAGGGCCTCCAGCTGAACCACCCGGGCGGCTCGGTGGGCTACCGCATCGAGGCCGATGGCCAGAGCGTCGCCTACATCACCGACACCGCGCCGTTCGCGCGTCCGGGCGAGGGGGTCGACGCCGGAGAAGAGCCGATCGCCGCCGAGAAGCGGGTGATCGAGTTCCTCCGCGACTGCGACATGGTGATCTACGACACCATGTTCGATCACGACGAATACCTCGAGAAGATGACCTGGGGGCACAGCTACCCCGAGTACGCCAACTCCCTCTGCCGCGCGGCCGGCGTGAAGACCCTCGTGCTGTTCCACCACCTGCCCGACGCGTCCGACGACATGATGGACGCCCTCGAGGCGAAGTGGAGCACGGCCTCCAACCCGCGCGTCATCGTGGCGCGCGAGGGGGCCACGGTCGACGTTCAGGCCGATGTCCCGAGCGGCCAGCAGGGTGAAGCGAGGGCGGCCGTGAACGCCGAGGGATAGCGCTCGAGGTCAGCCCGGAGTGGCTCCAGGGCACGGCCACGGGCCTCCTGCTGCTGCTCGCGATGTACTGGATCGTGTGGACGCTCCAGCGCACGTGGCGTTCGGTGCTGTGGTCGGAAGGGCACCGCGTGCTGGAGCCCATGGCCGAGTGGCTGGACGCCGCGATCGTGCCGTCCCGCGCGGGCTGGGAGCTCCAGGGGGCTCGCGGGAGGCTGCGGGTGCGCGGTGGGTTGCGGGGCACGCGCACCGAGCTGTGGCGTGCGGACGGCACCTACCAGGTCGTGCCGGGGTGGCTCGAACCCGGCGACATGCAGCGCTTCCTGGCCGGCGAGGTCGCGTAGACCCCTCTACATGTGGCTGACCTCACGGGCCGTGCGGCGCCGGGTGTCGCCGTCTTCGGCGGTGGACCGCAAGCGATGGAGGACCTCGTCGAGGCGCTCCGGCATGGTCTCGCCGGGCAGCTCGCGCGCCACGGCCAGGCCAGCGCGGGCTTCTTCGAGGAAGGCCAGCGCGTACTCCACGAGCGCTTCGTTCCGCCGGATCTCGACATCGATGAGCGACCGGTGCTCCAGCAGGCGCTTGAGGTGGGCGGCCGTGGCCGCGTGCCGCTCGCGCGTGAACTCGTCTTCGTCGGGCTGCGGGTTCTCGTAGCGGTCGATGCGGTCGTTGATGGAGAGAGGGTCGATCGACTCGGCCTCGGAGTCGAGCGTCTGGCGGGTGAGCTGGAGGCGGTAGACCCAGGTGGCGACCTCGGCGAGCCCACCGCTCGTGTCGCGATCCGGCGCGTGCTGGCGGGCCTTCTCGAACAGCTCGAGCGCACGGAACACCGGCGGACGGTACCGGAGCTGGAGCTCCGCCTTGATCTGGCGGGCCGTCGGGAGATCCGGGCCGCTGTCGAACCGGAGCGCGGCGGGCAGGAGGCCCTGGGAACCCATCAGCCCGACCAGGCCGGCCGAGAGGATGGCCGTGATGACGAGCGGCGCGCCGTTCGGGATGAGGGCGGTGGCGGCCCACAGCCCGAGGGACGAACCCGTGAGGGTGGCGAGCGCCCCGTTCACGTGATCGAGCCAGTCGGTGCGGTGGGGGAGCAGCCAGGTGGCGAGCGCGCCCGCCGCTGCGCCGGCACCCACGACCGCGGGGAGGTTGTTCATGGTGAACAGGAGACCCACGAGCGTCACGATCACCGTGACGATGGGCAGCGCCCACATCTTGCGTGGGTTCACGGAGCCCGCCCCTGCGCCCATGGCGAGGGAGAGCGCGAGCTCCGGCTGCATCGCCCAGAGCCCGACCACCGAGACGAACCCGGCCATGAGCATCTGTGCGCCCACCCACATGCCTTGGCGTGCGGGCAGGGACGGCAGCGCGGTGCCTCGCAGTGCGATCGGGGCCGCGCTGACCGTCTGCAGCTTACCTGTATGCGCCACGGTAGGCCTCCTTGTTCATCTTGATGGCCCGCTTGCCGCCCGAGCTCGCGGGCGCATTGTCGCGGTACACGTCGAGCTGGAGCTCGAGGGCGTTCGCGTCTTCGGCCAGCTTCGCGTCACCCGTGCTGGAGGCGGCCTGGCGGAGCACTCCGCTTCCCTCGGTGAGCATCTTGCGTGCGGTGTCGAGGTCGCCCTTCTCGTAGGCCCGGGTGGACATCTCGAGGTAGCGGTTGCCCCAAGCACGGTTCGCGGCGGCGGCCTTCTCGCGGTCGACGTTCGCCTGCACGCGGTTCGGGTCGACCGTGATGTCGGCCACGGCCACGTCGGAGCTCTGGCTCTGGATCTGGTCGACGAGGTCGGTGTAGTCGGCGCGAGCGCTCGCGACATCGAGATCTCCCGGGGTGTGCCCGGTGACCCGCACGCGCGCGACGATCTTGCGCTCGGCCCCCGCCTGCACGTCGCCCATGAAGATGGTCCAGCCGTTGGAGGTGCGCTTCGCATCCCACCCGATGACCTCGATCGGCTCGACCTCGGGCGGCAGATCGACCGTGATGGCCGTGTTCCGCGCGACCACCGTGGTGGTGCTCTGGAGCTCGGCTTCGAACACCGCGGAGAGCTGGCTCGGATCGTCGATGAACTCGTAGTTCCCGCCGCCGAGGTCGGCGATGCGCGCGAGCACGTCTTCCCGGTAGTCGACCCCGAGCCCGAGGGCGGTGACCGCGATGCCCTTCGCCGAGGCGCCCGCTGCGAACCGAGCGAGGCTGTCGGGGTCGCTCACGCCGACGTTCGCCTTGCCGTCGGACAGGATGACGATCTTCCCGACATCGCCGGCATCGAGGGAGTCGAGCACCTCCTTCTGGCCGAGCTCCATCCCGCCGTACAGGTTGGTGCCGCCGCCCTCGTAGATCCGGTCGATCTGGCGCGAGATCCGGTCGACGTCGGTGATGGCCGTGGCCGGCACGATGACCCGCGCACTGTCGTTGAAGGCGATCAGGCTGTACTCGTCGTTCGGACCCATGGAGCGCACGATCTGCTTCGCGGCCCGCTTGGCGTAGTCGATCTTGCCGGCTGCAGACATCGAGCCCGACGTGTCCATCACGACGGCCACGTTCACCGGCTGGCGCACGCTCTCGCCCTCACCGAGGGGCGCGCGGACCGAGATCGTGAGGAAGCGCTCCGACGCGGTTCCCTTCAGCACACTCGGACGGTCGAGCCCGGCATCGACGATGAGCCGGCCCTGCTCGATGTTCGCCTCGGGGGCCTCGACCTCGGCGAGCTCAGGGGGATCCGGCGGCAGCGGCGGCTCGGGCGGGAGGGGAGCGACGGCTCCCGAGAGGATCGCCGTGAGGCGCGGTGCGAGAGCGGCGGCGATCACCGCGGCACCCGCCAGCCCGAGAGTCATCTGCCATCGCTTCATTGGATCCTCCGGAACGTTCGTCGAGACGTGCACATCCCGACAACGGGGCCGGTACGGGGTTCCTTACACTTCCGTCTGGAAACGTCAGGACACGATCCAAGGATAGCCCGCGCGCGACCCCGGTCGCCGGGTGTGTGACACGTCGTTTCACAGACGATCGGGTGCTCCCCGTGATTGCCGTGTGAACGCGGTGCGGGATCTAGCGGAAGATCTTGCCCTTGGTGCCCTTGCCGGGCTCCGGCCCGAGGTCGGGCTCCTCGCCGAGATCGACAGGCTTCGGGCCCGTGCGGATGATCAGCGTGGGCGGCGGCTCTTCGCCGATGCCGACCTTGTGCGCCTTTGCGATTCCACCGGGAACCGAGGGGCCTTCCCCCTGCTGGGTGATCGACAGCTCGAGCATCTCTTCGAGCTGCGGCACGAGCTCCGGACGGTGCGTGCGGAGGAGCTTGCCCACACGGCCCTTCAGCGCCGACGACACCACGTAGACCCGGCGGGCCCAGGCTTCTTCGATGTCGGGCGTGCGCGCTTCGGCCTGCGACAGGGCCACAGCGGCAGCGGCCTCCACCGTGAGGTCGGCCGCGAAGTCGTCGGCGATCGTGGCTTCACCCTTCAGATCGACCATGACCTCCCGCATGAGGTCGTCTTCGTTGCTGCGTGCCCACGCCTCGAGGCGGTACTCGATGCCGCCGCGCGCCGGGCGGTACCACATCGGCAGACGCTCGTCTTCCTTGCTCCACTCGATCGGCGACTCGTCGAACTCGGGCCAGCCGCGGAAGTGCTTCTCGAGCTCGGCGAACTGGTCCCAGTCCTTCGCGTCGGCGTCGACGAGTGGACGCGCGTCGGTCTCCTGGAAGCAGAACCACGCCTGATCGTACAGCTTCGCGTGGTCGGGCGACGTGGCCATCGCGGCCTGCACGGCGTCGAGGCTCTCCGCGCACTTTCGGTCGCGGGCGCTCTGCACCACCTGGAACTGTGCCGCTCCACGCGGGGGCGGCGTGGTGAACCGGATCGGCCGGTGGGGGAGGCGACGCGGGGCGTCGGGGATGTTCGGCGCGAAGAACGCGTCGGCGCTGCGAGGCTCGGTGAGCGACTTCGGCGCCGTCGGGTCTTTGTGGATGGGCTTCTCGGACCCGTCGACCACGATGGAGCTGGTCTCCTCGTCGGTGGGGTCGGGCCGGGTGAGCATCACGATCAGGCCGAGCGCGACGACCGCGGCCACGCCGATCCCTGCGAGCGGAACGAGCAGGCGGGTGCGGCTCGGCTTCTTCTTCACGACCTTGCGGATCGTGGGGCGTTCCTGCTCGGGCTTCGGCGACTGCTTCGCCGGCTCGGGCGTGGAGGTGCCGATGGTCTGCGTCTGCCGGGGCTGCGGGGCCTCGGGCTCCTCGTCGAGGTACGACGGGGTGGACGACTCCTCGCGGGGCGGTGCGCTCGGCTGCGTGCGGTAGCTGTCGGGATCGGAGGCCGACTCGTACTCGTCCTCGATCATCTGGATGTTGGCCTCGTCGCGGAGGCTACTCATGGACGAGTCGAGCGACTTGGGGTCGGGGACCGGCGAGACACCCATGCTCGGCGCGTCGCCGATGAGCACCGCGACGGCCGTGGCGTTGTCGTCGCCCTCGCGGGCCTCGACGATGTCGAGCACGTGCTTCACGCCGGGCTCGGGTGCCGCCCAGTCGACACTGCCGAGCTCCCAGTCGGTGACCACGCCGTGCACACCGTCGGAGCACAGCATCACCACGTCGTTGTCGGCCAGCTCGATCGGCTCGGACAGCTCGACCTCGACCTGGCGCTCGACCCCGAGGGACCGGGACAGGACGTGCGCTTCGGGGTGGGTGGCGGCGTCTTCCGGCGTGAGCAGCTCGGCGTCGACGAACAGGTTCACCATGGTGTGGTCGCGCGTGACCTGGACCGCCTGCCCCTCGTTGATGAGGTAGGCGCGGCTGTCGCCCACGTGTGCGATGTGCACGAACCCGTCGGTGGTGAGCACCGCTGCGACGGCCGTGGTGCCCATGCCCATCAGGCGATGGTTCTTGCGCGCCGCTTCGTAGATCGCCTGGTTGGCACGCTCGAGCGAGATGCGCAGCGCCTCGGAGAGCTCGTTCGACTGGGCCAGTTCCTGGATGCAGTCGTGCACCGTGCGGACCGCGAGGTTGGACGCCTGGGCACCTCCGACGTGCCCGCCCATGCCATCACACACGATGGCGAGCGAGAATCCGTCGAACTCGAATACCCCGAAGGAATCTTGATTTTCGGAGCGCTTGCGCTGCTCGCTCCTGTAGCCGAAGGCGCGTTTCAACCGGTCCTCCAAGCGGAATCTAGCATCCGTGGGGTTATCGGGGCACCCGACCATGCGAACTTCCTGCATCGGTCACGGGAGGCAGGGTGAGAGCGACGGGCATCTTCGGGGTCTCGGTGGTGCTCCTGGCGGTCGGCGTCCTGGTGGGGGTCGCGCCCCCACCCGAGGTCGGCACGGCCCTCGTCTCGGCCGATCATCGGCTCGCGTCCGAGGCTGGTGCCGAGGTGCTGCGCAAGGGGGGCAACGCGGTGGATGCCGTGGTTGCCGCTGCATTGTCTGCAGGGGTCGTTCAGCCCGCCGGATCCGGGCTCGGTGGGGGAGGGTTCGCCGTGATCGTCCGCCCAGACGGGTCCCGTCGCGTGCTCGACTTCCGGGAGACCGCGCCCGCCGGCGCTTCCCGCGACATGTTCCGCACGGAGGACGGCGGGGTCGACGCCATGGCATCCCGGGTCGGCGGCCGGGCCGTGGCCGTGCCCGGAGAGAGCCGGGGCCTCGCCCAGCTGCTGGCCGAGCTGGGCCGACTCCCGCCCGCCGACGTGGCCGCCCCCGCGATCCGTCAGGCGTCCGAGGGCTTCCGGGTCGGTGCCCACCTCGCGCACGCGCTGGAGTCCACGCAGCACCCCGCGATCCAGGCACTGTTCCGGCTGACGGATCGCGTGGCGACCGACGGCGACACCGTGAAGCGGCCTGCCCTCGCGAAGACCCTGAAGCGGTGGGCGAAGTCGAAGGGGGAAGACCTGTACACCGGTCCCGGCGCGGCTTCCGTCCTCGCCACCACCGAGGCAGACCGCGGCGTGCTCACGTCTGCCGACCTCGAAGGGTACCGACCCAAGGCCCGCGAGCCCATCGTGTCCACCTACCGCGGCTACACGCTGGTCACGATGCCGCCGCCCTCGTCAGGAGGCGTCGTGCTCGCGCAGGCCCTGAAGGTGCTCGAGGGCTACGATCTGCCGTCGCTCGGCCACAACAGCGCCGACTACGTGCACCTCGTCAGCGAGGTGATGAAGCACGCCTACGCCGACCGCGCGCACCACCTGGGCGACCCCGACTTCGTGAAGGTGCCGGTCGCACGCCTCCTCTCCGACGCACGGGTCGACGAGATCCGCAAGAAGGTGTGGCCCGGGCGCACCTTCCCGCCCGAGCACTACGGTCCGCTGATCGCGCCCCCCGAAGACGGCGGCACACAACACATCAGTGTGATCGACGCCGACGGGATGGCCGTCGCGCTCACGACCACGATCAACACGTCGTTCGGGTCCGGACTGGTGGCGGCCGACGCGGGCATCGTCCTGAACAACGAGATGGACGACTTCGCCGCCGCTCCCGGCGTGCCGAACGCCTACGGGCTCGTCGGGAACGATGCGAATGCGATCCAGCCCGGCAAGCGCCCCCTCTCCAGCATGACGCCCACCGTCGTGCTCGATGCGGACGGCAAGGTGGTGATGAGCATCGGAGCGTCGGGCGGCAGCTTCATCATCTCGAGCGTGCTCCAGACCTTCCTGAACCTCACGGAGTTCGGGATGGACCCCCAGGAGGCCGTCGCCGCGCCGCGGTTCCACCACCAGTGGCAGCCCGACACGCTGATGATCGAATCCGAGATGCCGCTCGACGTCCGGCGGGCGCTCGAGGCCCGGGGTCACGAGCTGCGCGTCGTGGAGCGGTTCTCGAGCGTACAGGTCGTGGTGCGCGACGGGGCGGAGCTGTCGGGGGGCGCCGACCCGTCGAAGGGCGGCTGGCCGGCCCGCAAGTAGGCTCCGGCGTCAGGACCGCTTCTTCTTCAACAGCTGGAAGAAGTCGTTCCCCTTGTCGTCGACGAGGATGAACGCCGGGAAGTCCTTCACCACGATCTTCCACACGGCTTCCATGCCGAGCTCGGCGAAGTCGAGCACCTCGACCGCCGTGATGTTCTCCTGCGCGAGGATGGCCGCGGGACCCCCGATGCTGCCGAGGTAGAAACCGCCGTACTTCTGGCAGGCCTCGGTCACCTCGGGGCCGCGGTTCCCCTTCGCGAGCATCACGAACGAGCCCCCGAGCTCCTGGAACATCGCGACGTAGGGGTCCATCCGCTGCGCGGTGGTGGGCCCGAACGAGCCGGAGGGCAGCCCGTCGGGCTTCTTCGCCGGCCCGGCGTAGTAGACCGGGTGCTTCTTCATGTACTCGGGCAGCGGCTCGCCCCGCTCCAGCCGCTCGCGGAGCTTCGCGTGGGCGATGTCGCGCGCCACGATCATCGTGCCGGACAGCGACACGCGGGTCTTCACGGGGTGCTTCGAGAGCTCCGCGCGGATCGCGTCCATCGGCTGATCGAGGTCGATGTCGACCGCCGGGGCGTCAGCGGCCTCGGCCTCCAGCAGGAACCGCTCCGGGTTCCGCTCGAGCTTCTCGAGCCACACGCCGTTGCGGTCGATCCGCGCCTTGATGTTGCGGTCGGCGCTGCACGACACGCCGATCCCCACGGGACAGCTGGCGCCGTGGCGCGGAAGACGCACGACCCGCACGTCGTGGGCGAAGTACTTGCCGCCGAACTGCGCGCCGATGCCGTTGTGACGGGCGATGTCGAGCAGCTCCTTCTCGAGCTCGAGGTCGCGGAACGCCCGGCCACCCGGGCTCCCGGTGGTCGGCAGCCCGTCGTAGTACTTCGTGGACGCCATCTTCACGGTCTTCATCGTGAGCTCGGCGCTCGTGCCGCCCACCACGATCGCGATGTGGTACGGCGGGCACGCGGCCGTGCCGAGCTTCGCCATCTTCTCGGTGAGGAACGCCACGAGGTCGCGGGGGTTCAGGAGCGCCTTGGTCTCCTGGAACAGGTAGAACTTGTTCGCGCTCCCGCCTCCCTTCGCGACGAACAGGAAGTCGTACGAGGCGCCGTCCTGGGCGTACAGGTCGATCTGCGCGGGCAGGTTCGTGCCCGTGTTCTTCTCTTCGTACATCGAGAGTGGCGCCACCTGGGAGTACCGCAGGTTCTCCGTGGCGTACGTGCGGTACACGCCCTTCGCGAGCGCTTTCTCGTCGCCACCCCCCGTCAGCACGAACTGGCCTTTCTTCGCCGAGATCGAGGCCGTTCCGGTGTCCTGGCACAGCGGGAGCACGCCGTTCGCGGCGATGATCGAGTTCCGCAGGAGCGTGCGGGCCACGAAGCGGTCGTTGTCCGTCGCCTCGGGGTCTTTCAGGATGCCCGCGACCGACTCCTGGTGCGAGCTGCGCAGGAAGAAGCTGATGTCGTACATCGCCTGGGCCGCGAGCGTCGTGAGGGTCTCGGGATCGACCCGGAGGAACTCGTGCTCGCCGAGCTTCTCGACCGTGACCCCGTCGGTCGTGAGCAGGCGGTACTCCGTGGTGTCCTCGCCGAGCTGGAACATCTTCTCGTAGTCGAAACCAATCATCACGGGTCCTCCGGGAGGGCTTCCTACTCCGATCCGGAGCCGTCGGATAGCAGTGCGCCGGAGGTCCGAGATGGAGTGGGTGGTCCTGAAGTACGGCGGCACGTCCGTGGCGACGGCCGAGAAGTGGGGAACCATCGCGCGTCGGGCGGCGGAGCTCTCGTCCGGGAACCGCGTGTGGATCGTCGCGAGCGCGCTCTCCCAGGTGTCGAACCGGCTCGAGCGCGCCATGGATGCCGCCGTGCACGGCGAGCCCCTCACGGCGCTGGCGTCGATCGAGGCCGACCACCTGCGGCTCGCCGACGATCTGGGCCTCGACGACGACGACCGCGCGCCGCTGCTCGACCTCCTCGGCGACCTGCGCCAGCTGCTCGAGGGCATCCGGCTCACGGCCGAGGCCAGCCCTCGCCTGCGGGCGCGGGTGATGAGCTTCGGCGAGCTCGCCAGCACCCGGCTCGGGGTCGCCGCGCTCAGGCGGGCCGGTGTGAACGCCCGCTGGGTCGATGCGCGCGCGATCCTCAAGTCCACCGGGGCCCGCCAGCACGCCTCCGATGCGTTCCTGCAGGCCGAGATCCCCGTCGTGGTCGACCCCTCCATCGGCGAGGCCGCGGCCGGCGACGCCCAGGTCGTGCTCACGCAGGGCTTCATCGGTCGCAACGCCGACGGGCACACCGTGCTCCTCGGACGGGGAGGGAGCGACACCTCCGCGTCGCTGTTCGGAGCGCTGCTCCAAGCCGAGCGGGTCGAGATCTGGACCGACGTGCACGGCATGTTCACCGCGAACCCCCGAGAGATCCCGACGGCCCGGCTGGTTCGCGCCCTGGCGTACCGCGAGGCCCAGGAGCTCGCGGCGATGGGCGCGAAGGTCCTGCATCCACGATGTCTCGTGCCGGTCGCGAAGGCGCGCATCCCGCTCGAGATCCGGAACACCGAGGCGCCCGACGCCCAGGGCACCCGCGTGGAGGCCGACGCGGGGGACGATGCGGTGGTCACCGCCGTGGTGCGCCGCTCGGGCGTGACGCTCGTGACCCTGTCGACGCTCGCGATGTGGGGGGCTCCCGGCTTCCTCGCCAAGGCCTTCGCCTGCTTCGCCGAGCTCGGGATCTCCATCGACCTCGTCGCGACGAGCCAGTCCGCGGTGTCGGTGACGCTCGACCACATTCCCGGTGGCGCGGACGGCGACTCGTTCCGCGAGCTCGTGGAGCGCCTGAACGAGCTCGGTCGGGTGCGCGTGGTCACCCCGTGCGCGGTCGTGAGCATCGTGGGGCGTCGCATCCGCGCCGTGCTGCACGAGCTCGGTGGGGCCTTCCAGGTGTTCCGCGAGCACGAGGTGCACCTCGTCAGCGAGAGCAGTGAAGACCTCAACCTGTCGTTCGTCGTTTCGGAAGACGATGCGCCGCGGCTCACCAAGCGCCTGCACGACGTTCTGTTCGCGCCCCAGGCGAACGATGCGCGCCTCGGGCCGACCTGGGAGCAGCTCCATCGCGCCGAGACCCCGGTGCTGCCGGCCTATCCGCGATGGTGGACCGCCGAGGTGCCACGCCTCGAAGCGTCCTGTCCGCCCGGCGAAGCGCGGTACGTGTACCACCTCGAGACCGTGCGCCAGCGCGGCCAGGCGCTGTTCGACACCCTCACGCACGCGTCCGGCCTGTACTACGCCATCAAGGCCAACCCGCATCCCGAGATCCTCGAGGTCGTCGCAGCCCTCGGGTTCGGCATGGAGTGCGTGTCGATCGGCGAGGTGAAGCGCGTGCGATCGGTGCTCGGCGCCGACCATCCCATCCTGTTCACGCCGAACTTCTGCCCGGTGCGCGAGTACGCCGACGCCCTCGAGGCCGGCGCGGAGGTCACGATCGACGGGCCCGACGTGCTGGCGCTCGCGCCCGACACCTTCCGCGGCGCGTCCCTCGCGCTGCGCGTCGATCCGGGGGCCGGAGCCGGTCACCACGAGAAGGTCGTCACGGCCGGCGCGCACGCGAAGTTCGGGCACCCGGCCAGCGCGCTCGGCGAGGTCGTGGAGGCCGCTGCGGCGCTCGGGGTCCGCCTCACGGGCCTTCACTCGCACGTCGGCAGCGGGATCCTCGAGCCAGGCGCCTGGATGCGGACCGGCGACGTGCTCTCGGCGCTCGTGCCCCACCTGCCCGACCTCGAATGGATCGACCTCGGCGGGGGGCTCGGCGTCGTCGAGCGTCCCGGACAGACGCCCCTCGATCTCGCCGCCCTGAACGAGTCGCTCGGACTGGTGCGGGCGAACCTGCCCGCGTCCATCGGGCTGCGGATGGAGCCGGGTCGCTACCTGGTCAGCGAGGCTGGCGTGCTCGTCGCGCGCGTCACCCAGGTGCGCGAGAAGGGCGCCGTGCGGTTCGTGGGTCTCGCCACCGGCATGAACTCGCTCATCCGCCCCGCGCTGTACGGCGCGTGGCACGGCATCCACAACCTCACGCGCCTCGCCGAGCCTCCGGTCGGGTACGCCCACGTGGTGGGTCCGATCTGCGAGACCGGCGACGTGCTCGGGCGCGATCGCCTGCTCCCCGCCACCTTCGCGCACGACCTCGTGCTCGTCGACAATGCGGGTGCGTACGGCCACGCCATGTCGAGCCGCTACAACGACCGGGATCCCGCGGCCGAGGTCGTGCTCCGTCCCGTGTAGGCTTCGGCGATGTCCGACGAAGCGACCCGCCTCGGCGAGTGGATCCTCGGCCCCGTGCTCGGTGCCGGGGAGGAGAGCTCCGTGCACCTGTCGACCCACGTCGACGATCCGCAGCGCAAGGCGGCGATCAAGGTGCTCGGGCGCCACAGCCGGGAGGCCATCGGGCGGTTCCGGCGCGAGGCCGAGATCCTCGCCGAGCTCGACAATCCGCACATCGTGAAGGTCCACACGCTCGATCTCGAAGATCGCATGCCGTACCTCGAGATGGAGTACATCCCGGGCCCGTCGCTCAAGCGCCTCCTGCTCGACGGCCCGCCGAAGGTGTCCGACGCGCTCGCGTGGGCCACGCAGATCGGCGATGCGCTCGTCTACCTGCATGCCCGCGGCGTGCACCACCGCGATCTCTCCACGTCCAACGTCGTGCTTCACGAAGGGCGGGTGGTGCTCGTCGACTTCGGGCTCGCGAAGCCCACGCACGGCGAGCAGATCACGGCGGTCGGCTCACGCTTCGGGTCCGTCGCGACCGCGCCTCCCGAGTGGATCGGCAACAACCCGGTCGAAGGCGCCGTGTGGGACATCTACGCCTTCGGGGTCGTCCTGCACGAGCTGCTCACGGGCACGGAGGGCTTCCCGTCCGATCCGGAGGAGCCCGACCACGTCGTCGCTGCGAAGATCATGGCACGCAAGCGCGAGCTCGAGTGCCTCGATCCCGGCGAGGGGTTCCCGGAGCCCCTGCGCGCGCTCGTGCGTCGGCTCACCGCGCGCGATCCACGCGACCGCCCGCGCACGATGGCCGACGTGCGCGAGAAGCTCGGCGCGATCCGCCCTCCCGACACCGAGCCCACGAGGCCCATGCCTCCGCCACGCACGCTGTCGGAGGGCTACCGCCAGGCCAGCCTGGTGGGGAACGTGGTGACGGGGATGCTCGCCGGCGGCGCCATCATCCTGCTGCTCGCAGTGCTCTGGCGCGTGCTGACGGGCATCCTCCGCTGAGTCCCGAGTCTCAGTTCGCTTCAGCCGCCTCGTTCTCGGCGACCTTCTTGCGGACCTCTTCCATGTCGAGCGCCTTGATCTGCGTCACGAGGTCTTCGAGCATGGCCGGCGGGAGCGCGCCCGCCTGGCGGAACACGAGCACGCCTTCGCGGAACGCCATGATCGTGGGGATGCCCGTGATCTGAAGCTGCCCGGCGAGCTCCTGGTTCGCTTCGGTGTCGATCTTGCCGAACACCACGTCGCCGTGGCGCTCGGACGCCGCTTCGAAGGTGGGTGCGAACGACCGGCACGGCCCGCACCAGCTGGCCCAGAAGTCGAGGAGCACGATGTCGTTCTCGTCGATCGTGGTCTGGATGTTGCTGCCGGTGATCTCGGTGGTGGCCATGGGGCCTCCTTGTTGCTGCCGGTGAAGCTAGTCACTCTGCGCGCGGTGACAAGCACCCCGACAGGGGCGTGTGGGACGGGGGAACAGGAGGGTCAGGGGCGGTCCAGGGCTGCGCGGAGGGCCTCCATCCTGCGCCGGTTCACGCCGAGATCGCTCCGGCCCACGCGGCTCGCGCTGCGGAAGTGGAGCACGTTCGCGTCGCGGTCGAGCTCGAGCTGCACGTCGTCGCGGAACCGCATCACGAGGGTCGTGAACACCCACGCCTGGTAGTCGTCGCCCTCGTCGACCAGGCGTGTGCGGGGCATCGCGTCGACCGTCTCGCGGACGCGTGCCAGGAAGGCGTCTGGATCCCCCGACACCGCGATCGGCTCGATGTGGTGCGGGTCGGACGCGGGGGCTCGTGTGCTCACGCAGTTCGGCGTGGACGGGCAGGGCGCGAGCGTGCGGGGGAGGGGCGGAGCGTCGCTGCCGCACGCGAGGGAGAGCAGGAGGGACAACAGGGGCATGCGCGCAGCTATACTGTGCTGGGGACCGTTCTGTTCCCTCTCTGTCTGTGGTGAATCATGAAGCGTGAGTATGTGGTCGGAGCGGGCGTGCTCCTCGCGGTGGTCGCCGCCCTGCTCTGGTGGTTGTGGCCCGCGTCCACCGAGGTCGATCCCGGCCGGTCGGATGGGGTGGCCGACACCCGCAGCAAGTCGCCCGAGCGCAAGGTCACGAAGTTCGTGTCGGCCGAGGAGCGCGCCGAGGCCGCCATGCTGCCCCTCGAGGAGGATCCGAACATCCCGGTGGTCACGAAGACCTGCAAGTGGATCGTCACCGACGAGCGCCGGAACGTGCCGCAGTGGGTGATGCTCGACAACCTCCGCGATCGCGGCCAGAAGTTCGTCGAAGACGACATCCGGTGCCTCACGGCCGCGGGAGTCACGCCCGCGATCCTCGACTTCGCGGAGCGCTACCAGGACCAGAACAAGCTCCAGGGCAAGGTCGGAGCGCCGCGCACGCCGTGAACACCCCGGTGGGTGCGGGCACCGCGTTAGGCACGGGGGCCCGCCGCGATGGTGGGGCCCGTCAGGAGTCCGCATGCGCTCGTCCCTGTTCCTCGCTCTCGTCCTCGTCGGCTGCAAGAAGGTCGCGCCGCAGGTCGACGCGCTCGAACAGCCGCTCGGGCTCGCTCCGGACGTGCGCCACGGCACCCTGAAGAACGGCGTGCAGTGGTACGTGGCGCCCGGCGAAGGCGATGCCCGTGTCGCGGTGGTGGTCGGTGCCGGCTGGGTGCACGAGGGCCCGAACGAGGCCGGCGCGGCCTGGGCGGTCGCCGACACCCTCGCAGGCCCCGATCTGCAGGTCGACGTGGGGCCCGCGGCCACGGTGTGGACGGCGTCGGGTGACGTGGGGGCACGCCTCGAGCAGCTCGGACAGGGCGTGTGCTGCGCGAAGGTCGAGGTCGATCCCGCCGCGCTGGAGGGCCGCTCCGCCGTCTCCACCCTGGAGGGGCGCCTCCGACGGGCCTCGCGGGCGGGAGAGCTCGCGGGCAGCGCCTGGCTCGAGCATCCCGTCGAGCCCGACTTCGCGAAGCTGGATGGCGCGGCCGCACAGGGCTTCCACGACCGGTGGTTCACGCCGGGCCGCACCACCGTGATCGTGGTCGGCGATGCGGGCGTCGAGGTGGAGGACCGCATCGCGGCGGCGTTCGGCCGTCAGCCGACTCCCGAGAGCCCCGCGTCGATGGCGCTCCCGGCCGTCCCCGACCGTGCAGACCCCGTGTACACGGTGTGGTCGGACGCCGAGGTCGCGAGCCCCGCGGTGCGGGTGCTGTGGAAGGGAGACCGCCCGGCGGGAGACACCGTGCGCTGGAAGCGCGACCGGCTGCTCGAGGAGGTCGGCCTCACCATCCTCCAGGCCCGGCTCGACGAGCTGGCCGGACTGCCGGAAGCGCCGTTCACCGCACCCCACGCGGCCGTGCTCGACACCGTGCCGGGGGAGGGGGGCAACGTGCTCGAAGCCACGGGCGATCCCGAGGCGGTGTACGGCGCGCTGCTCGCCGAAGCCCGGCGCCTGGCGCAGTGGGGCGTGCTCAACAGCGAGATCCGCAGCGCCGAGAAGGTCGTGATCGCCCGCCACGCCGAAGCCGCGGCGCCCACGTCCGACGATCGTCTCGCGGCCCTCGTGCGCCTGGCGACCGATGGCATCGCCGTGCCCGGCAACGCGCGGGAGGCCGGCCTCGCAGAGCAGTACGTGCCGACGTTCGCCGTCCAGGAGCTCACCGACTGGGCCGCCGGGTTCTCCCGCGGCGCCCTGGCCGTCCGGGTGGTGACGCCCGAAGGCGCGCCCGCCGTCACGGTCGATGCCCTGCACGCGGTCGAAGCGGGTGTGGCGAAGCTCTCGCTCGAGCCCCCGTTCGACCACGGTGCGCTCGCGTCGCTCGTCGAGCCCCCGGCTCCCGGCGCGATCACCTCCCGGGAGCCCGCGCCCGTCGAAGGGTTCGAGCGGTGGACGCTCGGGAACGGCATGGAGCTGTGGGTGCGCGACATGGCGGGCCCCGTCGCGTTCCGAGCCGTGCGGAAGGGCGGTCTGTCGGGCTTCCCCGATGCGACGTACCGCACCGCGGCCCTGGCGCCCGCCGCTCGTGCGGCCAGCGGGCTCGGCGAGCTCGATCCCAAGCAGATCACGCGCTTCCTGGCGGCCCGCGACGTGCAGGTGAACGCGAGCATCGCGTCCGACAGCGCCATGCTCTCGGGGGGCGCGGCGCCGGAGGATCTCGAGGTCGCGCTGCAGCTTCTGTACCTGCACACGACGGCCGCCCGCTTCACGGACGAGGGGTTCCTCGTGGCGGTCGACCACCTGAAGCGCGCGCAGGAGAAGCGCATCTCCGATCCGGCCGCCCAGTTCGAGGACGCCTGGATGCACGCGCTGTACCCGAACGACCCGCGGGTGCTGCCGATCAGCGACGCCGACGTCGAGAAGCTCGACCCCGACGGTGTCTCGGTCGCCTGGGCCGACCTGTTCACCGATCCGTCCGACTTCCAGCTCGTGATCGCGGGGGATCTGGGCGACGACTTCGCGTCCCTCGTCGAGACCTGGCTCGCGAGCATCCCGCCCGCGAAGACCGGTGTGGACCGCACCGATCGGAAGGTGCGGCGCGCGAAGGGCGCGCTGACGGTCGAGGTGGCGCGCGGGCTCGAGGCCCGGTCGCGCACGCGCATCGAGTACGCCGGGCCGCTCCCGTCCGCGGGCCTGGCGGAGCGCGAGCGACTCGAAGCGCTCGGTGCCGTGCTCGAAGACCGCCTGGACGAGGTGCTGCTCGAGGCCAGGGGCGGGCTGTACGCGCTTCGGGTGCGCACGGCCGTCGAAGCGTTCCCGAGCCCCATGTACCGCGTGCGGATCGAGTGGACGTCCCACCCGGCCCTGCTCGAGACCCATCGCGACGCCGCCCTCGGCGTGATCGACGCGCTCGTGGCCGGTCCGCTCGACCCGTTCTACGTCGAGACCGTGCAGAACGAGCGTCGCGCGGCACACGCGAAGGCGGAGCAGAGCCCGGTGTACTGGGTGGCCACGATCAGCGACGCCCTGCTCGACGGAGTCGACCCCGCGGGCCTGTCCGGGTGGTCGAAGCGCAACGACGCCCTGTCCGTCGAGAGCCTGTCGGCGGCGGCCCGCGACTGGCTCCGGGAAGACCGCAGGGCGATCGGCACGCTGGTCCCCGAGGACGGGGCGGTCACCGCACCCCCGCCGCTGAGCGGCGCTCAGGACTGACGCGCCCGCCCGAGCCAGGCGGTCAGCACGAGCCACGCCCACAGAGCGAGGTGCTTCGAGCCCTCCACGACCACGGCGACCGCCGTGCCGTCGTAGTACGTCGCCAGGCGCCGGAGCGGCGGGTTCGGCAGGCACACCACCGCGAGCGCGATGCCGGCCGGGATGCCGGCCCAGGCGGGCAGGCGGCGCTCGGCGAGCCCCACGCCGACCGCGACGATGGCGGGTGCGAGCCACACGAGGTGGTGGTCGAACGTGTACACGGGAAGCAGGAGCGCGGCGCTCGCGACGGCGCCGATCCGCGCGGCCCGCACGAGCGGATCGGTCGTCGGGACGTGGAAGAGGGCGGCCAGCACGGCCAGCACGGCGAGCCCCACCGCGAGAGACCCGGCCCAGGCAGCCGTGCTCAGCGTGTCTCCGCCGGGCCACACGTGGTTCAGCACGCTCGGCAGGCTGTGGTTCGCGAACATGTCGATGCGGATCGACAGGCCGTTGTAGTCGCCGGTCGACAGCCCTGGGAGCACGCCGGTCCAGAAGTGCCGCTGCCCTTCGGTTCCCACCACCGCCAGCGACAGCACGGTACAGGCGGCCATCGCGACCGTCGCGCCCAGCACGGCCCTCCAGCGACGCTCGAGCACCAGGAGCCCGACGAACAGGGCGGGAGCGAGCTTCACCATCACGGCGATGCCGACGAGCCCGCCCCCGATCGCGGGCACCGACTCCGCGAGCACGAGCCCCAGCAGCGTGAGGAACAGCACGGGGGCGTTCGCCTGACCCAGGTGGTGCCCGTACTCCACGCCCCACATCAGCGACAGCGCGATGGCGAGGATGGCGAGCACCCGCCCGGAACCCAGGGGCTTCCAGCCGACGGCCAGCACCGCGATCGACCCCAGCAGCGCGAGCTCCGAGACGGCCTGCCAGATGCGGAGGCCCGTCTGCAGGCTCACGGAGGGGGCCCACACGAACAGGAGCACGGCCGGCGGCGGGTAGATCCAGGGGTACACCGCGTTCCGCCGCACACCCTCGGCATGCGCGGCGGCGTCGAGCTGTGCGGTGTCGTAGGGATCGCCGCCCGCCAGCGCGGTCTGCGCGGCGTAGTGGTAGGTGGCGTAGTCGCGCCCCACGGCTCCGGGATGCGGGGGCGGCTGCTCGGGAGCGAGCAGGGCCAGGGCGTGCCAGAGGGCCGCTGCAGCGAGCAGCAGGGCGAGGAGGGCGCGTCGGTCCGTCACCGGGGCCATGTAGCACGGTTACCCTGGTCACCATGCGGAACCTGGGGCTCGTCCTGCTCGTGGCGGTCGCGATGTCCGCGCGGTTCGCGTTCCTGTGCGACGACGCGTACATCGGGTTCCGGTACTCCCGGAACCTCGCGCGCGGGCTCGGGCCGGTGTTCAACCCCGCCGATGCTGCGCCCGTGGAGGGGTACAGCAACCTCGGGTGGGTGCTGTACGGCGCGCTGTTCGAGGGCCTGCTGCTCGACACGACCCTGTGGCTCCCGCTCACGTCGGCGTGCATCGGGCTCGTGGGCGTGGGGCTCGTGGACCGGTGGGGGCGCGAGCACCTCGGGCTCGGGGCGCGCGCCTCCGTGGTGGCCGCAGCGCTCGTGGGCACGTGCCCCGCGTGGGCGGTGTGGAGCACCGGAGGGCTCGAGACCGTGCCGTTCGCCGTCGCCGTGCTGTGGTGGTTCGAGCGGGCCGTGCTCGCGGAGCGGGCGAGTGTGGGGAGCCTCGTCGTGGCGGGGCTCCTGGTGATGCTGCTGCGGATCGAGGGTGCGGGCTGGGTGCTCGCGGGGCTCGGGCTCGGGCTGCTCCGCTCGGGCGACCCCACGCGACTGCGCACCGCCGGGCTCGTGCTCGCGGGCCTGTTCGCGGCGTACTCGGGCTGGCGCCTGTGGACGTTCGGCACGCTGGTGCCCCACACGGCCGTCGTGAAGGTCGCCTTCGGGGTCGCCCGCCTGGATCGGGGCCTGCGGTACGTGGCGCTGTTCGCGGTGACGTTCGGAACCCCCGTGCTGGCGGCGCTGGCGGTCCCCTGGGTCGCACGCGACCGTGCGTTCCGCGCGATCGCGGTGATGGGCCTCGGAGCGGCCGTGTTCGCCGTGCTGGCCGGGGGCGACTTCCTCCCGATGGGGCGGATGCTCGTCGTCGGGCTCCCGTTCCTGGCGTGGCTGCTCGGGGCGGCGGTCCAGCGGATCGACGACCGGTGGGGGCCGACGTCGGCGTGGCTGGCGGGAGCGGGGGTGCTCCTCGTCCAGCTGCTGCCGGCCTTCGGAGCCTCGATCGCACCGGTCCCGCTGCAGGAGGCCCTCCACATCCGTGCGACGGACGCGGGCCCGATGACGGAGCTCGCGCGCTGGGACCGCACCGCACAGAACGCCCGAGGGTTCGCGGTGCGCGGGCGGGCACTCGCGGTGCACGCGGTTCCGGGCTCGTCTCTGGTCGCACCGGCGGTCGGCGCGGTCGGGTACTGGAGCGACCTCACGATCCTCGATCAGCACGGGCTCGTCACGCGCGAGGTGGGGGAGCGCGCCGTGGGCCCGGACGAGGCGCCCCGGTCGCCAGGCCACGACAAGTACGTGGAGGCCGCGTACTTCGCGCCTCTCCACCCCACGCTGTTGCACTCGAAGGTGGTGCGCGGGCAGCGGGGGCCGCGCCGGATGCGCGAGCTGGTGGAGTCCTGGGACATTCCCGTGGCGCTCCAGGGCGAGTATGCGCCGCGCTTCGTGGAGCTCGACCTCCCGGACCGTTCCGAGCGCCACTTCCTGGTGCTCGTGGAGCGCCTGGGGCCCGACGAGGATGCAGCGGAGGCGTGGCAGTCCTTCTTCGACGACACGCGGATGCTCGCTGCCGATCTATGATGCCCGCCCGTCGTGCCCTGGGGAGGGTGCGACGACGCGATCGAGGTTGGGATGACGGACCCGGGTGGAGAGACCCAGATCAGCGGCGCCCTCACGATGGTGCCGCCGGTGCCGCGGTACGAGGACGAAGAAGCGGAGTCGCTGGGCGAGAAGCTCGCCGACCTCTACACGCGCCGGGATCGCAAGCTCGACGAGAAGGTCGAGGCGCAGATCGACCGCACGCGGCGCGAGCTCCGTCGGGGTCCGCGCCTGCGCCCGGGCGAGTACCTGAAAGACGGCCGGTACCGCCTGATCGAGCGCATGGGCGACTCCGCGGGCGACGCCACGTGGAAGGCCTGGGACCGCGAGCGGAAGTGCCTCGTGGTCGTGAAGGAGATGGTCGGCCCGTGGGTGTCGAAGAAGATGCGCGTCGGCTCGTTCCTCGAAGCGGCCCGCACGCTCCAGGGCATCGAGCACGCCGGGCTCGGTCGCCTGCTCGAGGCCTCGCAGAGCCGCGACGGCTTCGTGTACCTCGTCACCGACTACTTCGAGGGCGGCACGCTCGAGAAGGGCTGGAAGGGAGACGCCGTCGACGTGCTGCAGGTGGTGGTCGAGGTGGGCAACGCCCTCCAGTCGGCCCACGAGCACGAGCTGATCCACGCACGCGTCTCTCCGAACAACATCCACTTCGGGCTCGATGGCGGGGCCCACCTCGTCGACTTCGATCTCGCGGGGGAGCACGCCCAGGAAGAGCGCGCGAACGTGTTCGTGGCTCCGGAGTCCGTGGAGCGCGGCCAGCGGGCCAACGCGGGGTCCGACGTGTACGGGCTCGCGATGTGCGCGCTGTACGGCCTCGCCGGCGGAAAGCTGCCGTACACCATCGTGCGGAATCCCAACAAGTTCATCGACGGCCTGCCCATCGCCGAGACGATGCGCGACGTGCTGAAGCGCGCGGTCGACTGGGACACCGACACCCGCTACGCGTCGATGTCGGCGTTCGTCGAAGCGATCCTCGCCGATGGAACCGTGCTCGAGTCCCTCGCCGAGCGCGCGTTCGAGCGCCAGCGCTACGTCATCGCGAGCGAGCACTACACGCGCCTGTGGTCGCTCCGTCCGAACGACAGCGTGCAGATCAAGCGCATCCTCGGCACGATCTACCTCCGCATGGAGGCGTGGGAGGAGGCGTTCGAGTGCCTGTCCACGGCCCTCGAGGAGTCCGCCGAGCCCGATACGCTGTTCCCGCTGCTCCGCGAGTTCGCGGCCGGCACGGATGGCTGGCGTCGTGTCGCCGACGTGCTGTGGAACCAGGCCCGCGAGCGCACCTCGGTCCTGCGGGCGTCCATGCGCGCCGAGCTCGCGCGAATCACGGAAGAGCAGCTCTCCGACCCCACGGGTGCGGCCGAGATCTGGTCGATGGTCGTGGTCGACCACCGCCTGCCGCGCCGCGGCGAGGAAGCCCTGCGCGCCCTGGCCCGGCTCGCGGAGTCCCGCGGAGACTGGGCAGCGATGGTGGATCACAGCCAGCAGCTGCTGCCGTACATCCCCGAGGAGGAGCGTCCACAGGTCCAGTACGCCATCGGCCGGGCGTTCGTGAAGCACCTGGGTGACGAGGACGCCGGCCTGCACTGGATCGACAAGGCCGAGGCGGCGGGCATCAAGCCGCTCGACCTCACGTCCGAGCTGCAGGACCTCCGCGCGCGCCGCGGCCAGTGGCGGCGGGTCATCGCGCTCATGCGGCTCGAGGCCGACCACGAGAAGAAGGTGCACAACGCGTCGCGCATCCTCCTGCGCGCCGCCACCATCGCGCGGGCCGTGCACCTCGATCCCGAGGCCGAGGCCATCTACGAGAACATGCTCGAGCGCGCGCCCCAGCACTACCCGGCGCTCCGGGAGCTCGCCCGCATGCGCCATCGGGCCGGTCAGGACGACCGCGCGGCCGAGGCCTACCAGCAGCTCACGTCCATCTACGAGGGCAAGTCCGAAGAGCCCGAAGCCAGCGAGCGTGCCGCCGATCACACGGCCTATGCGGAGCTGCTCCTCGATCAGGCTCGCTACGACGACGCCATCGCGCAGCTCGAGGCCGCGCTCGCGCTCCAGCCCGACAACTGCGAGGCCCTGAAGCTCGCCGGTCCGCTCTACCTCGACATGGGCAAGCTCGAAGAGGGCTCTGCGCAGCTCGAGCGGCTGTACGCCCTGTTCAAGGCGGTGCGCACGCACGGCGAGCGACTCGAGGCCGCGATCCAGCGCGCCGACGCGGCGTGGTTCCGCGGCCGGCTCGCGGTGGCCATGCGCTGGTACAACACCGTGCTCGACACGGTGCCCGAGCACGCCGAGGCGTGGTGGGGGCTCGCGAAGGTGGCGCTGGCCGCGCGCGGAGGGCATCCCGGCGCCGACCGCGCACCGTGGCTCGCCAACACGCCCGACCGGTTCACGCCCCAGGAAGCCCTGGCGCGCCTGTTCATGGGCATGTTCTCCGGAGAGGCCCTGTCCGACTGGCTCTCCAGGCATCCGCTCGGGAACGGGGTCGCCGACGCGGGCGCCACGAGCGGTCGCCTCGCGTGTGCCGCGGTGGATCTGCTCACCCGGTACGGCTGTGTGGATGCCGACCTGTTCTCCCGCCTGTCCGCGGCCTACCCGCGCTGGGAGCGCCGGATCCGGGCCGTCGAGACCCTCTGGCTGTCGGGCGACCCCGAGTTCCGGTTCGCGCGGAGCTACCGCTGGGCGCGCACCGCGCTCGACCACGACTTCCTGCCGACGACGCACCGCATCGTGCTGCCGCTCGGCGATCCGATCCGCGGGCGGCTCATCACGGGGTCTGCGGGCGCAGGCACCGCCGAGTTCGGCACCGACGAGCACTGGGCGTCGCTCATCGGAACGCCGAGCCCCGCCGAGGTCGAGCCCGAAGCCCCGGAAGGGCCGCGCCAGTTCGAAGGGGTCGCGGAGCGTCCGAGCGTGGAGTTCCTGCTGGGCGACGCCATCGAGTTCGAGATGCCGTCGTTCGCGTGGGAGGCCCGCATCGGCTCTGCACCCGACTGCGACTGGGTCGTGCCGGGCCTGTCGCCGAGCCACGCCTCCATCTCGCGTCGCGGATCGGCCGTGTACATCGAGGCCGTGGGCGAAGCCGAGCTCGCGGTCGAGGGCGATCAGGTGCCCGGCTGGCGCCTGATGGGCGGCGAGACCGTTCAGCTCGGCAGCAACCTGTGGGACATCCGCGTGGTCGTGCCCGATCCGTCCCTCGAGCCGCCGGTCGAAGCCTCCGCGCCACACGCGCTGGCGGCCGACTTCGCCGACGAGCTGTCCGACTACCCCGACTCCGCCGACCCGACGTGGGAGGGTGTGGATCCCGAGGCGTCCAGCGGGCCGTCGCGCGCCGCAGCAGTGCTCGGTCCGGTCCCCGACGAGCCGGAAGCCGCAGCCGCCGACGCACATGACGACGCACCTGATGGAGACGACGACGGAGAGGCGCTGCCCACCGACTTCGCCGACGATGTCACCGGCGCCACCGAAGAGGGAGACGCCCGTGTGCTCGATGCTCTCGTGTCCGAAGCGGATGCGGCGGACGAGGCGGAGGACGACCCGGAGCTGGAGGACGAGCCGGAGGTCCACTCGTGGGCAGGTCCTGAAGACTCCGAGGCCGAGGAGCCCGAGGTCGACGAAGCGCCCCCTGCCGACAGCGCTCATGGCGAAGACGACGACGACCCCGTGTCCTCCGACGGTCCCGTGTACTTCGACGCCTCGCTCATCGAGGAGCGCGTACGGGGAGCCGACGACGAGCCCGACGCCACACCGGCCGCGGCGTCGTACCCGCTCTCCGAGGAAGACGAGGTCCCGACCACCGCCACCACCCGCGACGCCATGTTCGCCCAGCTCGTGGTGGAGGAGCCGCTCGACGACGAGCCCGAAGAAGACGGGGAGCTCGAGGACGACGACGGTGCGGCAGACGTGGTGTACGGCGACAGCCTCTACGAGCCCGTGGTCGAAGCCCGCGGCGCGTCGGACGGGGAGCCCCGGGGCTCTACAGACCCCGTGAAGTCGTGGGGTGCCGAGGACGATGCCGACGACTTCGCTTCGTCGCAGGGCGACCGCGACTACGACTACGACGACTACGACGACCAGGCGGCGACGCAGATCCGGCACAATCCGCTCGCAGGGTCCACCTTCATGGACCTCGACATGCCCGGGAGCGACGAGGACAGCCTGGGTCCGGCCGGCGACGCCCCCACGCCCCAGTGGGTGGTGACGGGAGACGCCGACGACGACGCGAACGAGGTCGATGCGACCAAGGTGCAGATCCCGGTGCTCCAGTCGGAGCGCGGCGACAGCCCGGGGGCTTCGGAGCCGGTGCGCTTCCCGCCCATCGGCTCGTCCGATCTCGATCTGTACGAGAAGCGCGACCTCCAGCCCGTCGAGATGACCGGCGAGGAGCCGCTCGATGCCGTCACGGCGGTGTCGCGGTCGACGGCCGTGCTCGAGATCATGAGCGGGCCCGCGCGGGGCACGCAGGTGGCGGTGCGAGGCGTCGTGGCGCTCGGTCGCGACGAGGCCTGCGAGGTGTACCTGCCCGCAGACCCCATGCTGGCGCCGCTCCACTGTCGCTTCGTGCAGACCGACGACAGCTTCCTCGTGATGGACAACGGCACCGAGCGCGGAACGGTCGTGAACGGCACGCGCGTCTCCGAAGCCATCCTCTCGGGTGGCGAGACCATCATGGTCGGGAGCACGGTGCTGCGGTTCCAGGTCCAGCATGTCTGACGCGCAGGGCACCCAGACTGCAGACGCCGCGTACGCCCGGCTCGGGGACGTGGTGTGGGGTCGGTTCCGGATGCTCGGGGTCGCCGATGCCCAGAAAGCCACGCTCGCGTGGTTCCGCTCGCCGGAGCGGGCCTGGATCGGGAACGGAGCGAAGGCCAGCCTCACGCGGCTGCTGATCGAGGCCACCGACTCCGCGCTCGCCATGCAGTCGGTCGAGCCCATCCCGGCTGCGGTCGGGCCGTACCTCGCGAACGTCGCTCAGGTGCGCCGGGTGCTCGATGCGCCGGGCACGGTCCAGAAGCCGCTGCTGCTGCTCCTGTGCGACGGGCTCGACATCGACGAGGTCGCGAGCGTGCTGTCGATGACTGCCACGTCCGTGAAGTTCGCGCTCAACGACATCGACGAAGAGCTCGACAGCCTCGGCGACGAGCCACCCGTCGGCTCGCTCGACGATGGGCACCTCACCACGATCCAGATGCACGGGTTCGCGCTCGAGGCGCTCGATGCGCTCCAGACCGAGCAGTACGAGCAGCACCTCGCGACGTGCTCGTGGTGCTTCCAGCGCTTCGACCGGTGGTCCGACAACAAGGCCGCGTTCGATGCGCTCCCGCGTCCGGTCACCCCGAAGCCGAAGTCCAACATGCTGCCGCTGCTCGTGGCCGGGTTCGGTGTGCTGATGTTCGGCGGCATCGTGATCGCAGTGGTCGCCGCGCTGCTCACCACCACCGAGGCCCAGGTGGAGGCCGCGAAGTGGGAGGGGGAGCCCGCCGTCGTCGAGATCCGCACCGCCGAGGGTCCGATCGAGGAGAACCTCGTGCCTCCGGGCTCGGTCCTCCAGATCTGGCTCGACCCGCACCGCGCGGGGCACGCGGGCTTCGCGTCCGGGATGAACGGGCAGCTCCGCGAGGTGCTCGCCGTGTCGCCCGTGAAGCGGGGAGGGGGCCTCCAGCCCGCACCCGTCGAGGTGCTCGTGGCCGAGGAGGGCTCGCCCACCGTGTGGGTGTTCCTGTCCGACCGCCCGATGTCGGAGCTCGGCATCCGCGAGGCCATGCAGGGCAAGCGCGACGACATCGCGGTCACGATGGTGGAGCTCGAGGTCGGCGTGCCCGAGGAAGCCGAAGAATAGCGGACGGTGCCGCGGAATTCAGGGCGCGACGATCGGCTCGATCACCTGCACCTGGAAGTCGCCGCAGGCTCCGGAATCGCCGTCCACGACGAGCGTGAGGTCGACCCCACCGGCGATGTACAGCGACACCAGGCTCTGCTGGCCGAAGCTGTCGTCGTTGCAGGCGAGCACCATCGCGCCGTTCCGCACGGTGAGCACGGTGTCGAAGCTCGAGCCCAGCGTGTCGAACTGGTAGAAGCCCGAGACGGGCGTGGTGTACGCGAGGGTCGCGTCGGGCG
The DNA here is from genome assembly GCA_041389565.1 of Myxococcota bacterium. GTDB lineage: Bacteria > Myxococcota_A > UBA796 > UBA796 > JACKEQ01. Next base: position 259,495 of record JAWKRP010000002.1, read on the forward strand.
CGTTGCTGCCGCCGCACGTGCCGCTCGCGGTGTTCGTGCCCCCGCAGGTGTGGCCCCACCCCACCAGCACGCCCGGCCCGACCGCCTGAACCGCCGTGTCGCCGGTGCCCGCGGAGATCCCGGTGTCGCCCGTGGGAGCCGGCGGCGCCGTGTCGGTGGAGGAGGTGCGGGAGAGCGTGTAGGTCGGACACCCCACGCTCGCGCTGCGCACGAACACCTCAGCGACGTAGTCCACGCCGGCCGAGCCTCCGGGGACCGTGACGGACTCCTCGTCGCCGGTCCCGTAGCTCGCGCCCGCGATCGCTCCGGTGGCCCGGAACACGCGGAGATCGAGGTCGGCGACGGCGGGATCGAAGTGGATCGAGACGGTCGTGTCGTCGCCGGGATCGGCCGTGAACGCGAACCAGTCGGGGGATGCGGACGACACGGCGAGCCCCCCGGAAGGCCAGGGCGCCGCGGTGGCGAGCGCGTCGTTCGGCTCCCAGGCATCGTCGGGGCAGGCCACCGCGGTGTCGGCCGTGGAAACCCCCGTGTCGGCGGTGGGGACCGGAGCCCCGGTGCCCGGGAGGCCCGTGGGTGCGGAGGTCTCGGCGGTGGGTGGGGTATCGGTGTCCGTGTCGGCGTCCATGTCCGTGTCGGCGTCCGTGTCCGTGTCGGCGTCCGTGTCCGTGTCCGTGTCGGCGTCCGTGTCCGTGTCGGAATCCGTGTCCGTGTCCGTGTCCGCATCGGGCGGACCGGTGCGGACGGGAGCCCGGCAGGCAGCCAGGAGGGCGAGGAGCACAGCGCGCATGTCGCAGCGTACCCGAGCGCTGGTAGAGTCCGTGGATGTCGATCCACGTCCGCCGCCTCGACCTGCCGTCCGAGAGCCGCCTGTTGTTCGGTCTGCCGCGTCGGCTGTACGCCGACGACCCCTTCTGGGTCGCGCCGCTCGAGGTGTACGAGCGCAGCCGGCTGAAGCCGTCGAACCCGTTCTTCGAGCACGCCGAGCTGGTGATCTTCGGCGCGTTCCGCGGCTCGGAGCTCGTCGGCACGGCGTCCGCGCTGAAGGACCGCAACTTCGACAAGGCCGACGGGGTCGTGTGGTTCGGGTTCTTCGAGTCGGAGCCCGATCCGTCCATCTCCGCGGCCCTGTTCGAGGAGGTCACCCGCCAGGCGCGCGCGTGGGGCGGAAAGCTGCTGCGCGGCCCCCGGAACCTCACCCGCTGGGAGTACGCCGGGCTCGCCGTCGAGGGGTTCGACACGCTGCCCCCGATGCTCCAGGGCCATCACCCGCCGCACTACGCCGACCTGCTCGAGGGGCTCGGGATGGTGAAGCACCACGACACGCTCGCGTACGAGATCGATCTGTTCCTCCCCGACGGCTCCGAGCGGCCCATCCCCGACGAGCTGCAGGCGAAGGCCGACGGCTGCGACATCCCCGGCCTCGTCGTGCGGCGCGCCCGCTGGCGGTCCATGAGTCAGGACCTCATCCGCGCGCACGACGTGCTCAACGAGTCGTACAAGACCGTGCCCGACGTGAGCCCGATGCCCCGGGCCACCTTCCTCGCGCTGGGGCGCGCCTACCTCGTGTTCGCCAACACCGAGCTCATGCAGCTCGGGCTCGTGGACGGGCGCCCCGCGGCCTTCACCGCGTGCCTCCCCGAGATCAACGAGGCCCTCGTGCATGCCCACGGGCGGCTGCTCCCGCTCGGTCTGCCGCGGTTCGTGAACGGCCTGCGGCACGTGCGCACAGCGGCGTTCAAGCTCATCGGCGTCAACCCGGAGTACCGGGGGTCGGGGCTGCACGCGAAGATGATCGTCAATGTCGTTCACGGCGCGCGTCGCGCGGGCTACTCCCGCATCGACGGCAGCGTGATCGACGAGCGGAACGGCCCGATGCGCGGGGTCGTCGAGGGGATCGGCATGCAGATCTACCGTCGCTACCGACAGTACGAGCTCCCGCTGTGATCGCGGTCCTCTGGCACCTCCATCAGCCCGAGTACCGGGACCCCACCACGGGCATCCCCGCGATGCCGTGGACCCGTCTGCACGCGCTCCGCGGCTACCGCGACCTGCTCGTCGAGAGCATCGAGACCGGGGTGCCGTGGACGCTCAACATCGTTCCCGGGCTCTGGGAGCAGCTGCTGTACTACGCAGAGGGCGGCACCGACGCCCACCTCGAGCTCACCCGCCGCACGGCCGAGTCGCTGACCGACGCCGAGATCGACACCATCGCGCGCACCTTCCCGTGCGGGCACCCGGTGATGCGCGACACGCCACGCTACCGTGAGATCGAAGACGTCATCGCGACCGGGCGCCGGCTCGACCTCCCGATGGTGCGCGACCTCCAGGTGCTCTCCACGCTCGTATGGACCGGATCGACCGCGCGTCGCGATCATCCCGTGCTGGCCGCGTTGATCGCGAAGGGGCGCGACTTCGACGACGCCGACCGCCAAGCGCTGCTCGACGCGCAAGACCGCATGCTGGCCGAGCTCCCGGAGCTCCTCGAGCGGTTCGGGGCGACCCAGGGCCCCGCACTGTCGACGACTCCGCTGCACCATCCGATCCTGCCGCTGCTCGTGAATGTGCGCCACGCGGGCCGCAGCGTCGCGAACCCGCCCGATGTCGACTTCGCGTGGCCCGACGACGCGCGCCTGCAGCTCGAGCGCGGGCGCGAGGCGATGACCGGCTGGGCGGGCCGTGCGCCGCTCGGGTGCTGGCCGTCGGAGGGCTCGGTATCTCCGGAGACGGTCGCGCTCGTCGGCCAGGCCGGGTTCCGGTGGCTGGCGACGGACGACGGGGTGCTCGCACGCTCCAGGGTCACGAGGCTTCGGCCAGGGGGCGGAGGCTGGGATCTCGGCCACGGCGTCATCGGATTCTTCCGCGATCACGGCCTCTCCGACCGCATCGGCTTCGAATACGCCCGCTGGGACGCCACCACCGCGGTGCGCGACCTCGTCACCCAGGCCTCGAAGACCCCGGGGCTGACGGTGATCGCGCTCGACGGCGAGAACCCGTGGGAGGCGTTCCCCGACGCCGGGCGCGCGTTCCGGGCGGTGCTCGTGCGCGCCCTGATGGATCTCGGCATCACGCTCGACGAGGCGAGCCAGGCGCCTCCGGTCGGTCGGGTCGATGCCCTGCACTCGGGCAGCTGGATCGGGGCCAACTTCGACATCTGGGCCGGGTCTCCGGACGACCACCGGGCGTGGGCGATGCTGGCGCGCGTGCGGGCTGCCGTGGAGCGCGCGCAGACGGGTCGCGAGGCCGCCATGGAGCACCTGCTGGCTGCCGAGGGCTCGGACTGGTTCTGGTGGTACGGCCCGGAGTTCGACACCCCCTTCGCGGCCCAGTTCGATGCTGCGTTCCGGGGGTTCGTGGCGGCGGCGTGGGAAGCGATCGGCGAGCCCGTGCCCGACGACGTGAAGCGCCCGATCGCCGCGTCGCGTGCGCGGGTCACGCCGCCCGACCGCCCCATCTCGCCGGCCGGCGAAGCGCTCGTGCAGTGGCTGGGGGCCGGCCAGTGGGCGCTGTCGCAGGGGTCCATGGCACGCGCGGGCGGCGCGGTGGTGCGGTTCGGGTGGGACCCAGCGGGAACCCTGTGGCTGCGCCTCCCCTCCGGGGTGGAGGACGTGCGGGTGAACGGCACACGGGTGGAGGTCGCGCCCGTCGTGCAGGTCGACGCGAAGCCGGGTGCGCTCGTGTCGATCGACGGACAGGTCGCCCACCTCGGCGGGCCGGACTGGGTGGTCTGAGTGGGCAGTCCCGCCGCGCTCGTGGTCGTGGTGGCCGTGCCCGCGTGGTCGGGCACCACTGCGGTGGACGCCGCGTGGGACGAGGGTGTAGGGCCCGTGGCTGACGCGCTCTCCGCGGGTCGGGGGTGCGCGGGGCTCGTGCTCGCGGGCCGGCTCGTGGAGGAGTGGTCGAAGCGACGCCCGGACGCCATCCGACAGCTCCGGGATCTGCTGGCCTCCGGCCGTGTCGAGCTCCTCGCGACCCCACTGCATCGGCCCGTGTTCAGCGCCATCCCCGAGCGCGACGCGGCGGCTCAGCTGTCCGCCCACACCACGCTGCTCAAGCGCATCCTGGGCGTGCGCCCGCTCGGCGCGTGGGTGCCGCACGGGGTGTGGGAGCCGACCCTGCCGCGCCTGCTGGCGAAGGGGGGGCTCGAGTGGACGCTGCTCGACCGCGAGTGGCTCGCCGACGCCGGGGCTCCGGCCGCCGCTGTGCTCGCCGTGGAGCGCGAGGGGCGGGCGGTGCGGGTCCTGCCGTTCGGCGAGTCTGCAGGAACGGGGCTCCGGGTGGTTCGGCTCGGGGCTCCAGGTGGCCACACGGAGGTCGCGCTCGACCTGCTCGACCGGGTCAGCGGGCTCCCGTCCTCCTTGCTGGGCGCGGCTCGCGCGCGGGCCTACCTCCCGGCGGGCGGTCCGGGTGGGCTGTGGGAGCGACACCTGCTGAGCGACGCCGGTGCCGACGCGCTCCACAAGCGCATGCTCGGCGTGAGCCGGCTCGTGCGGCGGTTCGAGACGACCGTGGGGGAGGGGAGGTACAACGACGACGGCCCGGACCCCCACGTACTCCAGCAGGCCCGGCGGTACCTGCATCGCGCCCAGGCGGCGGAGGCCTACGCTCCGGAGCCCGGAGAGGCCGACGTCCACGGTGCGTTCCGCGACCGGGCGTGGCGCGACCTCCTTCGGGCCGAGCTCGCTTCGCATCGTGCGCTCGGGATGCCCCCGTGTGACGGGCGCCAGGCGGATGTCGACTGCGACGGGACGGCCGAAGCGCGCCTGTGGACCGAGAGCTGGGCCGTCACGCTGTGCCCGCGCAACCAGGGTGTGCTCACCGAGATCTCGCACCGCGAGTCGGCCGTGAACGCGCTGGCGGGTCGGGTTCCCGTCGCGTTCCGGGATGCGTGGGGAGACGAGCCGGCCGCGAGATCCTGGGAGCTCGTGACCACCGAGCCCGGTGGAGACGGGTCGATGCGCGGGGTGATGTGTGCGGACAGCAGTCTCGGCGGGGTCCCCGTGCGGATGACGAAGCACGTGCACCTGCCCGCACGCGGCCCGATGGAGGTGCGGCTCGACATCGACAACCGCGGCCACGAGGGCGCGCGCGGGATGCTCTCGACCGAGCTGAACGTGACGCTGGGCGGGCCGAGGCTCGAGGGCGCGGAGGAAGCGTCGCTCTCGGTGTCGGTCGCTGGCGGGAAGGTGCCGCTCGACGAGGTGATCGAGCTGCCTCCGATCGAGGAGGTCTCGATCATCGGGTGGCGCGCTCGAATGGAGCTGGAGCCCACTCCAGCAGCCCGTGTACGGATCGAGCCGCTGCCGCAGGGTGCAGCGCGGGTCGTGCTCTCCTGGCCCGTGGAGCTATGGGGTCGGGAGCGCGAGCGAAGGTCCGTTCGTCTCAACCTCCGGGAGGAACCCCATGGCTGATGGCGCTTTCTGTCTGGTGCTGCACGGTCACCTCCCGTGGGTGCTGCACCATGGTCGCTGGCCGCACGGCGAGGACTGGCTGTTCGAGGCCGCGGGCGAGACGTGGCTCCCGCTGATCCAGGTCCTCGACACGCTCGATGCCGAGGGCATCCGACCGGGGTGGACCATCGGGTTGATGCCGATCCTGCTGGAGCAGCTCGCACACGAGCGGTTCAAGGACGGCATGGAGGCCTGGCTGCTGGAGCGGGTGGAGCACGCACGGCGCGACGCCGCGGCGTTCACCTCGCAAGACGCCCACCTCGCCTGGCTGGCCGAGCGGTGGGCCGCGCACTTCGAAGACCTCCTGGCGCGCTTCCGGGGCATCGATCGTGACATCCCGGCGGCACTGCGGGGTCGTCCGGGGGTCGAGCTGCTCACGTCGAACGCCACGCATGGCTACCAGCCGCTGATCCTGCACGACCAGTGCGCTCGCGCGCAGATCCGCGCGGGGCTCGCGACCAGCGAGCGGCACCTGCTCACCCGGCCCCGTGCCGCCTGGCTGCCCGAGTGTGCGTACCGTCCCGGAGGCCCGTGGATGCCGCCCGCATTGCACGGCGACCTGCGGGATCGGGCCGGCGTGGCGAGCCTGTTCGGCGAAGAGGGCGTCGTGGGCTTCGTGGTCGACACGCACCTCGTCGAGAAGAGCGTGCCGGTCGCGCGGCTCGACGGGGAGGTGGCCACGCCAGTCGATGGCGCGATGCTGGCCGACTCCCGCATGGGCTGGAACAGCGTGATGGAGCCGCTCCGGGTGGTCGAGCGCGACGTGCTCACGCCCGTCACGGTGCTCGCACGCTGCCCCGACGTGAGCGAGCAGGTGTGGAGCGGAGAGGTGGGGTACCCGGGCGACGGGCGGTATCTCGAGTTCCACAAGCGGCACGGCCTGCGTGGGCTGCGGTACTGGCGGGTGACCGGCCCCGGCGTCGATCTCGGCTCGAAGTCGACGTACGGTCCGGACGAGGTGCAGGCGGCCGTTCACAGCCACGCGATGCACTTCGTGGGCACGCTCCAGCGCCGGGTGGCCGAGCACCGTCAGCGCACGGGGCGCTTCGGAGTGGTGTGCGCGCCCTTCGACGCCGAGCTGTTCGGGCACTGGTGGCACGAAGGCCCGCGGTTCCTGCTCGACGTGTCGCGCGAGCTCGCCGCCCAGTCCGTGGTCGAGCCGATGACGCTGTCCGAGGTGCACTCCCGCATCCCTGCCGACAAGGCGGGCGCGATGCCCGAGGGCACCTGGGGAGCCGGGGGCGACCACCGCGTGTGGCTGAACGACGAGCTGCGGTTCTACTGGGAGCTGGCGTATCGCGCCGAGGATCGGTTCCTCGCCCTCATCGATCGCACCCGCGACGTGCCCGCGACCCGCACCCTCATGGAAGCCGCCGGGCGTCAGCTGCTGCTCCTGCAGGCGAGCGACTGGCCGTTCGTGATCCACACGCGCGGGGCCGTGGACTACGGCCTGCGGCGCATCCTCGACCATGCCGGGCGGTTCGACGATCTGTGCAACGGCGTCGAGGATCTGCTCGCCGGGCGGCCCGAAGACCCCGTCGTGCGCGACACCTTGGAGCGTTGCGAGCTCGTGGACCCCGTGTTCCCCGACCTCGATCTCGCCTGGTGGAGCTGAACGCCATGTCGACGGTTCGCCTCGATCCCCTCACCGGTCAGCAGATCGTGTTGAGCCCCGACCGCATCCCGCCTCCGCCGGCCTTCGCGCCCGGGAACCTGCCGACGGTCGCGTCCTGTCCGTTCTGTCCGGGGCACGAGGCGTCCACGGGGTCGACCATCGCGTCGGTGGAGCGGGGCGGGCAGTGGGTCGCCCGCGCGTTCCCGAACCGCCGTCCGGGCCTTCGTCCCGAGGCGCCCGACCATCCTCTCGTCGACGGGGTCCTCCGCGGTCACACCGGCGTCGGAGCGCACGAGGTCATCGCGGAGTCGGCGTCCCATCACGAGGTGCTCGAGCCGCGCATCGCCCTGTCCCTGGCGGCCGAGCGCACGGAGGACCTCCGGCGCGACCGGCGGTTCGGCGCGGTCACGTGGTTCCGGAACCGGGGCTTGGAGGCCGGTTCCAGCCAGCCGCATCCCCACGCCCAGGTCATCGCCGTGCCGCGCGCACCGTCGAGGCTCGAAGCGGTCGTGGAACATCAGGCGGTTTCGCCACGCCTCGTGCAGGAGCTCGTGGAAGTTGCCGCGAGAAACAACCGGGTGGTGTGGCAGGGGTCAGGGGTGGTGGGCTTCTGCCCCTGGGCGCCCTCGACGCCTTTCGAGGTCTGGTTCGCACCCACCGAGCCCATCCCGTGGCTGAGCCTCGATCAGGCCCGCGTCGAAGCGCTCGCAGACGGGCTCGACGACGTGGAGCGGCGCCTGCACGCGGCCTTCGGATACTGCAGTCACAACGTCGTGTTGTTCGATGCCCCCAACCGGGCTGTGTCGTCGGGGTTCTCGTGGCACGTGCGATTGCAGCCCCGCCTCGTCCCCATCGGGGGCTTCGAACGGTGGAGCGGTGGCGCGATCCAGCCCATCGACCCGGTCCGCGCGGCTGCCGTTCTGCGCGGGTTTGTGACATGATTCGGGCTGTTCGAGCCCCAAGCCCCTATGTTTTGCCCGTATCATCCGGATCAACCGGTCAATCTGCCCGTTTCCCCCCTGCAGCTCGCGGGCGAGGGGCTGAACGCGTGGCTGCCCGGATGCTGTGGACTCCCCGTGTGGGTGTGTCCGGAGGGAGATCTCCAGCCCATCGAGGCCCGGTACTGCGTCTCGCACGGTGAGGAACGCCCCCATCCGGAGCGCATGGCTCACGAGGTGGGGCTGTCGGCGCCGCCGAGGCTCGTGAGGCGGCCGCTGGAGCTGCCTGCGATGAGCGACGGGCTGTCGTCGCCCTGCCTCGCGGGGAACGTGCTCGCCTACCTCACGGAGAAGGGGCGGCTCGTCGCCGTCGACATGGCGTCCGACGCCACGGTGTTCCTCGCCGACGACGTGCTGCAGGCGTCCCTGCGGCTCGAGCGCGGCATGATCCGGGCGGCGCTGCGGATCGAGAGCGGTGTGCGCTACCTGGCGTGGGATGTGCGCGACATTCGCGACGCCCTCGCGGACTACGCCGAGGTGTCGGGCAAGCCCACCGGAGGGGCCGGCAGCAACCTGCTCGGCCTGCCCCACAACCGTACCCGCCTGCACGTGGGCGCCGGCCTCGTGCGCCTGGTGGTCGAGCACGACCCCGTCGAGGGCGAGCTCGCGGAGGTCTACCACGACGTCACGGGCTCCTGGCCGGGTCCCTGGCTGATCCGTCGCACGGCGAACCCGCAGGGGCCGCCCGTTCACGACATCGACCTGCGCCCGCAGGATCTGTGGCAGGTTCCGGTGCCGATCCCTGGCGGGATCCTGGTGCTGGGCGTCGCGCGGGTGAACGGGGAGTTCCTCACGGGGGCGCTGGCCATCCCGAACCTCGGAGGCCAACGATGATCGCGCTCGTGGTCGCCGCGTTCGCGGCCCCTCCGCCGACCACCGTCGTGACGTTCGACAACGGCGGCTTCAACCTGCCGCTCTACACGCCTCGCTGGAACGGGCGATTCTCGCAGCCCTCGGTCGCACAGCAGCTGGCGTCCGACACCGCACGCCTGCTGGGTGCGTCTCCGCTCGTGTTCACGTACCTCCCGCCGGGGTCGACACCCGGGCGCAGCTCCGATCCATTCGAGATCCTGCCGCGCGACCCCACGTGCGCCCCCATGTCGCCGGGCTCGCCCGCCGCCGAAGAGGGCAGCGCGTGCTGGTGTGCCCCGGGAGACCGGTGCTGGTCGGGGCTCGACGTGAGCCGCGATCCGGCCGCCAGCACGAGCCTCTACCAGGCGGTCACCGCGATCCGCTCCCGGGTGCGCGGGCCGCGCATCGAGATCCACTTCACCGACCTGTTCGAGGAAGACCCGTCGTCGGCCGAGAACCCTGCCGACGCCGACCGCTGTGTCACCCCGGCGGGAACGCAGAAGGCCCTCGAAGCGCTGCTCCGCCCGACCGAAGGCTCCGTCGACCACGTCGCGGTAGGCCTGCTCACGGCCTCGATCGACCCCCCGAGAACGCCGGCGGGCGGCGTGGTGGAGTTCCACCAGGAAGACGGCGGGTGCTGGACGGCCCGTCGGATCGGCACGTTCGGCGGCAGCAGCGAGCGGTTCGACCTCGCGATGGGCGTGGTGGTGATCGGCATCGACACCGCCGAGTCGGACGATGCGGTACGCCGCGTGGTGCGCGACCTGCAGCGGCAGGTGAGCGAACCCCTCCACCTCGAGCTCGTCGTGGTGCGCGAGCCCCCCACGTACGGCACGCTGGCGGCGGGTACCGTCGCGGCGGGAGACGTGAGCGTGCCGCTCGGAGCGGCGCCGGAGCGGTCGACGCCCTGTTCGGCGGTGAGCACCGCGGTGATGCTGGAGTCCGGCTCCGACACCGTGCCGGGAACGGTCGACGCGAGCTGCGCGACGCTCGGACGGCTCGCGGTCTCCCCGGATGCCGTGGCGCGGGCCTTCCACCACCGCGCAGGGCTCAATCCGTTCGTCGGCACCGTGGGTTTCTCGGGGTCGGTGCACGTTCGCGGCGATTCCGCGCCCATCCGGAAGGCCGTAGAGGGCATCGATCGCCTCCAGGAAGGGCTCGACCGTCCGCTGCCGTTCTGGCCGTCGATGGTCGCCGCCCTCCGGTTCGACTCGGCCGACGGTGCGTGGCGCCCGCGCGAGCACTTCGTCACCGTCGAAGGCGTCACGGTCACCGATGCCGACGGGCGGCCGTGGCCCCTCGCGTTCCTGTTCGCGATCTGCCTGGGCGCTGGGTTCACGCTGTTCGGCTACCTCCTGCTCAACTGGCTGGCGGCGAACCGGGCGTTCCGACGCCACCTGAGCTCCGCGAGCACCTCCGGGCGTCCGCTCGCGGTGGTCCTCGCCGAAGCCTCCGAGGCCGCGCGCGCCGGGTGGTTCCTGCGCCTCGTCGTGGCCAGTGCCCTCGGCCTCACCGTGGGGCTCGGCGCGGCGTTGATCCTGCTCCTGGCCCATGGAGCGCGCCTTGGCTGAGCTCGGCATCGTGGTGGTGGGGGCCGAGGCCGCCCACCTCCGGCTGAAGCACCTCGACCTCCCGGTCCACCGGGTGTGTGCCGACCCGATCGTGCCCATCGAAGCCGACATGCCCACGCTCGCCCGCGAGAGCGCACTGGCCGTGTTCAACGGCCCCGACGCCGATCGCTGGCGCATGGTGCCCGTTCGCATGCTGCCCACACACACCGAGATGCTGTGGGCGACGAGCCAGGCCCTGTCGGCCGACGTGGAGCGCATGACGGACGGCTGGGAGCGCGTGCTGGTGCTGTCCTGGGTGGGCACGGCCGCGCTGCTCCCCGTGGTGCGGGCGCTGGCTGCGAAGCCGGTCACCGTGCTGCTGGGAGGGCGTGCAAGGGTCGACGACCCCGCGGTGCGCCGGAACCACACCGTGCTCGCGGAGCTGCTGCGCGAGAACCGCATCACGGCGGTCATCCACGTGCCCGAGCCCGAGCAGGTGCTCGAGGTGGCGGTGGATGCCGCGCGGAACCCGCCCGTGTCGGAGTATCCGCGCCGCAAGGCGGTCGACATCGGCCCGCATCTCGACATCCGCGCCACCTGGGCCATCCCGGCCGCGTCGGTGTCCATCCACCGGCTCGTGCACGTCCCGCTCGGGCAGGCGCTGCAGATCCCGCAGCTCGTGGTCGACATGGCGGCGTTCCAGGCGCTCCGCCGGTCGTTCACGGGTCCGCCGGTCGAGGTCGAGGGAGTGCCCGTGCGCGACCTCGACGAGCTCCGATCCCAGCTCCCCACCGACGACGTGTTCGAGACCTTCCGGTCCCGCGTGCTCGAGGCCCTCGACACCGTGCGATTCGTCGGAGAGGCTCCGCTGGTCGACCAGATCACGCAGGTGCTGCGTCCGGTCGTGTCCGAAGCGCGCCGCCTGCTCCACGTGGCCGACGAGATCGAGTCGAACCGCATCCTGCGCCTCAAGGCGTTCGGTGCAGCCGGGGTCGGCTACACGGCGCAGCGCTTGCGCGCCCAGCTCGACGAGCTGGGCGAGATCGACACCAAGTGGGCCCACGTCGACCTCCCGGCGCTCCTCGAGGGAGAGCACGAGGGCGGCGAGGGCGCGAACGTGCTGGCCTGGCGCCGTACGTTCGACGGGGTGCCGTCGTACATCGTGCGGCGGGGGCCCGGATGGCAGGTGGCCCGGGAGCTGGTGAGCGACCGCTTCGAAGCGTTCAAGGCCGAGTTCGCGACCGCTGTGGCGTCGTCGATCGAAGCCCGGGTGCGAGCCGCGGCCGATCCCACGTCCCCGCTCCCGAGAACGGCCGTGCAGGGGCTGCACGAGCGAGCGGTGCGCGTGCGGGATGCGCTCCAGGAGGTGCTGGTCACGCTCAACGGGCGCATCCTGGCCGGGTGTGAGATCGCGCTCCGTCAGGATGGGCTGCTCCGCTGGGTCACCGACGATCCGGAGCGCCTGCGCGGCATCCTCGAGGGCCTGCTGCCCAAGAACGCCGTGTCGGCCGAGCTCGAGCGCGCCGCCACCGTCTCGCTCACGCGCCGTCCGCTGGGCATGGCGAGCGGAGAGGACTTCGAGGACTACCTGCGCGAGATCGTCGACGCCGCGAACGGGCTCCCGCGCGCGGCCACCGCGACACCGTCGTACTCCGACGTGCTGCGGGCCGTGCTCGGCGACCGCAACCCGGAGGATCTGCGCACGCACCTCATGCAGAACCGCGGCATGGACCCCGTGCTGTCGCTCCGGAAGAACATGCCGGCCGAGCTCATGCAGTGGTTCCAGCGCACGGGCATGAAGATCGAGGTGCGGTCGGGCGAGCCCTGCGCGATCTACTGGGACGACTCTAGCGAGCTGTCGTCGCCGCTCGGCGAGCTCGCGAGGAACGGGGCTTCCGAGCACCAGCTCGAAGACCTCGTGCTCCCGCCGCCCGAGGGCGACACACCGCAGAGTCTCGCCGCGCTGGCGGAGTCCGTGGTGCTGCTGATGACCGGGCTCGTCGTGGGCGAGCTGACCGCAGCGGGCGAGGAGGGCGTGCGTGCGCTCGTCGTGACGGGGGGCGGGCTGCCGCCGCTGTCGTTCCTGCCGCACGGGGCCGTACACCACCTGCTGTCGGACGGCGCGGTGCGGGGCTCGCTCTCCGCGCGGGTGTCTCGCCGGCTCGATGCCCTGCCGAGCGCCCCCGACGCCGAAGAAGCGCTGCTCAAGCTCGTGGAGCTCGCGGTGCTCGGGCCGTCTTCGCGGGTGATGGCGCAGATCGGCCTCGACCGAGCGCGCTACAAGCACCTGATGCCCGCGATCCGCGCGATGTTCGAGCGCAACTCGCGGCGCGCCATCGTGTCGATGCTCGACCACCTGCGAGCCGAGGAAGTCGCCGCGCTCTCCACACCGCCCACGCGTCATGCGATCGTGGACGTGCTGCAGCTCAGCCCACTGGGGGTCGGATGAGCGACATCCCCACCGCACGGCGCCTCACCGAGCGGTTCTGCCCGAACACCGGATCGCCGCTCCGGGTGGGGAAGGTGTGGCCGCCCCGCCTGGTGGTGCACGACGTGTGCGCGAAGGGCATGCGGAAGGTGAACGAGGCCATCGCGAGCGTGTACGTGCGGCACGAGCTGCGCCGTCCGATCGAGGTGATCGTGCGTCCGGGCAACGCTCCTGCGCACGATCCCGCGGGCCAGCCCGTTCCGGGGCTCACGATCGGCCGCACGGCCCGCATGCTCGAGAAGCGCGAGCAGTGGGAGCTGATCCCGATCACGCTGCAGTGGACGCCCGAGCTCCAGACGCGCCTGCTCGGGCTGCCGTGGGTGCGGAAGGAGCTGATCATCGAGCTGAAGGACGGCAAGGAGACGCGCACGTTCCAGTGGTACGCGTACCTCACGCCCGATCCCCCCACACTGCCGCGCCACGCGAGCCTGTACGACGACCACCCGCACTATCGGTGGGTCACCCATCTCGGAGAGCCGCTCCGCGTGGAAGGGGTGAGCGAGCGGTGGATCGAGCTGCCGGCCCCGATGTCGAGCCCGGCGCTCACGCCCGCGTGCTGGGTGCAGGCCCGAAGGCTCGGAGACGGTCCGCCGGGCCCGACGTCCCTCGACATCCTGCCGGTGTTCCCGCTCGAGCCCGCCGTGCCGGCCGGGTTGGAGGTGGCCGGCTGGAACGGCGCGCTGGGCGGGCACGATCGGCGCCCGATGCTGCTGCCGCTCGGCGTGCGCAGCAAGGAGGGCAAGGGCGGCACGTGGGGCGCCGACCTGGAGTACTGGGACACCCCGCTCGAAGGGCAGTCCGGGCCGCTGCAGCACACCGAGGCCACGGCGCTCGAGAAGCCCACCCCGTGCGTGTGGCCCCGCGTGCTGTCGGCGGAGACCCAGCCGATCGAGCTCTGGCAGCTGCGCAAGCCCACCGAGAAGGGGCGAGACGTGAAGCTGAACCTCCGGGTGCGGCTGCCCGACGACGCGGAGCCCATCCGGGTGACGCGCGCCGAGATCCGGCTCGGTACGCAGCGGATCGGGATGTGGCTCGACGGTCCGCTCGACCTGTTCGCGGGTCGGGAGTGGTCGCTGCCGTGCGTCGTGAACCAGGACCGCATCGCGGAGGCCGGCCAGGAACGGCTGAAGCTCACGGTCGTCTTCCACGGTCGGCCGAGCCGGGGGATGTGCGCACACGACCAGGCGTTCCGGACCGACAACGGCCCGCACGTGAAGGTGCATCGCGCGCGCTATGCGGCGGGTCGCAGCCGCCGTCCCTGGCTCGTGATCGACCTCGGCACCGAAGGCACCTGCGCGGCGGTGGCGTTCCTGGATGGCTTCGCGCCGCGCGTGCTCACGGTCCAGTTCGCGGAAGGCCCGATCCACCCGAGCCGGGTGTACGTGAGCCCGGGGCAGGGGGGCGCCTGGACGCTCACCGACCAGCCGACCGACGACGCCCTGTACACCACGGGCATCAAGCTCGGCCTGCGCTTCGGCGACGGCGCGCACCCCGGCTGTCCCGACCACGTGAGCGCGATCGAGGTCGCGCGGTTCTACCTGAAGCGCTTCCTGCTCGAGCTCCGCGAGCGTGCCGCGTGGTTCCCGCTCGAAGACTGCGACGTGCTGGTCTCGTTCCCGCCTCGCCTCGCGTGCATGCCCCGCTTCGTGGGCGCGCTGCGCGAGACCTTCCGGGATGTCGTTCCCGAGGTGCTGTGGCCCGACGGTCGCCACGGGCGCATCCGGTTCCGCGAGGAGGCGTTCCTCGTCGCGATGCCGAGCCTTTACAAAGACCTCCAGCTCCAGCCACTCGCGCCGGAGGCCAGCCGGTTCTACTGGGTGATGGACTTCGGGGGCGGCACGACCGACGTGTGCGGGTTCCTGTGCACGGCCGACGAATACGGCGAAGAGCACACGATCTCGCACTTCTCGTACCCGCAGCGGTTCCCGCACCACCTGTCCGGGAACGACGTGACCGCCGCGTTCTACACGACGCTGCGCCGGTACCTCGAGCTCGCGGGCATCGTGGCGGGAAGCGACCGCGCCCAGCCGTCCACGCGGCAGTTCGTGTTCCCGGAAGACCCGTTCCCGTCGACCCGATCGACGCATACGGCGCTCCTGAACCAGGCCGCGCTGCGCGAGCTGGCCGACCTGTTGAAGTGCACGCCCCCCGAGGCCCAGGGCACGGTCACGGTGCGCGAGCTCGCGAAGCTGCTCCGGAGCACCACCATCCGGTCGGTCGACGACATCGCGACCACCCTCGTGGCCCTGCTGGCGAACGAGGTGGCTGCGCTCGGCGCCCGCACGGCGCGTCAGCTGCACCAGGACGTGCTCGACCCGACCGGTGCGCGGTCTGCGACGAGCCCGACTCCCGGGAAGGCCGTGGGCAGCCGTCGGAGCGCGTCCGAGACCGCCACCGTGAACTGCATCCAGTGCAGCGAGCCGCACCTCCTGCCGGTGTGGGTGTTCTCGTCGTCCCGCGCGTTCCGGTTCCGCTGCCGGGCCTGCGGAAAGGCCCAGCAGGTGCGGGGTCTCGGAGACTCCATCCTGCCCGAGGGCTCCGACGACGACTCGCCGACCATCGTGGCCTGGAACGACGGAGGTGCGCCCGCGAGCCGCGCCATCCTGCTCAAGCAGGACCACCAGAACTACCGCGTCGACAGCTGGGACACCGTGCGGCGGTGGATCGGGGAGCGCCGGGTGGGCGGGCACGATCTGGTGTCCGAGACGGGTGTGGTGTGGGACAAGCTGCGCGACCGTCCCGAGGTCTCCGACCTGTTCTACGACTTCGACGACCCCACGGAGGAGCTGCCCGACGAGCCGACCGCGGAGTCTGCACCGGAGCGCACGGCGGTCCCCTGGTCCCCCGACGACGAAGGCCTGGGGGTGAAGATCGAGCGGTTCCTGGAGGCGTGCCAGGAAGCGCTCGACGAAGCGATCGAGCGCCTGCCCGACGAGGCCAAGCAGGCGGAGGTCGTGGTGCTGCTCGCCGGCCGTGCGTCGCAGTTCCGGCCCGTGAGCGACGGCGTGCACACGGGGCTGACGGGGCGGGTCATCCACCTGCACAACGACTGGGTACGCCGCGTGTACGGGGCGACCGGCACCATCGACCCCACGTCCGGTCTGAAGACACTCACGGTGAACGGAGGCGGTCTGTTCGCGCTGAACCAGACCCACACCGACACGTCGCACCTGCTGCTGTCGTTCCGTACGGATCGGATCGACTGCAACACGTACCTCGACGCCGGCCAGCGGGAGCCGTGGCTGCTCACACGCCACCTGGTGCTCGCCCCCGACGGGGAGATGGAGCTCGCGCGGGAAGCCCGGGAAGGGGAGGATCTCCCGCCGATCCCCGATGGTCAGGCGCTGCTCGGCGAGCTCCGCCTGCAGATCGAGGGCCTGCCGCAAGACCGGAACTGGGAGCCCTGGGTCACACTCGCGCGCGGGGCCGTGCGGCGGGTGGGCGGGCATCGTCCGCGGGTGACGCCCGAGACCCGCCTGCGCGCGCGGCATGATGCGTTCGTGCTGTCGGGCCTGACGCACGAGGTCGAGGTGGAGCTCGTGAACCTGCTGCCGCGCCTGGAGCTCCTGGGCGACGAAGCGGAGGGCACATGAGCATCCCGGAGTACTTCGAGTCGCCGCTGGAGGCGCGTGGGCTCCGCCTCGGGACCTGGGGCAGCGCCGAGTGGCGCGGGGTGCACCCCGAGCGTCCGAAGGAGCTGGTGACGGGGCAGCTGCGGCTCATGCTGCTCGCGCCGAAGCTGCGCGTGTACGACATCTGGGCGGAGGTCGACGGCGGCTGGATCCAGATGAACCCGGTGCCGGGAAACCCCGACGTGTGGGCGAACGACGATCTCGTCGGCAAGACCATCGACCGCCTGCGTCTGTGGGTGGGAGCGTCGTGGGACATGACGCTCGAGCCGGCTCCACCGCGTCGATCGGTGCACGAGTCGCTCGGCGCTTCGTACAGCCCGCCCTCGGAGTCGGAGGCCCCTGCGGAGGTGACGCCCTACGTGCCCATCGTCGAGGGCGAGCCGCCCCTGCCGAGCGAGCGCGAAGCGGTCCAGCTGCCGTCGCGCGTCCGGCGCTGGGTGCGCCACGCCCGCGAGGACGTCGTGGTGGGCGCGTTCCTCGAGGACTGGACGTCCGCGTGTGGAGGGGCCTCTGCACACGGCTGGATGGTGGGGCTGCCGCGCGGCGAGGACCTCCTCGAGGTGTACGCACGCACCGAGGGCGCGGACCGGCGCATCACCGACCACGATCAGGCGTTCGCCCGCTGGCTCACCATCGAGGTGGGGCGGGCCACCCGTACGAACCTCGTCGACCGGCGCGAGCTCGAGGCCCGTCGTGCCGGCGCGCGCCTCCTCCACGAGGCGCTCCACAACCTCATCCGCGCACTGTCGGAGGATCTGGAGATCCGCTACGCGCCGCCTCCCGTCGTGGGTGTGGCGAGCCGTCACGAGTGGCTCGTGGACGACGCGCTCGCCGCCCTGGTCGACAACCCCGTCGTCACGCCGGGGTCGCACCTGCCGATCTTCGTCGTGCGCCCGGTCCTCGCCCGCGGCGCGCTCGTGGTGGTGGAAGGCGAGGTCGTCTGATGGACGCGCCTGCCGTGGCACGGCTCTCGGTGGGCCTCGTGCTGGGGACGGCGCTCGCCGTGGGCGCTGCGCTCGCGGTCGGCGCTCCGATGCCGCAAGGGCTGCTCGTCGCCCTGCTGCCGCTCGCTGCGGTGCTCGTCGCGCGCCTCGGCATCCCACCCGACGGCGTATGGGAGCCCGAGTCGCGAGA
Organism: Myxococcota bacterium; assembly: GCA_041389565.1. Classification (GTDB taxonomy): domain Bacteria; phylum Myxococcota_A; class UBA796; order UBA796; genus JACKEQ01. The sequence goes on from JAWKRP010000002.1 coordinate 277,214, forward strand.
GCACCCCGATCCGCCGTCGGGAGACGGGCCGCCCGGGGACGGAGCGCTCGGAGAGGGCGGTGGGGACGAGGTGGACGAGGCTCCGGAGCGGCCGGAGCTGCAGCCGCTGGAGCAGTCGGGGAGTGACCTCCTGCCGATCCCGTTGGAGCCGGTGGTCCAGGAGCCCGAGCCCGTCCTCGCGGCGGCCGTGTGGAAGGCCGCGCTGGAAGCGTCTCTCGACGGCATCCTGCTCACCACGCCCGACGACACGGTGCTGTTCGCGAACGCCGCGCTCGGCCGCATCTTCAAGGCCGCGCCGGGGAAGCTTCTCGGCGTGCCGGTCGAGGCGCTGCTCCCGGGCCTCGACGACGGGAACACGTCCACCAGCGGGCTGCGGCGCACGGGGCGCGACGTGCTCGGGGTGGAGTGGCAGACCGAGGGCGTGCGGCGCGACGGAGAGCGGTTCGCGTGCGAGGTCGCCGTGACGGCCCTCGACGACGAGGGGATGGGCGTCTACCAGATCCGCGACATCACCGACCGCCTGAACGCCGAGTCGAAGCAGAAGAAGGTCAACCAGGTGCTCGAGGGGCTGCGCGACCAGGCCCTCGAGGCGAACAAGGCGAAGAGCACGTTCCTGGCGAACATGAGCCATGAGCTCCGAACGCCCCTGAACGCCATCCTCGGCTACAGCGAGATGCTGTCGGAGGAGCTCCCGGCGACGGGCCCGCGTCAGGACGTTCGCAAGATCCAGGCCGCGGGGCGGCACCTGTTGTCGCTCATCAACAGCATCCTCGACCTCTCCAAGATCGAAGCGGGCCGGATGGAGCTGTTCATGGAGACGCTCTCCGTGAAGCTGCTGGTGCGGGACGTGGGGGAGATCGCGGAGCCCCTGTCGGCCGAGCAGGACAACACGTTCTCGCTCGAGCTCGCGCCGAACGTCGGGCGCATGGTGGCCGACGAGGTGAAGCTGCGGCAGGTGCTCGTGAACCTGCTCGGCAACGCGTTCAAGTTCACCGAGCGGGGCCGGGTGTCGCTCGTGGTGCGCCGGTTCACGCCCGTCGACGCCGACTGGATCGAGTTCGTGGTGTCCGACACCGGGATCGGCATCGACCGCGAGGGCCTCGCGCGGCTGTTCGAGGAGTTCAACCAGGCCGACGGCTCTACCACCCGGAAGTTCGGCGGCACGGGGCTGGGGCTCGCGATCAGCCGCCGGTTCGCCCGCATGATGGGGGGCGACATCCACGTCGAGAGCGAGCTCGGGAAGGGGAGCACGTTCACGCTGCGCCTGCCCGCGAACACGATGGAGCAGGACGTCGACACCGAGCCGCTCGGGCGTGGGGATCTGCGGGTGCTCGTCATCGACGACGACCCCGGTGTCCGTGAGCTGCTCGCGCGCACCCTCGCGAGCGAGGGGTACCGCGTGCTCACGGCCGCCACCGGCCAGCAGGGGATCGAGCGGGCTGCGAGCTTCGAGCCCGACGTCATCACGCTCGACGTGATGATGCCCGGCATGGACGGGTGGGCGGTGCTCGCCGCGCTCAAGCAGGTCGACGCGCTGGCGGACGTCCCGGTCGTCATGGTCTCGATGGTCGACGAGCGACGCACGGGGTTCGCCCTGGGCGCCAGCGCATATCTCACGAAGCCCATCGATCGACGCCGGCTGGTCGAGCTCGTTCGCGGGTTCCACGTCGGGAGCGACGCGTTCGAGGTGCTGATCGTCGACGACCAGCCCGAGGTCCGCGAGCTCGTGCGTCGGATCCTGGAGTCCGATGGCTGGCGCGTCCGGGAGGCCGCGAACGGCGTGGAGGCGCTCGCGGCCCTCGACGCCCGCAAGCCGACCGTCATGCTGCTCGATCTGATGATGCCCGAGATGGACGGTTTCGAGCTGCTCGAGACTGTTTCCGCGCGGGAAGACCTCGACGACCTCCCGGTCGTGGTGATGACCGCCATGGACCTCACTGCGGAACAGCGCGCCCAGCTGGAGCAACGCGTCGAACGCGTGCTGCAGAAGAGCGGGTATTCACGCGAAGAACTGCTTGCTATCGTCCGTGATAAGGTGACGGCCCACGCGCTTAGGAGAGCGCGAGAGGCCAGTCACGACACGCACGAGTAAAGGTGGAAACGGCCGTATGTCCAAGATTCTCGTCGTGACCCCGCCTGGTCCCGATGCCGACGAGCTCGCAGGAAAGCTCGCCGACCGGGGGTACGAGGTGCAGCGCGCATCGAGTGGCTCCGAAGCCCTGCCCGCAGCCCTTCGATCCCCGCCCGACGTGATCCTGATGGACTCCGCGCTCAGTGCGATGGATCGGTGGCATGCCGTGAAGCGCCTGAATGCCGAGAGCCGCACGTCGCGTGTTCCCGTGCTCACGCTCGCGAGCGACGCGCACAGCCCCGCCGGGCTGCAGCGCGTGCTCGACAAGCTCGAGCAGAACCTCGGTCCCGCGCGGGTCGAAGCCACGCCCGTGGCCGCGAGCTCACGCGTGGCCGCCCGACGTCTGGATCCCGGGCCCGACGTGAGCACCCCCGCACCTCCCGTGCGCGTGGCCGCCACCGCGGTCGACGACCCCCTCGACTCTGCCGTCACCCGCGGGCTCACCGTCACGCCCGGTGCGCCGCCCCAGCGCCCGCCCCGCACCCCTGCGCCCGCCCCCACCACGTCGATGCCGCCGGGGGCGGTTCCGCCCGTGCGCAAGGGCACGCCTGCGCCCACGGTCGACGACGCCTCCCGCGAGAAGATGTCGAACGTGCGCATCACGCGCCGCGCCGACCCCCTCGACACCGGGCGCATCCTCGTGGTCGACGACAACGACCTCAACCGCGACATGTTGTCCCGCCGCCTGCATCGCCGTGGGTACACGGTGGAGGCCGCCGAAGACGGCGAGTCTGCGCTCGCTGCCGTCCGGAACGGTCAGTTCGATCTGGTGCTGCTCGACTGGATGATGCCCGGGCTCTCCGGTCTCGATGTGCTCAAGCAGCTCCGCGAGTCGTTCTCGTCCGTGGCGCTGCCGGTCATCATGGCTACCGCGAAGACCGAGGCCGAAGACATCGTGGAAGCCCTGCGGGCCGAAGCGAACGACTACGTCACGAAGCCGCTGAACTTCGATGTGGTGCACGCCCGCATCCGCACGCAGCTCTCGCTGGTCCGCGCCCACCAGGAGCTGCTCGCGAGCGAGCGCCGGTACCGCGCGCTCCTCGAGAACACGGGCGACATGATCGTGCAGTACACGCTCGAGGGGCGCATCCTGTACGTGTCGCCCGCGAGCCGCACCCTGCTCGGCATCGAGCCCGAGGTGCTCCAGGAGAAGTCCTGGTACGAGGCGCTGCACCCGATCGACCGCCGCGAGCTGCTGTCCCAGCAAGACGAGCGCACGCTGCCGTCGAACTTCACGTACATCGCGCGGATGCCCCGTGCAGACGGGGCCCACATCTGGGTCGAGACGAGCTGCCGGGTGCTGCGGAACCCGAAGTCCGGGGCGGTCGACTGGGTTCAGGCGGCGTGTCGCGACGTCACCGAGCACATCGAGCGCATCGCGGGTGACGAGCCCCCGCTTCCGCTCGGTGGAGACATCATGGCGCATCCCGGGTGGCGTTCGTCCACCGGGGAGCCCGCGCCGCAGCGGGGAACCTCGCCGGCCGCCGGGCGCGGTGGAACCGTGGATGAAGCCCGCACACCCGTGGTGCAGGCGCCGCCTCCTCCGGTGCCGATCGTGTTGATCAGTGCCATCCAGGGTCTGGATGCGGTAGTTCTGTCAGGAATGTCGAACGAAGAAATCGGGGTGCGCGTCGCTGCCGCGCTGCGCGACCTCGCGGAGCGCGAGAATGGCTAAGATCCTTCTGGTCGAAGACAACGAGATGAACCGCGACATGCTCTCGCGGCGGCTTCGTCGGCGGAGCTTCGACGTCGACCTCGCGGTCGATGGTCAGGAAGCGCTCGACATGACGCGCTCTGCGTCGCCCGACCTCATCCTGCTCGACATGTCGCTGCCGGTGAAGGACGGGTGGACGGTCGCGCAGGAGCTGAAGGCCGACGGCGCCACGAAGTCCATCCCGATCATCGCGCTCACTGCGCACGCGATGGTGGGCGACCGCGAGAAGGCCCTCGCCGCGGGCTGCGACGAGTACGAGACCAAGCCGATCGACTTCAAGCGGCTGGTCGCGAAGATCGAGGCGATGCTCGGCGAGAGCTGAGGGCTCCGCGCCGTTCGTCGCGCGCTCTCAGTCGCGCCACACCGACGAGACGGGCGTGCCCTTGTACATCTCTTCGACGGCCTGAGCGCGCTGGCGGTCGAGGAACACGAAGCGCTGGTCGGACTTGTCGATCTGCAGCACCAGGTTCTTGATGAGCGCCTGGCGGAACACGCTGGCGGCGAGCGTGGTGGTGTCGACGATGGCCATGAAGTGGTCGCGGTCCATCACGAGCACGTTCACGTCGCCGCGCGCGACACACGTGGCCGTGCGCGGGCACGCGTGCATGATGGCGCTGTCGCCGAACGCCATGCCCGGACCGAGCGTGGCGATGCGCTCGGCGCGGTCTTCGGCGACCTGGAGCACGATGTCGACCTGACCCTCGGCGATGACGAACATCTGCTCGCCCGGCTCGCCCTGCACGCAGATGCGGTGGTCGTTCCCGTACGACGCCGTCGAGAAGTTCGACGCGAGCTCGTCGAGCAGGTTGGCCTCGGCCCACGAGAACAGCTCGGACGTGGAGAGCACCTCGGTCTTGTCGAGCTTCGGCCCCGTGTCGCGAGCGAACGGGTTGAGCCGCTGGAACAGCCCCTTGCCCTTCGGCTTGAGCACGAAGGGCTCGCCGTCGCTCATCTGCGCGATGGCTTCGTCCATCTGGCGAAGACGGTCGCCCACGCGCCGCAGGGCCTGCTGCTCGAGCTTGTAGACGACGGGATTGCCGGTCTCGCACAGCTCGACGTACTGATCCGGGCCGAGCACGAGCAGATCGACCGTGTTCGCGGCGCGTGCGGTGGCGAGGCGCGGACACGACGCGAACAGCTCCATCTCGCCGATGATCTCGCGGGGGCCGGCCGTTCCGACCTTCGACTCCTCGACGAGCAGCTCGAGGCTGCCGTTCGTGACGAAGGCGACCGACGCATCGTCTTCGCCCTGCGCCATGACGATCTCGCCGGGACCGAAGCGGAAGGGCTGGAGCAGACTTCGGGCTTGCGCCTGATCGTCGGGCTCGAGTCCGGCGAAGATGGGGGGCAGTGCGGTGATCATGACCAGAGTCTCCGGTGGTCTGGGGATCTTATCCATCGGAACGCCATTCGGACAGGTGTGCGCGGCACTGCGGCATTTTGATCGCGCACTCACTCCGGAGTTCAAACACTCGATTGAGCGAACGCAGGCGTTGACACGGTCCTCACAGCGGGCGATTCGGCACACGGCGGATCTGGCCCGCACTTTGCATGGCGGGCGCTCCAGGAGGAGCAGATGCTCGCGTTTCCGACCGTCGCACTGTGGCTCGCGGGGTGCAGCAACGCACTCAAGGCCGACAGCTTCAAGGATGTGGTGCCCCCCGAAGACACCGGGATGCGAGACACCGATCCGGTCGAAGACACCGAGCCTCCGCCCCCGCCTCCGCCCGGCGACAACGACAACGACGGGTACGACGAGAACAACGACTGCGACGACTTCGACGCCGGCACGCACCCGGGTGCGCCCGAGATCTGCGACGGTCGCGACAACGACTGCGACGGCATCACGCCCGTGGAGGAGCAGGACATCGACGGCAACGGCGTGATCGAGTGCGCCGAGAGCTGCGAGTCGCCGCCCCAGGCGCCGCTCACCACGCTGCCGAGCTGCGAGTACCAGCCGAACCTCGCGGGAACGCCGTTCCACGCGCGGATCGAGTGGAGCATGTCGCACGCGATGATCGACCCCGCGAGCGGCAACGCGGTGCCCGAGTACACGTACGCGGAGTTCCCGACGTACCACGACGCCATGCACGCTCCGGTCGTGTTCCAGGCCACCGACGACGACGGCAATGGCGTCATCGGCTCGGAGGACATGCCCGACATCGCCGTGGTGATGGGGGTCGAAGACGGCATCTCCGACGGCGTCGTGCGCCTCATCTCGGGCGACGGCTCCGTCGTGCACGACTCGATCCACTGGGCGGCGCACACCAACGCCAACGGCACCTTCGAGTACGCGCCCTACCACTACGCCGGCATCGCGATGGCCAACATCGACAACGACGCCGCGGTCGAGATCGTCACGCTCGTCGTCCGGCAGTCCGATGGGCTGTGCTTCCCGGCCGTGTACGAAGTCCACGGAGCGCTCGGCAACGTCACGCTCGAGCTCGACCGCGTGTACGGCGGCGGGAACCAGACGTGTGCGGCGTCCGCTCCGGCGCTCGCCGACATCGATGGAGACGGCGAGGTCGAGGTGATCTTCGGGCGCGTCGTGATGGACGCCCAGCTGAACTTCGAGTGGGTCGGCTCGGGTGGCCGTGGCTGGTACCACCGCGACCAGTTCACGGACGGGTACTGGAACAGCGGCACCCACAGCTTCGCCTACGACATGGACGGCGACGGCACCCAGATGGAGGTCGTGGCGGGGTCCACCGTCTACAACTCCAACGGCACCGTGTTCTGCGAGCTGGGCTCGTACGCCGGCAGCACCTGGAACCAGGCCCTCGACGGCTATCCGAGCGTGGCCGACGTGATGCGCTTCACGGGCGACATCGACGGCGAGCCCGAGATCGTGATCACGGGCAACGAGTTCGTGAGCATCTACCACGGCGTTCCCGACTACGATCCGAACGGCGCCGCGCGTTGCCTGCTGATCGACGAGATCCCGAACGACCCCGCAGCCGACCCCGTGCTGGCCGCCCAGCTGCCCGCGAACCCGAACTGCCTCGATCGGCCCGCTCGGGGCGGTCCCTCCACGATCGCGGACTTCGACGGGAACGGCGACAAGGAGATCGCCGTGGCCGGGAGCTGCTGGTACTCCGTGTACAAGGCCCTCCCGAACGGCACCATCGCGCTGTACGCCCTCGCGCAGACCCTCGACTACTCGAGCGCCTCCACGGGCTCCACGGTGTTCGACTTCAACGGCGACGGTGCGGCAGAGGTCGTCTTCTCGGACGAGGAGGCGCTGTACGTGTGGTCGGTGAACACGGCCGGCGGGCTGCAGCCCTGGCAGCGCCTCGACCCCCTGCTCGTCGACGAGAACCACAAGTCGTGGACCATCCACGAGTACCCGCTCGTCGCGGATGTCGACAACGACGGGAAGGCCGAGATCGTCAGTGTGAACGCCTCGAACCCCACGTGGGCCGACCGCTACGGCATCTACGTGCTGGGCGCGGCGGACGACGACTGGGTCACGGCTCGCCAGAGCTGGCCGCAGCACGCGTTCCACATCACGAACACGAGCACCAGCGGCGCGCTCGGCTACGCTGCGCCGAACTACGCGCCCTACACGGCGGCCGACTTCAACAGCTTCCGTCAGCAGGCGCCCGGCCAGTACGGTTCGCTGCAGGCCCCGAACCTGTTCCCGGTCGTCTCGACGTGCCAGGAGACGTGCAGCGAGGCCGAGGTCTACGTGCAGGTGGGCAACAACGGCCCGCACATCTCCGTCGATCCGGCGGTGGTGGTGAGCCTCTACGGGGTCGCAGGAGGCCAGCGCACCCTGATCGACTGGACGCCCCTCGGCGTGTACGTGCACCCCGGCGCACTGTCGGCCGGCTACACGTTCTCGCTCACCAGCTGGAGCCAGTTCGACTCCCTGGTCGTGGTGGTCGACGATCCCGCGTTCGGTCCGCTCGGCTCGCAGGGCCAGGCGCGCGAGTGCATCGAGAACGACAACGAGGTCACCATCGGCCTCGCCGGGTTCTGCAACTAGGCCCGTCGCTCCGCGATCACGCACACCAGCACGGCCGACACCCCCCGCTTGTCGAGGCCCCGGAGCGCGCCCAGCTCGTCGAGCAGGCGCAGCAGCTGGGTGGTGGCGAGCCCGATCTCGGTGATCGGGCACTCGAGCTCGCCGCGGTGCACGAGCCTCAGAATCTGCTTCAGATCCTCGGTTCCGACCGTCTTGAGTCCGTTCGAGCCGATCATGTCGCGAGTCTCCGGGTTAGTCCGAAGGGTCCCTCTATCCGGAGCTCCCATGTGGGTCCTCGCGCTGCTCGCCTGTACGCCCGAACCCGAGGTGCTCACCGGCGTTCCCGACGAGCCCGGCGCGAACCCCATCGTCCCGGAGGTGCCGCTGTTCCCGTGGCCTTCGTCCATGGCGCTGTCGGAAGACCCGTCCACACGCACCGGATGGCACCTCGACCTGCCTGCGCAGCACCTGCCCGACGTGGGCGGGCCGGAGCTCTTCGCCGACCACGACGGCTTCTCGCGCGTCTCGCCTCTGCTCACGTTCTTCCCTGAGGGGATCGACCGCGACACGCTCCCCACGCTCCCCGAGACGGTCGATGAAGCGAGCCCCGTGCTGCTCGTGAACGCCGCTACGCTCGAGCTCGCTCCGGTCCTCGTGGAGCTCGATGGCTACGCGGACGTTCCGCAGCAGTCCCTCATCCTGCGCCCGCAGATCACGCTGGCTCCCGACGCCGACTGGGTGGTGCTGATCCGCCGGGGTGTCACGGGCCCCGACGGCGCCGACCTCCGCGTGACGAAGGCCTTCCGCGCCCTGCGCGACGGGCTCCCCACCGACTCGAACACCACCGAGTCCCTGCGCGCCGGGTTCCAGCCGGTGCTCGACGTCATCGAGGGCCTCGCCATCGACCCCGAAGACGTGGTGTCGGGCTGGGTGTTCCACACCCGCAGCGAGGGGCAGATCCTCGATCCCGCCCTCGCGATGCACGACCGCGTCATCGCCTCGACGCTGGGCCCGTGGACCGAGCTGTCGCGTGAGGACGACGGGAACAACTGGGTGATCGAAGGCACCGTCGACGTGCCCGACTTCCTCGGCACCGACGACCGCATCACCCTCGACGAAGACGGCGTGCCCGTCGTGGAGGGCATGCGCGCGATGGACGTGCTGGTCACCATCCCGCACACCGTCGACGAGCCGCGGCCGGTGCTGCTGTTCGGGCATGGCTTCTTCAGCGCGAAGGAGGAGACCACCTGGGGCAGCCTGCAGCAATCGCTGCAGCCATGGCGCTTTCCGGCCGTCTCCACGAGCTTCCTGGGGTTCACCGAAGACGACCTCACGTCCAGCGCGGGAGGGCTCGCTGGCGACATCGCCACGCTCCAGCGGGTGGTCGACCAGCAGCTCCAGTCGCACGCGAACCACACGGCGCTCGTGCGCGTCATCGAAGAGCAGCTGCAGGACGACATCGTGATCGAGGGGCCGTCCGGGCCGTTCCACCCGCTCGATGCGAGCCGGGTGAACTACCTCGGCATCAGCAACGGGGGCACGCAGGGCTACACGATGTTCGCCACCTCGCCGAAGCTCACGCGCGGCGCGCTCGTGGTCGGGGGAGGAGGGTGGTCGCACATCACGCAGCGGGCCGCGCAGTGGCGCACGCTCGGTCAGGTGATCGACTCGAAGTACCCCGATGATCGCGAGCTCCAGACGGTGCTCGCGCTCATGCAGCAGGTGTTCGACCCCATCGACTCGCTGAACTTCGCCGACCACCTCGTCACGGACCGCCTCCCGGGCCGCCCGCCCGTCGAGATCTCGCTGCACATGGCCGTGGGCGACGCTCAGGTCCACAACATGACCACCGAGTGGGTCGCGCGATCCGCGGGGATCCCGCTCGCGGTGCCGTCGTCGCGCGAGGTGTGGGGGCTCGACACCATCCCCGCGTCGGCGCAGGGCTTCGACGGGCCCGCGGGGCTGGTGATCTACGACGAGGGCTTCGACGTCACGCCCGACAACGTGGCTCCTCTCGACGACAACGGCGCGCACGAGTCGATCCGCGATCTGCTCTCCTACCGGGAGAACGTCGGTCGGTTCCTCGAGACCGGAGAGATCACGGTCGTCTGTGATGGTCCGTGCGACCCGGAGTGAAGCTCGGCGCGCTCCTCGGAGCCGTCGTACTGGGAGCGTTCGCCGTGTGGTTCCTGTCTGCCCCCGCCAATCCCGAGCCCCGTGACGGCACCGTGCTGCCCGGTGGGGTCGTGGTCGCGTGGTCGCCCGCCTACCGCGTGAGCTTCTTCGGGATCGAGCGCTTGCACCCCTTCGACATCGCCAAGCTCGACTCGATCGCGGGGTCGCTCATGGACGAGGGCCTGCTCACCGAGGCCGACTTCTGGATCCCCGAAGCCATCGGAGACGACGCGCTGGCGGCCGTGCACGACCCCGCCTACCTGGCGTCCCTGCACCAGACGCCCGTGCTCTCCCAGGCCCTGGAGGTGCCCGTACCGGACGTGTTCCCGGAGTCGGTCGTCGAGCGGCGCGTGCGGCACGCGTTCCGCAAGGCCGTCGGCGGCACCGTGCTCGCCATGCGAGGGGCCCTGAAGCACGGCGTGGGCATCAACGTGGGGGGCGGCTTCCACCATGCCCGGCCCGCGCTCGGACACGGGTTCTGCATCTACAACGACGTGGCCTACGCGCTCCATGTCGCTCGCGCCGAGGGATTCTCGGGTCGCGTGCTGATCGTCGACACCGACGCCCACCAGGGAGACGGCAACCACAGCGCGTTCGCCGACGACCCGAGCGTGACGGCCTTCTCGCTGCACGGTGGTCACCTGTTCCCCGAGCCCAAGGTGCCGGGCGACGCCGACTACGAGCTGCCGCCGCACATCCGCGACGCCGAGTACCTCGCGGTGCTCGACCGCGCGCTCGGTGCTGCGCTCACCGAGCCAGTCGACCTGATCGTCCATGTCGCGGGGTCCGACGTGCTCGCAGACGACCCGCTCGCCGACCTCGGGATGACGCCGGACGGGTTGGTCGAGCGCGACCTCAGGGTGTTCCGGGCGGCGCGCAGCCGGGGGATTCCGGTGCTCCACCTGCTCGCGGGCGGGTACGGGCCGAGCTCCGCCAGGGCCCAGTCCGCGTCGCTCGCGGCCCTGCTCCGGGAAGCCCGGTGATCCACCACACCCGGGTGGCCGGGCACACCGTACGCCTGTCGCGCGTGGGGTCCGGTCCGGCGGTGGTGTGCCTGCACGGGTATCCCGACGACCTGTCGGTGTTCGGGCGCCTCCAGGCCGCGCTCTCCGCGACGCACGAGGTCATCGCGGTCGACTGGCCAGGCCTCGGGTGCTCGGAGGCCGTGGAGGGGCTCGCGGGGCCCACCGCGCTGTCGGCGTGGGTGCGAGAGCTCGTACGGGAGCTGGGCCTGCGCGACGTGGTGCTGCTGGGGCACGACATGGGCGGCCAGCCCGCGCTGCTGGCGGGTGCCGACCCGAATGTGCGCGGGGTGGTCGCCATGAACTGCCTCGCGATGCCCGATGCTCCGACGAGCTGGGAGCTGCGCGTGATGCGCTTCGGTCGGCTGTACGGGCCGATCCTGCGAACCCTCCCGCGGCCCGTGTTCTGGCAGTGCCTCGCCACGTTCCTCGAGCGACGCCCGGACCCAGCGCTCCGCCAGGCCGTGTGGGCCTCGTTCTCGCGCCGCTCGGTGCGCGAGCAGCTCGCCCGGATGTGCGAGGCCTACGACGCCGAGCTCCCCGAGCTGCCGGCTCGCTATGCGGCCTGTGGCCCCGCCCTCGTGCTGTGGTCGGAACGCGACCACCACTTCGATCCGGCCCATGGTGCCGGGGTGGTTCGCGCGATCCCGGGCGCTTCGATGCGCGTGCTGCCGGGCGCCCGGCACTGGGCCGTGTGGGAGCGCGCCGAGGAGGTGGCCGCTCACGTGCGGGAGGTCACTCCTGCATGGCCAGCTCGATCCGGTTGAGGAACTTCGCGAGGTCCTGGTCGGACCCGCCCTCGCCGAGCATCAGGTCGCCTTCCTTCGTGGCGAGCTTCACGGCCTGACCGACCTTCTCGGCGCCCGTGACGTCGCTCCACGGGATGCGGTTGCGGATCGGACCCACGACGAAGCCGCGGATCAGGGGCTCGTCTTCGATGAGGAGCTTGGTGCGCGTGACCCGGTAGCGGCGCTGGCCGCGCTCGTTGGCGACCATGCCGAGCCCGATGAAGAACAGGGGGGCCGCTACGCAGCCGGAGAGGAACCAGCCCGCCGGAAAGCTCGCGAGTAGCACGACGAGGCCGATGGCGATCCACATCGGGCGCGGCTTCATGGGTTCGATGTAGCCATCGGCGGTGAACTGCAGGGACACGGCGACTCCTCGGGCGACCCCTCTAACCGACGGGGTCCTGGCGGTCCGGGCGGAGGGTCGGCTCTTTGGGGAGTCCGGGAAGCCACATCACCAGCGCGTTCACGAACAGCACGGCATCGGCCCCCGCCACGAGGAGCAGCGGGTGGATGTCGGTGGTGACCATGCCGAGGGCCGCGCCCAGGAAGGCGAGGGCGGTGGGCAGGATGCGCGGAGCGACCGCGACGACCGCGCCGAGCGCGATGTTCGCGTACAGCAGGGCCTCGGCGGCCATCGTGATCCGGAAGTCGGCGCCACCCAGCATGAACACCAGGTGCACGGACACCTTCGTGATCGGGATGAGCAGCAGGATGCCCGCCGTGGTGCGGTTGATGGGCGTGGACAGGAAGCTCTCGCGCGCCCAGAACAGGAGCCCGCAGATCACGACGGCCAGGATGCCCGCGAACTGGATCTGCGAGCCGTTGTCGAGGGCCCGCTCGAAGTACCAGCCCGACAAGGGACTCAGGATCATGAACCCCGCGAGCATGCCCACCACGAACACCCGGGTGCGCTGGCCGATCCGCGGGTCGCGGTCGATCTCGAGCGCCCGGCGCTTGCGCTCCTGCGCGTCGACCTCCGTGCGCAGGCGCTCCAGGTCGGCGAGCAGGGTGGGGTCGGTCTCGCCGAGCTCGGACACCAGGAGGGACGCCGCCCTGGGGTCGCGCGCATCGAGCTCGTAGCAGAGCACGGCCGTGAGCGCGGTGCGGAGCCCCTCCTGGGCGCCGGGGTTGCCGGGCCAGGCGGACAGGGCCTCCTGGAAGCCGAACCGGCATGCGCCGAGGTGCCCGTAGATCGTCGTGCGGTCGCGTGCGCCTGCGAGCTCGTCGTGCAGGGCCTGCAGACGGACCCGCGCCTGCTCGGCGATGTGCGACGACCCGCGGTGCTCGAGGAACTCGACGATGCGCTGCCGGAACGCTTCGGCCGTCGGGATTCGCTCGCTGGGCTCGGCCTTCATGGCGTCGCGCACGAGGTCCGCGAGCTCGGCGGGCACGTCCGGACCGAAGCGGGCCTCGAACCCGAGCGCGCCGTCGAGGATCTCGCGGATCGACCAGCCCCGGTGGGGCGGACTCCCGGTGAGCACACGGTGGAGCACGCCGCCCAGCAGGTACACGTCGGTCGGGATCGACACGGGCTCGCACCGGACCATCTCGGGCGCCATGTAGCGCGGGGTGCCCGCGATCCGGGTGTTGGAGACGTGCGGGATGCGCTGCTCGGCGTCGCGATGCAGGGACGCCGCGATGCCCCAGTCCACGAGGTACACCTCGCCGAACGCGCCGATCATGACGTTCTGCGGCTTCAGGTCGCGGTGCACCACGCCGCGCGAGTGCGCGAAGTGCACGGCGTTGCACACCTGCACGAGGATGCCGAGGTTCCAGGCCAGCAGGTCGTGCGTGCCGAAGCGCTCGGACACCGCACCGGCGTCGTCCATCACGGACTCCCACTCCACGCCCGTGACCCGCTTCATCACGATGTGGGGGGTGTGCTCGGCATCGACCGCGATGTCATACACGGGCACGATGTTCGGGTGCTCGAGCGAGCCGGTCATCCAGGCTTCGGCGAGCAGCTTGCGCGTGGCGTCCTGGTCGGAGACCTCGGGACGGATCGACTTCACGGCCACCGTGCGACCGAGCCGCACCTGCTCCGCGGCGCGCACGATGCCCATGCCGCCCGTACCGATGGTGTCGCCGAACGCCAGCTCCGCGCGCCCGTCGGGATGGGCCAGCAGCTCGACCATCGCCGGAGAGACCCCGCTGGCGGAGGTCTCCGGACGGATGGTCGCGCTGGGATCGCCGTCGGCGAGGGTCTCCCAGGCGGTCTCGATCGTGGGCTCGACGGTGGGCATCGTTCGGATGCTACGCGATCGATCAGGCCTTCGCGCCGGCCTCCTTGTACGCCGTGAGCCACGCGATGATGTCGAGGCTCTCGAACAGGGGCTGCCCGTCGATGAACAGGCAAGGCACGGTGGAACGCCCGGTCTTCTGGATCAGGGCGTCGCGGTTCGCGCGGTCGCGGTGGATGTCGGCCATCTCGACGTCGAGCTCGAGCTGCTCGATCGCCCGCAGCACCCGCCGACAATACGGGCACGTGTCGTACTTGTAGAGGACGAGCGCGTGCGGCTCGTTCGGGCTCGGAGCCCCCTTCGGAACGGAGCCGGACGAGGGGGTGAACAGATCGAAGAGTCCCACGGTGCCTCCAGCAGAGGAGTGACTGTATGCACCCCGCCGGCGACGGCCAGCGGGGCCTTCACTCCACGATGACGTTGTCGGTGCCCGAGCGACCGAACGTCTCGGGGGTGTACATCTCTTCGGCCTTCGTGGGCGGTGCGACGAAGCGGCCCGGTGTCGTGGCCCGCGCGATGTACGTGTACTCGTGGACGCCGTCCCACAGGAGCGATGCGAACGCCTCCACGCGCTCGTCGCGCATGTTCTGGTGCTCGTACCACGTGCGCGTCCACCACCAGCCCGCGCGCAGGCCCTTCGCCCCCGCGCCGGCGCCGTCGTCTGCCGGGATCGGCCCGGAGCCCACCAGTGCGGGGTTCACGGCCTCGAAGCCCGCGGGCAGGGGGTCGACCAGCGCCACATGGTATCGCCGGGACTCCGCCACCATCGACAGCCGCACCCGCACCCGGGCACCGGCCTTCACGTGCCAGGTGCCGTCGGCGTCGCGCGTCACGTCGGCGGGGTCGTCGACGGGCTCGTACGTCCGCTGGACCGCGAACCCGTAGTCCGCCGGCTCGAGCGTGAGGTCGCGGGGCGCGTAGCGCAGCCCGATCCGGTAGTACATCCGGCCGGCGCCGTCTTTCTGGAGCACGAGGTCCTGGCTGGGCTTCTCGGTGACGTAGCCCATCGGGATGTCGATCCGCGCGCGCTTCGTCTCGCGGCCCTTGAAGGCCTGCTCGCCCGCGTACTGGTCGCCGAGCCACGCCCTCGCGACGAAGTCGGGCGTCGTGCCCTCGTAGGTCCGGAAGTAGCGGTCCATCGCCAGCAGCACGAACGCGTTCTCCTGGGTGTTGCCCCAGCGGCCGCGCTTGCGGTGCGCGAGCAGCCCCTGCACGAGCTTCGGGATGAGGTCGCTCTTCGAGTCGACGCGGATCAGGGCATCCAGCAGGACTCCGTCCACGCGTCGGTCGCTCGCGAGCAGCACGTGGCGGGCCCCGTCGTCGATACCGGTCACGAAGTTCGCGCCTGCGGCGGTCTCGGTGACGCGGTTGTTCAGGAACGCGAGGATGGCGTCGCGCTCCTTCGTGGCCTTCGCGTCGTGGAGCGTCGGGAGCAGCCAGCCGAGCGCCTCCATCGGGATGCCCTCGTTGCCCGCCGAGCTGTACAGGCGCCGTGCGCGCTCCCCGTCGGCGTCGCCCATCAGCTCCCGCACGTACAGCGCGTAGGCGATGAGCGTGCGCTTGTACTCGAGCGAGTACCAGTGGGGGATGTGGCTCTCGATCTGCCGGAGGTAGCGCAAGCTGCGATCGCGCATGCCCGACGGCACCTCGAAGCCCTTCTGCTCCGCGCGGGCGAGGCTGTGGGCCACGTGGATCGAGAGGTAGGGCCAGCTCGGGTCGTTCCGGCGCCAGAACGCGAAGCCGCCGTCGCCGTTCTGGAGCTTGGCGAGCAGGGCCAGGTCGCGGTTCACCGCAGCCTCCATCTCGGCGGCGGTGGGCAGGCCCTCCGCATCGAAGGCGGTGAGCACGTCGCGCAGGGCCGCGATCGACATCACGCGGCTCGAGAGCTGCTCGCTGCAGTCGTGCGGGTAGCCGACGATGTACAGCATGGCGTCGGTGAGGGCCTGCAGGGCGGTGCTGCTCGTGGTGATCTCGAGCCCGCCGAACTGGGTCCACACGTCGCCGGGCGCGCTCACGGGCTGCACGATGGCGCCGTCGTCGATGACGCCGTACGTCGCGAAGGCCTCGCTCGTCGCTGGGGTCCACACGGGCAGGTCGAAGCGCGCGGCATCCGAGAACGTGCCGGCGGAGACGGCCGCCTGGAAGCGTGCGGTGCCCGCCATGTCGGCCGCGGCGGGGATGCGCACCTCGAGGCGGTCGTTCGCGGGCACGGTGAGCCGGCGTCCGGCGGTGTTCGTGCCGATCTCGTAGGGGTCGCCGACCTCGTCGAGCGACTTCAGGAACGCCGCGTTCGTCGCCTCCACCGCGATGTCGACCTTCAGGGGGGCGTCGGTCTGGTTCTGCACCACGAACGGCAGCTCGAACCGGTCGCCGAAGTTCAGGAAGCGCGGCGCCGACGGGCGCAGCATGATGGGGTTCCGCGCGGTGATCGTGGACTCGCCTTTGCCGAACTTCCGGCTCTCGTCGACCGCGACGGCCATCACTCGGTACCGGGTGAGGTTGTCGGGCACCTTCAGCTCGACGGTCGTGACACCGCTGGCGTCGGTCGTCTCGGAGGGCGCGAACAGCGCGAGGGCGGAGAAGTCGGTGCGGACGCGGATGGCGGTGGTCGGCGACGCGTTGCCGGACACCTCGTCGTCGTCGAGCGCGAACGCGGCGTCCTTCATCAGGGGCTCCATCGGGGGCGCGGCCATCGGAGCGGCTGCGGCACTCATGACGCCCGAGCGCTTCGACTTCTCTGCGATTCCGCCGCCGCCGCGGCCATAGCCGATGGCCCCGAGCCCACCGGACCCCGGTGCGCCGTCGGCCTCGGCCGGAACGGAGTCGGGGTTCGCGAGCATGAGGTGGCTGCGGATGCGGTTGTCGGTGACCCCGGGTGTGCGGCGTGCGTAGAATGCCTCGAGGGGGTCTGCGAGGGTGTAGCCGGTGAGCGCCAGCACCGACTCGTCGACGACCACGACCACCACTTCGGCGTCGCGCACGGCCTTCCCGTCGGCATCGGTGACCTTCACGGAGACCGTGGTGGAGTCGCCGGGCATCAGCGCCGACGTGGCGGGCTCCACGGCGACCTCGAGGCCCCGATGGGCCGGCGGGACGGGGAGATCGATGGCCCCGCTCGCGAACGCGGGCCGCTTGGCGCCTGTGGGCTCGCCCTTGTCGTCGAGGCGGTCGGTCTGGCCCGTGAGCTCCACCTGCACGTGCAGGTTCGGGGTGTGGCCGTCTTCGATGGGTACGGACAGCGTGGTCGTGGCCTCGTCGAGGTGGAGGTGCTCGGACTTCACGAAGCCCTCGCGGCGCCACGTGACGACGGCGTCGGACGGTGCGAACGGCGCCTTCACGAACAGCTGGGCGGTGTCGCCGGGTGCGTAGGTGTCGGCATCGGGCACCACGAGCACGCGCTCCAGCTCGACGCTGCGCGAGGGCGTGGCGTCTCCGCCGCTCACCCACAGGCGCAGCTCGCTCGTGTTCGGGCGGCCGTCGCTGTCGGTGACGCGGGCCTCCAGCACGTACGAGCCCCCCGCAGAAGGCTGGAACGTGCACTTCACGGGGTCGACGGCGCTCTTCTCCGTGCAGGTCTGCTCGTCTTCACGCACCTTCTGGTAGCGGCCGTCGTCCCACTTCCACGACTCGCGCGCGATGACCATGGTGATGGGCTCGTTCGCGACGCGCGTGCCTTCGATGTCGGTGAGCACGCCTTCGATCTCGAGCGCTTCGCCCTCCTTCACGAACGAGCGCACGGCCCGCAGCCCTACGTAGCGGTTGGCGGGGTGCACGAGGGTGGAGGCATTGCTGGTCCAGGCCTGGCGGTTCACGTCGTACACGGTGGCCGACACGCTCACGGACATCGGTCGCGGCGGGTCCATCGCAGCGAAGTACAGCTCGACCTCGCTCGTGCCGGTGGCGTCGGTCTTCGCCGAGAGCGACGGCGCTTCGAACGCTTCTCCGCCGGGCTCGACGGGGCTCCACCAGCCGCCCCACCACCACGGGTTGTAGGCGCCGAAGCTGAAGTCGGACTGGTTCGGCGGCACGTACGAGGCCTGGGAGGCGGAGGCGTACCACTGCGTCTCGGCGCCGGGGAGGCCGCCGCCCGCGAAGTAGCTGGCGGTGATCGAGGCGGTGGTGCGCTCGCCGAGCACGTGGGGACCGGGCGGGATGTTCGCGGACACCTCGAACTCGGGGCGGCGGAACTCCTGGATCTGGAAGGAGTGCGACGTGCTGTAGCCCTCCGGCGACGAGATGTTCACCCAGGCGGAGCCGAGGTTCACGCTGTCGGGCAGCGCGATCTGGAAGTCGAAGCCGCCGTGGCCGCTGACCTCGACCTCGCCGGACCCGATGTCGTTGCCGCGCGGGCCCGTGGCCTTCCAGCGCACGCGCTTACCGACCATGTCGGAGCGCTCGATGTCCCCCTTCGGACCCGGCACGTACTTGCGCACGAAGCCCTTGATCCGCACGGTCTCACCGGGCTTGTAGAGGCCCCGGTCGTCGAAGGTGAACCACCGCGGCGAAGCCGTCAGCGTGTTCTCGTACCAGGTGGCGCCGCTGTTCCAGTACCAGACGTTGCCGGGGAGGAACGCGACGTCGTCGCCCTTCCGGACGGTGAGGATCTGCGGCGCATCGGTGTAGGAGCGCATCGGGATGCGTGCGAGCCCGCCCGCATCGGACGTTCCGGACATCGCACCGTTCGGGGCGTCGGGCACGACACGTACTTCGGCACCATCGATTGCGCGGCCCGTGGACAGGTCGGACGCGAACGCGAGCAGCTCGGCATGGTCGGACGTGGCGTCGACGGCGAGGTGGGTGCCCTGGACCCAGGTGATGCCCTCGGGACGGTCCCACTGGTTGGCCTTCTTGGTGCCCCGCACCCACACGACGAGGTGGCCGAGGCCCCCCTTCAGCCACCGGTCGAGCGGGATGGGCGTCTCGACGCGGGTGTCGTCTGCAGCGGTGATGGCGATGCGCTCGTCGGCGATGCGCTCGCCGGGCGGCTCGTCGTTGCCGATGTTCCGGTCGTGATCCTGGCGCCACTTCAGGTACGCGGGCCAGTCGCTCGGGGAGACCCGGTTCACGACGACGCGCACGGCCGGCTGGTTGCGCGAGTAGACGGAGAGGGCGGGAGACTTCGCGTCGGGATCGAGCAGCGTGACCGCGCCGTTCGGCATCCAGAACGTGGGGTCGGCCTTTCCGACCTTGAACGTGAGCGGCTTGGTGTCGCCGAGCTTCTGGCCGAAGCGGTCGGTGATGTCGGCGGGCAGCGTGACCGTGTACGTGGTCGATCCGGGCTTGTCGCCCATGAGCGTGACGGAGTTCCAGCTCGCGGAGACATCGAGCTGGACGGACGGATCGATGCCGATGGCGCTCGACTTCACGCTCTGGGTGTCGAGCTGGTTGTTGAACTGGATGATCCACGGCATGTCGGGCGTGCAGTTGTTCTGCCAGCCGCACTCGTGGCGCTCGACGCGCAGCGGGCTGTACGTCGTGAACCCGAAGCTCTGCTCGGACTTCGACGGCAGCGGGCCCTCGGCGCTCGGAGCCCCGGCCTTCACGCGCACCTGGAAGCGGGTGGCCTTCGGCAGCGGCTCGTCGGGAACGAGGTGCAGCTCGCGGTCTTCCGGAGCTTCGGAGCGCGACCACACGACCGGCACGTCTTCCGCGCCCTTCAGCTCGGCTTCGGTGGCGAGGTGGAACGGCCACGTCTTGTTGCCGCCCTCCAGCACGATGTGCGGGAGCAGGGCCTTCGCGTCGATGGCCTGGTCGAAACCGAGCGTGATGACGGGGGTGAGCCCGACCTGATCGTGCTGCGGGGCCTGCAGGACGAGCTGCAGCGGAGGGGTCGCGAACTTCCAGCTCTTGGCGTCCTTCAGCTCGTCGCCGGTCGCCGAACGGGTTCCAGCGGGCACCGTGACGGTGTACTCGGTGGCCATCGGCATGCGGACGTCGGGGTCGAACACGAGGGTCTTCGTGCCGAGCCAGCGCCACCGGCCGTCGGGCTGCGGGGTGAGCGTGACGGGCACGGTCTCCGCGGCGACCTCCTGCGAAGTGACCGCCACCATGGGGCGATCGAAGGTGACCGCCACACTGGGCGCGAGCGGCACGTCGCCTTCGGGCGACCAGCGCAAGACGGACAGGGGGCCCTCGGGAACCTCGGGAGGCCGGGGTGCTTCGGGCGGCGGGAACGCCACCTGGACGGTCTCCCCGGTGATCGGGGGCTTCATGGAGTCGGCGCGCTTCGCGAACACCTGGCGGTCGCCGTCCTGGATCTCGAGCCGCTCGGTGCGTGCGAGCAGCCGCTCCGTGTCGGCCTCGGACAACACCGTGGCGTCGGCAGCCGTGGGCCGTTCGTAGCCGGGATCGCCCTCTTCGCGGGCCTCCCGCATGACGATCTTCAGGCCGGTCTTGCCGAGGGCGTCTTCCACGACCGGAGCCTGTGCGCTCGTGCGAGCCGGTGACGACTCGGGGAGCCCGCCGTTCCCGGGCTCCTTGACTCCGTTGCACGCCAACAGTCCAATCGCCAGCGCTGCTGCGCGCATCTCGACTCCAGGTGGGGGCCCGGGTCGGTATAACGCTAACTGGCCTTCGCCGGTGGTGACGCAGGAACGAGGCGGAACACCGCGCCGAGCGCGCCGAGCAGGTCCTCGAGGATGAGGTACAGCGCGGGGATCAGCAGGAGGGTCACGAAGGTCGTGAACAGCACGCCGAACCCGAGGCTGATCGCCATGGGGATGAGGAAGCGCGCCTGCACGCTGGGCTCGGCGATCATCGGCGCGAGGCCCATGAACGTGGTGAGCGAGGTGAGCAGGATCGGGCGCATCCGCCGGGTGCCGCCGAGCACCACCGCTTCCGCGGGCGTCGCGCCTTCCGCGCGGTACTGGTTGGTGGCGTCGACCAGCACGAGGCTGTCGTTCACCACGACGCCCGCGAGCGCGATGATGCCGAACGAGCTGATCATCGACAGCTCGTACCCCATGACGAGGTGCCCCCCGACGGCCCCCACGAGCCCCATGGGGATGGCGCTCATGATGATCACGGGCTGCGTGTAGCTGCGGAACGGGATCGCGAGGAGCGCGTAGATGATGAAGGCCGCGAGCAGGAAGTTCTGACCGAGAGAGGTCATGGCCTCGTTCTGCTCGCGTTGGGCACCCGCGAACTCGGCGCCGAGGCCGGGGTACTTCTTCTTGAGGTCGGGCAGGATCTCGTCGGTGAGCGAGGTGATGACCTCCCGCGAGCTGGTGTGCCCCTTCGCGAGCTCGGCCTTCACGTTCACGAGGCGACGCCCGCGCTCCCGCGAGATCGACGTGGGCGCCTGCGTGCGCTCGAAGTCCGCCACGTACGACAGCGGCACCTGCTTGCCCGCGGGCGTGGTGATGCGGAGCTCCTCGAGGTCGTACTCGGACGCGCGCTGATCCTCGGGCAGCCGCACCATCACCTTCACTTCGTTCCGTCCGCGCTGCTCCCGGAGCGCTTCCGCCCCGTAGAAGGCCCCGCGCACCTGGTTCCCGAGGTCGCCCGACGTGAGACCGAGCGTGGAGGCGAGGTCCTTCAGCTCGTAGTCGAACTGGGGCTTGCCGTCGGAGTACGCGTTCTCGATGTTCGTGAGGCTCGGGTAGGTGCGCAGGATCTGCGTCAGCTCGTTGGAGGCCTCGGCCAGCACGGCGTTGTCGTTGTGGAGGAGCTGCACGTCGACCGCCGCACCGGCGCCGGGCCCGACGCTGCTGTTGATGACGAGCGACTCGAGCCCCGGGAAGGACGGGAGCTCCTCCTGCCACGCGAACGCGAGCTCTTCGGCCGTGATGTCGCGCTGGTCGGTCGGGACGATGAGCAGCTCGACCGTGACCATGTGCGAGCCGCTCTCGACGGCTCCGCCGCCCGGGCCTCCCTGGATGGGCCCTTCGCCGAGGCGCGAGAACATGCCCTTGAGGATGGAGGGACCGCCGTTCTTGTCGACCGCTCGGAGGGCGCCTTCCTCCATCGCCCGCTGGACCTCCGCGGTACGAGCGGCAGGGGTGCCGTACGGGTACCGCGCGGTGGCGACGAGCTTGTCGCCCTCGAGCTTCGGGAAGAACCGGAAGGGCACGAGCCCCGACCCGATGACCCCGATGGTGAGCAGGAAGCTCGCGAACGCGAGGGCGGCGGTGACGTAGCGCAGCCGGATCGCGATCTCGAGGATGGGCTTGTAGACGTGCATCGTCGCCCACTCGAGGGCCGCAGACACACGCACGCGCACGAACTCGATGGGGGCCGTGACCCAGAAGAAGATGCGCCCGAGCAGCGTGAACAGCGCAGGCTGGTGGCTCAGGTGCGCGGGGAGCACGAAGAAGCTCTCGATGAGCGAGAAGAACAGCACCGAGATGACGACCACGGGCATGAGCCGGAAGATCTTGCCCATCACGCCGGGCACGAACAGCATGGGCCCGAACGCGGCCCAGGTCGTGAGGATGGCGAAGGCGACGGGCACGGCCATCTCCTTGGCGCCCTTGATGGTGGCCTCCATGGAGTCCATGCCGCGCTCGGTCTTCTCGTGGATGTTCTCGCCGACGATGATGGCGTCGTCGACCACGAGCCCGAGCGTCACGATGAACGCGAACAGGCTGACCATGTTGATGCTGATCCCGAAGATCGGCATCATGAAGAACGTGCCCATGAAGCTGATCGGGATGCCGAGGCCCACCCAGAAGGCCAGGCGGAGGTCGAGCAGCAGCGCGAGCACGAAGAAGACGAGCACGAGCCCCATGAGCCCGTTGCGCACGAGCAGCTCGATCCGCTCGTCCAGGATGATGGAATCGTCGCCCCAGATGTCGACCGACACGTTCTCGGGGAGCTCGGTGCGCAGCTTGTCGGCGTACGCCCGTACGGTGCCCGCGACCCCACGGGGCGTCTCGGACCCCACGCGGTACGCGGTGACCCGAACGGCGCGGTGGCCGTTGTACCAGGACTCCTGGTCGGTGTCGGCGTAGCCGTCGGTGATCTTCGCCACGTCGCCGAGACGGAGCTTCGCCCCAGTGGTGGTGCCGCGGATCTCGATGTCGGCGAACTCCATGGCCGAGCGCCGGCGGGAGTCGACGCGCACGAGGATCTCGCCGCTCTTGGTCTTCACGGCGCCGCCGGGGATCTCGGTCGATTGCAGGCGGATCTGCTGCGCGATGTTCGTGAGGGAGAGCCCGTACGACTCGATCGACTCGCGGGGGATCTCGATGCTGACCTCGAGGGGCCGCACGCCGGCGAGCTCGACCTGCGTGATGGGCGCGCCTTCCGTGGTGACGGGCAGGTAGGTGCCGATGACCGGCACGGGCACCCGTACGCCGGGATCGGTGGTGAGGTCGGTCCGCACGCGCTCCGCGATGGCGTGGAGCGTCTCGAGGTCCTGATCCCCCGAGATCACGAGGCTCACGACCTCCCGTCGGGTGGACACGAGCGACACGCGGGGCTCGAGCGACTCCTCCGGGAACGACTGGATGCCGTCGACGGCGGACTTCACGTCGGCGAGCGCCTGCTGCGGGTCGGCACCGAGCAGCAGCTCGACGGACACGGTGCCCGCGCCCTCGGCGCTCTTGGAGCTGACCTTCTTCACGCCGTCGAGCCCACGAACGGCCTCTTCGACGGCGAGCACGATGCCCTGCTCGACCTCCGTGGGCGAAGCGCCGGGGTAGGGGACGGCGATCGTGACGATGTCGAGGCTGAACGAAGGGAACACCTCCTGCGTCGTGCGGAGCATGCCGATCACGCCTGCCGCGAGGATGACGAACATCAGCAGGTTCGCGGCGACCCCGTTGCGGGCCATCCACGAGATCGGTCCCTTCATCTCGGGCGATTCGGCGTCGGGCGTGGGCGCGCTCATCACGACTCCTCGAGCGGCTTCACGAGCTGCCCGTCGACGGGGAGGGTGAGGGGGCTGACCACCAGGCGGTCGCCGGCCTCGAGCCCGTCCGTGACCACCACGGTCTCGGGGGTGCGCCAGCCCACCGTGACGGTGCGCTTGCGCAGGGTGTTCTCCGGGTCGACCACCCACGCGTACTGGCCCTTCTCGAGCGCCGTGCGGGGCACCTCCCAGGTGTCCGAGAGGGTCTTGCCCTCGATGCTCACGTCGACCCACGCGCCCGGAAGGAGCGGCAGCCCGTCTCCGACGAGCGGGTCGGGGATCTCGACGAGGACCTGCGCGGTGCGGGTCTGCGGGTCGAGCTGGCCCATCAGCTGGATGACGCGGCCCTCGCGGACGATGGCGTCCTGACCGAGCGCCTGGACGATGTGCACGGGGCTGGACGCTTCGCCGGTGATGCCCGGGATGTCGATGCCCGACAGCTTCTCGAACGGCAGGCTCACCTGAACCCAGAAGGCTTCGGTCCCCACGAGCGTGGCGACGGCGCTCGCCGGACCCACGACCTGGCCCACGTCGACGGACTCCTCGAGCACGATGGCGTCGAACGGTGCGGTCACCCGGGTGCGCCCGAGGTTCGCGTTCGCCTGCTCCAGCGATGCGACGGCTGCGGCATAGGCCTGCTCGGCCGTGGCGAGGTGGGGCTTGCGGAGCGCGAGGTCGGCGTCGACCTTCGCCTTGTCGCCCAACAACTCCCACTCGCGCTTCGACACCGAGCTGCGGTTCCGCTCGAGGGCGAGCTCGAGCTCCGCCTGCTTCACGGCCCGCTCCTGGGCGGCCACGCCGGCGCGGTAGTCGCGGGCGTCGAGCTGCACGAGCACCTCGCCCTTCTTGAAGCGCCCGCCGGGGATGAGCTTGTCGCTCTGCGACACGACCTTGCCCTGGACCTCGGCCGTGAGCCGCACCTGCTGCGCGGCCACGACCACGCCGCTGCTCTCGATGGTGGCGGGTAGCGTGCGCGACTGCAGCGCGACCACCGACACCTCCGGCACGCTGGCCTCGGGTGCGGAGCGCTCGGCTCGCGGCTTCAGCGAGAACATCACGCCCATGCACACGAACCCGCCGACCACGACGACCATGGGCACGGCGATGCGCGTGACGAGCCACACGAACGGCGCGCCAGCGGCGGCCATCCGGTCGGGGGCGGGCTTGTCGGTAGCGGATTCTTCGGTCATCGGGACTCTCCGAGCACCTGTGCGATGGACGCCGGCCAGCTGCCGCCGAGCGCGTCGTACAGCTGGATGCGGGCCGAGATGAGTTGGCGGCGACTGTCGAGCTGCGCGAGCTCGGCGGACTGATGGGCGGTCTGGGCGGTGAGCAGGGCGAGGTAGTTCCCGACCCCTGCGAGGTACTGCTCGCGGGCTTCTTCCCAGGCCTGACGGGCCGCGAGCTCCTGATCGGTGGTGGCCTGGAGGTGCACCACGCGCTGCTGCTCGAGCACGAGGGCGTTCTCGACCTCGAGCACGGCGTTCGCGGCGAGCTGCGTGTAGGCATGCACGCTCGCGGTCTCCGCGAACCGGGCGCTGGAGATGCCGTGGTGGGTGCGCCCCCCCTGGAACAGCGGCACGGAGACGGTGGCTCCGGCGGTCCAGAAGGTCTGGGACTTCAGCTCGGTCTCGTTGAAGAACTGCCACCCGGCCTGTCCCTGCAGGCGCAGCGTCGGGAGCAGCTGGCGGACCGCGTTGTTCTTCCGGGCCGTGGAGGCGTCGAGCCGGGACTCCGCCGCGCGGAGGTCGGGGCGGTTGAGGATGAGGTCGGCCGGGATTCCCGCATCCGGGACCGGAGGCAGCTCGGGAAGCGCCGGGGCCACGCCCTCCACGAAGGTGGCGGGCGGGAGCGACAGCGTGACGGCGAGCTGCTGCTCGAGCGAGGTGACCTGAACCGTCGCGAGCGGGACCTGCGCGCGCACGGACGCCGCCTGCTGGCGCTGCTGCAGGAGATCGACGGCGGTGGCATCGCCTCCCTGGTACCGGAGCTCCACGATCTCGAGCAGCGCTTCGGTCGCTGTGGCCTGACGCTTCACGATCTCGAGTCGCGATCTCGCGGCCACCACGTCGAAGTAGCCCTCGGCCACGCGAGTCGCGAAGGCCAGGATGGCCGCATCGCGGTCGCCCTCCGCGGCCTGGGCGTCATGGCGGGAGGCGCGGATGCTCTCGGTGTTGCGGAGGAAGACGTCGGGCTCCCACCCTGCGGTGAACGCGGCGGAGCCCGTCCAGTACGTCTTCGGCGGCTCCTGACCCGGGATCGAGCCGAACCCCCCGAACTGGAATCCCCGGCTGGCCGTGGGAGCGAGAGTCCCGCTCACGTCGAACGAGGCGGTGGGGAGCACGGTGGCGAAGGTCTGCTTGCTGGCGCTGTTCGTGGAGCTGGCGCGTGCCACGGAGGCCCGCAGGTCGCGGTTCGAGGTGACCGCGGCATCCATCAGGCGCGCGAAGCCGGGGTCGCCGAAGCTCCGCCACCACGGATCGACCGGGAGTGCGGCCTCACCGGACTCCGTGGCCCACTCGGGCAGGATGTCGGGACGCACGAGATCATCGCGCGGACCGGCGTGTGCCAGTGAGAGCAGGGCGAGGATCACCGGGCCTCCAGGAGTCCGTGGACGAAGGTGTCCACGACGTTCTCGATGTAGTCGGAAGGGTCTTCGGGGACGGGGCGGCCCGCGACGTGGCTCATGAACGCGCGAACATGGAACGTGCCGAGGAACGCGGTGGCGAGGTGCATCGGAGGCAGGTTCCGCACGCGGCCCTGGGCCACGGCCTTCTCGAACCAGGTGCCGAGGGCCATCTGGGTGCGGATCGGCGGCGGGATGTCGTGCTTCCCGAAGATGTCGCGCTTGTCGAAGCCACTGGCGTGCAGCGTGGCGACGCACGGCACGATCTCGAGGAAGAAGGCGAGCACCGAACGGCCGATCCCTGCGAGCTGCGCCTCGATCGGCTCGTCGGTCGGGCCGGCCTCCATGACCTCGATGAACGGGGGGAACGCCGGCGGCAACAGGGCCGCCATCATCAGCTCCTTCTTCGTGCGGAACCGCTTGAACAGGGCGGCCTGGGACAGGCCGATGCGCTCGGCGATGACGGTGGTCGACACGCCCGGCCCGAGCTCCAGGAAGCAGGCGCGCGCGATGTCGAGGACCTCGGCGTCGGGGATGTGGCGGGGTCGGGCCATGCACGCTCCGCAGGGGTGAGTGAGCACTCACTTACCGTGAGTGAGCACTCACTTACCTCTGCGGCGAAGTCCGGCCTGTCACGAAATGTCTCGCGATCGCCACCCGCCGAGAAGGCTCGGAGATCCTTGCGAGAGTCTCAGTGGACCGAGGCGAGGAGGGCGTCGGTGGGCCCGCGCACCACGTAGTACCAGTCGAGGGAGGTCATCCGCGTGTACACGATGAGCTCCCCGTTGGCTTCGCGGTAGCCGCTCCGGCGCTGCTTCACGGCCTCGAGCACGATGGGGTCGTCGAACGGAGCCGCCACGTCGTCGGTCATGCCGCGCTTCATCTTCTCGGGGTCGAGCAGCACCCGGCCCGTGGAGTCGAGCAGGTACGTCTTCGCGCCGGTGTCGGAGAGCTCCTTGGCCTCGAGGATCTCGTTCGCGAGGTAGTCGAAGCTCACGTCGATGCCCGCCACGCCGAGCAGCTCGCCCTGACGATCGAGGAGGGGCATCGAGCACGTCATCACCGTGCCCACACGGCCGCCGTCGTCGTCGACCACGGGCAGCCCCCACTGCGGACCCTTGGACTTCGCGGCGGCCTGGTACCACGGCTTCTCGCGGGGGTCGTACCCGTCGAGGTAGCCGCCGTGACCGGGGTAGACGTTGTACGCGCCGCTCTCGAGCCCCACGTACGCCCACGCGATGGGCGTGCCGACCTCGGTGATCGCGCGTGCGGCCCGCAACGGCGTCATCGTGGCGGCCTCTTCGGAGAGGCTGCGCAGCAGGACCTTCTGGTAGTGCCGGTTCATCGGGTCGAGCTTCGGGAGCACGAGCACGGACTCCGCGAGCGGCATGTTCGGCGGCGTCACGAAGGTCGACTTCGACACGCTGACCGGGATCTTGTAGCGGCGGGACTCGGAGAGGTCGGGCGGGCCCCGTTCGCCGTTGTAGTCGGCCGCCGTGTACACGCGCCCGTTGGGGTCGCCGAGCACGAGCATGTCTTCGGCGGATGCGGAGAGCAGCGCCAGCAGACCCTCGAGGCGCAGGAACTGCCCGTCGACGACGCTGGCCTGCCGCCCGATGGTGGTGACGAGGTTCGAGACGTTCTGTTCGCGTGCGGCAGCCCGGGAGAGCGACACCTGCGTCCAGATCCCGATGAGCATCACGAAGATGAAGCTCGAGAACAGCACCATGACGAACGCCATGAGCGTGGCCTGGCGATGGCGACCCGTCCAGCGGACCAGTGCCTGCCACGGGTTGTCGGGCTTCGCGCGCACGGCTTCGCCGCGCAGGAACCGGCGGATGTCGTCGCCGAGGTGGTCGACCGACGCGAACCGCCGGGCAGGCGACACCTGCGTGGCCTTCGAGATGATGGCCACGATCTCGTTCGGGATGCGCTCGCGGAACGCGTGCACGAGGCGGTCGGTCTCGCCCTCCTGTTGCCGGGTGAGCAGGTGGAGCGCGTTCTTCCCGGTGACGGCTTCCTTCAGCGCCACCAGCTCGAACAGGATGAGGCCGAGCGAGTACTGATCGCTCGCGCCCGTGAGCTCGCTCGTACGCCCATCGGCCTGCTCGGGCGACATGTACCCGGCCGTACCGATGATGAGCTCGCCTTCGTCTTCCAGGCCCTCGACCACGGGCTTGTCTTCGAAGTCGCCCTCCATGAGGTGCGCGATGCCCCAGTCCATCACGTACACCTCGCCGAACTCCCCGAGCATGATGTTCTCGGGCTTGAGGTCGCGGTGCACGACCCCTCGGGAGTTCGCGAACGCGATGGCGTCGCAGACCTTCAGGAACATGTCGAGCCGGCCTTCGAGCGAGTGATCCTCGTCGATGCTCCGGCGCTTGGCGTACAGCTCGCGCGTCTCGTCGATGAGGTCTTGCACGGTGCGACCCCGGATGAGCTTCATCGTGTACGCGTCTTCGCCCTCGAGCGTGTAGACCGGCACGATGTTCGGGTGCTCGAGCTGCGCGGTGATCTGGGCCTCGCCCGCGAACTTGCTCGCCAGCGCGGGCTGTTCCGCGATGTCGTCGCTCATCTCCTTGTAGGCGATCTTGCGGTGCAGGATGCGGTCTTGCGCCATGTGCACCGCGCCCATCGCGCCTTCGCCGACGAGGCCGGTGAACGCGTAGTGGGCTTCGTCTCGCCGGGACTTCGGCGACGACTCGGGCTGGCGCCGGCGCTGCCGCTCGGGCTTCTTCTCCTTCGCGAACGCGTCGGTCTCCGCCCACTTCCCGTCGCTGCGCTTGCGGAACATCGTCCGCTTCTTGCTGCTCTCCTCGGGCTCGGGGGGCTCTCCGGAGTCGAACGTGGGCACGAACGACATGCCGATGGCGCGGCCCGGAGACGTGGGCGTGGAGGGGTCGGGCTCGCGCTTCGGACGGGGCGCGGGCGGCTCCGGCTTCGCTGCCTGCGCCTCGGTCTGGGGCGCCGCGGTGGAAGTGGGGCTCGCCGAGGAGGCCTTCGGAGCGGGCTCGGCGGCGGTGCGGGGCTCGACCGGGGCCGTCTGGGCGGGCTGCGCGGCCTGGTGCGGCTCGGCGGGCGCGTTCGGTGCGGGCTCGGCGGGAGGCGCTTGCTTGACCGGCCGGGGCATCGCCATGCTGGCGGCCTCTTCGGTCATCTTGATGAGGTCGCTGGCCTTCGCGAGGACCGTCGCCTCTTCTTCGCCCTCCTCGTCGTCGCCCCAGTCGATGGGCTTCGGCGCCGTGCCGAGATCGTCGGAGGGCGCCCCCGGCACCGGCTTCTCGAACCCGAGCGTGCCGTCGTCCACGAGCTGCTTCACGAGCTCGTCGGAGATCAGGCCGAAGTCGTGGAGGTGGATCAGGAACTCCACCACGTCTTTCTCGCCCGTCTCCGCAACGAACTCTTCGAAGAGCGCGTCGAAGTCCTGGTCCAGCTCGGGCTGAACCGCCCTTTTGACTTCGTCCAGAATCACGCCAGGGAACCCCGTTCGCGAAAAATTATCACGACTCCGCGCCCAGGTGTCGGGCCGAATGCACACGACGTGCCGACCCGCGCGACGGCGCTAGGATCAGTCCGGTTCCAACGCGATGAGTGACGCTTTCGGGATCGCGAGGCGCAGCCGGGCCTCGATGCGATCGACCTCGTCGCCCACGTCGTTCACCACGCTCTCGCCGAACTCGGCCAGGAAGGCCCGCAGCGCCACGGGGTCGCCGGAGACGCGCTCGGTGATGGCCGCGAGATCGTGGGACTCGAGGTACCGCTCGGCGAAGTAGCGCCCGTCGAAGTCGAGCTCCGCGGAGATTCGCATCGTCTCGGCGCCCGTCACGAGGGCGCGCTGCTCGACCACCCGCTCCACGGCGGGCTCCTTCTCGAGCAACGCGCGGATGGCCTCGCGGTCGGTGACGTGGACGGCCCGCCCGACGAG
The DNA here is from genome assembly GCA_041389565.1 of Myxococcota bacterium. Lineage (GTDB taxonomy): Bacteria > Myxococcota_A > UBA796 > UBA796 > JACKEQ01. The sequence goes on from JAWKRP010000002.1 coordinate 307,655, forward strand.
GAGCTGGGTGTTCTTCCAGATGAGGAATACGGCGACGCAGCCGAGCAGGACTCCGATGGCGATCGAGCCGAGCCCATCCCAGTACGGCTCGTGGGTGAGCGCCGACAGCCCGACGGACACGGCCGCCAGCAGCACGCCCAGCACCGCCGCGCTGTCTTCGAGCAGCACCGCGACGCCGAACGGGTCGTCGGTGGTGCGCAGGTGCTCCACGAACCCGATGCCGCGCTCCCGCGCCTGGGCCAGGAGGGAGCGGGTCGCGATGAGCAGGGTGGCGCCCTCGGCGAAGAACGCGAACGCCAGGATGGCGAGGTTCACCGTCTGGTCTTCGTGCTCGGTGTGCGGGTGCGCGAGCGACTCGATGCCGTGCATGATCGTGACGCCGCATCCCAGGAAGAAGATGCCGACCGCGCTGATCAGCGCCCACACGAACGCTTCGCGGCCATAGCCCCCCGGGTGCTCGTCGTCGGCGGGCTTCGCCGCGCGCCGCATCCCGACCGCGAGCAACACCTGGTTGCCCACATCCGCCGTGGAGTGGATGCCCTCGGAGAGCATCGCTCCGCTCCCGGTGAGCGCGAACCCTGCGAACTTCGCGACCGTGACGACCGAGTTGGCGCCGATGGCCGCGTACACGGCCAGCTTGCTGCCCCCTGCCACGTCGACTCCTCAGTGCTGGACGATCAGACGTGGGCCTGGACGAGGCGACGGATCGCCTGCACGCCGCCGGCCGCGCCCTGCTGACGGGCCACTTCGGCGCCGTTCTTGAAGACGATGAGCGTGGGGATGGACGACACGCGGTAGTTCATGGCCGTCTTCATGTTGGTCTGGATGTCGAGCTTCACGACCTTCAGCGCCGAGGAGTGCTCGTCGGCGACGGAGTGCACCGCGGGAGCGAGGGCCTTGCACGGGCCACACCACTCGGCCCAGAAGTCGACCAGCACGGGCTTGTCGGACTTGAGGACCTCGGAATCGAAGTTGGCATCGGTGACATCGGACACGTTCGCGGACATCGGCGCATCTCCGGCAGATGGAGACGACTACATAGGACCAGGGACCGGACCCGGCAACCGAGCTAAGCTGCCCCCGTGGAGCGAATCCCCTACATCGCCGTCCTCGTGATCTACGCGGTCGTGCTGCTCGCGCATCTGCTGCCTTCGTCGGTGCCTCAGGCGCTGCGCGACCGCGTCCGGATCGTCGCGGGCGTAGGGGTGCTCGTGCACATCGGCACCCTGATCGAGGGCGCCATGTTCGGCACGTGGTCGCCCGGGCTCCAGGAAGCCCTCTCGGCGTCCTCGCTCGGCGTGATGATCGCCTACCTCGCGGTCGCGCATGGGCAGCAGAAGGCGCTCGGCATCCTGCTGGCTCCGCTCGCCATGGTGTCGCTCGGCACCGCGCTGGTGGTGCCGAACGCCACGGTCACGGCGCTCGAAGACACCAGCACCGTGAACCTGTGGCTCCCGGTGCACCTCGGCCTGCTGTTCGCGGGCGTCGGGGGCTTCGCGCTGTCCGGTGCGGTGGGCGTCCTCTACCTCTACGTGCGCGACTCCCTGAAGAATAAGCGCTTCGATCGCATCGGTCGGCTGCCTTCGCTCGAGTCCCTCGACCGCATCCAGTTCCGGTCCATGCTGTTCGGCTTCATCGCGCTGACGCTCGGCATCGGCGCCGGCGGCGCGCTCGCCACGGCTTCGCTCCAGCAGAGCTGGGCGCTCGACCCGAAGGTCCTCTACACGCTCGCGGTGTGGTTCTGGTACTTCGTGGCGCTCCAGGCGCGGCTGATCCTCGGCCGGCGCGGCCGGTGGACCGCCAACTTCAGCATCGTGGGCTTCGCAGCCATGGTGTTCTCGCTGATCGGGCTCAACTTCCTGATGGCGAGCTGGCACGCCTATGGCTGATCTCATCGCGGTGGGCCTCTCGCACCACACCGCACCCGTCGAGGTCCGCGAGCGAATGGCGATGTCCGAGGAGGCCGTGAAGGATCGCCTGATGCGGCTGCGTCTCGACGGCGCGGCCGACGAGGCGTTCATCGTCAGCACGTGCAACCGGGTCGAGCTGTACGCGGTCCCCCAGAACCTGCCGCTCATCGAGTCGTGGATGCGCGAGCACCGGGGCCCCGCGGGCGAGCCCATCGATCGGTACCTCTACTGGTACCGGAACGAGGAGGCTGTGCGTCACCTGTTCCGGGTCGCGAGCTCGCTCGACAGCCTGGTGGTCGGGGAGCCCCAGATCCTCGGCCAGGTGAAGGACGCCGTGCGGCTGGCCGAGGAGTCGCAGTCGCTCGGGCGCATGCTCGGCCGGCTCACCCGACAGACCCTGTCGGTCGCCAAGCGGGTGCGCACCGAGACGCGCATCGGCGAGTCGCGGGTCGGGGTCGGCAACGCGGGGGTCGACCTCGCGCTCCAGATCTTCGGGCGCCTCGACGACAAGCGCGCCCTGCTCGTGGGTGTGGGGGAGATGGGCCAGCAGGTCGCTCGCGCGATGGTGGGCGCGGGCCTCAAGGAGCTCATCGTCACCAACCGCACGTACGAGCGCAGCGTCGAGTGCGCGGCCGAGTTCGGCGGTACGGCCATCGCCTGGGAGCGCCTCGCCGAGTACCTCGGCCAGGTCGACGTGGTCATCACGGCCACGGGCGCCACGAAGCCCATCATCAGCGCCGACGACGTGCGCCGCGCGCTACGGGTCCGTCGCTACCGGCCTCTCTTCCTGGTCGACCTGTCGGTGCCGCGGAACATCGCGCCCAACGTCGACGACATCGAAGAAGCGTTCCTGTTCAACGTCGACGACCTCACGCGGGTCATGGAAGCCGGGAAGCGCGACCGCGAGAAGGCCGCCGCCGACGCCGATCGCCTCGTGAACGACGAGGCGAACCGGTTCATGGCGCGCCTCAAGGAGGTCGAGGTCGGCGAGCACATCGGGGCGATCACGCGCCGCGCCGAGACCATCCGGCTCGAGGAGCTCGAGCGCACCGGGCGTGTGCTCGAGGAGCTCGACGAACGCCAGCGCAAGGCCGTCGACGCCATGACGCGGGCCATGGTCAAGAAGCTCCTGCACGGCCAGATCACGCACCTTCGAAACGCGGCACGCGAGGGCGAGGCAGACGTCATCGAGACGCTCCTCAAGCCCTGGAGAGAGGACTGAGGATGAGCAGCACCCTGAAGCTCGGCACCCGTGGCAGCAAGCTCGCGCTCACGCAGAGCGGGCACGTGGCCGACGCCATCACCGCGGCCACCGGGCACCCCGTCGAGCTCGTGGTCATCAGCACCCGTGGCGACCGCGTCACGGATCGACCCCTCCAGGAGGTCGGCGGGAAGGGGCTGTTCACGAAGGAGCTCGAGGACGCCATGCTGGCCGGCGAGATCCACTTCGCCGTGCACTCGATGAAAGACATGCCCACCGACGATCCGCCGGGCTTGATCATCGCGAGCATCCCCGAGCGGGTCGATGCGCGCGACTGCCTGGTGGGCGCCGCACTGTCGGATCTCCCGAACGGCGCCGTGGTGGGCACCGGCTCGATCCGGCGGGCGCTCCAGCTCCGCGCGGCTCGGCCCGATCTCGACATCCGGGGCATCCGCGGCAACGTCGACACCCGCATCCGCAAGCAGCAGGAAGGGGAGTACGACGCCATCGTGCTCGCGATGGCGGGCATCACCCGGCTCGGCATGGCCGGGGTCGCCGACGAGGCCATCCCTGTGGGCACCATGATCCCGGCCGTGGGCCAGGGTGCGCTCGCGATCCAGGCCCGTGCCGACGACGCCGCCACGCTCGCGGTCCTCGAAGCCATCCACCACGCACGCACCGCGGCGTGTGTGCAGGCGGAGCGGTCGTTCCTCATCGGGATCGCCGGGGGCTGCAGCGTTCCGGCCGCCGCCCACGCCGTGTGGGAGGGCGATCAGATCGCGATCACCGGGTTCTACTCGTCCGACGGGGAGACCGGGCGCACCGCGCGCATGGCCGGCGACCCCCTCCACGTCGTCGCGATGGGGCGGGAGCTCGCCCGGAGCCTCAAGGGCTGAGCTGCTCGTTCAGCGCCAGGATGAGCCCGTTCACGGTGTACGGGTTCGCGATGGCGTGCACGGGGAGCCCGACGTCCTGGGCCGCGCGTGCCGTAGAGGGCCCGATCACCACGACGCGACCGAGCGCGCTTCGATCGGCGTCGCCCAGGGCCTCGGCCAGGCGCTCCGCTGCGGACCCCGACAGCAGCGTGGTGGCGTCGACCGGCAGTGCAGCCCGCAGGGCTTCCCGGTGACCGGGCGGCGGCACGTTCCGGTAGGCCACGACCTCGAGCACGGTGGCGCCGCGCTCTTCGAGGATCTCCCGCATCGTGGGGGGCGCGAGGTCGGCGCGCGGGTAGACGACCGTCTGGCCGGTGAGGTCGGGCAGGACCGCCACGAGCGCGCTCCCCATGTGCTTCTCGGGGATCCGATCGGCCGGGCGCCCCATGGCTTCGAGCTTTCGGGCAGTGACCGGCCCGACCGCCCCGATGCGCGCGGACTTCCAGGCGCCCGGCGCCGCGGCCGCCAGCACGTCGGCGGTGGTGGCGCTCGTCACGATCACCCAGTCGACCACGGGATGCTCGCGCGCGAAGCTCGCGACGGCGTCGACCTCCCACATCCGCTCGAGCAGGGGAACCCGGACCGGCTCGTGCCCGTGGGCCTCGAGCGTGTGGCACAGCGGCCGGGCATCCTCGGAGGCCCGGGTGACCAGCACGCGCGCCATCAGAGGGCGTACAGCCTCGAGAGGTCCTTCGTCAGGTTCTTCTGGTGCGCTTCCAGCGTTCCACCGCCGATCTCGAGCAGCTTGGCATCACGCCACAGCCGCTCGACCGGGTACTCCTTGCAGTACCCCGACCCGCCCATCACCTGCATCGCGTAGTCCGCCACCATCTTCCCGACCGGCGCGGCGAACAACTTCGCGGCATCCGATCCGATCCGGTTCTGCACGTCGGGACCGACATCGCGGGCCACGTTGTACACGAGGCACTTCGCGGCCTCGGTCATCGCGTAGCCATCGGCGATGTACCGCTGGATCTGCCCGTAGCGGTTGATCGGGGCCCCGAACGACAGGCGCTCCTGCCCGTGCCGCACCATGATCTCGACGCAGCGGTCGGCGATGCCCACGCTCATGGCGGCCAGCGTGAGGCGCTCGATCTCGAGGTTGCGCATCATGTGCGTGAGCCCACCGCCTTCGGTGCCGAGCAGGTTGAAGGCGGGGATCCGGCAGTCCTCGAAGATCAGCTCCGACATCGTGGACCCGCGCATGCCGAGCTTGTCGATGTGGTTGCTCGTCGAGAATCCGGGGCAGTCGCGGTCGACCACGAACGCCGAGATCCGGTCGCCGGTCTTCGCGTACACCAGGAACACGAACCCCTCGCAGCCGTTCGTGATGTACGTCTTCGTGCCGTTCAGCACGTAGTGATCGCCATCGCGCACGGCGGTCGTCGACATGCCCAGGACGTCGGTACCGGCGCCGGGCTCGGTCATGCCCATGCCCCCGATCCATTCGCCCGTGATGGCCTTCTCCAGCCAGCGGTCGCGCTGGGCGTCGTTCGCCGCGTAGAAGAAGTTGTTCACGAACAGCATGCTGTGCGCGAGGTACGCGAGGCAGAACCCCGGATCCGACTTCGCGATCTCGTGATGCGCGATCACGGCCGCCACGGTGTCCATCCCGGCTCCGCCGTGCGAATCCGGCACGGTGATGCCGAGCAGGCCGAGCTCGCCGAGCTTCCGGAACAGCGGCACGTTCAGCTCGCCCTTCGCGTCGTGCTCCGCGGCCTGCGGCTCGACCTCCGAGCGGGTGAAGTCCGCCACCATCTGGCGGAGCATGCGATGTTCTTCGGTGGGGTTGAACAGACCGTCGTAGTTCATGATGGGCGCCTCATCTGGACGGTCGTTTAACAAGGTCGGTGTGCAGGACGCCCACCCCGACCGACCGCCGCGCCCGCGGGTCGTGGAGACGCGTTAGACCGGCTGCCTTCGGCGGAGGTCGGGTGGCCAGGAAGAAGAAGATGTTCCTCGTGGACGGCAGCAACCATGCGTTCCGGGTGCAGTTCGCGCTGCCCCCGATGCACGCCTCGGACGGCTTCCCCACGCGCGTGCTGTACGGGTTCACCCTGCTGTTCCAGAAGATGATGCGGCTGTACCGGCCCGACTACGCGGTCGTGTCGTTCGACTCCGGGAAGACCTTCCGGCACGACACGTTCGCCGACTACAAGGGCCACCGGCCCGACATGCCCGAGGATCTCTCGCGCCAGTGGAAGTTCCTGCCGCAGCTCGTGGAGGGCTTCGGCTACCCGTGTGTGATCCGCGAGGGCTTCGAGGCCGACGACGTGCTCGGCACGCTCGCCGCCCAGTTCGCGTCCGACGAGCTCGAGGTGTTCCTCGTCACCGGCGACAAGGACTTCGCGCAGCTCGTGGGGCCGAACATCACCGTGCTCGACGAGAAGAACAACAAGACGCTCGACGCGGCCGCCGTGCTCGAGAAGTTCGGCGTGGCGCCCTCCCAGATGATCGACCTGCTCGGGCTCTCCGGCGACACGTCCGACAACATCCCCGGCGTGCCGGGCATCGGCGTGAAGACCGCCGCGCAGCTCCTGTCGCAGTGGGGCTCGCTCGAAGGCACGCTCGAGGCCGCAAAGGCGGGCAAGATCAAGGGCAAGCGCGGTGAGAACCTCGTCGAGCACGCCGAGAACGCGCGGCTGTCGCGCGAGCTGGTCACGATCAAGACCGACATGGATCTCGGCCTCACGCTCGACGACCTCACGCCGCGAGGGCTCCAGGAAGACCCGCTGCGCGAGCTGTTCGACTGGTGGGAGTTCGGGATGGTCGCGCGCAAGCTGCTGCCCGAGAAGAAGACCGTCGACACCGACTGCTACCGGATGATCAAGGAGCCCGCCGAGCTCGACGCCGCCCTGGCGTCCGTGCGAGCCGCGGGCCGGGTGGCGATCGACGTCCAGCGCACCACGAGCAACCCGCGCACGGGCAAGCTCACCGGGATCTCGCTGGCCTGGGGCCGCGCCGACGCGGTGTGGGTGCCGCTGGAGTCGCGTCCGGGCGTCACGCTCGACCCCGACGCCACCTTCGACGCCGTGAAGGGCCTCCTCGCCGACCCCTCCGTGGGCAAGCTCGGCCACGACATGAAGCCGATCCTCCAGACGTGCCGCGCACACGGCCTCGTGGTGGAGCCCGTGGTCGGCGACACGATGCTGCTCGACTACGCCCTCATCCCGCACCTCGATCACGGGCTCGACAGCCTCGCGCAGCGCCAGCTCGGCCACAGCCTGTCGCACGGGGACGCCCAGGGCATGCTCGTGATGGACGAAGCGGTCCGCCAGGCCGTCGAGCCCGCACACGTGGCGTTCCTCCTGGAGAAGCGCCTGCTGCCCCGCCTCGACGACGGCACCCGGTTCATCTACGAGCAGGTGGAGCTGCCGCTGCTCCCCATCCTCGTCGAGATGGAGGAACGGGGCGTTCGGATGGACCTCGACCGGCTGTCCGACGTGCGGAAGGACATCCAGCACCGCGCCCTCGAGATGGAGAAGAAGTGCCAGGAGATCGCGGGGGAGCCCTTCAACGTGGGCTCGCCGCGGGATGTGTCGCGCATCCTGTTCGAGGTGCTCGACCTCCCGAAGACCCACTCCCAGAAGCGGACGACCGGGTGGTCGACCGATGCCACCGTGCTCGAGAAGCTCGAGGACGTGCATCCGCTGCCGGGCGCCATCCTGGAGTACCGCCAGCTTCAGGGCCTCGACAGCCGCTACCTGTCGACCCTCCCGGACTACGTGGAGTCCGACGGCCGCGTCCACACGACGTTCCGGCAGGGGGTGGCCGCGACCGGGCGCCTGGCGAGCGCGGATCCGAACCTCCAGAACATCCCCATCCGCACGTTCGAGGGGCGTCGCATCCGCGAGTGCTTCGTGCCGGCCGAAGGCTGTGTGTTCCTGTCGTGCGACTACTCCCAGGTCGAGCTGCGGGTGCTCGCGCACTACACGGGTGCGGAGGCCCTCATCCAGTCGTTCCGCACCGGCGAGGACATCCACCGACGCACCGCGAGCGAGGTGTTCGGCATCGCGATGGACGACGTCACGTTCGAGCAGCGCTCGGCGGCGAAGGCCATCAACTTCGGCCTGATGTACGGCATGTCCGCGTTCCGCCTGGGGCGCGACCTGAACATCAGTCGCGCCGAGGCCGAGAAGTACATGGAGGAGTACTTCGGTCGCATGCCGTCGGTGCAGGCCTGGATCGAGGAGTCCAAGGCCGCGTGCAAGCGCGACGGGTACGTCACGACGCTGTACGGGCGGCGCCGGCTCATCCCCGAGATCTACAGCAAGACCTTCTCGGAGCGCGCGCAGGGCGAGCGGGAAGCCGTGAACACCCGCGTCCAGGGAACGGCCGCCGACATCATCAAGCTCGCCATGATCCGGGTGCAGAAGGCGCTCGACGCGCACGGCGGCGCTTCCCGTCTGCTGCTCCAGGTGCACGACGAGCTCCTGCTCGAGGTGCCGGAGGCCGAGGTCGACGCCATCCGCGACCTCGTGGTGCGCGAGATGGAAGCCGCAGCCGGCCTCGCGGTTCCTCTCGACGTGAACGGCGCGACGGGTACGAACTGGAACGAAGCGCACGGCTGACATCGATATGTGTCGCTTCAATGGGTGTGATCGCGCGATGTCGAAGAAATCCGGAATTTCTTCGAATGTGCGACCGCCCGTGAACGTCCAAAGGAATCCTGCCCCCGGTTATCGTGGGCCCCGGAGGTGCTCCGCATGAGCGCAACAGCAGTCGAAGACGGCAAGCAGCTCTCGCGAGACGAAGACGCCGACATGGTGAAGGCCGTGCTCGGCGGCGACAGCACGGCCTACCGTGGCCTGGTCGAGAAGTACCAGGGGCGCGTGTACTCGATGGTGTACGGCATGGTTCGCAACCGCGAAGACGCCCGCGACATCACGCAAGACGCGTTCGTGAAGGCCTTCAACAACCTCAAGTCGTTCCGGTTGGAGGCCAGCTTCTACACCTGGCTGTACCGAATCGCGATGAACAAGGCGATCGACTTCACGCGCAAGCGCAAGCGGCGCGGAGAGACCGCCGGGTTCGACGAGTCCATCGCGAACAAGGACGACGACGGGTCGATCGCCGAGATCCACCACCACGACAGCCCGAGCCGGTCGCTCGAGCGCAAGCAGCTCTACTCGAAGATCATGGAGAGCCTCGAGAAGCTCCCCGCCGATCAGCGCCAGGTGATCCTCCTGCGCGAGCTCGAGGGGCTCTCGTACAAGGAGATCAGCGACGTCATGGGCATCCCCGAGGGAACCGTCATGTCGCGGCTCTTCTACGCCCGGAAGAAGATGCAGAAGCTCCTCGCGGGCGAGCAGGATTGATCCACCCCTTCGTCACGAAAGATCGAATGACGCTGGAGACCATGCGTCACACCCCGTGAGCCGGACCGAACCCGGCCGACCCCCACCGAGCGCACTGGAGCCGATCATGGCCTCGAACACCAACCTGGAGAGCCTCCTCTTCCGCATCCGCGATGGTCTCGCGACGGCGGACGAGATCGAGCGTGCCCGGGAGCTGGTGCAGGCCGACCCGCGTCTTCCCGACGAGCTGAAGGAGGTCGTGGACTTCGAAGACGCCGAGTCCGATGCCGTGGGCCTGCTGGCCGTGCTCGGCGCCGACTCCCTGTTCGGCGAGATCCTGCGCGAGGGCTTCGAAGCCGAGCTCGTCGCGGCCATCGCGGAGCCCCTCCAGGTGGAGAGCGCTCCCGAGCCTGCGTCCGATGATGACGACAGCATCACGGAAGACATGCTCGACGCGGTGTGGGAGCACGGCGCCGTGCTGTGTGACGCCGTCCGGTACGAGGCGGGCGAGGCCGACGTGCTCGGCGCGGTGTTCGCCGAGCTCACCCTCGAGCTCGAGGTCATCCCGATCTTCGCGGCCATCGAAGCCGAAGCCGGCTCGGTGGATGTCGTCGATGCGGTGCTGGTCGAGGCCTTCGGAGCCTCCGACGCCACCTTCCCGCTCGCGGCCGCGGTGGAGCACGAAGCGGGCTCGATCGAGATCGCAGACTCCGTGCTCGCGCAGTGTGGGCTGGTCGACCGGCCGTACGGCCTCGTGTCGCTGCCCATCGCGGAAGCCATCGCGGGAGAGGCCGGCTCGGTCGACCTGATCGCGGCCATCGAGTCCGAGCTCACCGACCTCCGCCTGCCGCTCGCCGAAGCCATCGCGTACGAGGCCGGAACGGTGGAGCTCGCCGACCAGGTGCTCGTGGCGGTCGGGGGCGAAGCGCGCATCCCGGTGGCCGAAGCCGTTCGCGCCGAGGCCGGCACGGTCGACGTGTGGCCCGAGCTCGAAGCCGTCGTGTCGGGGGCCTGGGTGAGCGCGATGCTCGACCACGAGCTGGCGCCCGCTGCCCATCGTGCCGCCGTGCTGCGCCTCCAGGAAGACCCAGCGTCCGGCGCGCTGATGACCGCATTCGCGAGCATCGGCAGCGAGCTTCGCACGGCGGTCCGTGACGAGGCCGGCGAGTGCCCGTACCTGTGGGAGTCCATCGCGAGCGAGCTGGGCGTCGATCCCGAAGCCGTCGAAGGCTGGGATGGCGAGCTGTTCGCGGCCGCGGTGCGCGCCGAGGCCGGAACCGTCGATGTCGCGCCGTACGTCATGAGCCAGGTGCGCGTGCCGCACCGCCCCTCGATGCCGTACTCCGCGGTCGAGGTCGAAGCCGTGCCGGCGCCTGCCAACAGCCGCCGCTGGAACGTGGGCACCCTGGTGATGGCTGCTGCCGCCGCCCTGCTGCTCACCGTGCTCCCGATCGGCTACCGCGACACGCTGTCGGGTGGCTCGACCGGCTCGAACCCCACGGTGGAGGCCAGCGCGCAGTTCGCTTCGGCTGGCGAGATCGTGGTCGAGAACCTGAATTACCACGACGATGCATCGGTGACGCAGACCCTCGGAGACGAAGGTGCGCTGATCCTGTGGGTCGACGAGGAGGCTACGCTGTGAACATGTTCATGTCGCTCATCGGGTCGCTCCGCGGCCTGTTCGCCTCCCTCGTGCTCGTCGGAGCGCTCGTGATGGTCGCGCCGTCGGCCGCACTCGCGCAGGCCCGGCCCGGTCAGCCCGTGCCCGCCACGCACACGCAGGTGGCGGGCAAGGTCAGCATCCAGATGCAGGTGGTGCACGCCAACAACTCCGGCGTGATCGACCCCGATCTCCAGGCCGTCGCCGCGAACTTCAAGGCCTTCAAGTACACCGGATTCCAGAAGCTCGAGGCCTTCGACGCCAAGCTCGCCCCCGACCAGGAGGCCCAGTTCTCGATGGTCGGAGGGCACAAGATCAAGGTGTCGCTCGTGTCGCGCGACGCGAGCCAGGCCAAGGTGCGCGTGATGATGTTCAACGAGTCCGGCAAGGTGATGGACACCACGGTCGCCATCAACCGGAACCGCGCCTTCATGATCGCCGGCACCTCGTACAAGGACGGCAAGCTCATCCTCCCGATCACCGTCCGGTACTGAACTCCGGGGTGGTCGTCGTCCTCTGCAACTGCCCGCCCGCCGAAGCGGGCCCGCTCGCACGCACGCTGGTCGAGGAGCGCCTCGCCGCGTGCGTGAACGTGCTTCCGGGCGTCACCTCCGTGTACACCTGGGAAGGCGCGGTGCACGAAGACTCCGAGCACACGCTGGTGATCAAGACGCCCGACGACCGCGTGTCTGCACTGGCCGACCGGATCCGCGCGCTCCACAGCTACGACACCCCCGAGATCCTCGTGCTGGGCGTGGACTCCGAGCGGTCCGACCCGAAGTACGTCGCCTGGGTGGCCTCCGTGACGCGGGGATGAGCGGCGCGGTCGTCGTGTTCGGAGGGCTCGTGCTGGCCGTCGCGGTGGCCGAGATCGCGCGCCGCGTGTGGGCTGCGCAGCCCGCGGAACGCCCCGACCCCCACGGCATGGTGCAGCACGACCAGTGGGACGCCCTGCAGGCCTGGCTGGCGAGCGGCGGGAACCCCGATGAGGCCGACCCCAGCGGGTTCACGCTCCTGATGTCGGCGGCCGCGCACGATCGGCCGGAGGCCGCGAGGATCCTGCTGGCTGCGGGCGCCGCGCCCGACCTCGTGGAGCACGAAGATCTCGCGACGGCCCTGTACGTCGCCGCGACGTGCGGGCACGGGGAGGTCGTGCGGGTGCTGCTCGCGGGCGGAGCCTCTGCGAACCGGGCCACGGCGCTCGGGGCGGTTCCCCTCCATGCGGCCGTTCACCCCGACAGGGTGGGCCTGATCGAGGATCTGCTCGCGAGCGGAGCGCACCCCGACTTCAAGAACGCGTGGCGGCTCACCCCCCTCGATGTGGCCGTCCGGGAAGGGCTCGCCGACGCCGAAGCCGCGCTGCGGGCCGGTGGCGCGCGCCGGAAGGAGGAGGTGCGCATGGAGGACGTGCTGGACGCCCTCCCGGAGGCCGACCGCGCGGCGTACACACTGCCGCGGGCCTGGGCCATCCCGCCCGACGACCCGCGGCTCGTGGCCGCGCGGACCCAGGCGAAGGCGGATCTGCCGACCCTGTTGGCCGCGCTCGACGCCGGACACGAAGCGCGCGTCCAGCTGGTGCTGCGCTCGGCGCCGGATCGCGCAGGGGAGTCCCTGTGGGCGGCGGTCGTGGGGCGCGACGGCGACCAGCTGGAGGTCGCGTACCTCTCGGAGCCCACGATGGTGGAGGTGAGCGCCGGACCGCAGATGCACGCGCTCTCGGACATCGAGGACTGGGAGGCGACGGGTCCGGACGGCGAGACGGTCGGCGCGTACTCGATGCGCGTGACCCTCGACGGAGTCGCCGCGGAGTTCGGGAAGTACGCGGACGGTGTGCGGTAGCGCGACGGAGCGTGCTCCGGACCGGTGAGGCCCGCACGCTCCGCGTCAGGCAGGCTGGAGGGTGCGGCGCAGCCGCAGTCGCGCAGCGACCGAGCGCGAAGGCGCGAGCCCGGAAGACGGCCGCCGGTGCCGCCCGCAGGGCGGGACCGGGACGCCCAGAGATCAGTCCGGGAACCCGTAGAGGGACGCCACGTTCTCCTGGCCCTCCGCGCTCGCCACGAAGTCGGTGAGGCGCTTGATCGGCTCGGTGAGCACGAGCGTTCCGGCCGGTGACCCGCGACCGGGGGCGATGAAGTCGACCGTGACGGAGGTGTCGGCGGCGGTGACCCGGGCCCACGGGAGGTCGAAGTCGATGGCGTACGTCATCACGTGGGTGACGCCGCGCTCGCGGGCCACGGCGGGCATGCCGTCGCGCTCGAGCCGCTCGGCGAAGTCGTAGCCCTGGGTGAGGCCGTCGGCGCCGATCACCGGGAGCCCGGAGAACCAGGCGAGGCGACCGGGAGCGTCGACGCACAGCACGACGGCGTCGGGGTGCGCGCCGCCGAGCCAGCGTGCGAGCTCGATGGTGGGGTCGTCGTCGGCGATGGCGACGCTCCGGCCGGCCTTGAGCAGACCCGCGACGGCGAGACCGAGGATGACGAAGCTCGCGAACGCGGGGCGTCGGGACGCCGGGATGCTCGGGAGGAGCGTGAAGTAGGCCGCGAGGACCTCGCCCAGCACGAGCCCGGACGCGAGCGTGCCGGTGATCCAGTAGTACGCGACGAACGTGGACCAGCGGGGCGCGGTGAACAGGGTGACGTAGGTGCCGTGGAGCGCGGCACCCAGCGCGAGAGCCCCGAGGAGGCGGCGCTTTCGCGGGTCTTGCGCGCGGAGCGCCATGCCCAGGCCGACGAACGAGCCGAGCAGCGTGGCGGCCCCGATCCAGCCGAGCTTTCCGAGGGGGTCGCTGAAGTCGGGGACGGGGAACACGGATTTGATGGCGCCGCTGACCGGCACGAGGTGCCCGGTGGTGAGGGCGGTGTAGAGCAGCCAGGGGGCGGCGGTGAGGGCGGTGGTGCCGGCCAGGAGGGCGGTGCGGCGCACGTCGGGCAGGGTGAACAGGCCGATGGCGACGATGAAGAACAGGGTGTCGAGGCGCGCCAGGAACAGCAGACCGAGCAGGATGCCCGTGCGCCAGGGCCGATCCGCGCGCACCCACGAGTGCAGCACGGCCACGTGGAGGGCGCCCGTGAGCATGCCTTCGGAGAGCCAGCCCTTGTCGGTGATCTGGGTGAGCACGAACGCCGTGGCGACGAAGGAGGGGTACGCGAAGCCCTGGCTGCGGGCGATCCGCGGCAGCATGGCGAGGATTCCCCCGGCCAGCACGACCTGGATGGCGAGCGCGCCCCAGAACATGCCGTCGCGCGCGCCTCCGGTGAGCAGGCCGAGTGTGGCGACGATGGCCATCCACAGGGGGTGGTACCCGTTCGTGGGGGTGGTGCCGTCGAACGTGGAGCCGTCACCGAGCGCGATGTGGCGCCCGATCTGGAGGTAGAACCAGGCGTCGTCGACCATGAACAGCGCGGGCACGGCGAGCACACACGCGATGGCGAGGGCCGCGATGACGCCGAGAGCGGGCAGGGCTCCTGCAGCTTCGGGCGGAGCGCTCTGTGGATCGGGGTGGGACATGGCGGCCGTGATACGAGCGGGTTCCGGAGGACCGATGACCATCTTCGCGCGCATCATCGACCGGGAGATACCGGCCGACATCGTATACGAGGACGACCGTGCGCTCGCGTTCCGCGACGTGAACCCGGTTGCGCCCACGCACATCCTCGTCATCCCGAAGAAGCCGCTGGAGCGGTTGGGGAGCGCGGATGCCGGGGATTCGGCGCTGCTCGGGCACCTGATGTGGGTCGCGGCCGAGGTGGCCCGGGCGGAGGGCATCGCCGAGTCGGGCTACCGGGTGGTGACGAACAACGGTCGCAATGGGGGCCAGAGCGTCGACCACCTGCACCTGCACGTGCTCGGGGGCCGCGCCCTGTCGTGGCCGCCGGGCTGAGGGCCTGTCCGGGCCGTGGGTGTTACAACCCCGCCCCCCGAGGAGGACGAATGGCAACGTTCGAGCTGACGACGCACCCCCTGGCCTTCGCACACATGGAAGGCGGCGTGAAGACGGTGTACGTCATGCCGTTCTCGAACGAGCTGTCCGTGCTGTGCTCGGGTGACCGCATCGAGTTCGACGACCTGGGCTCGATCACCATCGGCATGGTGAAGCGCTACGACGACCTCGAGAGCCTCATCGACACCGAGGGCTACGCGAACGTGGTGCCGGAGGCCGACGACTCGTCGCACGCGTGCGAGCTCCTGCGCACGTCGCCTGGCTGGAACGCGAACGCGGAGCAGAGCAAGGGTGTGCTGGCGTTCCGCGTGCGCTGGGCGAAGCGGAAGTCATAGCAGGGCGCGCAGCTCCGGCGCGTCGATGCCGGCGAGCGCGGACTCGAGGAACTCGGACAGGTCGAGGCCCTGCCGGCTGTAGAGGGCGGCCTGGAGGCCCATGTCGAGGCGATCGAGCTGCTTGACGAAGCGCGCTTCGGGGTCGGCCTGGGCTTCGTAGGCCCGCCAGGCGGCCAGGAGGTCGGGTCGGGCGACCCGCTCGCAGAAGGCGACCATGGCGGCGTCTTCACGGGCATGCTTGTCGGGAACGTCGTCGTGCGGGGTGACGTCGCCCACCCAGGCCTCAGCGAGGTCGTGCAGCACGGCGTAGACGAGGGCGCGCTCGCGGTCGAGCCCGGCGGGCAGCATCAGGAGCACGAGCAGCGAGATCCCCCAGCTGTGCGCGGCCACGGACTCGGGACCGTCGACGCCCGCGCGCACCCAGCCGGCGCGGTCGACCGCCTTGAGCGCGAAGGCCTCGAGCAGGGCGTCTCTCACACCAGGTGCTCGCGCTGCTTCGTGACGCCGAACGACAGGAGCATGGGGTGGTCGGAGGCCTGGACGGCGTCGAAGTCGGCGCGCGACTGGATGCCTCGCCAGCCGGCTTCGACGAGGATGCGCGCGAGCGGGCCGCCAAGCGCGTTGCCGGGACCGAGCGCGACGACGAGGTCGGGTGCGCAGTGCTGGAGGGCCGTGTGGACGGCCGTGGTGAAGTCGAACGGAGCGACGACCTGGTGGCCGAGCGTGTAGTCGCGCAGGGCTCGTGGGTCGGCCCAGTGAGGGCGGAACACGAAGCCCCGCCCGTCGACGAGGGGCACGTCGGGTGCCTGGAAGCCGAGCCCACCGAGCTCCTGGAGCGCCCGCGCCGAGGTGTCGGCCATGAGCGACGTGTGGAACGCGGAGTGGAGGGGGAGCTGGATTGGGAAGGTGCGGTCGCCCCGGACGTCGGGGGGCAGGGCTTCGAGGAGGGCCTTCACACCGGCGGTGTCTGCGCCGAGCACGGCGAAACCCCCGAGCTCGATGGACCACTCGGCGACATGCCCCGCGTCGCGCACGCGCTGGAGGGCCTGCTCGACGACCTGCCGGCGGGCCGGGTCGGTGCGCCAGGTGCGGGCCGCCGTCATCGGGTACAGGACCTGCCCGCCGATGACGTTGCCTGTCTGGTACGCACCCATGGTCTCGACGAGCGTGATGGCGTCGTCGAGCGACAGGGCTCCGCTGGCGGCGAGGGCCGTGTAGAACCCCATGGAGTTGCCGGTGACCCCGACGATGTCGAAGCGCTCGCGCGAGAGGTCGGCGAGGTCGGCCAAGCCACACGCGAACGTGAGCAGGCTCGCGTTCTCGCCGGCGACGTGCAGGGTGGACCGGTACGCGTCGGCGCCGTCGAGCTCGGAGACGGTCTTCCGGCCGAGCGCGGCGCGGTGGGCGTCGCAGCGCTCGAGCACCTCGCGGGCCCCGTCGGTACGGGGGCTGGAGGGGCGGGTGAGCTGCCCGAGGGCCGCGCGGTCGTAGCTTCCGCGTCCCGGACAGACGACGAGGGTGCGGAGGGCGGTCATCGGGACTCCAGGAGGGCGCGCAGGCCGGCTTCGATGTCCTCTTCCTGGACGAGCACGCGGTTCGCGGCGTCTCCCAGGGGGATGTAGGTGTCCATGCCCGTGACGCGCCGGAACCGGAGGGACGCGTCGCGCTGGGCGAGGTCGGCCACGACGGCATCCGCGATGCCGCTGGACCGGCGGCACTCGTCGACCACGAGGACCCGACCGGAGGCCTGTGCGTGCGGGAGGAGGGCGTCGATGGGCAGGGGATGCAGCCACCGGAGGTCGATGACGCGGCAGTCGATGCCTTCGGCCTGCAGGCGCCGAGCGACGCGCAGCGACATCCACAGGCCGTTCCCGAAGGTGGCGATGGTGGCGTGGGTTCCGGAGCCGTACACGCCGACCTCGTGGAGCGGCATGTGCTCTTCGGGTGCGGGGTAGAGGGTCTGCCAGGCGCCGTCGCCGTCTTCGTACAGGTCTTTCGTCATGTACAGCGCGATGGGCTCGATCATCACGCACACCCGGCCGCAGTGCCGCGCCTGTGCGGTGAGCGTGCGGAGCATGCGGGCGGCGTCGTCTCCGCGGGCCGGTGAGGCGACGAGGATGCCGGGAACGTCGCGCAGGGCGCCGATGCCGTTGTCGTTGTGGAAGTGACCGCCGAAGCCCTTCTGGTACGCGAGGCCGGCGATGCGGACGACCATGGGGTTCGCGTACTGGCCGTTGCTGAAGAACTGCATGGAGCCGGCTTCGCCGCGGAGCTGGTCGATCGCGTTCATGAGGTACGCGAGGTACTGGATCTCGGGCATGGGCAGGAGGCCCGCGTGGCCGGCCCCGATGGCGAGACCGAGGATGGTGGTCTCGTCGAGCAGGGTGTTGAACACGCGCCCGACCCCGAAGCTCGCGGTGAGCCCGGCGGTGACGTGGTAGACGCCGCCCTTCTTCGCGACGTCCTCGCCGAACACGGCGGTGGTGGGCTCGGCGGCCAGGATGTCGGTGAGCGCCCGGTTGAGCTGGAGGGCGAGGTGCCGCGGACGGTCGGAGTCTTCGGGCCGCTCGCGGGGGAAGACGCGCTCGCGCTCCTCCGGTGGGGCCGGCGGGATGCGCGCTTCGGGGTCTTCGGTGAACAGCGGCTGCACGACCTCCGCAGCCGTGGTGAGCGTGGGACGGCGCATGGCTTCTTCGGCCTGCGCGGCGAGCCGCGTGCGCACGCCCTCGTAGAGACCGAGCACCTCGTCGGGCGTCATCCAGCCGTTGTCGACGAGCAGGGTGGCGGTTCGGCGGAGCGGGTCGAGCGCTTCGGCGGCCTCGATCTCCTCGGGCGTCCGGTAGAGCTGCTCGACGTCGGACCCGGCGTGCCCGAGCATGCGGACCATGCGCAGGTGGAGGAACCCGGGCCGGCGGGTGTGCCGGACGTAGTCGATGGCCTGGCGGGCCGCGAACCAGGCGCTCGGCAAGGAGAGGCCGTCTCCGCCGAAGTAGCGGATGCCGGAGCGGTTCTGGAAGTTCGACGCGACCCAGCCGTCGGGCGTGCGCACGCTGATGCCGATCCCGTTGTCCTCACACACGAACAGGATGGGGGCGGGGATGCGCTGGAACGACGCCCAGGCGGCGGAGTTGAAGGCGGCCGTGGCCGTGGCGTGGTTGGAGCTGGCGTCGCCGAACGTGCACACGGAGATGCGGGTCTCGCGGCGCTTCTCCCGACGTGCCGACCGGTCGAGCGCGATGGCGTACCCCAGGGCCTTCGGGAGGTGCGACGCGATGGTGCTGGTCTGGGGAGGGATGTCGAGCTCGACGCTCCCGAACACCTTGTGGCGCCCGCCCGCGATCGGCTCGTCGGCGGTGGCCAGGATGCCGCGCAGCACGTCGAAGGTGCCTGCCGGACCGGCGTGGTTGGCGGCACGCGCGCAGAAGAACCCACCGGAGCGGTAGTGCAGGAACGACATGTCGCCGGCCTCGAGCTGCCCGCCGACCGCCACGTTGCCCTCGTGCCCGGAGCTCCCGATGGTGTAGAACCCCCGGCCGCGCGAGGCTTTCATGTCGCGCGCGAGCAGGTCGAGGTGGCGCGACTCGATCTGCGCCTCGAACAGGCGGATGGCATCGCGGGCGGTGAGGGGCGTGCCGTACTCGACGGGCTCGTCGAGGTTCCAGCGGCGTGGCGTGGGCTGGAGCGACCGGACGTGCTCCGAGAAGTTCGCGTCTACGACGGCAGCGCGAGAAACGGCCATGGCGGAGCCTCGTGGTTGGGCGCTCCGCTTATGCCGTCAGCCCACGATCGGCAGCTGGCGATACGCTTCCCACCCCGGATCGGGATCGCTGAAGATGATGTCGACGCGGCCGGGGTTGTTCTCGACCCGGACCTTGCCCGCGAAGTACGGCTGGAGCGCGGCATCCACGTTGCGGTGGAAGCTGCGGTCGAGGTGCGCGACCTTCACCAGCTCGATGCGGGCGCGCTTCGGCGTGTAGATGCTCGCGAGGAACTCGACGTACGACACCATCGCGCGCACGGCCATCGCCGGGGTGGCGCGCTCGATGACGAGGGTGAACGGGAGGTCGTCTTCCTTCGAGAACTCGAGGCGGGCCTGCTCCGGGAAGCCCATCACCATGTTCTCGGCCTTCTCGATGGCTTCTTCGAGCCACATCTCGTTGATGCGACCCCAGTGCGGCAGGCCGCGCTCGCGCTTGCCAGCGGGCTGGGTGGGCTCGTCTTCCACCAGGGCGCCGGGAGCGAGGGTCTCGACGATGTCGCCCACATCGAGGCCGGCGACGGGCGCAGGCCGCGGAGCGGCGGGCTTGCGCCCGACCGACATCTGGATGCCCACTCGCGGCGGGGCGTCTTCGGGGGCGGAGTAGGAGAGGTCTTCGAACTCCTCGAGCTCCTCGACGGGCTCGTCGTAGCGCTCGCGGGAGGGCTCGGGAGTGCCGGGGAAGCTCGTGGGGGCCGTGAGCCGGGGCTTGCCGAGACCGCCACCCGCGCGCGGCTTCGCGCCGAGGGGCGTGCCGCTGCGGCCGGTGTTGATGGCCGCGCCGCCGCTGCCGAATCCGCCGCCCGTTCCGCCGAAGTCGGGTGGGGACGCGGTGCCGCCGAAGTTGCCGCCGCCCGTGCCGTAGTCCCGGCCCGACATCGAGTCGCGAGGGCTCGCAGGGACGGCCCGTGAGTCGTCGTTCGGCTCGCCGAACCGGGGCCCGCCACCACCACCGGCATTGCGGGCGCGGTTCAGGAGGCTGCCACCGCCCGCGGAGGGTGCCGGACCGGCGTCTCCACCGTAGCTGTCGGGCGCCGAGTAGCTCGCGCCGGAAGCACTCGGGGCCGAGCCGCCGAAGCCGGGATTGGAGCTGGGACGGGACCCGAATCCGCCGCCACCGCCGCCACCGAAGCCGGACGCGGAGTCGGGCCGGGAGCCGAACCCACCGCCACCGAATCCCGGGGACGAGTCGGGCCGGGAGCCGAATCCAGCGCCGCCACCGCCGCCGAATCCACCGCCGCCGCCGAATCCGCCGCCACCGGCATTGCCGCCGCCACCGAATCCGCCGCCACCACCGGCGTTGCCGCCGCCGCCGAATCCGCCGCCACCGGCATTGCCGCCGCCGCCGAATCCACCGCCGCCGCCGCCACCGAATCCGCCGCCGCCACCGAATCCGCCGCCGCTGCTGGGGGCGGACGGGCCGGCGTTCGCGGCGTAGGCGGGAGGCGCGCTGCTCTCACCCCGGTTGCCGAAGCCGCCGAATCCGCCGCCCGCTCCGGGGCTGTTGGAGCGCATGGACATGGGCACAGGCGTGCTGATGCGCGGACGGGCGCCACCGGGAGTGGCGCGGATGCGCTCCATCACGGCCTTCTGCGTGGTGAGGCGGGTGACCTCGTTCACGAGCTTCTGGTGCTCCTTCGCCTCCCACGGGAGCATCGGCGATTCGCGACCGATGCTGTGGGCCGCGAACGTGGTGGCGAGGTTGGCCACGAACATGAAGAGCGAGAGCAGGATGCAGACGACCGGGATGCCGCCGGGCACACCGATTCCAGGCTCGAGATCGTGCAGGAACTTCGCGGTGTCGACGTGCACGAAGGCCACGCCCATGACGACGAAGGTGAGCACGAAGAACGCGACCCCGGCGAACATGAACGCCGCGCGGGCCATGAGCACGGGATGGGCGGGAGACGCCCGCTTGATCCGCGCCAGGAGTCGCTTTCCGTCCACGGCATCCTCGAACGCCTGGAGCTGCTCGCGTGCCTTGACGAGCAGACGGTCGACGTCTTCGGGGGTGTCGGTGGTCTCGATCAGGGCCATGAGGTTTCCTTCCGTGGGGTCTCGGGCGGACCCGGAGTCCCCGGTGGCACGCAGGGACGGTGGGTGAGTCTACCCGATTGGGCCGCTTGCTTCACCCGACCCGTCGGGGTCCGTCTTCGTGACGATGCGGACCTCCTGCCGGAGTGCGCTCGACAGCAGGTCGGTGCGCCGGCTGGCCGCCCAGCGCTCGAGGTGCGCTTCGGTGCTGGCATGGGCGGTGATGCGCACGACGCCGTCGCCGAGCTCGACATCGAGCGACTGCACGACGCCTTCGTGGCTGCGGTCGAGGCTGTCGGCGAGACGCAGGATTCCCGCGAGCACACGAACCCGCTGCCGGTCGTCGGCCGACAGGGCGTTGAACTCGAGGTGCGTGGCCTTCGGCTTGCCACCCCGGTGGTACCGCACGAGGTTCCCGAGCACGTCGACCTCGGGTGCCGTGAACCCGTGCATCTGCGTGTTCCGGATGAGGTACTGCGCGTGCTTGTTGTGGTTCTTACCCGAGATGTGGTGCCCGATGTCGTGCACCTGCGCTGCGTAGCCGAGCATCTCGCGCTCGGAGAACCCCATCCGGTGGATCGGAGCGAGCCCGTCGAACAGCTGCATCGACAGCCGCTCGACGAGGGCCGCGTGCGTGGGATCGGCGCCGTAGCGGTCCATCAGACGCTTGATCGATCGGGCGCGCGGGTCGGGCATCGACCCCATCAGGTCGATCTCGGGGCGGTTCCGCATCACCCAGTCGACGATCAGGCCGTCGCGGAGCGAGCGCTCGGACGTGATCATGCTGGCCTGATCGAACGCGCGCATCACCTGCCGGACCAGGAGCGCGCCAGCGGTGATGGTGCGCTGGCGACGGGGGTCGATGCCGGGGATCGACAGCAGGCCCTCGAACGTGGTCTGGCGGAGCTTCTTCACGAGCGCGTCGATGTCGTCGCGCGTGAGCACCAGACCGTGCGCATGCTCGGGCTGGCCGTCGCCGCGGGCGAGGGTCGCCATCATCGCGAGCGTGCGCAGGGTTCCCGAGGTGCCGACCAGCGTGTGGAAGTCCTTGCCCTTCACGCTCGACACGAGGGGCTTGAGGACGGCCTTGATGTGGGACTTCAAGGCGTCGTAGTCGGCCTTGGACATCGGGTCGGTGCGGTGGAACCGGTCGGCCAGCCGGATGTGGCCGAGCGGCAGGCTCTCGATGACCGTGGGCCGCTCGCTGTCGCACACGATGAACTCGGTCGAGCCGCCACCGAGGTCCATCAGCATGACCTTGCCGAGGCTGAAGTCGAGGTCGCTCCGGATGCCGAGGTAGATCAGCCGGCCTTCTTCGCGCCCGGTGATGGTGCGCACGCGGATGCCCGTGTGCTCACGGACCGCATGCACCCAGTCTTCGCCGTTCTGGGACTCCCGGACGGCGGAGGTGGCCGCGCAGTGGATGTCTTCGACGCCCAGGGAGCGCGCGGCGTCGCGGAACTCGAGCATGGCGTCGAGACCGCGCTCGAAGGCGCTCGGAGCGATGACGTTCTGGGAGAGCCCGTTCGCACCGAGCTCCACCTGCTTGCGGGCCTTCTCGACGAGCGTCCACGAGCCGTCGAGCCCCACGTCGGCGACGAGGAGGTGCACGGAGTTCGTGCCGACATCGATCGCTGCGACTCTCAACGGCCCTCCGGCGTGCCCATGGACGGGCCGTATTGGCGCGGCAGCTCGACGCCTGCAAGCTCGGCAGCGCGTGCGATCAGACCGATGAGCGTGGTCTCGTCGGCGTTGTCGGCCAACTCCAGGGCCGCGTACAGCGCGACAGCCGCGCGATCGCGATCCGCTTCGGCCAGCGCGATGCGCGCGAGCACCTGCTCGCGAACGGACACCGCCTCGTCGGCGTGCTCCGCAGCCCGTGCCGCGCTCGTCGCAGCTTCGTCGAGGCGCCCGTGCGTCTGGAGGGCGTTCGCGTGCTTCAGGAGGGCGTCGGCACGGGCGAGGGGAGAGCGCGCCTCCGCCTCGACCTCGGCGAGGGTGCGCCCGGCGAGCTCTGCGCTGCGCTCACGGGCGAGGGCCGCCCGACGGGCCTGGTCGAGCGACGCGGCGATGCGTTCGTCGAGCGCGCGGACCTCCGCGAGGCCTTCGGCGTCTCCGAGCGCTCGGCTGGACGCCATGGCGCGATGGCTCGCCTCGCGGGCTCCAGGCGCGTCTCCGAGCTCCAGCCGGGCCTGCGCCAGCAGGGAGGCCGCTCGCGCGTGCACGTCGCGCAGCTCGGCCTGATCGCGCAGTGCCGCCTCGACCTCGCCCAGCGGAGCGACCGCGTCGGCGGCACGCCCCTCGCGCACGGCTGCGACACCCTCGAGGAGCATCGAAGCCAGGCGCTCCTCCTCAGATGGCGCCGGGATCGAGGGCCTCCAGTGCGAGGATCGCGGCGCGGGTCTCGATCTCTGCGGGCACCACCTGCTCTCCGTCGGCGAGGTCGCCGAAGCGGGCGATCCACTCGAGCGTGAGCCCGAGCACCGAGGAGTGCAGCAGCACGGGCTCGGGCGAGCCCGAGTTCGTGACGATGTTCAGCGGGTTGCCGTCGCCCAGCAGGGTGACGCGCTTGCCCCCCTCGAGGGTGAACCTCACCACCTGGTCGGCCACGTGATCAGCCCGCTCCGCGGCATCCTTCAGCGCGGGCACGTCGATCTCGTCGTTCCCGTGGCCCGCGTTGAGCAGGACCACTCCGCTCGGCGCGGCCTGGATGGCGGCGAGGTCGAGGGCGTTCGCGGCCCCGGTGGCGGTGGCGACGATTCCGGCGTTCGCGACGGCGTCGTGGAGCTCGCCCGTCGGGTAGCCGTCGTAGTGCGCGAACAGGCGGCGCACCGGATCGCTCTCGACCACCTCGACGCTCATGTTCGCGGCCCGTGCGTACGCGGCCAGGCCCCGCCCGACCGGCCCGTAGCCCACGACCACGAGCCGACGGCCCGCGAGGTGCATGCCCGTGAGCAGGGTGACCGCCTGCCACACGCCCTCACCGACGCCGTGGCGGTTCTCGACGGCATCCTTCAGGCGCCCGTCGTGGATGTTGATGATCGGCAGACCCGGGGGCTCGCGGTGCCCCCGCAGGCGCACGATCCCGGAGCGGGTGGACTCCACCGCGCCCTTCTGACGCTCGACCAGCTCGGGCCGTTCGTCGAGCATGCGACCGATGAGCTCGAAGCCGGCGTCGCCCAGGAGGTGCGGCTCGTGATCGAGCACGGCCAGCTGCGGGTCTTCGTGGTCGTCTGCCGTGTACACCTCGACCCCGAGGTCTCGCAGCAGCGCGACGGCACCCGCGTCGGTCGTGGCGGGGCTCGCAGCGCTGAGCACGAACCGCCCGCCCCCGAGCCGCAGCTCCTTCACGAGCGCCGCGGTGGTGGTGGTGAGGTGGAGGTTCAGCCCGATGGTCAGCCCATCCCACGGACGCGACGCGGCCCACCGGTTCCCGAGCTTCGGGAGGATGGGGAAGAACGCGTTGATGCGGCCGATCTCGCCTTCGGCGGCGAGCGCGCTGTCGTGGGCCATGGGGTCCTCCGATGCCCAGCGTCTAACGGGCTCGGGGACCCCGTGCCCCAGTGCGATCGCGAAGGGCGCTCAGACCGCGAGGAAGCCGTGGCGTTCGAGGTGGTCGACCACTTCGGCGGCGGACTGCTCGACGGTCTTGCCGACCGTGTGCAGCACGATCTCGGCGGCCTCGGGGGGCTCGTACGGAGCGCTGATGCCCGTGAAGTCGCCGATCTCGCCGGCCCGCGCCTTCACGTACAGGCCCTTCGGGTCGCGCCGCTCGCACTCTTCGAGGGGCGTGGCCACGTGGCACTCGATGAACCGGCCCTCCGGGAGGTGTGCCCGCGCGCCGGCACGGTCGGCGCGGTACGGCGAGATGAAGGCGGTGAGCGTGACGAGCCCGGCATCGGCGAACAGCTGCGCCACGGCCCCCACACGACGGATGTTCTCCGTGCGATCCCCGGGCGCGAACCCGAGGTCGCGGTTGAGGCCCATGCGCAGGTTGTCACCATCGAGCACGTACGCCACCTTTCCGCGGCGCAGCAGGAGCTCTTCGACCTTCCGCGCCACCGTGGACTTCCCGGAGCCCGAGAACCCCGTGAACCACACGACGCAGCCGCGCTGATCGATGGCCGCCTCGCGCTCGTCGTGCGTGAGGTTGGCCTTGTGCCAGGTGATGTTCTCGGACCGGGTCTCGCTCATGGGTGCTCCTCGGGCGTGCTGCCTTACCGCGCCCGCACCCTGCTAGCATCCGCCGGGGAGGCCAGCTTGACGACGATTGCCCTGGATGCGCTCGGTGGAGACCTCGGACTCGACGCCACCGTGGAGGGGGCCGCGGCATTGTCCCGCGAGCCCGGCGACATCCGCGTGATGCTCGTGGGCGATGCCCAGCGTGTCTCGGAGCGCCTCAAGGCGGTGAGCTACGACCCGACGCGGCTCGAGATCGTCGATGCGGACGGATGCGTCCGGATGGACGACGACCCGCGGACGGCCCTCGAAGCGAACCCGCGCTGCAGCGTGCTCGTAGCGGCCGGCCTCGTGGCCGATGGGGATGCGGACGCCCTCGTGTCGGCCGGGAACACCGGAGCCACGATCCTGGCGTCGGCGATGCGGTTCCAGCGGCTGCCCGGCATCCGGCGCGCCGCGCTCGCGGCCGTGTACCCGACTGAGCAGCGCCACGGTCCGAAGAAGGATCCGTTCGCGCTCATGCTCGACGTCGGCGCGACCCTCACCGCCGAAGAGCTCGATCTGGTCGGGTTCGCCGTGATGGGCGCCGCGTACAGCTCCATCATCTCGGAGATCGTGGCGCCCCGCGTCGCGCTGCTCTCGAACGGAACGGAGCCGAACAAGGGCACCCCCGCCATCAAGGCCGCGCACCAGCGCCTGCTCGGCGGCCCGCTGAACTTCGTCGGCAACGTGGAGGGGCTCGACATCCCGCGGGGCACGGTCGACGTGATCGTGTGCGACGGCTTCCTCGGGAACGTCGTGCTGAAGATGCTCGAGGGGGTGAGCGAGGTGTTCCGCGACATCGCCAAGCAAGCGAGCGGGCGCAAGCTCCAGTGGAAGATGGGGCTCGCCATGCTCGGCGGCGGGCTGAAGCGGCTGCGCCGGATGACCGACTGGAAGGCGTACGGAGGCGCTCCGCTCCTCGGGATGGACCACGTGATCATCAAGGCGCACGGGCGCAGCGAGGCCCGCGCGATCCGCAACGCGATCAAGGTGGCCGCGAAGGCTGCGGAAGGCGACCTGATCGGGAGGATCCAGCAGGGCGTCGCCGCGCTGGAGCTGCAGAAGGAGGACTGAGTGGCGACCCCCTGGTCGAAGTCCGTTCGCGACCGCTGGTTCCTCGGATTCCTGGCCGTCTCGACGCTCGGCGTGGTCGTGCTGTTCTGGCCGTTCGTGTACGTGCTGCTGTTCGCGGCCACCACGGTCGTCGTCACCTGGCCCGTGTACGAGCGCGTGTTGATGCGGTGCAAGGGCCGCCGGGGCCTGGCTGCTGGCGTCACGATGGGGCTGCTCGCGACGGTCGTGTTCGGCCCGCTCGGCGTGCTGATGTGGCTGTTCGTCGGCGAAGCGACGGGAGTGGTCGAGCTCGTGGCGCGGTTCGTGAACGACGGCCAGCTCGAGCGCACGGTCGACGCCCTGCGGGACGAGTACCTCCCGTCGTTCGTGGAGCAGTACGGGGCGTACCTCCCCGAGGACTTCGACCTCGTGGGCGCCGTGCTCGCCCCGCTCCAGCAGGCCCTGCTCCAGCTCCTGAACTCGGCGGGAGGCGCGCTGCCCGGCCTGCTGAACCGCCTCGTCAGCACCGGCGTCGATGCCGTGATCTTCCTGTTCGCGGTCGTCTCGCTCTACATGGAGGGCCCGCGCGTCCTCACGGTCCTCAAGAACCTCACGCCCATCGAGGACTCGTACCTCGAGCACCTGTTCCGCGTGTTCCGCGAGTTCGCGAACAACATGGTGGTGGGCTCGCTCGTGACGGCGGCCCTCCAGGGGGTCGTCGCCGCCGCGGGATATTGGGCGGTGGGCGTCGACCGGGTCGTGTTCCTCGGCATCTGCACGGCGGTGTTCAGCTTCGTGCCCATGGTCGGCACGCTCGTCGTGTGGCTGCCCGTGTGCATCTACGTCGGGGTCGGCAGCGGGTGGTCGTGGGCCGCGGGGCTCGCCGTCTGGAACCTGGCGGTCACCGGGTCGGTCGACAACGTGGTGAAGCCCCTGTTCCTGCGGGGGAGCTCGCACATCCATCCGCTGCTCATCTTCCTCGCCGTGTTCGGTGGCCTGTCGTGGATGAGCGTTCCGGGGGTGCTCGTCGGGCCCGTGATCGTCGCGTTCTTCCTGGCTCTGTACACGATCTACTGCCAGGACTTCCTGGGGCAGGAGACGGGCCTCACCCGCAAGGCGCCGCCCGCGCTCATCGAGCGCCTGCTCGCCTGGGTCGACCCCGCGCCCGCTCCGCCGGGCGAGCCGTGAAGAGGCCCTGAGACGAGAGAGGCGCCGACCCGGGGGTGGCGCCTCTCTGGAGCTCAATCGTCGCTCTCGACCTCGACTTCGGGCTCCTCGCCCGGGTCGTAGTCTCGCCACGTGCGGCCGGACTGGCGCCGGTCTCGCTTCGGCTCGGTGCGCTGGCGGAAGTCGTCTTCCCGCGTCTTCTTCTTCTTCTTGGTGCTCAGATCACCAGTGCGGCGCTTGCGGTCTGCGCCCCAGTCGGTCTCGGGCTCGCCGGGGAACGACGCGCCACCCGGGCCGCCCGGACCGCCGCCGCCGAAGCCGCCGCGACCCCCGCCGCCACGACCGCCACGGTCGCCGCCGCGGAACCCGCCGCCGCCGCCACCGCGGTATCCACCGCCGTCGCCGCCACGCCCGCGGTAACCGCCGCCGCCGCCATCGCCGCCGCCACGGTATCCGCCGCCGCCGCCACCACGGTATCCACCGCCATCGCCGCCGCCGCGGTATCCACCGCCGCCGCCGCCACGGTATCCACCGCCGCCGCCATCGCCGCCACCACGGTATCCACCGCCGCCGCCGCCGCGGTATCCACCGCCATCACCGCCGCCGCGGTATCCGCCGCCGCCGCCGCGGTATCCACCGCCGCCGCCGTCGTCACCGCCGCGATATCCGCCGCCGCCACCGTCGTATCCACCGCGTCGACCGCGGGTGTACACGTCGGGACCACCGCCATCGCCGCGCCCGCGACCCCGGCCACGACTGCCGCCGCCGCCACGACCCCGATCTCCGCCACGGTCGCCGCCAGGGCCCCCGCGCCGGTCTTCGGCTTCGTTGACGCGGATCGTTCGGCCGTCGAGCGTCGCGCCATCCATCTTCTCGATGGCCTGGAGCGCGGCTTCGTCCGAGTTGTAGGAGACGAAGCCGAAGCCTCGGCTGTCTCCAGTGTTCCGATCGTAGATGACCCGCGCTTCTGCGACCTCTCCGAAGGCCTCGAAAGCGCTACGGAGCGCATCATCCGTCGTGGAGTACGACAACCGCCCCACGAAGAGCTTCTTACCCATTTCCCTCGACATCCCGGCGCGACACGCTCGCGCCCCGTTGAGCATACCACGATGGGCGTACGGCGCGACTCAGCCCGCCCGAAGAAATCCCAGATAGTCCGGCGCGGCGGACTCCTCGCCGCGATCCACCACCCCGCCCAGGCGATCGAGCGAGCGCAGCACGGCGTCACGAACGGCGGTCAGCGACTCGTCTTCGACCAGCCCGCGGACGTGGTCGGCCGACACGATGTGCCGGCGCACGGCATCCTGGAGCAGACCCGCGAGGTTCGGGGCCTGGAGGCTCGCCTCGGCGGTGCAGGCCCGGATCACCTCGATCGTCTGCGGCCTGCGCAGCCGGCCGGCCACCTCGAGCGCGAGCGCGGCCTGGAGCCACGAGAACAC
Organism: Myxococcota bacterium; assembly: GCA_041389565.1. Taxonomy (GTDB): domain Bacteria; phylum Myxococcota_A; class UBA796; order UBA796; genus JACKEQ01. The sequence goes on from JAWKRP010000002.1 coordinate 336,604, forward strand.
GGGCGTGACTGCACCGGCGAGCAGGTGGAAGCGCGCCAGGGGCACGCCCCGATCGACGTGGATGAAGATTCCCTGCACCGCGTCGGCGTGCCCGATGCGACGGGCGGCGGAGAGGGCCGCCTCGATGGCGTCGGGGTACGCGTTGCCCGCTTCGAGGATGCGCGCGAGGTCTTTCGACGTGAGGTCGCCCCGCACGACCGCTGCGTAGGCGGCGTACACCAGCGCGTCGACCTCGGAGTCGTCGCCGAACAGCGTCTCCTTCACGGCCGGGCCGAGCCCCACGCGGCTGGCGAGCAGCTTCGGCAGCTTGTACCCGAGCTGGTCGCGCACGGCGCGGAGGCGGCCGCGACGCAGGTTTCCGAGGTTGTCCTTCAGGATCAGCTCGTGCACGTCGATGCCGTCGAGCGCGAGCTTCTCTTCGAGAACGGCCCGCATCTGGGTCGGCGAGCCCGACAGCACGCACACCCGCGCCGTGGGGTCGTGATCGACCAATGCCCGCAACAGCGACGCGCTGCCCGGCACGTTCCGCTTCTCGCGGGCCGTCTCGAGGGCTGCGCGGATCAGGCCGCGCACACTCTCGATCTCCGTCGCGAGGTAGGTCTTGTCGAGGTCCCAGCGGTAGACGTGCACGAATTCCCCCGGTACACGTCTATCCGCCGATGCCGATCGAGAAAATGCCAGCCCCCGCGCTCGAAGCCCTGCTGGACCACACCAGCCGGCTCAAGCACGATCTCGGCAAGTACGTGCGGTTCCAGGGGCGCTGGCTGGGCCCCGACGCCGACCTCGACGCCCGACGCGAAGCGCTCGCTGCCGATCTCCTCCACACCCGGCGCGGCCCCGACGGCTCGGTCGACGCCAGCTCCGTCTGGGCCGAGTTCTCCGGGGAGCTACTCGGCGAGCGACCGCTGCGGTCCGCCGAAGAGGGGTCCGGCACCTTCGACCTCCGCGCCGATCCCGACGTCGCGCGCATCGTCGATGGGATGGCCGTGCTCGACGCCGTGATCGCGGCCCTCCGGTCCGACAGCCTCGACGAGGCGGGCGTCATCGAGGGCGAGCGCGCGGCAGAGCAGGTGGCGTCGGCCATCCGCAGCCTGGTCGAGCGGGTGCGGAACGTTGGGCGCAGGCCGGCGGGCGGATAGAGCACCGATCATGGCCGACATCCTCATCGTCGACGACCAGGACAGGTACCTCTCGCTGTGCCGGGCCGCGATCCCGGAGCACCGCTACCGCGGTCCCACGCGCAACCTGAAGGAGACCCTCGACGTGCTCGCGCGGGCGCGAGGCCGGGTCGACTGCGTGCTGCTCGACGTGCACTTCGACATCCCTCCGGAAGACCTCGTGGGCTGGTCCGAAGGGGCGTCCGAGCGCGTGGTGTCCGACCTGAAGCGCCGTCAGGGCCTGCTCATCCTGGCCGAGCTCCGCCAGCGCTACCCGGATCTCCCGGTCATCGTCATGACCTCCAGGGAGGAGCTCGCGCTCGAGCGGGAGGTCGAAGGCGGGGAGGAGTTCACGTACTTCCTCGACGACGACTACGTCGATGCCCGCGCGCTCCAGGGCCAGCTGGCCAACATCGTCGAGCTCCGGCGCACCGGTGAGTTCGATGGCCCCGTGTTCTGGGGGCGTTCCATGGCCATGCGCCGGATCCGCCAGCGCCTGTCGGTGCTCGCGCGGGGGCGCCTGCCCGTCGTGCTGCTCGGGCCGACCGGAACCGGGAAGAGCCTGATCGCGCGTCACTTCGTGCACGAACGGTCGGGTCGGTCGGGCCGGTTCGTCACGGTCGACCTCGCCACCGTGCCCACGGATCTGATGGGCGCCCACCTGTTCGGGTCCGTGAAGGGCGCGTACACCGGCTCCGTGGGCGACCGCACCGGCGCGTTCGAGGCCGCCCACCAGGGCACGCTGTTCCTCGACGAGGTCGGCAACCTCTCGCTGGAAGCCCAGAAGATGCTGCTCTCGGTGCTCCAGGAGGGCACGATCACGCGGCTCGGCGACCTCAAGGAGCGCCCGGTCGACGTGAAGCTCGTCGTCGCCACCAACGAAGACCTCGCGGTGCGGGTGCGCGAAGGCACCTTCCGCGCCGACCTCTACATGCGGCTCAACCCGTCCACGGCCGTGGTGCTGCCGTCTCTGTCCGAGCGATCGCTCGACACCGCCGAGCTGCTCGCGTTCTGCCTCGAGCAGGCCCTCGAGCGCCCCTATCTGCGGGGCCTGCTCGGCGAGTACCGCCAGTCGGCCCGTCTCGACGGGCACGGAATCCGGATTGTCTGCGGAACGTCCGCGCCCGACCCCGAGCCCGGAACCCTCGTGCTCCTGTTCCCCGAGCGCGCGCTGCGGCTGATGCGGTCGCACCACTGGCCGGGCAACCTGCGCGAGTTCGCGATGACCGTCGAGAACGCCGTGCTGTTCGCGGTTGCCGAGATGACGGCCGCAGGCGGCGGCGACCGTGCCGATGTGGTGGTGGTGCGCCCCAAGCTCGTGAAAGACCTGCTCGGCGCGCTGCCCGACGCTCGTGGCCCCGTGTCCGCGGGCTCTTCCAGCGTACACATCTCGCTCGTGCCCGCCGACACGCTCAACAAGGTGAGCGTCGAGTGCGAGCGGCAGTACTTCACCGAGCTGTACGTGCGGAACGACGGCGACTTCGGGGCGATGGCCGAGCTGTTGCTGGGCGATCGCGAGCACGCCCGCAAGATCCAGCTCCGGTTCAACCAGCTCGGCTTGAAGGTGAGGGAGCTGAAGGACCGTCTGTGAGCGCCCTGTGGCTGGCTCTCCTCATCGGGACGGCGCGAGGCGAGCCGGGGGACGGGCTCCCCGCGCTGGCGAGGTCGTTCTTCACCGATGCCGTGCAGCGCCAGGGGAATGGCGACTGGCGCGGAGCGGCGCTGCGGTTCCAGAAGGTGGTGGACCTCGAGCCCGCGTACACCCCGGCGTGGTGCCGGCTCGGCGACGTGCTCGCCGAGGACGGGAGGACCACCGCGGCGCTGGAGGCCTGGGAGGGGGCGCCCTACGATCCCGACTGTGTCGAGGCCGCCGGCCGCGCGGAGCTCGAGCTCGCCCGGTACGACGAGGCCCTCGCGCACTTCGAGCGCTTGAGCCGACTGACCTCCGCCGACCCCCGTGTGGAGCTGCTGATCGGGCTGGCGGTGCTCGGGAGGGGCGACGTCGACGGCGCGATCGCGGCCGTGGACCGCTTCCTGACGCGCGGCTCCGAGCCGAGCGCAGACCTCCCCGACCTCGTGGAGGCCATCGCCGCGCAGCTCCAGTCGGAGCCCGAGCGCGCGCTCACCCTCGTCGACGACGCCATCCGCCAGCAGTCCGACCTCGCCGAGCGCCTCTCCGCGGTCCGCGAGGCGTTCGTGGTGGAGGTGCGTGCCATCGAGATGATGGGCGCCGCTCCCGTCGCGCTGGACGCCCCGCAGCGTCGTCGTCTGGAGCAGGCCCGGCGGGCGTTCGCGGAGGGCCGGATGGACGCCGCGCGGCCCCTCCTCGAGTCGCTCCGGGACGAGGTGACGCGGAGCCCGGAGGTGTGGGCCGCGCTCGCGGACGTGCGGGAGGCGGAAGGGGACATCGCGGGCGCGGAGTACGCGCTGCTGCTCGCCCGGGCCCTCGCCCCCCAGCGCTCGGACGTACACGCGCGGCTCGGCCAGCTCCTCGCGACCCACTTCGGCGGGCGGTTCGACCGCGAAGCGCTCCAGGCGTTCGAGCGCGCCCTCGAGGGCAATCCCGATGCCGACCTCGAGTGGTGCCGGTCGGAGCTCGCGCGCCGGGTCGGGAACTTCGAGCTCATGAAGCGGGCGCTCGCGAACCACCTCGCGCTCGCGGAAGGTCCGCCGCGTCGGGGGATGTGCACGCTCCCCACGGATCCCGCCGTACTGGCGCGGGATCTCGAGCGCACCCGCGCGACACCCCCGGTCATCCCGCCCGTCGATCCCCCCGAAGGCGTGGATCCCGAGGCGTGGCTCGCCGTCCACCGGGCCCAGGTGCACCTCGACAACGACGACGATGCGCTCGCCCTGTCGGAGCTCGACGCGGCGCTCACGAGCCAGCCCGATCTCGTGAAGGGGCTCAACCTGAAGGGGCACCTGCTCACGAAGGGCGGTGACCGGGCCGGGGCCGTGGCCGCGTACGAGCGCAGCCTGGAGGTCGATCCCGACCAGGGCAACGTGATGGCCGCGCTGTCGGAGCTGCTCCGCGCGCTCGGGCGGAACGACGAGGCCCTCGCGATGCGCGACCGCGCCGCGGCCGAGGGCAGCCCGGTCGCCCGCTTCCTGCTCGCCCAGGAGGCCGCGCGCGCGAACCACTGGTGGGAGGCCCGCGATCGGCTCGACGGGTACTTCGAGGTCGCGAGCTCGGGGGCCCTGTACGCCGAGGCCACCGTGCTCCGCGACGAGCTCGAGTGGCGCATCCGCGGGTTCTGGGGCGCGGTCGCGCTCACGGTGCTCGCGATCGTGTTCCTGCCGCTCGTGTGGATGTGGCGCCGACGCGCAGGGAGCCCGCTGTCCCGGCTCCTGGAGCGGTCGCCGCGGTCGTTCCGCGAGGTCGCGCGCATCGTGTCGTCCCTCCGCCACGAGGTGCTGAAGCACAACGTGTCCGCGCTTCCCGGGGTGGCCGACGCGCTCGAGGACGGAGACCCGGAGCCCGCGATGTGGGCCGCAGAACGCCTGTATGGCAAGTCCGGCGCCATCGCGCGGTTCCGCCGGTACATCGGGGAGCTCGAGGAGCTCGGTCGCGCGAACCAGGTGGCGCTCAACCTCCGCCACCGCGACCTCGTGTTCGGCCCGCTGCTCGCGGCGATGGACCGCCTGGCCGGCCAGGAGCGCCGTCTCGCTGCCGGAACCGCGCGTCCGGCGGATCTGCGGGCGATCTCCGACGCCCTCAACCAGGAGGGATTCCGCGCGCTCGGACGCCTGCTCGACGGCGTGTGTGTCGTGCAGCTCGAGCCCTCGGTGTTCGAAGCGGCCCTCGCAGACGTGCTCGCCGAGCCGGCGTTCCGCGGGACGGCCCGTCCGGACTGGTCCCTCGAGGTGCCGGACGGCCTCGCCGTGCGCGTGTTCCGCGGTGACCTCCACGACATCCTGGTCAACCTGCTCCGCAACGCGCTCGAGGCGTCGATCGAGGCCGGCGAGGACCGGCTCGGCGTGCGGCTCGACCTCGAAGAGGACGACATCACGGGGCTGGAGCGCGTGGAGATCCGCGTCGCCGACGACGCTCCGCGGCGCATCTCGACCGCCATGATCCGCGGTCGCTACATCGAGCGGGGCCTCGGCCTCGCCGTCGATCTCACGAGTCGCGCGGGCGGCTCGATCCACGTGGAAGACGAGCCGGGCTTCAGCAAGGCGGTCGTCGTGCGGCTGCCGCTGGCCGAAGGAGGGAGCACATGAGGGTTTTGGTGATCGAGGACGGGTCCGAGTACACCGAGACCCTGTCGCGCTTCCTGCCCGACGGGTTCGAGTGGGTGCGCGCAGGGAGCGGTCCCGAGGGGCTCGCGGCCGTGGGCTCCGGCGGGTTCGCGGCGGTGTTCCTCGACATGCGGTTCGACCGCGTGCCGCTCGACCAGCTGCTCGGAGATGTGGAGTCCACCGCAGACCGGTTCAACGGCGACCCCGTGCAGGCGCGGCAGTTCCTGGAGGACCACCAGGGATTGTTCGTGCTGGCGGCCCTCCGCGACGCGGGCCACGGGATCCCCGTGCTGCTGTCGTACGACTTCGATGGCGAGCCCCGCCGGTGGGCGAAGCTCGTCGAGAAGCACGCACCCGTCGACTACCTGCCCGACAACGCGTCGCCGTCGGACATCGCGGCGAAGCTCGGGGCGCTGGTGGGCGGGTGAGGCAGGGTCTGCTGGTCGGAGCGGGGCTCGCGCTGATCGCGGGCCTGTGCGCGGGCGTGCCGGGCTGGGGCTCGGCGATCGGGCTCGTGCTCGTCGGCGCCTGGCTGGTCGCGGCGCGGGGGGGCCGCGAGGTCGCGGTGGTCGGCCCGACAGTGCTGGGACGCGCGCTGGCCGGGGTGGTTCGCGCGGTGGCACGCCCGATCGTCACGTCCCGGGCGGCCGGGATGGGCCTCGTGGACGTGAGCGACCCCGCGTGGACGGCGCTGCTGGCCCGGGTCGCGCGGCGACTGGAGGACGGGCGTACGGTGACCGTGCTCGGCATCACCACGGGCACGCACGAGGCCGGTGTGGCCGTCGTGACGGCGGACTCCCGCGGCGTGCGGCTGGTGGCGAACCTCGAAGAGGAGCGGTTCTCCCGGGTGAAGCACGAGCACCGCTTCCCGGCCGCGGCCCTTGCGGAAGCCCTGCGCCGGGTGGACGACCCGTCGACCGTGGAGGTGGTCGGGAGCTGGGACTGGGTCGCGTTCGCAGTGGAGTGGGCCGCACACGTGGCGGAGGGCCTGCCCCGCAACCTGCCGAACGTGCTGCGCCCGGCCGACGGGCACATCGACGTGGCGTCCATCACGGAGGCCCCGCGCCGGCTCTCCGGAGCGCTCGGTCGCCCGGTGCGGCCCGTCGTGGGGCTCCGGCACCACGACAACCACGCGTGGGGCGCGTACGCGCTGTCTCCGTTCATGGCGACCGGTGAGGACACCCTGGTGCTCGTGGTGGACGGGATGGGCGACGACGGAGCGGCGAGCGCGTGGCTCGCGTCGGGCCGCTCGATGCGCAGGCTCGCGCTCGACACGAGCTTCGTCGACTCGCTGGGCCTGCTGTACCAGGCGATCAGCGCGGGGCAGGGGGGCTGGACGCCCCTGTCGAGCGAAGGTCGGTTCATGGGCGCGAGCGCGTGGGGCGACCGGAACCGGCTCACGAACCGCGTGTATCGGGAACTCCGCGGGCTGCTGGTGCTGGGCGCGAACGGGTCTGTGCTGCTGAACCGGGCCGCCGGAAACTGGCACTCGGACCGCACCGAGCCGTACGTGGGGCTCGCTGCAGAAGCCCTGACGCCCCCGGTGCCGGTGGAGGACCGCTGGAATCCGGACGCCGTGCTCGACCCCGACCGCGTGGAGCACGCGAAGCTCACCCGGGCCCGTCTGGACGAGGCCGCCGCGCTGCAGATGCTGTTCGAGGACGCGCTGGTGCATCTCGTCGACCACCTGGTGCGCGAGACCCGGGCCTCCCGGCTCGTGTGGACCGGGGGGGCCGCCCTGAACTGTGTCGCGAGCCTGCACCTGCTGGAGTCGTTCGACACGGGCTGGTTCGCGCGGAACCTCGAGATGGACGCGTACCTGCGGCTCTGGGTGCCCCCCGTGCCCGCCGATGCCGGCGTCGCGGCGGGCGCAGCGCTCCAGGTGCTGCGGGAGGCCGGAGGCCCGGTCGAGCCGCTGAAGCACGCGTTCCTGGGCGGGCAGGCGCCGAGCGCGGCGGACGTCCAGCGCGCGCTGGAGCTCCCCGGTGTGGCGAGCCTGGCGCTCGGGAGCGACGTGCACGCCATCGCGGACCGCCTCGCGGGGCTCGTGGCGCGAGGCGGGGTGCTGGGGCTGTTCCATGGCGCGGCCGAGACGGGTCCGCGGGCGCTGGGTCACCGGTCGATCGTGGCGGACCCCACGAATCCCGACGTGCTGGCGCTGATCAACGATCGGGTGAAGCGTCGCGAGCGCATCCGTCCGCTGGCGCCCATGTGCACGCGCGCAGCTGCCGAGGCCCTGTTCGAGCTCCAGCCGGGTGCCGCGGACGGCGACTACGCCGCGTACGACTTCATGGTGCAGTGCGTGCGCGCGAAGGACGTCGCGCGGGAGAAGGTGCCGGCGGTCGTGCATCGCGACGGCACCGCCCGCCTCCAGATCGTGCGGCCGGACGTGGACCCGCTCACCTTCGCCTTCCTCGAGGCCATGGGGCGGCACGTGGGTGTGGAGGCGAGCGTGAACACCTCGCTGAACGTGGGCGCTCCGATGGCGTACACCCCGGAGGACGCCGTGGACACGCTGCGCCGGGCCCGCGGCATGCACGGGCTCGTGCTGGTGGGCGCCGACGGGCAGGGGTGGCTCGCCTGGCTCGACGGCACGCTCGCCGGAGGGGAGCTCGAGGCGTGGGTGCGGTGAGCGCTACGCCCCCGTGACCTCGACGGCGAGCTCGAACCACCGCGTGGTGGTGGGTGCGTCGGCCTTCCAGCCCTTGCCGGCTTCCCCGAGCGCGTGCGTGAAGTAGGCGTCGGGCTCCTCTTCGCCGAGCGCGGCGCGGAGCTCCGTGTATCGGGCGAACAGCGACGCGAGCGCGGCTCGTTCCTTCGCAGCGTCTCCGCCGAGCGCGGCGAGCGTGTCGCCCGCTCCCTGCATCATCGCGGCGAGCTCGAGGCGCATCTGGCGCGGGCTCAGCGTCTCGCGCGACTCCACGGTCTGCCCGTGGGCTTCGAGCCAGGCCGTCGCGGCGGCGGATGCGGCCTTCACGTCGACCAGGGCGCGCATGAGGCGCGGAATCGCTGGGTGCTCCATGGCCCCGAACTGCTCGACCACCTGGAGCAGCTGCCACTTCGCCAGCTTGCGGAGCGGCGCCAGGTCGGCATTCGCAAGGCGGTCGCGCCCGAGCACGTGGTAGTACTGGGGGTCGTTCCAGTAGCCCCACTTCTGGGTCCACTGGCCCTCGTACAGCTCGGTGATCCAGGCCTGATCGCGGCGCTGCATCGCGATCCACTCGGCATGACGGATGCCTTCGAGGGGATGGCGGTCGTCGGCGAGGATGCGCAGGTCGTTGCGGAAGCCCGGCAGCTTCGGCGACTCACGGACCGTCGCCGCATCCACACGCGCCACGAGCTCGGCCCACCGCGCCGGTTCCATGCGCAGCCGGAGCCAGCCGAGCACGGGCACGAGCCGTCGGGCGATGTTGTTGTCGTGGTCCTGGAAGAAGGCGTCGCCCCACCACTTCGGGTGCTCGAGCGCGGCGATCAGATGGTCGACGAGGTCTTCCGCCACGACCTCCGCGCCCAGGAAGGCCTCGAACAGGAACACGACCTCGGCCAGGCGGAAGTCGTACGTCTCGGCGCCGTAGTCCATGGAGGCCGACGGACCGAGCTTCTTCTCGAGGATCGTGCGGAACCACCCGCGGTCGATGGGCTCGTCACCGGCGACAGCCGCTTTCAGGGCGTCGGCCTCGTGGAACGGCTTCGCGACGATGTACCCGCGCAGGTACCGACGCGCGATCTCTCGCGGGAACACCGTCTTCGTCCAGTACGGGTCGTTCACCTTGAGGAGCTTGAGCGCTTCGCGGCGGGCTTCCGCGGGCTTCACCTCAGTGTCGTCGAGGGTGCGAAGGTAGGGCCAGCCGAGCTCGAAGGGGGGTTCCATGGTGCCTCTCGGAGGGTGGCCGATCCTGGACCCGGAGCCTCGCCCTGTCCAGGGGGTTCCGTGCTATCAAGGATCGGGGCACCTGGGAGACACCGTGAATCTGCCACTGCTGCTGTTCGCGGCGGCCGCATCGGACGTCCCGCTGCCCGACCGCAACCCGGGGAGCACCCGATGGGTCGCGGGCCCGCACGATCTCTCCATGGGCACGGCCCTGTGGCAGCATCCGACGTTCGGGCACTCGTATCCGTACTTCGGCCTCGACCAGCCACGCGTGAACGTGAACGCCACTTACGTCGTGCGCGTCGGGGGGCCGGCGGTGGCTGGAGTGCACGTCGCGTACCACGACATCGCGTACGGGCCCGATGGGGACCGCCGGACGAGGTCCACCCGCCTCGAGCCGCGCGTCGGCTTCCGGATCGGGCGCAATACGCGCACGCGCGCCGACTTCTCGGTCGGCGGAGCGATGGACTTCGGGCAGCACCGGACGATGGTGGCTCCGGTGCTCGCGACGACCGGGCGCCACTGGATCGGTGCGTCTCGCAAGTGGTTCGTGTGGGCGGAAGCCCGCATCGGTCTCTGGCTCGAGGCCGGCTCGAGCCTCCAGTTCTGCATGGAGTGGTGCGACCAGGCCTACGTGAACAACCCCGGCGGGACGGGGTTGCTCTGGGGATTCGGGCGGTCGTTCGGTCCGACTCCCTGAACGCTCGCCGAGCGCGCGTTCGGTCGCGCTTTGAGCGGCTTTGAGCGGCTCCAGACCACGGCCGACCGTATTCGGTGGGCGTCCGGGAGATGCCGGGCGTTCTGTTCTGCTCTGTGGAGGACCCTCCCATGTCGAAGTCCGTCTCGGTCGCCGTCCTGTTCCTGGTTGCGTGCCAGACCCCCACCCGTCCCGAGCTCGTCGAGATCCCCGCGCTCGACCCGCCCACGCCCGTGGAGCCGACGGACCCCGTGGAGCCGACGGACCCGGTGGAGACGGGCTGTGGAGACACACTCCCCGTCGTGGAGGCCGCCCAGGCGAGCGCTTCGGCCGACACGCTCGAGTTCACGTACACCGTGAGTGACGCGGACGGCGACCTGCACGACGTCGAGCTGCTGCTGTGGTTCGACACGACGCTGGACGGCCAGGTCGCGGCCGGTGCCGGGCCGCGCTTCGCGGCTCCGCTCACCGGGGGGGACGCGTGCGAGGTGTTCGCGAACACCATCGTCGTCACGCTCGACCTCGCGTCCACGACCGCCCTCCAGCCGTGCACGGACTACGAGTTCGGCCTCGCCATCTCCGACGCAGCGGGCAACATCTCGCCGATGCGGGTGGTCCAGGTGAGCACCCGGGCCGCGGACGGCGGCTCGTGCGAGGCCCTCGACACGGACGTTCCGGAGGACACCGACGTCCTCGTGGACACCGGGTGGCCCGTGGACACCGACGTACCGCTGTCGGAGACGTGCGGCGACGGCGTCCTCGACGCGGGCGAGGCGTGTGACGACGGCAACCTGGTCCCGTGGGACGGGTGCAACGCGACGTGCACGGGCGGCTGCTTCACGTGGGACTTCAACGACGCCACTGCGCAGGGCTGGACCACCGTGGCCGGGGACGCGCCGGGCTGGAGCCCCCAGGACATCCAGTCGCCGGCTTCGGGCAGCCAGCTGATTCCGGAGCCCTTCTCCGGTCGGGACGGGTTCCACACGACGCGCATCCTCCGGTCGCCGGCCTTCGTGCTCGATCCCAGCGAGCCCATCCGGCTCTACATGCGGGGTGGCCTGCGGAACGGCACGTCGACGTCGAGCGCGATTCCCCAGTCGCCTGCGGATCTGGCGTCGGACACGGACGCGTTCGACGGTCTGCACGCGATGGGCGTGGCGCTCCACGACACGGCGACGGGCGCGTGGCTCGACGTGCAGTCGAAGGAGGAGCCCGCCTACCAGGGCCACGACGAGCTCACGTGGTTCGTGGGCGGCGCGGCTCCGTCGGGCCCCGTCACCCTCGACCTGTTCGACAGCTACTCGGGCAGCTGGGGTTGGGTCGGGGTGGACGACCTCTCGGTGTGCGCGCTGCCGCTCTGACGGAGGCACCTCCGAACCCGCTCCACGAAGTCCGGCCAGGGCTCGTCCACGTCGTCGGGCCCGAACACGGTGAATCGCACCTGGAAGAAGCGGTGGGTGAGGTGGTCGAGCGGCGGGGGGAGGGGTTCCAGGGGGGTGAGCGCAGCGACGACCGGCCCTGGGGGGGCCGTCAGCCGGAGGTCGTGCGACGACTCGACGATCACGCCTTCCGGAGCTCCGAAGCGGTGATCCCGGACACCGACGATCAGCGAGTCGGGGCCGTCCCCGCGCAGCCAGGCGTCGACGGCGATCGGGAATCCCGCAGTGGAGCGCTCACGGGTGATGCGGGGTGGGCCCGCCACCCCCAGCACGACGACCTCGGCGTCGGAGCACAGGTGGGAGAGGGCGCTTTCGAAGGTGACCGGAGTGTAGGGACCTCCGGACGGCGTGGCGGCGCTCGGAGTCAGCGCCCATCGGTAGCGGTCCTGTTCGTAGACGAGGAGGTCGCGGCGGCTCTTCCCGGAGCTCGGGATCTTCAGGTTCAACGTCTTCTGGTGGCGGGTGAGGGTCGCGTTGCCCGCAGCGGCCAGCAGCCACTGGACGATCTCCGCGGCGGCGTCGTGGTCCGTGAATCCCTCGACCCAGTCGGAGATCCGATGTGCGCCGGCGTGCGTCAGCCGGTCTCCCCGGCGCAGCGGGGCACTGTCCTGCGCGAGCACCCAGGCACCCCGCCGCAGCCGGCCCGGAACGGGTGCGGCCCAGGTGGGGCGGAGCACGAGCTCGGCTTCTTCGCCCAGCACGGCGACGCCCACGGACTCTCCGGAGTGGAGCAGCCACCGCTCGCCCAGCAGTCCGGTGGCCTCGAACCGCCCGGCGAGGTCGGTCTCGGCGTAGAGGCCGTCGAGGCTCGGGGTCGGGGTGCGGAGGCTGGGGTGGTCGTAGACCCAGGTCCCTTCGACCCGCGTTTCCACGGCAGGCCATCCATCTTCGCGCACGACCCGTCCGCGGACGGTGACCGTGGGCTCGAGCACGGGGACGAGCACGGTGCGCTCCCCCTTCGTGAGCTCGACCGTGTGGAGCGCGCTGGTGGACCGGTCCAGGACGACGCGGTGCCCCGCGGGATCCCACGATGCGCGGTTGGTGTCGACGATCCACGGTCCCGGTGCGAGGTCCGAGCGCTCGAAGGGCCCGTACTCGACGACCGAGACCGAGCCCTGGGTCAGATAGGTCGTGGACTCCCTGGGCGCGTCCACACGGAGCGAGGTGCCGGTCGGCAGACCCTCCGGGAACCACTCGCGCGGCGGTGGCCACGTCCACTCCTCGTGCACGGGCTCGCTCTCGGGCTCCGAAGCGAACAGGGTCAGGGCGTCGGGAATCCCGGCACCCGGGAGCTCCGCGAGGTCGAACACCCACACCAGGCGGTCTCCGGTGCGGGTGATGAGCGCGACCTGCTGGCCGTTCGGCGAGAGGGCGGCATCGACGAACCCTTCGCCCCGCAGGGTCCAGAGCGTGTCGCCGGCTTCGTCCAGCACGGCCATCGTGCTGTGGTCGAGCCGCACGCTGCGGGTGTGCACCACCGACCCGGACCACGAGACGCGGTCCTGCCAGGTCTCGATCCGCGCGACCCCCCGTAGGTTCGCCGTGCTCGCGAGGGGCCCGCTCCCGTGCGGTCCCTCCAGCAGGAGCCGCGCGTTGCGCTCCCAGACGCTCGCGATCGCGCAGAGGCCGTGCTGGCCGGTGAAGCAGGCATCCCAGATACGATGCAGATCGCCCCCGACGCCCCCACAGGACCCCCCGCTCAGGCAGGCCTGGAGGTGGAAGGCGGGACGGAGCTCGCGGGGCGCACGCTCGGCGACGGTGGTACACGCGGCGGCGTCGCCCTGGACACACCGGTCGATCTCCTCGAGTGGGGCGGACCGGGCGGTGTGGAGGAGGACGAGTGCGAGCATTCACTCTCCCGGAGGCTCGTACCCGATGCCCACTCACGGCGACGGACGTCGGTGGGCCTCCTGCGAGCTGCCTGAATTGACCATCGCGGACCGAGCCGGTAGGGCAGGGGGATGGACGATCTGGTCATCGATGAGCGCATCACGATCCCGGCGTCGGACTTCCAGATCTCGTTCTCGCGGTCGGGGGGGCCCGGCGGCCAGCACGTGAACACGACGGATACGCGGGTGCGCGTGCACTTCGATCTGGCGGGCACCACTGCGCTGTCGGAGTCCGTGAAGCGCCGGCTGGCCGAGGCGTTCGCGAACCGGATCAGCAGAGACGGCGCGCTGGTGCTGACGTCCGACGTGTACCGGTCGCGGCAGCGCAACGTAGAGGACCTCCGCGAACGTCTCGCCGAGATGATCCGGGCGAACCTCGTGGCTCCGAAGAAGCGCCGCCCGACCAAGCCGTCGCTGGGCGCCAAGAAGCGCCGGCTGGAGTCGAAGAAGCGCCGGTCGGACGTGAAGTCGGGGCGCGGAAAGGTCCGCCAGGACGACTAGTCCGCCGAAGGCCGCGACGGTCCGTGAGTCGCGGTCCCGCAGGGACGGGCCAGGTCCGCCGAAGGCCGCGACGGTCCGTGAGTCGCGGTCCCGCAGGGACGGGCCAGGTCCGCCGAAGGCCGCGACGGTCCGTGAGCTGCGCCAGGCGGGCCGGAGGGGGCGGCGCAGCCGCAGTCCGACCGCAGGGAGGACCGAGCGCGAAGGCGCGAGCCCGGAGGACAGCCGCCGACGGGCCGGACCGGAGGGCCGGGACGGCGGGGCGCCCAGACACTCACAACGGCGGAGGGACCTGCTCCGTCGGGTTCGCGAAGAAGTCGAGGGCCCGTGCCGTGAACGCCTCGGGCTCGACCTCGTGGAGATCCGCGTGACCGACGCCTTCCGGGCGCCACAGCTGCTTCGGCGCGGGCGCGGCGGCGTAGAGCTGGAGGGCGCTGTCGGGGTCGATGAAGTCGTCGGCGAGGCCGTGCACGATCAGCACGGGCGCCGTGATCTTCGCGATCTCGCGCACGTTGTCGAACTCCTCGGCCCAGAACCAGCCGGGCGCGAAGTCCAGCGAGGCGGACGAGTCGACCAGGTAGTCGGCGCTCGCGAACATCGACTCGAGCACGATGGCGTGCGCGCCGATCTCGTCGGACGTGTGCGTGGCGACCGAAGCGCCGAGCGACAGCGAGACCCAGTCGATGGACTCGGGCGGTTGGCCCGTCCACTCGGACACGAAGCGGACTGCCGCGAGGCCATCCATCTCGAGCACTCCCGCGGCCGTCGACTCGCCCTCGCTGGCGCCGAACCCGCGGTAGTCGAAGACGAACACCTCGTAGCCCCAGCCCCAGTAGAACTCGACACGGTCCCACACGCCTTCCATGTTGGCGCCGCGGCCATGGAAGAAGACGAGCACGGGGCGGTCGGCGACCGGCTGGTGGGCCCAGGCTCCGTAGAGCTGCGTGCCGTCGAGGCTCTCGAAGGGCACGACCTCGATCAGCTCGTCGGGGACGAGCTCGTTGTCGAACGCGTACGAGTCGACCTCGGGCGCACCGAAGATCAGGAAGTCGAGCGTGAGGCAGCCCGAGAGCAGGAGGATCACCGGTTCCTCCCCAGGCGGTAGGCGAGCCCGACCTGCACCTGGAGCGCGCCCCGATGCGCCGGACCCCACCAGTTCGCCGCGAGCGGGCGGTTGTCCTGGTAGAACACGAGCCACTCGGCCTCGAACGCGACACTGGTGCGCCCGGCGCGCAGCTCGGTGCCGACGAGCGGCGTGAGGTGTGCGTTCACGGTGGGGCCGGGCTGCAGGAACACGTCGAGGCCGGTGTACACGGAGTGTGCGCGGAGGTCCCACGAGAGCACGGCCGAGGTGTCGGCGAACACCCGGAACTCGGGGCCGGGCGGACCCTTGGACGCGTCGCCGCCGAACATCGAGAGCGTGCCGTCGACCATGAGGCGCGGCGAAGGCCCGTCGGGGGGCCAGAGCTCGCGCGCGATACCCACGGAAGCCCCGGGCACGCCGAACGCCAGCAGGCCGGTGGGGAAGAACGACCCGTGCAGGTTGGTCTTCCCGTCGAGGCCGTGCATGTAGCCGATGCTGGTGAGCGGCAGCGGGAAGGTGACGCCGAGATCGCTGTCGAACGGGCCGCCGAGCGAGGCCGTTACCGCACCGGTGCCCTTGGGGAGGGGCTTGATGGCCCGCGAGGTGGTGCACCCCACGAGGAGCAGGATCGGGACGAACGCACGCATCGTCGGCGCCTAACCCGTCACACCGTGGCGACCTCGTGAAGATCCGATGCAAGAATGGGGTTGTGGTCGGGCCGTGGATAGGGCTGGATCACGTTGGGAGTCTTGCGATGACGGCCGAGCACAACCTGCTGGTGATCAGCGATCTCCACCTCGGTGAAGACCTGAACAGCGGGCCGCACGCGCCTCCTGGCTCTGCGGAGTCCCCGGTGAGCCAGACCGAGCGTGCGCTCACTGCGTTCCTGGTGCACTACACGGCGTTCCGGCAGGAAGGCCTGCCGTGGCGGCTGGTGTGCAACGGCGACATGGTCGACTTCCTGTCGGTGGCGCTGTCCCCCGAAGAAGCGGGGATCGAAGGCACGGAAGACGACCGCACCTTCGGGTTCGGCGCCACGTGTGTCGCGGCGCGCGCGAAGCTGGTGCGCGTGATCGAGCGGCACCACGCGTTCTTCGTGGCGCTCGCACGCTTCGTGGGCCGGGGGAACGAGGTGCACCTGGTGGTGGGCAACCACGACGCCGAGCTGCACTGGGAAGCCGTGCAGGCCGACATCTCCGCGGCGCTCGACCGGATCTGGCAGGCGGAGACGGGCTCGTCCGACCTCGTGAGCCCGCGCGTCACGTTCCATCCGTGGTTCTACTACGACCCCGGTGTGGCGTGGATCGAGCACGGCCACCAGTACGACCCGTTCTGCAGCTTCGAGGATCTGCTGGCCCCGGAAGACCCCGACAATCCCCAGTCGCTCGAAGAGAACCTCGGAACGGCGGCCATGCGGTACCTCGGCAACCACCTGCCCGTGAACCCCGATGCCACGGCCGATCTGTCGTTCGTGGAGTACCTGCACCTCATCATGAACGCCCGCCACGACGACGCGTTCAAGTTCGCCGGGGGGTACGCGGCCGTGGTGCGCGCGCTGGGCTCGCAGTGGCTGAAGCGTTTCCGCGACCCCGAGAAGTTCAAGGCGCGCCGCGAGCAGCGGAAGGCGCGCATGCGCGAGATCGCCGTGAGCGTGGGGCTGCGCGCCGGAACGCTCGAGCGTCTGCATCGGCTGCGCCGTCCGCCGGTCTACCTCGACTTCCTGGCGTTCATCCGGTCGGTCATGCTGGGGCGCCTGCTCACGACGGTCGCGCTGCTCGCGCTCATCCCGTTCCTGATGCCGCTGCTCGCGTTCCCGTACAACGTGGGGTTCGCGTTCGTCGGAGTGGTGCTCGTGGCGCTCATCCACGTGTGGCTGGCGAGCGGGCGCGACAACGTCGACCCCACCGAACAGATGCGCAAGGTGGCCGGCAAGATCCGGCGCATCGTGCGCGCACCCGTGGTGGTGTTCGGGCACAGCCACATCCCGCTGGCCCACCGCCTGCTCGGCAACGGCTGGTACTTCAACACGGGCAGCTGGGCGGGCGGTTCCGAGCGCGACCTCGCGTTCACCCACCTGGTGGTGCTGCGCCGCCGGGGTCGCGTGCGCTCGGCGCTGTGCCGCTGGCATGCCGGCGAGAGTCGGGAGCTGCGGGCCGAGGAGTCGCGCATGGGGCCGATCGGGCACGAGCCCGAGCTGAGCGCGGGCTACTGACGGTGCGCAAGCTGGCTCGTTCCCGGCCGCGCCAGATGTGTCCGTGTCACAGCGGGCTCACGTACGGGAAGTGTTGTCGGGAGGCCCACCGGAACGGCGCTTCCGGGCCCGAAGCCCTGATGCGGTCGCGGTACGCGGCGTATGCGCTCGAGAAGGTGAGCTACATCATGGAGACGAGCGCGGAGCCCGAGCGCGACCCCGACACGTGGCGTGCCGAGATCCAGCGCTTCTGCGAGCACACCGCCTTCCTGGGCCTCGAGATCCTCGAGGTGGAGCCCGGCGACGAGGTCGCGTACGTCACGTTCCGGGCCCGTCTCCAGCAGGTCGGGCACGATGCGAGCTTCACGGAGCGCTCGCGGTTCGTGCGGCGCCACCGCTGGCTGTACGAGAGCGGCGAGCGGATCGCGTGAGCCCGACGTCTCGCGGACGCCCTACCGCGGGAAGGTCGACAGCCGTGCTCGGGCCGCATCGGCCTCGGAGCTGTTCGGGAACCGCTCGATGAGCACGCGATACCAGTGCTCCGAGCGCGCCAGTGCGTCGGCGTCGTACGCCGAGTACCACGCGTAGGCGAGCCGGCTGAGGATGTTCTCGGGCTTGCGGTACCAGTAGTCGGGGAACTCGGTGTAGAGCGTCTCGAGGGTCTCGGCCGCCATGCGCTCGAGCCCGGCGGAGTCGAGGTCGGAGGCGTACTGCTCGAGCATGCGGGCCCGTGCCTGGTCGACCTCGAAGCGGCCGGTCCGGATCTCGTCGAGCGCGCTTCGGACCTCGTGCTCGAGCTTGAACGGGCGCTCCTGGGTCCTCGCAATCGCGCCCAGCGCCTCGATCGCGACGTCGTCGCCGATCGCGCGGGCGAGCTTCCACTCGGCGGTCTGCACGTTGCGGGCGTCCATCGCGTGCTGGACGCGCAGCAGCTGTCGGCGCGCTTCGTCGAAGTCGCACACCCGCATCCACGGATCGATCACGCTGTAGCTCACGGTTCTCCGCTGGCCTGCGAGCACCTGCTCGATGGGCTCGGACCACTCGGCCTTCCGGGCGACGTGCTTCTCGAGTGTGGCCAGATCGGAGTCGATTCCCGCGACCTCGGACGCGGGAGCCCCCATGGACACGAGCGCTTCGCGGACCTCCCCGAGGAGCGAGGCGTCCGCGCAGGCTCTCGACCGGATCCTGCGCAGATCGCTGACTTCGAGCCGTTCGTGGTCGCGCATCCACACGAGCCACTCGCGGCACTGTGCCGGACTGCGGCGCCGGTCGGGCTCGTCGCCGCATCGGTCTTCCATCATCTCGCCCGTCCGCTTCAGCAGCGCGGCCTCGATCACGCCGCTCGCCCGCGCGGACTCCTCCTTGTCGATGATGGCGACGAGCTGGTCGAGCATGCCGCGGACGGACGGGTAGTACGGACCGGTGGGATACCGGTCGACGTACTCCTGACCCCAGGCGAGCAGGGAGGCGCGGTCTTCGAGGCTGGCGGACGCCATCGCCGTGCAGCCCATCGCCCACTCCGTCACGGAGCGCTCGTGCGGGCCTTCTCCCATCACGAACGTCTCGGGGAGCCCGAGCTCGACCAGAGCCCCGCAGAGCTCGCGCTGGTCGCTGAACGGGAGCTGGTAGTACCGGGCCGTGGCCGCCCCGATCACCTCCCGCAGCTCGGCCGTGGCGGCGGGATCGCGGGCACCCCGCCGGCCCGCGTCGCGGTACCGCGCGATCCGGGCCAGCACGTCGGACATGTCGGCGTCGATCGACTCCTGTCGCACCGCCGCGGACGAAGCGAGCGAGGCCTTGAGGCCCGAGAGCGCGTCTCCAGCGGCGCCGAACCCGCTGTCGTGCGCGAGCGCCGCTTCGAAGCGCTTGCGGGCATCTTCGACCGCGCCGCGATCGAGGGCGTCGAGCCCCGCCGACCAGTCGCGAAAGGCCGCGAACGACTCGGTGGCGACGCGCCCGACGCGCCCTGCCTCCCGGGCCGAGATGGCGATGCCGAGCTTCTCGGTGACGCCGAACGCCAGCTCTTTCTCGACCTCGAAGAAGGTGTCGCGTGGCCCTTCTGCCGACACCGAGTGCAGCACCCGGCCCGACTCCACCTCGACGAGCCGCGCGTCGATGCGAAGCTTCGGCTCGAGCGCGATGACGGAGCCCACGAGCATCCACTCGGCGCCCAGCCCTCGCCCGGCTTTCGCGGCTCGGGTGGGGTCGACCCAGTCGGACCGCGACAGCTCCATCTCCGCGAGCACGTCTCGCATCCGCGAGCGCTCGATCAGCTCGAGTGAGGCGACCTCACCGAGGTCGGTGACGAGCATGTCGGCCACGCCCACCCCGAGCGCGTCGTTCGCGGCGTCGCCGGTGTGGTTGTCGAACGGGAGCACCGCGAGCGTGGCTGCGGAGCAGATGCCGAGGAAGAGGAGCACGCAACGATGTAACGGGTCCGTGAGGTGAGTCGCGAGGGCCCGCAGGGACGATCCATGAGTCAGCGGCAGGTGCCGGGCGTCCACGTTCCAGTGAGCCATGTGGCGATGAAGTCTGCGAGACCGGGGTCCGCCGCGCGCAGCTCGTCCTGGGTGTCGATGCTGTTGTGGATGCCGTTCGTGGGGATCGACTCCAGGTTCGCGTCGAAGAAGCTCTGCACGCCTTCCGCCCAGTACTCCTCGGGGTTCGTGGCCGCGTACGTGTCGTCCCAGGTGCCCTGCATCAGGGCGTCGTCGTGGAGCGCCTGCAGCTCGGCGTCGATCCCGGGGACCTCCGGGCGGAGCGCGAGGTTGAAGATCGAGTGCGCCAGCTCGTGGATGCCGATGGACTCGCCGACGTAGAGGTCGCCGGGCAGCTCGAGCAGGTTCTCCTCGGCCATGGCGGTCATCGGGCGCCCGATCACCCCGCCGAGCCCGCGGGTGCGCACGTCCCAGTCGGTGCCCGGGTAGAGCTCGTACAGGTCGGCGAACTCGGGGAGGTCGGTGACCACCTGGTCGCGCCCGATGATGCCGACCGTGGCGCCCCGCTCGAGCATGGCGGGCAGGAGCTCCGGATCCCCTGCCAGCATGGCGCGCACGAGCCAGGTGGCCTCGATCAGCGCGTCGTCGTCGACCTCTTCGGAGGCGAGCACCCACAGACCCTCGGCGTCGACGGCCTTGGTGTACCAGGGGTCTGCGTCGGACGGAGGGGCGACGATGGGCGGACACGGGACCACCGGCGTGGGCGGCGGAGGGGTCGGGACGACCTCGGGATCCGGCTCGTCCGCGGGGTCTGCGGGCTCGGCACAGGCGGCGAGCAGCAGCGCGGCCAAGGCGAGACGGCGGTGGGGCACGCGACCTCCGCGACGGTTATCCGGGGGGACGAGACTGGCCTCGTAGCTCAGTGGATAGAGCAGGGCATTCCTAATGCCAAGGTCGGAGGTTCGATTCCTCTCGGGGCTATCTCTCGTACTCCTCCGTCAGAACGGCGCCGTGAAGCACGCCTGAAGTCGAGCGTTCCACGGGGATCCTCCAGAATCGAAGCTGGGGGGTTCCCATGGTGTACGGATCGATCCTGGCGGTGGGTGTGCTCGGCGTGGCGTTGGTGCTCGTCGGAGTGGCGGGTGTGGGGTGGGTGTGCTTCACGAATCGTCGTCGGTCGCGCGACCGCGAGGTGGTGGAGAGCTCCCCGCCGACGCCCGTGATGCTGGCCCGATCGGGTCGGCCGCCGCGTCACATCCCACGACGGGAGCGGGTCCGCAGGGAGGTGTCGGCGCCCGATCCTGCCAGCGCGGTGGGGTACGCGGAGCTCCCGTGGTGGGGAGACTCGGAGGTCCCCGACGACCAGGACTCACGGATCGTCGCGGCCGGTGGCGAGCCCGGAAAGTCCCTTTTGGACCGCGACTCGATGCAGGTGGGGCCCGAGGCCCTGTTCGCCGTCGTGGGCCCGTCCGAGCGGCCGGGAGATGCGGAGGTCCGCGTGGAGCCCGCTCCGGATCCCGTCGGTTCCGAGGAGGTCGAAGCACCCGGAGCCCAGATCGAGCCCCTCGAGCGCTCCGTCGAGCCGGTGGGCTCCGACCCCCAGCCGCCAGCGACGCTGGACCGACACGAGGCCTACCAGACCGGGGCGCTCGCGTCCCTGGTGCGCCAGCAGGCCCTGGACGAGCGGGTGGGCGACCGCACCTGGGTCGTCGACCCCGACCGTGGCGTGCTCGTGTTCGGGTCGGGCGACGCGAGGACCGCGTTCAGTGCGTCCATGCTGGGCACCGTCGACCTCGAGGACGAGGGGCTGTTCGAGTGGCTCGTCGCGACGAGCACGGCGGCAGGGATGCCGTACTTCCTCGCCGGACATGCGGACGAGAGCACGGCCATCGCGCTGCTCGTCGACGCGACCGAGCGGGTCCAGTCGCGCGGGCTGCTCCAGGCCATCGCAGAGCTCAGCACGCTCGACCCCGAGGTCCGCGACCACCGCGGCTGTGTGCGCGCGAGCCTCGATGCTCTCGACGTCGACTGGGAGCCCGAGCCCGGCGGACTGATCGCGCACACTCCCACGGGTGACGTGCACGTCCGGTTCGACAGCGCAGGCCGGATCGAGTCCGCGCGCGGAACCCTGACGAACCGGGAAGAGCTCAGTGCGCGCAGTGGGGTCGCATGAGCGGGGTGGTCGGGAACACCACCACCCAGTCGTGGCCGGTCCAGCGCTCGGTGTCCGCCCACCACGCCGGGCCGTCGACCGCGGCGGCTCGCGCCACCACCTCGTCGCGCACGGCCTCTCCGGGCAATGTGGCTCCCTCGGGCAGGGCTGCGAAGGCCTCGTTCCGTCGAACCAGCGTCGCGAAGGTCTGCAGGCCGGCGTAGTCGTGGCCGGAACACCCGGCGAGCGCCTCGTCGGACAGCCATCCGCGGCTGTAGGTGGCGGACTGCAGGGCGATCGAGTGGGTGCGCGGTGCGAGGTCCGTGCGCTCGTGGGCGAGCCAGCAGCCTTCGAAGCGAGGTCCCGAGCAGGGCTCGGCGGTCGCGGTGTGCCAGCTCCCGCCCCAGAGGAGGGTGCGCTCTCCGTCCGGCGCCCACGGCCCGATGTGGTGCTGCAGGTTCTCGAGCACGCGCTCCTGCCGGACGCCGTAGAACCCGTCACCGGCGTCGCGAGCGGCCATCGTCGCGGCCACGTTCGCGGCGAGTGTACGGGCCCAGGGGTCGAGTCGCGGGTCGTCGGCCAGTCGAGCGACCCCTTCCGCATCCTCGGGTCGGCGGAGCCCCACCCGCGCGAGCGCGGCGTCGAGGTCCGGCACGGCCAGGTACCCGTGCTCGAGATCGGTCCCGACGATGCGGAACGCCTGGTCGGGATGCGTCCGGTTCCAGTCCACCAGGCGCTCGAGCAGAGCCGTGCTCTCGACGGTCGCGAAGGGATGCGGTCGAGCCTCGCCGCCTGCGAGCCGGCGCTCGAAGTCACGGGTCTCCGACCAGGGGTGCTCGAGCACCAGCACGTCGAGCCAGCCCCGCTGGGCGAGCTCGAGCACCAGATCGCCTCCGAAGGCTCTCGAGGCGGCCTCGCCGTGTTCCTCGCCGAGCAGCAGGACCAGGGGATCGTCCGCCAGCACCGCGTCCGCGAACGAAGCCACGTCGAGCGGGCGCGCCGTGGATGGGCTCACTGCAGGCGGCACGGCGAGGGGTGGGTCGGACACGGGATCGGCAGCGATCAGGCAGGAAACGAGGAGCCACACGGCGAACGTCCGGGTACGATGGGTAGATGGATCTCCGTGTCGCTATCGCGCTCGTCCCGCTGGGGTTCGCCGGATGTGGGCCGAAGTGTCCCCCGCGCGAGCCCAGCCCGCTCACGATCGCCCTCGAGCGGTCCGAGCCCTGGCTGCCAGGTCGCTACGCGATCTCCGTGTCGTCGTACCTCCACGGGTTCGGCGGGCTCGACGCGCTCTGTGTGGTCGATTTGCCGTACGAGACGGGGGATCTGGTGCTCTGCACCGAGAATGCGGAGCTCGTGATGGGCGCAATGCAGATCGATGCGATGGTGGCGCAGGTCGGCGGCGCGAGCTCGGGCCAGCTGTGGGTCCTGCGAGACGACGAGGTGCTGTTCTCCGACCAGCTGGGAGACATCCTCCGCAGCCCGGAGGAGTCGTTCGAGGCCTGTCAGGCCGAGCCGATCGAGCGATTCACGGTGCAGCTGTGAGGTCCGTGGTGCTGGTGGGGGTGTCGCTGGGGCTCCTGGGGCTCGCCGGGTGCCGTACCTGCACGCTCCTGTACGTGCCGAGCTCGCTCGTGGTTGTGGTCGAGGCGGTCGATCCGGAGCCTGGCCGCTACGCCGTCGAGGTGAGCGCCATCCCGTTCGGAGGGGCTGCGGTGGCGATGTGTGTGGTCGATCTCCCGAGCCCCGAACCCCGGGCGGTCTGCACCCAGAGCGCCGGAATGACGGTCGGCGGAGGCGGATTCACCTTGCAGACCCTCGGACTGGTACCCGAGGAGCTCACCGTCACCATCAGTCGGGATGGTGAGGTCCTGAACGAGCAGGACTTCGAGCCGTCCTACAGCACGTCCCACCCGAACGGCGAGGGCTGCGGTACCACGCGCCGGGGCACGGTCTCCCTCACGCTTTGAATTCAGTGGTTCCGCGGACGATGCCGCGGAATTCCGCTCAAGCGGCCAGGGGATGCTCGAGCAGGGGGACGAAGCGGTCGCTCAGCGCCTGGGGTGCGGCGCGCAGGATCGAGAGCAGTGAGGACCGATCGGCCGCATCGAGGGTGGGCCAGGCCCAGCGCAGGGTGTCCCACGCGAGCGCGGCGTGGCGGGCCTCGTCACGGGCGATGCCAGCGAGGAGCCCGGCCTGCTCGCACCCGGAAGCCGACCAGGCGCCGAGCTCGCACAGCGACAGGGTCTCGTTGATGGCGCCATCGCGCGCGACCGACAGGAGGATGTCGAGGCGATCGGTGCGCGGAGCCCCGGGGGCGCGCGCGGGCAGGGGACCGAGCGCGAGCGTGCGGCCCGCGAGCCGGCTGGCCTCGCGCAGTGCGACGGTGCGGTGCCGGATCTCGTCGTGGAGCGCGCGACGTGCCCGTGCGCGCAGGGATTGCGGGGCACCGAGGTGCTCGAGCTCGACGAGGTGGGCCCGGAAGGACCGGACCGCTTCGTCTTCGTCGGCCGCGAGCGCCATCCACCGCTCGACGTTCGCGGCGAGACCGGGCTCGTACGACCGACGATGTCCTGGCGGCATCGGGCGACCCGCGCAACCCCCGAACCACTCCTGCACGTCGAAGATGCGCCCATCGCGCGGATCGACGCGGAACCACTTGCTGGTGCCACAGTTCCCTCTGGAGGCGCTCACGATGCAGTCGAGCACGACCACGGCATTCATGCCGTCGTGCAGCGGGCTTACGAGCGGTGACTCCGCGTCGCGGCTCAGGAGCAGCTGAGGCGTGAAGTGGAGATTGAGCTCGTCCTCGGGCCCGTGCTCGAGACCCGTCTTCGCGAGCACCTGCGCCATCTGGGGGAGCCACATCGTGGAGATCTCGCAGGGTTCACCGGGCGCCGCGAACCGCTTGCAGATGCGCTCGAATGCGCGGCGGTCCGACTCGGATCCGATGAGGTCGCGCAGGTGCGTCTCCTCGCCGTCGAAAGACACCAGCGCCCTCGCCCTCCACAGCGGATCGAGCGGCGGAGGCGGCCCTTCGGGAGCGGTCGATCGCGGAGGTCCCGGGAGCGACGAGCATCCGACCATGGCAGCGGTGACGAGCATGAGCCAGCGTTCCATCGACCCCCCCCGATCTCCGATCGTACCACGGGGCACGCCGGTCTCAGCGGCTCACGGCTCGAAGCGACGGTGGGTGAAGATCTCGACCGGCTCCCGGACTCCGCGCAGTCGGTGCCGGCCCAGTGCGCGGACGTCGGGGTGCCCGGCGGCGGTCACGAAGGCATCCGTGAGGAGCAGCGGAACGCCGAGCTCCTTGCACAGGGACTCCACGCGGCTCACTTCGTTCACGGGCCGGCCGATCACCGTGAAGTCGAGTCGCTGCGTGGTGCCGATGTTGCCGTACATCACCTCGCCGACATGGAGCGCCAGACCGAACGCGAGCGGGTCGAGCCCGGCGTCCTCGCGCTCGCGATTGGTCCGTGCCATGCGGTCGAACGCGTCGAGTGCTGCCGACAGGGCCCGCCCGCACGTGCCGGCCGGGTCGTCGTCGAGCAGGAACACCCCGAGGACCGCATCTCCGATGAGCTTGAGGACCTCGCCGCCGTGTGCGGCGATGGGCTCGGCAACCGCCGTGAAGTAGGCGTCGAGGGCCGCCAGGAGGTGTTCTGGCGTCTCGCGATCCGTACGGCCGGTGAAGTCGCGCAGGTCGCTCATCCACACGACGGCCCGCAGGCGCTGGCCGGTCCCGCGGCGGAAGGCGCCTTCGAGCACACGCTGACTGGCGTTCCCGCCCAGGTAGGTGCGCAACAGCTCGGCCGTGGCGGTGCGGTTGTAGTCGATCTCCACCCGCATCCGGAGCACCGGGAGGATGCCTTCGAGGATGGCGAACTGCTCGTCGCTGAAGCCCCCGGGCCGGGTGGTGGCGAAGGACGCGATCCAGCCGGCCTGCAGGTGCCGCAGCAGCGAGAACAGCAGGTACTCCGTGCCGCCCGCGTCCCGGATGGCGCGCGTGAGCTCGAAGCGGTCGGCGTCGGGACTGTCGAGGGGCAGGCGCAGCACCTCCGTCTCGCGCTCGATGAGGAGTCCGATCGGAGAGGTCGGGAACGTCGGATCCTCGAGGATGCGGTGGGGGAAGCGCTCGACCTCGACCCCGCGCTCCGGCGTCCACCGCACGCCCACCGCGAACACCTCCGGGTGCATGGTGGTGCCCCCGATGTTCAGGCGGAGGATCGGACCACAGCCCATCGCCTCGAGCCGCGCCACGAGCTGGGGCACCAGGGCTTCGAGGGGCAGCTCCCGGGACTCGCCGGCGATCCAGTCGATCAGGGGCCGATCGGGCTTCATCGCGTCAGCTTAGACCGGGCGATCCTCACCGGCCCATCCCCGTGTCCACGGGGCCGGCGCGCGCTGAGCCGAGATTTCGGGACCCAGCGTCGATGCCTCCGATTACAAGGCGACATTCCGCGGGTGGGTTTCCGATGTCCGAAGAGAACGAGCTGTCCCTCCTCGAGAGCCTGATGGTGGAGATGGGGGACGTCGACCTGTTCCCGGATCCCGTGCTGCAGGCCTACAAGAAGAACCCCATGAAGGCGCTGCCGCTCGCTCGTGCCGCGCACAAGGCCGAGTCGAACCCCGACCGGAAGGCGCGCCAGGCGGAGTGCCTCGCGCGGCCCCGCCTGTGGGCGGCTCCCACGCGCCCTCCGTCGCTCCACACGATCAACGGCTTCGGAACCACCCTGTACGGGCGCGCGTTCCCGAACCGTGAAGACGGCACCTACATCGCCACCCAGTTCATCGCGTTCCTGTTCCTGCCGGTGTTCCCGATGGGCTCGTACTGGGTGAAGCCGGCCGACGACGGCGGGTGGTACTTCCTGGCCCGCACACCACACCCTCCGTGGGTGAAGTGGCCCCCCATCGCGTGGGCCGCGGGCTTCTTCATCCTCGTCGCGGGCTTCTCGCTGGCGGGCTGGAAGGCCGCGAACGAAGCGGATGTCGTGGTGTTCAACGGGTTCGGGGAACCACTCGAGGTCACGGCGGGCGACCGCCACTGGACGCTCGAGCCCGACGACCACGCGCGCGTCACCCTCTCCACGCAACCCACCGTGTTCACGGCCTCCCTGCTGGGTCATGCCCCCTTCGAGACCGTGGAGATCGACCTCACCGGGCACTCCCGCGACACCACCGTGTACAACCCGGGCGGGCGCGGCATCGTGACGGTCGACTACATCGTGTACGGCTACGGCGAGCCGCCCGAGTCCGACCTGCTCATCGGCCCCGTCCACTCGGTGCGGAAGGTCGACTACTACTTCACCGACCCTCCCGAGCAGCTCAAGGTGTCCGCGGGGAGCACGGTCACGAAGCGGGTGCTCGACGGTACGGGCGGCAACCCGGTCATGATCTTCTTCGCGCTCAGCACCCGGATCGCGCCGGAGCGCGCGATGGAGTACGCCGATGCCTATGTGTCGGGCGGCGGGAGCGACCCCATGCTGCTGAGCGTCGCGATGGGTGCGCGGCAGGAAGCCGGTGCGACGCCCATCGAGGTGTGCGCGGAGTGGGCCGGCCCCACGGTCACCGATGTGGAGCGGCACCGGTTCTGTCAGTCGGCCCGCCAGTCGGTGGGCGACGCGACGGTGCTCGGCGACTACCGGGCGCTGGCGGAGTCGCACCCGGACTCCGCCCCGTACCACTACCTGTACGGGCGCATCCTGCCCGGCGACGACGCGATCGCCGAGTACGACCGTGCCATCGCGCTCGACCCGGCGTTCGCCCGCGCCCACCTCGCCAAGGGATACCACCTGTTCACGCACCACGGCGACCTCCCGGCCGCCGCGCGCAGCTACGAGAGCGCGCTCGATCTCGATCCCATGCTCGTGGGCGACATCCGTCCGATGCTGCTGCGCCTGGCGCGCGTGCAGGGGGCGTCGACCACCGACGTGCTCACGCGTACCGGCGACTCCGACAGCGCGACCCGTGCCGCGCTCGCGATCGAGGCCGACCCGTCCGTGTACGCCGAGCAGCGTGCCTCCGTCGCGTCCGACCTCGCGTCCGAGCTGTTCGACGACACCAGCCGCGCGCGCCTGCTCACCCCGCTCGCGCTCGTGGTGGGCGATCTCGACGAGGTGCGGTCGGGGAACGCGGACGGCGCGGGGCTCGACGTCCAGCTCGCCCTGTCGACGCGGGCCACGGCCGCCGACCGCTCGGCAGCGCTCCAGGTTCCGCCGGAGACCCCCGCCCAGGCAGTGCTCGCGTGGGACCTGAGCACGCTCGAAGGCTCGCCCGAGCCCGGCTACCTCGGCATGCTGGCCGGCGTCTCGTCGACCCTCCCGGAGTTCCTGACCTCCCACCCGACCGCCACCGTCGCAGAGATCACGGACGCGCTCGCTGGTGTGGAGCCCTCCGTACAGGCCGCGGTGTGGTTCGTGTACGGCCGTCGGTCGGGCAACGCGGAGATGCGCCGCAATGCCCGCGCCTGGTCGCTCCCGGGCGAGCTGCCGTACTTCTGATCCGGGTCGGAGACTGGCGAGGGCCGCCGTTTACAGGACGACGGGGACGCGCACTCACGGCGGGGAGGGACGATGGTGGTGACGATCCTGGGGGCCGCGCTCGCCGTGGTGGGGGGCACGGAGACGGCGGGTGGGCACCCGGAGGTGCTCGCCACGAAGCACAGTGGCGGGATCTGCACCGCGACGCTCGTCCACCCTCGGTGGGCGCTGACCGCGGCGCACTGCTGGGACGCCGTGGACCTCGCGGCGGTCGCGGAGATCCCCGGGCGCGCCAACCCTTCCGACGTGTGGATCGGCACGGGGGGCGGCGTCGGGATCGACGCCGTGTACATCCATCCCGAGTACGTGTCCTTCGGGTTCTCGCCCAACTCGGTCGCCGACGACGTCGCGCCGGTCCACGATCTGGCGTTGCTCCACCTGAGCGAGCCGCTTCCCGGCACCCCGGTCCAGCTCAACGAGGCGCCCCTCGACGACTCCTGGCTGGGCGTCCGGGCCACGTTCGTGGGGTACGGCATCACGCAGTTCGAAGGGTCCGGGAGCGGCACGAAACGCGAGGTGGAGCTCGCCATCGTCGAGGTCGACGACTCGGTCCTGGAGGCCTTCCACCCCGACGGTGCGCTGTGCCAGGGAGACAGCGGCGGGCCTGGGCTGCTCGAGGTGAACGGGCGCTGGGTCCAGCTCTCCGCCGCGAGCTTCGGCCGCGACCGACAGTGCATCGTCGGCGTCAACACCCGCATCGACCGCTACATCGACTGGATCCGCTCCGTGATGGGCTCCGATCCGCTCGAGACGGTCGCCGTCGTTCCTCCGCCGCCGGAGCCGATGGACTGGGACACCGCTTCCGACACGGGCAGCACGAGCCCTCCAGTCGTGACGGCTGCTGCGTCCCGGTGTGATTCGGCGGCGACGCCCGGCGGTGCGCTGGGCGCACTCGCGCTCCTGGGGCTGTCTGCGCTGCGTCGCAGGGGCAGGTGCTACAATCGACGGACGCGCCGGTCCGGGAGCCCTCGATGAGACCCCTCGCCCTCTTGTTCGTCCTCGTCGGCTGCACCGCAGAACCCGACACACCCGTCGACCTCGCGACGCCCCCGCTCCCGCCGGTTCCGCAGGAGCCCTATCCCCCGGCGGACGTCGCATTTCTCAGCGCTGCGTACGTCTGGTACGACACCGAGCCCGAGCGGCCCCACATCGACGTGTTCCTGTTCGACTACGAAGACGGGTGCGAGCGGTACGCCGCGTACTCCGCGGCGGTGGACGCCGTCACGCGCGACATCGGCTGGCCGGAGCGCATCGACGATCCCGACGAGCTCGCGCGCTGGGCCGACGCCATGGAAGCCGCCGAAGCGGGAATGCCCGACCGGCGGACGCTCGTGCTCCTCGACCTGATGGCCGTCGCCGAGGAGAACGACGGTCCCTCCGGGTACGCGGGCTTCGAGGAGGGTTGTACGTACGAGATCGACAACCGGTTCTGCGGCGCTCTGTACGTCGACACCGACGCGACCGACTGGGATCAGTGCGCGGTCTCCCGCGCGAACGGTCTCGAGAACGGCTGCGGCGTGAACACCGGCGTGAGAACGTTCGGCGGGGCAGCGAGCCTCGACGGCTTCGTCCCGGGAGAGGATCTCGAGCTCACGCTCGGCACGGATGTGCGTGATCGCGAGACGGGCGAGGTCGCGCACGTGCTCGATGTCGCGATGACCGTGCCGCACTGTCCCGTGCTCGCGGAGGTCCGGGGGGCCCTGTGAGGCTCGGTCGCCCTGCGAAGCTCAGTACGGGTCCGGCCGACAGGGCTGGCCGCGGAGCGACGGGCACGGCGGGAGCTCGCCCGGCACGGGGCCCGGGAGCTCGGCGACCGTGAGCGAGCCCTGCTGGTCGGGGCCGAACCCGAGCCGGATCTCCGGGACCCCGGTGTAGTCGGGCGCCGCGAAGGTCCACGTGCCGTGGTTCCGCCCGGGCGTGCTGACGGTCATGCGGAGCGCCGAGCCCGCGCGGAACGGATGCGCGAACGACGGGATGGCGACCTCCGCATACGTCCAGGCATCGACGGGCACGGGCTCGAAGTCGGCCTCGCTGTACGTGCGTGCGATGCGCAGGTTGCCCGTTCGCTCCCCGGCGCGGTGGCCGAGCCGCAGCCAGCCCGACTGCACGTGCATCTCGATGCCATCGGGCCGCACCTCGGACAGCGACACCTGCACGGACACGTCGTCGACCGGGCTGTTCACCCACAGCCCGGCGATGGCGGGACCCGCGAGCACGCGGTCCGTCGAGAACGGCTCGGTCGTGAACGTGGCGTGCGCCCCGTCTGCGAACGGCTGCCAGTCGAGGTCCCACAGCGGGTCGAGCAGCGAGTAGCCCGACGGACCGAAGAACGTGGTGTCGCCGGCATCGGGGTCGAAGCGGAACGAAGCCTCGCCCGACGTGGAGGGCGCGGAACCCGTCAGCAGGCCGCCTTCCGCGGGGAACCACTCGATCGGGCTCGCCTCCACCGGGGGCCACTGGCTGTAGGTGCGCTCGAAGGTCGAGACCGGCGCACCCGCATCCGGCCAGCCCGCGCCGGACTCGAAGCGAACGCGAACGGCGGGCTCGCTCTCGTACTGCGCGAGCGCGGACTCGTAGTCGAGCCCGGTGAACCGGTCGTCGGCGAACGCGAAGCCCGTGATGCCGAACTCCTCGCCGAACGCGTCTCCGCCGAGAGACGTGCGCAGGAGCGGCGGGAGCACGGGCACCCGCTCCGCGACGTACAGCTCGAGGAACTCGAACCACTGCGAGATGACGTCGGGCGCGAATCCGTCGGGATGGCGCCCGTTGTACAGGGCGAAGCGGGCGTGTGGGCTGGACACGAAGTGGTCGGTGAGACCGCCGAACAGGGCGCCGGTCTGCTCGTCCTGCCAGGCACCCCCCAGGAACACGGGGAGCGCGATCTGCTCGACCAGCACGTTCAGATCGCGGTCGGCGGCCGCGGCCGGGCGGTGCTCGAGCTGCGAGAAGAACGCCTCGAAGTCGATGTTCTGACCCGACAGCGCCTGGTTCGCCTCGCACACGGTGTCGCCCGACGCGATCTGCTCGCCGACCCAGCTCGTGCCCTGCGAAGAGGCTTCGGCGTCGCGCTGATCGAGCCACTGCTGGGTGAACCCGTCGTTGTAGATGCCACCCGGGTACTGCATCTCCCACGCGTCTGCGATCACCGACAGCGGCACGATGGCTGCCAGCGAAGGCGGGTTCGTGCTGGCCACGAACAGCTGGGAGATGCCGGGATAGCTGATGCCCACCATGCCGACCTGGTGGTTCAGGACCCACGGCTGCCGTGCGATCACCTCGATCGCGTCGTACCCGTCGGCGGCCTGCGCGCGGTTGAACACGTCGAACACGCCGTCGGAACAGCCCGTGCCGCGCATGTTGACGCCCACCACGGCGTATCCGAGCGCGTTCGCGATGCGGAGCCCGCTGCCGATGCGGTCGGGACGCGAGGGGGAGTACCCGGAGTACTCGAGGACCGTGGGGAACGGGCCATCGCCGTAGATCAGCCGGTCCGGGAAGCGCACCATCACGGAGAGCAGGGTGCCGTCGCGCGTCTCGATGTACTGGAAGCCCTGCTGCGGGTCGTCTTCTTCGCCCGTGAGCAGGGAGTAGTGCGCGCCGGTCAGCGTCTGGCGGTCGTACAGCGAGGGGTCGGGCGTGTCGTCGACCGCGAGCACGCGGAACGGACCGGTGGACTCTCCGGAGGCGGAGTCGATGCGGTACGTGCCGGGCTCCAGCACCGTGCCGCGCGCGATGGGGAAGTCGAGGCCGCCCTGCGTGTCGAGCACGAGTGGGGTGTCGGGCAGGTACGAGAAGTGCGCGAATCCCTGATCGTCGGCGAGCAGGGTGAGGCGCTCGGCGCCCGCGCTGTCGAAGATCGTCAGGGCCTCACCGGGTGGGGCATCGAGGACCGTCGCGACCTCGACCCCGGCGCGCACGTGCAGCGTGGGCGGATCGACGACCTCGGTGGGCGGGGGCTTGCAGCCGAGCAGGACGAGCGCGAGGCCGGGAATCGACAGGGTGACGACGCGAAGCATGCTGCGACTCCCGAATCGCGGGTACCGCCGAAATGTACCGCGCAGCGTCGCGGCGCGCGGGCTCGGTGGCTCAGGGCCGGGTGACGAACAGGGCGTCGAACCGCATCTCGTCGAGGGGCTGCTCCATCACCTCGCCGCCCGGGCTCGCGTGCAGGACGATCCCCGAGCCCGCGTAGAGGCCGGTGTGCCAGGGCCAGTAGCGAGCTTCGCCGCGCACGAGGAGGGGCTCGTCGGGGATCGTGTAGCCCTCGAGCAGGAAGTACAGCACGTCTCCCGGCCGGAGGCTCGCGAGGTCCGGCAGGTCGTCGCGGAGCACGCCTTCCAGCCCGGACACCGGGGCACCGAGCTTCCCGTGTGCGACGAGCTGCGACGGGTTCACCTCGTAGGTGGTCCATGGGCGGCCGTCGACGCGTCCCCACGCGCGGAACAGGATCCCGAGGCAGTCGTAGCCCGGGAGTCGCTGGGTGCCGCGCCCCTCCCAGCGGTACGGCGTGCCGAGGTGCTGGCGGGCCACCTCCACCGCCCGCTCGCCACGCCCGACCGCGACCTCCGTGCGGTGGGGTTCGAGCACGGCCTCGTTCGGTTCCGCGAATGCGAGCGCGATCCACAGCATGTCCCCACAGACCGCATGCGACGCCCGCGGTTCCTGGGTCGCGTGCCTGCTGGGGATGCACTGCGGGAGCGTGCGTTCAGAGGACCCAGGACACCTGGAGGGCGTCGCCGGCCGCGAGGAGGCCCGTCGCGAAACGCAGGGCGTTGGGCGTGGACTCGTAGCTCACGTCGCAGGCTTCGGGGTCGAAGTCGGCCACGCAGAGCCTCAGCGTCGTCGTGACGGGCCCCGCGTCGGTGGTGTGGGTGAGCTGGACGCTCAGGGAAGTGGGGTCGAGCGGCCGCTCCGAGAGCGCGAAGAAGGTGGGTGTGGACCGTGCGATCACGTCGCTGAAGAACGGTGCCCAGTCGGCGTCTTCGACGGACCCGCTCGCCCCGTCCGTCCACGCGGCATAGCTCCGGAATTCGAACGAGGCCATGCGGCCGAGTGTGTGGGTCACGGCGCCGAATGCATCGCTCGAACCCAGGAAGTCCCGAAACCCGAAGCGGTCGATCGGGGTCGACCCGGAGTCGTCGTCCCGGTCGCTCACGAAGAGGTAGTGCGTGGCGGCCTCGTCGCGGAAGAACCCGGTGTTGGCGGGCTCGTCGGCCCGCTGCCATGCGATGTAGGCGGCCGCGCGCCCGCGGGCCCCGGTCGTGCTCGAGGTGTCCTCGAGCGCCGGGATCGGCGACCCGACCAACGACGCGAGCGTGTCGATGGGGTCGGCCGGGGTCGCGTACCGCGTCGCGCCGGCGTGTTCGAGCTCTCCGAGGGTGCCGGTGCCGCCATCGTCCATCGTGACCACGCCGATCTGGTAGTCGATGCCTGCGGCACCGAGCGCCACCGGGAGGGCCGCCAGGCGGTCGGCGAGATCCCCGGACGCGACGGCCGCACGGTTGGTGTCGAGCACGAGGAGGTAGTCGACGGACGGGGCCGATGCGACGAACGACTCGGTGTGGAGCTCGGAGGGGACCGGAGAAGGGGGAGCCGTGGGCCCGACCTGCGGTTCGGGAGCGCGGCCACAACCGGTGAGCAGCACACCGAGCGAGAGCAGGGATACCATCGAGACCTCCGGGGAACGGCGATCATGCCTCCCACGCGGACGAGCCGCCACCGCAAATCCGGAACCGCACCCGGTCCGGATGTACAGTGTCGGAATGCCTCTACCCGTCGTGCCGCCTCACCTCGAAGCCCGAGCATATGCCCTGGACGAGCCCATGGTCGTCGTCCACGGGCGTGGGCATGCGCGGGTGGACTGCATGGCCGCGGAAGCCGTCCGGGACGATGGGCTGCGCGCCATCCGCCGTGTGCACTGGCCCGACGGGACGACGCCCGCCTCCGTCGAGCACGGACCCATCACCCTGTTGCAAGACCACCTGGCGATCACCGAGCCCGGAACCTGGCGCGTCCGCTTTCGTGCCGGGTGCGACCCCGACGATCCATGGACGGCTCTGGTGCTGGACGTCACTCCGGCCGTGGGCGTGCCCCTCGACGAAGCGCTCGCGCACCCGACGGTCGCGGCCCTGCCCGCCAACCTGGAGGCGCTGGTCGAGCGCACGCGAACCGGAGACGCCCGCGCGGCCCGAGCGCTTGCCGCGATCCCCACACCGGCGGCGACCGACGCCCTCCTGGCGCTCCGCAGTGGAGCCGGGATCCCCAGTGGAGACGCGTCCTTCGTGGTCGCCACGGAGATCCTCACGCGCCAGCCCGACCCCCGGCGCCCGTACGCGTTGGAGTGGTCCCACGCGACCTGGACGGCCGCGCACTCCCGCCACGAGGGGCTCCCACCCGACCACGACCCCGGCGTTCGCGCGGTCCCGCTCGTTGACGCCCGTGCCGACGAGCCCGCCGCAGGCTCGACCCTGGAGGGGTTCGCGCTGGACGAGCCGATCTTCGTGGACACCCGCCTTTCCGAAGACCGGATGCCGTCGTGCCTCGAGATCCGCGCGACCGGTCCGGGTGGGGACGCGCTCCAGCGGCCCGACCGTCCTCGTGCATCGGGCACGAGCAGCAGGCACTGGAACGAGGGCTCGAGGGTGGTGCTCCAGGACTTCGTCGTCGTCGACACCCCGGGGCCGTGGGAGATCCGGCTCGCGACCGTCGGGTGCTTCGATGGCGCGTACGAGTGGCGCGTGGCGCGAATCCAGGTGGATCCTCCGCGCTTCGACCGGTCCACGTGGGATCCCCATCCGTACTACGCCAGCCCGGTGGCGCTGCCGGAGTACCGGAAGGACCTCGAGCGCCTCGCGCATCAGGGCGTGGAGTGGGCCGTTCGTGGGATCGGCGCGATCCCCGACCCCACGGCGATCGCGTCGCTTCTCCGGCTCCGCGAGCATCCCCGTGACGACGTGCGTGACGCCGCGGTCCGAGCGCTGTCGTACCGCATCCCCCGCGACGGCGCCGAGCCCTCCGAGTGGTCTCGCCGCACCTGGCGCGCCGACCTCGAGAAGCTCCGATGATCGTGCTGCTCGCGACCGCCGCGGCCGGGCTCCAGGTCCGGGTGGGCGAGGTGTCCCACACCGTCGGGGAGTGCTTCGAGGTGCCGATCACCCTGCGGAACGGGGGCGGGGGCACGATCGACGTGGGGCTCGGTACGAGGGCGGCGGAGCTCCAGCGAGGTGGGGTGCGAGTCCCCACGACCCTCGGCGCACACGACTGTGAGGAGGAGGGGGCACGGGTTCGCATCGAGCCACACGGCGTCGTGGAGTGGACGTACCGCCAGGGCCCCGTCTTCCTGCCTCGCGGGCACCACAAGCTGGTGATCCAGCACACCGATCTGGGGCCGGTCGAGGTCCAGGTGAACGTCGTGCTCCCCGAGGAGCGCACCCTCGCATGGTTCGTCGACGCGAGGCAGGAGGTGCCCGACGAGCGCTTCGTGCAGCCGTACTACCGCG
This sequence comes from Myxococcota bacterium, assembly GCA_041389565.1. Taxonomy (GTDB): domain Bacteria; phylum Myxococcota_A; class UBA796; order UBA796; genus JACKEQ01. The sequence continues at coordinate 372,303 of JAWKRP010000002.1, forward strand.
ACGGGCTCGCGGATCTCGCGCGTCAGGGCGTGCCGTGGGCCGCCCGTGCTCTGGCTCGCATGCCCGATGCGCCGGGGGTGGCCGGAATCCTCGAAGAGCTCCGCGCTCACCCGCTCGGCGAGATCCGCCGGCTCGCCACCCCTCCAGAGCCCTACGTCGATCCGCGGTCCGTGGAGCAGCTGGTGGCCGCTCTGGACGACTGGATGCAGGTCTTCCCGATCCTCGAGGAGCTCGAGCGACGCGGGCTCCTCGCGGGCGACCTCCCGGCGCTGCTCGCGGAGCGCGTGGGGGCTTCGCGGCTGGATGCCGAGCAGCTGCTGGAGCGCCTGCGGACATCCCCCGATCCCGTGGTCGAGCGCCTGGTCCCCCGCGCGCGGCGCCTGTCCGACGAACGGCTGCTCGAGATCCTCGAGACCACCGGCTCTCCCGACGTCGCCCGCACGGTGATGCGTCTGCTCGGCAGGGAGGTCCCGCAGGCCTTCCCGATCCTGCTCGCGCGCCTCGAGCGGTGCGAAGACCCCAGCGTCCTCGTCGAGACCCGCTCGTGGGCGTTCGATCGCGGGGAGCGGGACGTCGTCGGGCCCGCGCTCGTCCGCTGCATGGCCGTGGACGGGACGACGGCTCCAGCCCGGATGGGGCTGCTCCACTACGTCGCGTGGCGCGGCGACCGGTGCGGCACGTTCGACGTGGAGCGCGCACAGGCCCTCTGGACGGGCCTGCTCGCCGAGCACCACGAGACGATCGCCGCGGGCCGCCAGCTCGCCACCTGGGCGCCGGGCGTACAAGAGGCCGCGGAAGCGCTCGGTTGCGATGCCCGACCGAGCGTCGCTCCCTGATGCCGGAGTGCGACCCACGCCCGATGACCGGGGGGTGCGTTCGCGATACACGGCGCGAATGGCGAACCCGCGGCCCAGCGACGTGTCCCTCCGGCGCTCCCTCCCGTACCCGCTCGCGGCAGCGTGGCATGGCGTGGCCCTGTCGGTGTCCGACGCCGAGCGTCTGCGCCGAGCGATGGCCTGCCTCGACACGGTCCCGCGAATGCTCGTGGCCCTGCTGCTGCCCGACTACCTGCGCGGTGAGCCGGTCCCGGCGGTCGAAGACCACCTGAAGCACCTGAAGAGGCCGTCGCTCGGGCACTGGGTGGGGCTCGTGCGCGAGCTGTGCCGGGCCCTCCGCGAACGCGACGCCGATCCGTTCGTGCCCGAGGCCCTCACGTGGATGTTCGACGCGTCGGGGCGCGCGTCCCCGAGCGCTGCGGCGCTCGACCTGCTGGTGGCCCGGCGGAACACCATCGCCCACGGGCCCACTCTCGCCAGTCGGCACCAGGTGGCCAGCCAGGCCGACTCGTTCGTCGACGAGCTCCAGAAGGTGATGGCCGGGCTCGCCTGGCTGCGCCACTACCGCATGTTCCGCGTGGTCGATCAGCGCGCGACGCGTCGCCGCACGGCGCAGGGCAGCGTGTTCGCAGGGCGTGTCCAGGCGCTCGCCGGCCAGGAGGAGTGGACGGAGCCCGTCGAAGCGGAGTGGGACGCCCCGCTCATCCCGGACGCCGTGTACCTGGTGGGTCCCCACGCATCGGGGTTCCTCGAGATCAGCCCGTTCGTGCGCATCGCGTCGCACCCGTCCACCCACACCGACCACGTGTTCCTGGTGGTGGAGGTGAAGGACCTCGACGTCGTCGTGCTGGAGCACGGGGTGACCGGGGCTCGGGTGGAGGCGCGCGTGGAGTCCGACCACGGCGAGATCGGGTTCTCGGAGTGGCTCGACGAGCGCCTGTCGCCGTTCTTCCCGGCCACCGTGATGTCGGGTGCGGCTGCGGCCCCGGCCGGAACGGGCGGAGTTCGCGTCGGCGCCGTGCTCGACGGGCGCTACGAGATCCGCGAAGCCGTCGGTCAGGGCGAGTCGCGCCAGGTGTTCCGTGCGCTCGACACGCGGTCCGGAGGCGAGGTCGCGATCCGGGTGCTCGGCGACCTTCCGATGGATGCTTCGGCTGCGCCTGCCGCCGACCGTCTGCGACGCCTCGACCACCCGGGGGTGGTGCGCGTGCTGGAGCTGTCGGCGGGCGGAGACGGTCAGCCCGGGTTCCTGGCGATGCCGTTCGTCGGTGGCCCCTCGCTGCGCGACCGCATCGCGACCGGCTCGCTCACGCCGGCACAGCGCAGAGACGGGGCGCGCCAGATCCTCGACGCCGTCGGGCATCTCCAGGAGGCCGGGGTCGTGCACGGGCGCCTGCGTCCCTCGAGCTTCCTGTTCGACGGTGACCGTGTGGTGCTCGGGAACCTCGGGATCCCGTCGATCGATCCGGATGCCGAGCCCGATCCCGCGTACCTGGCCCCCGAGATCTCGCGCGGCGGCCCGGCCACCCTGCAGAGCGACCGGTATGCCGCTGCGGCCGTGCTGCACGAGCTGGTGGCGGGGGTGCCCCCTCCGGTGGGCAGCCCGGGCCAGGGAGTCGACGGGCGCGAGGGTCGCATCCTCCGGAAGCTCGGTGCACGCGACCCCGCCCAGCGCAGCGCACTCCGTGACGCGCTGCGGAGCTGGGTCGAGCCGTCCACCCCGCAGGTGCCGGGCGGGTGGCCCGTGTGCGCGGAGCCCGTCGCCGAGCTGCTCCGAACGGCCTGGGACCTCGCAGTGGCCGGTGGGCACGGGTTCCTCGGCATCGAGCACCTCGTGCTCGCGCTCCGCCGGGATGCGCGTGACGCCGGGGTCCGGCGCCTGTGGATGCTGGTGGGCGACACCGAGCTCGTGATGCGCGCGTCCCTCGCGGGCCTCACGCCCACGGGCGAGCGCGCCGAGCCCCGGCTCAGCCTGCGGCTCGAGGCCTGGCAGGGGCGACTCGACGACGGATTCGACGCACAGGGGCTCGAAGACGTGCTGCGTGGGGATCTCGGGCACCTGCTGCACGAGGTCGCGAGCGCCGGTCCCATGCTCGGTCCGCAGCGTCCCGATGCCAATGGGAGCACGCTCGGCGTCGGGCAGGGCGCGTCGGGCGACGGCCCGTGCGAGATCGTCGTTGTGGGCGGGCCCGAAGACGGGCGTGTGGTCGCAGGAGCCCACGATCACGGGTGGCTCGGGAGGTTCGACGGCTCCGAGGAGCTCGTCATCCCGCTCTACCGCGACACACCGTGCAGCGACCTCCGCCTGTCCCGCCGGCATCTGCTCTGGGATGGCGAGCGCATCGAGCTCCGGCGACCCGCCCGCGCGCTGAGCCCGCTGGGGGATGCCCCGCTGCGTCCGGGCTCGCACCGCTTGCCGCCCGGCACGCTCATCGAGCTCACGCCGTCCACGCGGATCCGCCTGCAGCCCACGACGACCGACGAAGCCTACCGCCTCGCAGACCCCTCCTGAGGGCACGGTGACGGGGCTCCGGCGAGAAAGATCCCCCCGACTTCGGATGGTGGAGGCCGCGCGACGTTGAAGAGTACGAGAGGCCTCATGCAACGCACGCGCAACACCCTCACGCTCCACGACGTGGCGGAGAAGCCCGACGACGGAACCCCGCTCACGATCGACGAGATCGACGAGCACATCCGAACCCTCGTCCCGAAGATCAAGTGGCGCCTGCAGTACAACGGCACGATGGCCACCACCGACGTTTACGCGGAGGTCTGGGAGCGCGTCTGGCGGGTGCAGCTCGCTGACGCCCAGAAGCTCTCGAAGGCGTACATCGCGCGGGCCATCCGGAACCTGATCGTCGATCAGAAGCGTGCTCGCGCGCGTCGCGGGGCTTCGGGGTTCGAGCGGGCCGACGGGATCGAGGTCGATGACGTGCACCGCACGCTCACGCCCAATGCCGAGCGCCTCGTGGAGGTCCAGTCCGACGCCATGGCCTGTGCGCTCGTGGTCGAGTCGCTGCGCCAGGGCATCGGGATGCCGAGCTTCCTCCGGGAGGACACCCGCCGCAACCTCGCCGAGGTGCTGGAGGCCGTGCTGAACAACCCGCTCGTGCCCGACGCCGAGATCGCCCGGCAGCTCGGGATCAGCCCGCAGACCTACGGCTCCCGCAAGCAGACGCTGCTGAAGTACCTCAAGCCGGTCGTGCGGAATGCGCTGCGCGAAGCGAGCGTGGTGGAGTCGATGGTCGACGGCCTGCTGGAGGGCGCGCCGGCCGCAGAGGTCGACCGGCTCCGGGCCGAGCTGGCCGCGCGCTCGAACGGCTGACGCCTCACGGCGGGGGGTCCACGGGATGCGTCTGGTTCCAGAGGTGGCGGGCCCGATGGATCCGCAGCCGACATCGGTTGAACACCTCACGGATGTCGGCACTGGTGGGCCGCTCGAGTGCTGCCATGTCCTTCTCGCACTCACCGAATGCGTTGTCCTGCATGAGGAGCTCGTTGCGGTCCACTTCGAGGCGCTCGCGGTCCGCATCGAGGTTCTGCAGCTGGAACTTCGCTGGCACCGTGGCCGCCAACAGGATCGATGTGAGGAAGATCGTCGCACCCAGCGAGGCCAGCGCAGGATGGCGGCGGCTGTAGCTCACGAACCGATAGGCCTCGCTGTCCAGCGATGTCGGATCTCCGGCCAGATACGCGCGTAGATCGGCAGCCAGTTCCGAGGCCGTGCTGTACCGCGAGCTCGGGTCGAAGTCCGTGGCCTTCTCCACGATGGCCGAGAGCCGCGCGTCGATTCGCCATCGCGGTTCGGGCAGACGATGGAGTGGCGTGTGGAGCTCGCGCTGGCGCAGCAGGAGGAGCTCTCCCTGGTCGCGTGACGCTTCGTGCTCGCAGTGCGGCGGGTGCCCGGCGAGCAGCGTGTAGAGCGTCGCGCCGAGGCTGTAGATGTCGATCAGGCGATTCGACTCCACCGTATTGGGTGCCTCGCGGCTCGCGACCTCTGGCGCCATCCACGCGAGGGTCCCCACCCGGTCGACCCGGGAGGGCTCTCGCGCGTTGTCCTTCGCCAGAGGGCTCCATCCCGGAGCCCCGCGAAACGCGACGTGGTCCATCACCGCGATCCCGAAGTCCACCAACATCGGCTCCCGTCCACGGGGGGTGACCAGGATGTTCTCGGGCTTGATGTCGCGGTGGAACACCTCTTTCGTGTGAACCTGGGCCAGCCCTTCGGCGACGTCTGCGATCCATCGGCACGCCTCCTCCGGGGAGGTGGGGACGAGGGTGTCGTCGCCGTCGGCGTCGCCCGACGCGAGAGGCTTCCCGATGTGCTCGGGCGCGAGCAGCCCGCCCCGCACGTCGGCCTCCGCGGACAGCTGCATCACGATGCCGAACGCGTCGTCGGTCTCGACCAGATCGAACACCGTGGCGACGGCCGGATGGAGCACGCGTGCCAGCGCGGCGGCCTCGCGGCGGGCCTCTTCGACCCGGAAGAACCGCGTGCGATGGAACCGCTTGATGGCGACGTGGCGCAGCAGGTACTGGTCGAAGGCGACGTCGACGGACCCCTGCGCGCCGCGCCCGTGACCCTGGAAGATCTGGAGGTACCGCCCGGCGGTCGCGGCGGCGTCCTCGTCGGCGACGGCGTCGTCGGCTTCGTCTTCGGCACACTCGACCCAGTCGAGCGCCTCCTGCAGCTCGTCCGGGTCGTAGCCCTCGGCGGTGAGGCGGGCGACGAGCGCGGGCCGATCGACCGCTGCACACGCTTCGAGCAGGCTGATCGCCACTCCGAGCGGATCGCGCGTCTCGGCTGCGGTCATCGTGATGGGCCCCCCGGCGACGAGGTCGAGGGTAGCGCAGCGGAACGGGGGCCCACAACCGGCCTCGTCGCGTTGTGTCGCATCCAGCGCCGCATCGCGGTCGAACGTGGTACACGCGGCGACACCGACGAGGAGCCCGAAATGCAGAACCGCACCCCCACGGACGTGGGGACGTAGGCATCTCGCGCATCCACGCCGTCGCCATCGCCCTCGGGCTCGCCGCATGCGGGCTCGTACCCCTGCGCGACCAGGCACTCTCTCCCGACGCCCCGAGTCCACGGGCCTGGGCGGACGAGGTGCGGTTCGAGGTCGTTCCGGAGGCTCGCGAGCGATGGGTGCACCACCTGCAGACGGTGCCGTGGCTCGGCGAGCCGGAGGTGCTGCCGGAAGGGGGGAGAGCGGGGGAGGTCCGCATCCGGGCCGTCACGGACGGGCCCGTTCCGATCCAGGCGCTCACCGCGCTCGCCAGCGAGGCCCTCCACGACCCCGAGGTGCGCTTCGTCGCGGCGCCCGCGGCGGTGGCGTGGGGGCTGACCTGGGTTGTACGCGGCGCCGTGCTCGTCGGGCTCGTGCTCGTCGGGGCGGCACTCCGTCGGAACCCCCGTGGGCTCGCGGGGGTCGCTGTGGCCGTGGGTCTCGCGGTGTGGGCGCTCGGCCCGCTGCACCCGCTGGTGGCCCTGTGCCTCCCGATGGTCGTCGCCGTGGGGGCTTCCGTGCGCTCGGCGGGAGTGCCGGTGAGCGCGGCACTGGCGCTCGGGCTCGCGTCGTCCGTGCCGTGGATGGGGATGGGGGGAGACCTGCGCGTCGTGGGCACGCTGCTCGTCCTGGCGAGCTTCGTCGGTGCCGCACTGGGGACGGGCGAGGAGCCCCCCGAGACTCCCGCTCCCACGGGCTCCTGGCCCGCATGGGGGTTCGTGGGGCTCGTCTCCGCCCTGCTCCTCGGGACCGTGTTGGCGCCGGCAGCGGCTCCGCTCGATCTGCTGGACCCGGTTCCGCGGACCGCCCGGGTCGAGCTCACTCCGGAGGCGCGGGACGCCGTCATGGCCGCACTGGCGGAGCGCGGGCTCGGCACCGTGGAGGCCGTCGGTGCGGACGCCGTGGTGGTGCCCCTCGCAGCCCCGTGGGTGGAGCCGTTCCTCGCGGACACGGTGGACGCCGTCGATGCCGGTGCGGTGTGGCAGAGCCCCGAGCGTGCGCCGCTCTCCGCGCCGTGGCTCTCCGTTCTCGCCGTGCTGGCCGTGCTCGTGGCCGTGTCGGGTGCCGCGGAGCGCGACACGCCGCGTGCGCTGGGGGCCCGCTCGCTGATCGCGGTGGGGATCGCGGTTGCCGCGGTGTGGGGCACGGCGTCGGCCCCTGGAACGGTGGGCGCGTTCGCGCTGGCGTGGGTGCCGGGTCTGGTCGCGCTGGGCCTGCTCCATCCGGCGGTCGGTCCGCTCGCCGGCGTGCTCGCAGGTGCCATGGCTCCGTACGTGCTGGTCGGGCTCGTCGCTCCCGATGCGTGGTACGCGCCCGCCGGGGCGGACTCCGGGATGCGCGCGCTCGCGCTCGCGGCGGCCGCGGCGGTCGGTCTCGGCGTGCTGGCCTCGCGTGCCGGGGTCGCGGTGCGTGACGGGTGGCCCGGTCCCCGGGCGAGCGCATGGGTTCCGCGTCTCGCGTGGGGCGCGCTGGTGCTGCTCCACCTCGACGTGCTGCTCGTGCTCTTCGTGTCGTTCGCGCCTCCGCCTCCGGGCGCCGACCCCCTGGCGGGGATCGCCATGGAGCGCGACGGGAGCGGCGTGCGGTGGGGACCGCACCGAAGGGTCCGCACGCACGGGGTGTTCGTGCTGTCCACCCGCGGCGGGCCCTACGAGACGGGGCTCGCAGCGGGTGTGCTCGCGCAGGGCCTGCGGGTGCGGCTCGAGACCGAGCTGTTCGATGCCTTCGAGCGGAACGTGCCCCACGCATGGGCGCGGTACCTCGTCACCCGCGGCGCGGCGGTGCTGGGTTCCGGTCTCGACGACGTGCTGCTCCCGGCGCACCGGGTGGAGCTGCGAGGCGACGTGGACGCCGCGGAGGAGCGGTACGCGTTCGGAGGCCCGTCGTACACGCGGAAGGTCTACTACCACGCGATCCACGACATCGGGCAGGCGCTCGTCGACACGCCCCTGCTCGGCTGTACGGGCTTCGCGGTGGGCCCCGACTTCACGCCCGACGGGCACTGGCGGGTGGCACGGGCCTTCGACTTCGACGGCGGCGTGGCGTTCGACCGCGACAAGGTCGTGCGGGTGCACCAGCCCGTCGACGACGGCATCCCGTTCATGAGCGTGGCGTTCGCGGGCATCGTGGGCGCGGTGAGTGGGGTGAACCAGGCCGGCATCGCCGTGGTGATCAACGCGTCGGGGTCCGACGACCCGCCCGTGGCGGGCACGCCCATGACGCTCATCGTGCGGGAGATCCTGGAGCGCGCCCACGACCTCGACGAAGCGGAGGCCATCCTGCGGTCGCGGTCGGGGTTCGTGAGCGAGAACGTGCTCGTCGTCGACGCCGATCGCGACCGTGCGGCGCTGTTCGAGGTGAGCCCGGCCACCGTCGTTCGCGTCGACGTCGACGGGTCGATCGCGATGAGCAACCACTTCCGCAGCCGCCACTTCGCGGGCCAGGAGGCCAACCTCACCCGCATGCGCGAGCTCACGACCGTCCCCCGGCTGTCGCGCGCCGAAGAGCTCGTCGCGGCGGGGAAGGGGAGCTTCGATCAGGCGGCTGCTGCGGCGGTCCTCTCCGATCGGCGCGGCGTGGGGGGCACGTCCCTCCCGAGAGGGCACCGGCACGCCCTGAACGCCGACATCGCGACGCACGGCGTCGTGATCGACGCGACCGCGCGGTCGATCTGGGTGAGCGCGTACCCGAACCTGTCGGGGGGCTGGGTCTCGGTGTCGCTCGACGACGCGCTCCGCGGAGACCTCGAGCCCGTGCTGGAGCAGGAAGCCGAGCCCGACGCCTGGAGGGCCGTGGAGATCCGGCGCGCGCGCGAGCTGCTCCGGGCCGCGCGGCGTCACTCGGGGGAGGTCTCGCTGCGTCTGGCCCGGCGGGCGAACACGCTGTGGCCCGACCATCCCGAGAGCCAGCTCGAGCGGGGCCTGCGGGAGCTCGATCGGGGCGACCCCGAAGCGGGGCGTACGCTCCTCGAGGCCGCGCGCACGGGCCCGATCGAGTACGCCCGTGAAGAACGCGCCGTCGACGCGGCCCTGGGGGCGCGATGATCCGGTGGCTCGACGTGCTCGTCCTGATCGCGCTCGACGTCCTCGCCGTCGCGCTGTGGGCGGGGAAGGGGCTGTGGGGGATGGGCGCACCCGTCGCGCTGCTGTGGAGCCTGACGCTCGCGTGGGGGCTCGCGCGGCTGTGGGCGTCCGCAGATGCCGTGTCGGACGACTGGCGCGGAGCCTGGCGTGGCTTCCCGGCGGGTTGGAGGCTGTACCTGACGCTCCTGGCATGGGGCGGCCGGCGACCGGTGCAGTGGGCGCTCGTGCCGCTCGTGATGGGGTACTGGGTGTTCCTGCGCGGGCCTCAGCGGGACGGCATCGCGGAGTACCTGCGCCGGAGGATGCCCGACGCGAGCGGACCAGCACGTGCGTGGGCCCACCTGCGCCTGCTGCTGGAGTTCGCGTTCTCGCTCGTCGACCGGTTCCACCTCCTGCTGCACGGTGCCGGCGGCCTGACCATCGACCGCTCCGCCATCCCGGGGCTCCAGGCCGAGATCTACGGCGAGCGGTACGCCGGGCAGGGCCTGCTCGTGCTGTCCGCCCACCTCGGCAATGCCGACTTCGCGTCCACCGCCCTGAACGCGACGCAGCGCGAGGTCACCCTGGTCCTGCACCGCACGCCCACCGACCCGTACTTCGCGCTCCTCGAGCGCAGCGGAGGGGAGGGCGCTGCACCGCCGAAGGTGCTGGCCGTGAACGCGTCCGAGCAGTTCGCGAGCCTCGAGATCATCCGGCGCCTGCGGGCGGGCGAGGTGGTCGCGATGAAGGCCGATCGCGTGGTGGACGGGCGGTTCGCGACGGTCGACTTCCTGGGCGGCACCATCCAGCTCCCGACCGGGCCCTGGCTGGTCGCGGCGCTCTCGGGGGCCCCCGTGCTCGTGCTCGGGTGCTTCCGGACCGGCGACCTCACCTACCGGATGGAAGCCGTGGGTCCCCGCACCTATGCCTTCGCCAACCGCGCCACCCGCGAGGCCGATCTGCAGCGCTGGGCCCAGGAGCTCGCCGACGTGTTCGAGCGATGGACCGAGCAGTACCCGCTCCAGTGGTTCAACTTCTTCGATCCCTGGAGTCCCACCGTGCCGGCTGAAGAACCTTCCGAGAATCCCCGAGGAGTGCCCTGATGACGATGTCCTACGAAGAGTCGCTGCTGCGTGCGACCCGCCTGGCGTTCGCCCCGTTCGCCTTCCAGACCGCGCGGATCCTGCGCGACTCCGGCGCGCTCACGGCGATGAAGCGGGCCCGCCCGTTCGGGGTCACCACCGAGGAGCTCCAGAAGGCGACCGGTCTGTCTGCGTACGCTGTGGAGAGCCTGTGCGAAGCGGGCCTGTCGTTCGAGCTCTGTCGGCTCACGGAAGAAGGGCGGTGGGCGCTCACCCCCGTCGGCAACTGCATCCTCAGCGATGCGATGACCCGCGTGAACATGGACTTCACGCAGGACGTCTGCTACAAAGGGGCATTCCACCTGGAAGAAGCGCTGGTGCACGGCCGCCCGGCCGGTCTGCGCGAGCTCGGCGACTGGCCCACCATCTACGAAGGCCTGTCCATCCTCCCGGAGCCCGCACGCACCAGCTGGTTCGCCTTCGACCACTTCTACAGCGACCGCGCGATGCCTCCCGCGATCGAGATCGTGAAGCAGGGCCGCGCTCGTCGGCTGCTCGACGTGGGGGGGAACACCGGCAAGTTCGCGCGTCGCTACACGACGGCCGATCCCGACGTGCACGTCACCATCGCCGACCTCGCCGGCCAGCTGGGCATCGCAGCGGAGGAGAACGCCCAGTACACGCACCGCGACCGCATCCACCTCGCTCCCGTCGACCTCCTCGACCCGGACTGCGCGCTTCCGCAAGGGTTCGATGCGGTGTGGATGAGCCAGTTCCTCGTGTGCTTCTCGAAGCCCGAGATCGTGAGCATCCTCGACCGGGCCCGCGACGCTCTCGAGCCCGACGGGACGCTGTGGATCCTCGACACCTACTGGGACAACACGCCCAACGAGGTCGCCAAGTATTGCCTCCACGGCACGTCGCTCTACTTCACGACCATGGCGAACGGGAACAGCCGCATGTACTCGCTCGCCGATACCCTGCGTCTGCTCGCTCGCGCGGGGCTCGAGGTGGTGACCCGGCACGACGGGATCGGCGACGCCCACACCCTGCTCGAGTGCCGCCGGATCCGGTGAGCGCCGTACCGTCCTCCGTCCAGAACGCGGCGGGGGGCGGGTCCTCGTGGACAGGGGGCACACCGGGAGGTAGACAGTGGGCCGATGTTGAATGAAAATGAATTTCATTTCCAACTGGAGCCCGCGATGCGCCGCCCGTCCCCGCACCTCCTCCCTGCTGTCGTCCTGCTGCTCGCGGGCCTCGCGGGGTGCCCCACGGTCGACACCGATGACGACACGGACACCGAGACCACCGACACGGATGCCGACACCGACACCGACACGGATGGAGACGCCGACATCGTCCCGTCGGCCGACCACTACCGCTTCCCGTCCCGTGGCGACGCCTCCGTCGACTCCGTCTCGTACGACGGCCAGGTGTTCCGGAACCTGCTCATCGAGGACATGAAGATCCACATCGGCGGGCTCACGTCCCGCCTCGACGGGGGCTTCTTCCCGGCTGCGGGCGACGTGCGCGGCGAGCTCGAGTTCTACTTCGAGTTCGACAGCGCCACGTCGGGCACGCTCCCCATCGGGTTCGACCCCGGAACGGCCGTACAGGCCACGTACGACGACGTGAGCACCGAGAAGGACCTCGTGGGCAAGATCGCCGGCAACGACGCCGTCGGGCAGCACGTCGACTGGTCCACCGGGTTCGTCGGCTGGGCGGATCCGGCCGTCACCACCCCCGAGAGCCTCGTGCGCCACTGGTTCGACACGCTCGATGCGCAGGCGGTCGACTGGTCGATCGGCACCTACCCGCTCGACCCGTCCGGCGCGCCCGTGCCCGCCGTGTACCTCACGTCCGACGGGCGCGATCTCCAGCAGCTCCTCCAGAAGTTCCTCGGTGGCGCCGTGTCGTTCTCGCAGGGGGCCGACGACTACCTCGACGACGACGAGCCCGGGAAGGGCCTCCTGTCCGACCACTCCGTGCTGGAGGCCGGCGAGCCCTACACCGCTCTCGAGCACGCCTGGGACGAAGGGTTCGGCTACTTCGGCGCTGCGCGGGCCTACCCGTCGTTCACCGACGCCGTGATCGCGAGTCCCGGCTACGCGGACGTCGACGGCGACGCCGTGATCGACCTCCACTCCGAGGTCTGCTGGGGCCACTCCACGAACAGCGCCAAGCGCGACCTCGGCGCGTCCCCGTCCGCCCCGACCGACCTCACCGCAGACGCCTGGGCGGGCTTCTGGGAGGGCCGCGCGCTGCTTGCCAGCACGTCGGGCGCTCTCACCCCCGCCGAGCTCGACACGCTCCGGCAGCACCGGAACACGGCGCTCGACGCGTGGGAGAAGGCGATCGGCGCGACCATCGTGCACTACGTCAACGACGTGCTGAAGGACATGGGGCGGTTCGACACGCCGGACTACGTGTTCGCCGACCACGCCAAGCACTGGTCGGAGCTCAAGGGCTTCGCGCTCGCGCTGCAGTTCAACCCGCACTCGCCCGTGAGCGACGGCGACTTCGCCACCCTGCACGGCCTGATCGGCCAGGCTCCGGTGCTCCCGTCGGCCGATGCGCCCACCCGGGCCGCGTACGCGGAGGATCTCCGTGCCGCGCGGGTCCTGCTCGGCACAGCGTACGGCTTCGACCCCGCCAACCTCGGAGACGCCGATGGCCAGAACGGCTGGTAGCGCGTGGCTCTCGTGGGCCGTGATCGCAGTCCTGGCGGGCCTCGTCGCGGCCCCTCCTGCGGGGTGCGTCCCCGAAGAGCAGGCGCCAGATGGTGTGGAGGCCACGATCGACGAGGTGCTCGCGGCGGTCGGTCCTGCGGTGGTTCAGCCCCGTCTCGCCGACTTCCGGGTGCGTGCCGGGGGCCTGGTGGCGGCCCTCGAAGCATGGCGGGATGCCGTCGATGCCGGCTCCGACGGGCTCGTCGAGCGCGACACGGCGCGGCAGGCCTGGCGCGACGCCATGTTCGTGTGGCAGGAAGCCGAGGTCATGCAGATCGGGCCGGCTGCGTCGAGCGTCACCGCGCCGCTCGGTGAAGACCTGCGCGACGAGATCTACTCGTGGCCCGTCGTGAACCCGTGCCGCGTCGATCAGGAGACCGTCGAGGCGCAGTGGGGCTCGCCCACGTTCTTCTCCGACAACCTCCCCAACACGTACGGGCTCGACGCGATCGAGCACCTGCTGTGGGCCGGTCCCGACAACACGTGCCCCGGGCAGGTGCCCATCAACGCGGACGGCTCGTGGGACGCGCTCGGAGAGGCCGGCATCACCGCGTCGCGCGCGAGCTACGCGCTCGCGACCGCACGCGAGGTGGAGCGCCAGGCGGGCGTGCTGCTGGGGCGCTGGGACGACGGGTTCACTCCCGAGACCGCCTACGGCTCGCGCCAGGACGCCCTCAATGCGCTGTTCCGCAGCCTGTTCTACCTGGAGTCCGTGACGAAGGACCTCAAGCTCGCGGAGCCCCTCGGCCTCGGCGCGTGCACCACGGAGTGCGCCGGCCACGCGGAGTCCATCCCGTCGGGTGCCTCCACCGAGTGGATCGCGGCGAACCTCGCGGGCTTCCGGGCGCTGCACACGGCCGGGGACGACGCCGGTCTGGACGATCTGCTGCGCAACCTCGGCCATGGCGCGCTCGCCGACGATCTGCTCGTGCGGCTCGATGCCGCCGATGCCGCGGCGATCTCGCTCGGGCTGCCCATCGACGAGGCCCTCGCGGCGGGTCCGGAGGGCGTGGGAGCCCTGCATGCGGCGGTGAAGGCGGTCACGGATCTGCTGAAGGGCGAGGTCGCCACCGCGCTCGCACTCCAGATCCCGAGCGAGGCGGCGGGCGACGCCGACTGATCCGCGGGGATTGACGCCCGCGTCCGCCTGCTGGATCATCGGGGGGATGCTCACTCTCTACACAGGGGCCGTCTCCGGAGACGGCGAGATCCGGGTCTGGGCCGACGGCGCCGAGCGGGCCCGCGGGCCCGTCACCGATGGGCAGTTCGCGCTGGCGGTCGCTGGAACCCCCTGTCGGCACGTGTGCATCGAGCACTTCGTCGACGACCAGCTGCGCCGTGCGCAGGTCGTGCCCGGCGACCGTGACGTCGTGGAGGTGCCGCCGTTCTCGCGAGGCAGCACGCTGCGCGCCATCGCGTGGCGTCAGGCCGTGCACGACGGGCTGCCCGACCCCCACCTGCTCGTGGAGTCCCTCGTGCCCGACCGCGTGAGCGAGACGCTCGGCGCGCTGCCCCGGGAACAACGGCTCCGCCAGCAGACCAAGCTGCTCCGCTGCCTGCGGGTCGCGCTCCACGCTCAGGCGTTCGGCGGCCACTGGGAGGGTCTGCCGCCCGACCTGCGCGACGAGCTCTCGAGCCCCGTGCGCATCCTCACCGTCGTGGCCGCGTGGCGTGCCGCACTCCGCGTGGCGGCCGTCGATCGCAGGCTGCTCGACGCGAGCGAAGCGGCCACGAAGACCCTCCAGCTCCGCGCGAGCCAGCTCGCCACCTCGGCCCTCCAGCGTCCACTGGAGCCCTTCGGAATCTCGCTGCCCGACCCCCGCGGCGGGCGCTGGGAGGTCGCGATGCTCCAGACGCTGCGCAAACAGAGCGATGCCGACTTCCTCACGCCCACCGACATCTGCCAGGAGGTCACCACTGCGATGGACCGCTCGCTCGACGGCGTGGTCGCCGAAGCCCTCCGCCGCGACGACCCGATGCTCGTGACCGAGACCCTCCGCAAGCAGCTCGAGTTCCTGGAGTCGTCGCTCCAGAAAGAGGTCGCCGACCTCGTACACACCCTGCCCGGCGGGTGGATCCCGGTCGCGGCCCTGTGGGTGTCCACGCTGGCCGGGCTCGGCTTCAACCACGACATCGACCGCGCCACGGAGGTCCACATCCGCTCCTGAGCGGCCCGCTCTCACGCCGGCTTTCACGCGGATGTCGGCCGGTTTCGTGCCCCTGCCCGTGCGGTATCCTCGGCGAGGAGGCACGATCGACGTGACCAGGCTCCTCGCGATGGGCGGGCTGATCCTCGCCCTGGCAGCGTGCGGTGTGAACCGGGGTCCCGGCATCACCGGCGCGTGGTTCACGTACAGCACGCGCGTGATGGACACTCCCGTACACTTCGACGACTCACAGACCGTCCCTGCGGGCCCTCCGGACTCTCCCTTCGACGCGACCCTGATCGGCATCGCGCCCGGAGGGCTGCCGCTGTTCCGCGACTCTGCCGGAATCTGGCTCACCGACACGGGGCTGTCGGACCCCGTGCTGCTCGGCGACGCCTCCCAGGTGTTCTCGGGGAAGGAGCACGTGATCCTGGTCCGCGACAGCGCCGCGCTCGAGCGCACGGTCGACGGCACGACGTACGAGCCGGTCCTGCTGCCCGACGGGCTCGAGGTGGTCACCGATCTTCGCGCCGACTCGCACGGAACGCTGTACGCCGCGGGCACCTTCGAGACCCCCTCCGACCTCTCGCGCCGCTGGGGGGCCGTGTACGTCTCGGAAGACGACGGCCGGTCGTGGGACGTCGTGATCGACACGCTGTTCAACCCGCCTGGCGACGCCCTGAACGGTCGGGCCGAGTCGGTTCGACTGCGAGGGGTCGGGGGGTTCTACGACCTCGAGATCTGCGCGCTCGGCACGTGCACGTACCTCCGGGGCAACCCCGACGACTGGGTCACGTACCTGGAGGCCTCGGCCGTCCCGTACGGATCCCCCATGCCCATCGGCTTCGACGGAGACGGGCGCATCCTGGCCACCGCGGGCTTCGACCGCGCGCGGGGCATCACCACGCCCGAGATCGTGGTCCTGGATCCGGAAGACCACGCCGCCGACCCCGCCGTGCTCGACCACTTCCACACCGGCTTCGCGCCCGTGCCGCTCGAGTACATCGACCACGAGGGGTATGGCTGGGGCACCGCCTTCGACCTCGACGGATACGGCATCTTCCGTACGGTCGAGCCCCTCGGCGCGTCGCACGACCAGCGGTCGGCCGTCCTCGCGGGCCCCGGGTGCTCCCGGTACTACACCTACGATCCCGACTACGGGTACGCGGGCGACGGTCGGTCGATCGAGATCCACAACGGGTCGACCGAGACGCTCGGGCTGTTCAAGGTCCTGAGCCTGTCGCCCCAGCAGGCCTATCCGGACGGGGGAATCGCGAGGGTGGCGCCCGGCGACACCTTCACGTTCGACACCGAGGAGGAGGACTGGCTCATGGCGCTCACCACCGACGGGCGCTGCAAGGGGTACGGCATGGCGAAGAAGCTCGACGGGAAGACGCTGTGAGGGCGCCAGCACACCGGGTCCCGGCAGTGCTGGCCGCGCTGGCGGCCGTGGGCCTCGGGGGCTGCACGGGAGACTGCGGGACCATCGAGATCTGGGCCGAAGACCGGCCCGAGGAACCGTACGACCTCGACGGAGACGGCGACCTCGACTTCACCGAGCAGTGCGGAGTGAACTACGGGAGCTTCGGGTACTACTACCCGGACATGAACCTCATGCACGTGATCCTCTCGACGGAGGCGCGCTCGATCGAAGACACCGTCGATCTCACGTACGCCTACACGGCGGTCGCCGACATCTGGGTGCGGTGGGACCACATCGCGGCCGGAGAGGGCTCGGTGCTCGAGACGGAGAGCATCGCCGGGAACACGCTCCTGAGCCGCACGCGCGCGCTCGAAGACCTCCCCGACTCGTACCCCCTCGGGTCCGGCCACATCGAGGTCGTGCGCGACCCCGTGGAGTACAAGCGCGACAGCCTGCTGTTCGCGGACGACGAGCCGTTCAAGATCCGGCTCGCGTGGGAGATCGTGTACGTCGACCCGACGTTCGGAGGCCCCGTGCATCGCTTCTTCGGCGAGGACTGGGTGCAGGTCGACCTCGACGACATCGTCTACAACAGCCCCGACGACTTCCGTGTGCTGCCGCCCGACTACGAGCGGTAGGCAGGGCGCCGGCGGTCTGCGACGCTAGGGGGACCGCGAGGCCCCATGTCGTTCCGAGACGCGCTCACCCCGGAAGAACGCGCCGAGCACCGCTCGGAGAGCGTGAGGTGGGTGCTCCGGCTCGCAGCGAAGGGGTTCCTGTGCCTCACGCTCGCTCCGCTGCCGTTCGTGTGGGGTGCCGAGCGCATGCTCGACCACCTCGGCATGGGGCTCGGGGGCTCGACCCCGGGAGATCCCATCGAGACGGGCCTGCTGCTCGGGGGTGCCGCGGTGATCGTGGCGGCGGTGCTCGGGATCCTCGGGGCCCGCCGACCGCTCCGCATCGCGTTGGCGTTCGGGCTGGGGCTGCTGGGGTTCGGGTCGGCGGTCGGGATGTTCGAAGTCGCGGAGCTGTGGCGCCGCACCCAGCAGGACCGCCTGATCGAAGCGCGCCAGCAGGCCTTCCGCGACCATGTGGCCGCGATTCCGCTCGACTACCGGCGGCCCGACGGGTCGGGGTTCGTGTGGAGCGGAGACGTGCTGTTCGCGGTGCGCGTGGGGAACGACATCACGACGAGCGCTGTGGGACGTCGCGGCGAGGACGGGTCGTTCGCGGTGTGGAGGTTCGGGAGGGCCCGCAGCTACGAGGGCACGGAGGCGGCGCTGCGCGAGGCGGTCGCGGCCGACGGCACCGGGTTCACCGACGCGTACACCCTCGAGGTCGTGCAGCTGCCGGGACACCCCGAGCACCTGGGCGTGCCGACGCCGGACTACTCCTGGCGCACCCCACGGGAGCTGCGCCGCGTGGAGTACCGGTTCCCGTGGCTCCAGCTCTGACGGGCGATCAGAGCAGGAGGAGCGCGATGGCGATCACGGCGGGCACGGTCTGGACGACGGGGATGGTCCACCGGACCGACGCTCCGCCGACCACACCCATCACCGCGATGAACGAGAGCAGGGCGATGGCGGCATCCGTGCGACCCGTCGCGAGGGCCCACCCCAACACGACTGCGATGCCGGCGTTGTAGGCCCCCTGGTTGAGCGCGAGCGCGCGCGTGTGCTCGGTGGCTTCGCGGCTGTAGCCGAACCGGCGTGCCATCTGGTCCCACCCGACGCTCTCGGCGAGCGCGAACAGCAGGTGGAGGGCGACGACCAACCAGGCGAGTGCAGCGGACATGAGGTTCTCCGGGCTTCGGGATGTCTCTTCGTCACCCGGCACGACCCGGCACACCAGCGAAACAATCGCACGGCATTCGTTCATCCAGGATACGAGTCTCCATGGACCTCGTCGCTTGCCAGCTGTTCGTCACCACCGTGGATGCGGGCTCGATCACGGCAGCGGCCCGCCAGCTGGGCCTCTCGCGCCCCACGCTGTCCCGCCGGCTCACCGCTCTGGAAGCCGAGCTCGGGCTCGCTCTGCTCCATCGCACCACACGCACGCTCACCCCCACGCCCACGGGCCTCGGGCTGTATCGCCAGCTCCAGCCGCTGCTGCGCGAGGTCGAAGGGGTGGCCGAAGCGCTCCGTGCCGAGCGCGACGGGGTGGTCGGCCGGCTCGTGGTGTCCGTGCCACCGGCGGTGGCCGACGAGGTCGCGGCGCTGGTCGTGCACCTCCTGGGCCTGCACCCGGGGCTCGAGGTGGAGCTGCGCTCCGAGGTGCGGGTCACCGACCTGCGCGACTCCGACGTCGAAGTGGCGCTGCGCGCCGGGCGTCTCGACGACCCCGACCTCATCCAGCGGCTCGTGGGCTCGCGCCTCGTGCGGGCCGTCGCCACCCCTGCCTACCTCCGCGCGCACGGCACGCCCCGCACGCCCGAAGAGCTCGGCCAGCACGCGCTCCTCATCGGTCTGCACCCCGATGGCACGCCCCGCACGGCCTGGCCGCTGCTCGACGGCACGCGGGTCCCGGTCGCGGGTCGCCTGCGCACGGCCGACCAGAACGCCACCCTCGCGGCGTGTCTCGCCGACGGGGGCATCGCGCTGCTCACCGAGCCCACGTACGGGGCTCCGGTGCGGGCCGGTCAGCTCGAGCTCGTGCTGCCCGAGCGGGTCGGCGCCACCATCGAGCTGCACGCGGTCTTCGCGCGCCGCACCCTCCAGCCGGCCCGCGTACGGGCCTTCGTGGAGGCCGCGGCCGCCTGGTGGCGGAACCCGCCCTCGGGAATCAGTCGTCCCAGCGGGCCGTCAGCGCCAGCGTGAACGTGCCCGTGAGATCCGGGTCGAACCGCCACCTGCGAAGCTTCGTCGCCGCGCACCGCTGCACCTCCGCGTCGTCCTCGACCCGCAGATCGTGCGAGCCGACGCGTCCGTCCCGGAGCTCCACCCCGGCCACGAACGTCACCGGGCGGTCGCGCAGAGGGGTCTTGGCCACGTCGCGGGAGCTCACCTGATCGAGGCAGTACAGGAGCTGCCCGGAGTACCGGCGCAGCGTGTCCAGCGCGCTGGGGGAAGGGGTGCCGGCGGCGTCGACCGCTGTGCTCTCCACGGAGGCCCAGCGGCCCTTCCGCGCCTCGATCGCCGCCTCGATCGTAGTCGCGCCGGCCAACAGGTCGCTCAGGCCGTCCAGGCCATCCAGGGCGTCCAGGGCGTCGGGCGTTCGGTCGAGGCGCACACGCGGGCGGCGCCCCCAGCGCATCGACGCCCACCCGCGGGCCACCTGGTCCTGCGCGAACGCCAGCGCTTCCGCCGCTTCGACGACGTTGCACACCTGGTCGAGCTGCGCTGGGCTGAGGGCGTCGAGGGACAGGCGCTGGTCGCACGGCTCCGGGCCCCCGCCCATCCCCCCGAGCACGTAGCCCTGGCGGATGTCGGGGTGGCGCGGGTGGAGGGCCGCCATGGGGACCAGGAGGTCCGCGGCCGTCGTTGCCTGGACGCTGGCGTCGACCGAGCGAGCCGCGCCGTCGCCCGTGAGCATGTGGACCACCGTGCACCGCCATTCGGAGGGGTCGATCGCGGGTGCGCCGGGTGCTCGCTCCGCGGCGGCCGCGGTGATGGCGTCGAAGCGGGACGTGCAGGCGGCGGCGACCTCGTCGATCAGCGCGATGGTCGCGTTCGCGTCGCTGGGACAGGTCGCACCGCGGAGGGGAAGGCCCCCGTAGGTGAGGTGGGCGCCGCCGCGGGAGGCCTCGAGGACCGGAACGAGCGCGCACGACGTGCCGTCGAACTCCGTCGCCATGCGCAGGCGCCCTCCGGACGCCCCCACGAGGGCTGCGGACCCGAACTGGGCCTGCCCGGCCGTGTAGATCACGGCGCTCAGGAGGTCGATCGAGGTCCCGGCGTCGGGCACGAGGGTCACGCGCCCGTCGAACTCCAACGCGGGGTCATCGGTGTTCATCGCGAGGTCCTTGTGGGACTCCGCGACGGCCAGCAGCCGGTCGTACAGCGGGTGGATCAGGTGCCCGCGCCGCTCGGTGTCCGGCACCCGGCCGTCGACGACCGGCGCCACGGTGAACGGGCCCGGATCCAGCCGCTCGACGAGCTCGTCGTGCTCGAACACCTCCTGCGGGAGCGACAGGAACCACGCGCGGTCGTCGACCTCGATCCGGTCGTCGTAGATCACGATGCGCGGCCAGTACCCGATGGGCGCGCCCGCAGGCAGCTCGACGAGATCGAGGTTCTGCTCGCGCTCGATGCGGTCGGTCGCACCCCACCACACGGCTTCTTCGTTCGCGATGCCGCGCCAGGGATTGCAGGCCACGAGCAGCGTGAGGATCACGCGGCCCCGCCCTTCCGGCGCCCGACTCCCACCGCGAGCACGCCGAGCCCGAGCGCGAACGCGCCGAACGCCGCGGCCGGCACGGCCCAGCTCGCGACCGGCATCGCGGGAGGCCCGGGTGGAGGGAGGTCTTCGGCCACCACGCCGCGCGGCGGCGGAGCGGGCGGGGACATGTCGGCGTGTGCGCGCTCACCGAGCCCGACGAGCACGGCCAGCACGAGCGCGATGATCCGCGCAGCCCTGCGGTGTACCGGGATCACGGCACCTCGAGGTCGACGCTCGCGGACCCCATCACCCAGTGGGTGATCTGGGTGCTCTGGATGCCGGTGAGGGTCGCTTCGGCCGAGCAGGTCGTCGTGACGAGGTCGGGCGAGGGGACTCCGATGCAGCTCGCCTCGAGCGTCCAGAGCTGTGCATTCTGGCCGACCACGGCCATCTGCAGGATCACGCCCGTCTCCGCCGGGAGCGTCGTGAACGTGACCTGCCCACCCGTGAGGGCGGTCTCGACGCTCGTCGCGAGCAGGCCCGGTGGGGAGAACGCGATCGTCCCCGTGGCCTCCCACGAGCCGCCCGGGCCGGCGTCGAGGTCGGGACCGGGATCGACGCACACCGTCATCGTCAGCGTCTGGCCGAGCAAGGGGACGAGGCGGTTGTCGGCGGGCGTCACCCACGGGGAGTTCGCGGTGAACTGCAGCGCCACCTCGGCCGACAGGGGCGCGGAGCACGCCTGGGGCGCGGGCACGTCGGTGTCGACGGGCTCGTCGGTGTCGACCGGCACGTCGGTGTCGGTGTCGACGGGCGGATCGGTGTCGACGGGCACATCGGTGTCGAGCGCATCGGTGTCGACCGGGGGCGGGGGAGTGGTGCAGGCCACCGACACGAGGGCCAGACCGGAACCGAGCAGACGCACCATCGATCCTCCAGGTTCGCAGTGTACCCCGATCGACGCAGGTCCGGTCGCTGAACGCTCCCGACATGGGAATACTCAGGGTGGCGCCAGCGTACGCGCTGCGGAGGTGATGCATGTCCAGGAAGCTCGTTTGGTTCGCCGTGGTGTTGCCCACCCTGTTCGGGTTCGACTTCTGGACGAAGGAGCTCGCGCGCGACCTCCCGGTGGGCGGCGAGGTGGAGGTCGCGAAGACGGCCCTCGTGAACCTCTCCTGGTTCCATGCGGAGAACCCCGACATCGCGTTCTCGATGCCCGTGCCGATGTCGATCGTGATCCCGTTCGGCTTCCTGGCGCTGGCCGTGCTCGCGCACACCCTGTGGTCGATGCGGCCCGATGCCGGCCTCCAGGCGGTCGCGGTCGCGTCCATCGCCGCCGGGGCGCTCGGCAACCTCGTCGACCGCCTGGTGGACGGGAGCGTCACCGACATGGTGCGCCTGTCCACCGATCATCCCGAGCTCGCCCCGTGGCTGACGCGCCAGCTCGGCACCACCACGTGGCCCATCTTCAATGTCGCCGACGTCGCGGTGCTCGCGGGCGTCGTGCTGTTCCTGGCCTCCCAGGCGTTCGCCGACGAAGACCATGAGCCCGAGCTCACCGTGGACGGGCCGCCGCAGGGTTAGGGGAGGGGATGCCCGAGCCCTCCCGCCGCGTCTTCCCCACCTGTCCCTTGTGCGAGGCCATGTGTGGGCTCGACGTCACGGTCGAGGGGGCGCGCGTCACCTCGATCCGCGGGGATGCCGCCGATCCGCTGAGCCGGGGCCACGTGTGCCCGAAGGCCGTGGCCCTGCAAGACCTCCACACCGATCCAGACCGTCTGCGCGGGCCGATCCGGCGTACCGACAGCGGCTGGGAGCCCCTCGGATGGACGGAAGCGTTCGACCTCGTGGCCGAGCGGCTCCGTGCCGTCCAGCAGGCCCACGGGCGCGACGCCGTCGCGGTGTACCAGGGCAACCCCACCATCCACAACCTCGGCGCCATGCTGTTCGCGCCCGACTTCGTGCGCTCGCTCCGCACCCGGAACCGGTTCAGCGCCACGTCCGCGGATCAGCTGCCCCACCAGTTCGTCGCCTGGCTGCTGTACGGGCACCAGCTGGCGATGCCCATCCCCGACCTCGACCACACCGACCTCCTGCTCCTGCTCGGCTCCAATCCGCTCGCCAGCAACGGCTCGATCATGACCGTGCCCGACGTGCGGAACCGCCTGAAGGCCCTCCAGGCTCGCGGGGGGCGCTTCGTGGTCGTCGATCCTCGCCGCACGGAGACCGCCGAGCTCGCCGACACCCACCTGTTCGTGCGGCCGGGCTCCGATGCGGCCCTGCTGGCGGGCATGGTCCACACGCTGTTCGAAGAAGACCTCGTGTCCCTCGGGCGTCTCGAGGCGTTCGTCGACGGGGTCGACCGCGTGCGCGATGCGGTGGCCGACCTCGCTCCCGAAGCGGTCGCAGGCTTCGTGGGGCTCGACGCCGACCACATCCGGTCGCTCGCCCGCGAGCTGGCGGGCGCCCCACGTGCGGCCGTGCACGGGCGGCTCGGGGTGTGCACCCAGGCGTTCGGCGGGCTCGCGCAGTGGCTCGTGCACGTGCTCAACATCCTCACGGGCAACCTCGACCGCGTCGGCGGCGTCCTGTGGACCTCCCCGGCCGTCGACCTGCTGGCGAGGTCGGGCGCCGGGAGCTTCGACCGCTGGCGCAGCCGGGTTCGCGGCCTGCCCGAGTTCGGCGGCGAGCTGCCCGTGTCGGCGCTGGCCGAAGACATCCTGACGCCCGGAGAGGGCCGGATCCGCGCGCTCGTCACGTCCGCGGGCAACCCCGTCCTGTCGACGCCCAATGGCACGCGGCTCGAGCAGGCCCTGCCCGACCTCGACTTCATGGTCTCGATCGACCCGTTCCTGAACGAGACCACCTGCCACGCCGACGTCATCCTGCCGCCCGTCAGCCCCCTCGAGCGCGACCACTACGACCTCGTGTTCCACGCGCTGGCCGTCCGGAACACCGCGCGGTTCAGCCCCGCCGTGTTCGAGCGTGCGGAATCACACCGCCACGACTGGGAGATCTTCGCCGAGCTCACGCGGCGGATGCAGCACGGGTCGCTGCGTGACCGGCTCACCCGGCGTGCGCTCCGCACCCTCGGCCCGCGGCGCCAGCTCGACTACGCGCTGCGAACGGGGCCGTACGGCACGCTCTCGCCGTTGGGCGACGGGCTGTCCCTGCGCAAGCTCGAGGAGAGCCCGCACGGCATCGATCTCGGTCCGCTCCGACCCCAGCTCCCGGATCGGCTGTGGAAGCGAGACCGCATCCCGCTCGCGCCCGAC
Organism: Myxococcota bacterium; assembly: GCA_041389565.1. Lineage (GTDB taxonomy): Bacteria > Myxococcota_A > UBA796 > UBA796 > JACKEQ01. Next base: position 396,183 of record JAWKRP010000002.1, read on the forward strand.
CTCGTGCTGGCCGATCTGCCGCGCCTGCGCGAGTCCGTCCATGGCGCGCGCTCCCAAGGGCTCGTGCTCATCGGGCGTCGGCACCTGCGCAGCAACAACAGCTGGATGCACAACTCCGAGCGCCTCGTGCGCGGCCGGGACCGGTGCACGCTGCTCGTCCATCCGGAAGACGCCGCCAGGGCGGGGCTCTCCGACGGTCAGGTCGCGCACGTCCAGTCGGCGGTGGGCGCAGTCGAGGTGCCCGTCGAGGTGTCCGACACCGTGATGCCCGGTGTGGTCAGCCTCCCGCACGGATGGGGGCACGGCCGTCGCGGCACGCAGCAGTCCGTCGCGTCTGCGCACCCGGGGGTGTCCGTGAACGACCTCACCGACCCGGCGGCCGTCGACGCGCTCACGGGCAACGCGGTGCTCAATGGCGTGCCGGTCGAGATCTCGCCGGTCAGTCCGCCTGGAGCAGGAGCGCATACGAGCCCGTGAACCCCGTCGCACTGTCGACGTGCACGTACGTGCTGCCCGCCGGGATCTGCGCCTGGAGCACGAATCCCGAGGTGCCCGCAGGATCGTCGGTGGTCACGAGGGTTCCGGAGGCATCACGCACGGAGCCCCGCAGGTCCGACCCGTTGGACGACAGCGCCCACAGCGTCACGGGCTCCGTCACGTCGACCCGGAACACGTCGATGTCGCCGGTTCCGAGCTGCGCGTTCAGCGTCGTGGACTGGCCGCGCGCGAGCGCCACGACCGTCGCGGTCGCCGCGTCGTTCCCGTGGTCGTCGGTCGGAGCGGGCACAACAGGAGCGGGGGGCGCCACGTCGACGTTCAGGATGTAGTCGCCGGTGCTCGACGGCAGCCAGCCCTCCACGCGCATCACGTGCTGGCCGGGCCCGGTGGTGAACGCCATGGCGAAGTTGGGCCCGGGACCGGACGTGTCGTCGGTCGCCACCTGGACGCCGTCCACGAGCAGGTCGCCCACCGTATCGGTCGTCCCCGACGTGCCGATCTCGATCTGGCTGCCCTCCGGCACGTCCAGCACGAAGTAGTCGGCGTCGCCCCACCCGAGGTTCCCGTACAGCGAGGTGCTCGCCTGGAGCCACGTGCCCTGCGCGATGGAGTCGCCGTGGTCGTCGGTTCCGCTCGCAGGTGCGGTCGTCTCGACGTGCAGCGTGTACGGGCCCGCGGTCGCTGCGGTCCAGCCCTTCACGCCCACGTGCAGCGCGGCGTCCGTCGCCACCGTGTCGAGCGCGAAGTTCGGTCCCTCGCCAGTCGTGTCGTCGGTCGCGACGAGCACCCCGTCCACGTACAGATCCCCCACGGTGTCGGTCGTTCCGGTGGTGTAGAGGTGCACCTGGTGTCCGGCCGGTGCCTGGACCGCGAACAGGTCCGTATCGCCGGGCGTGAGCACCCCCGACAGGACCGTGGGGGCGGCGACCACCGTGGCCGTGCCCAGGGTGTCCCCGTGGTCGTCGACCGCTGGAGTGCCCCCGCAGGTCGGGTACATCGCAGCGATGGCCGCGATGTCCCCCGTGGACAGGCGGCTCCGCTGGTTCTCGAGCAGGAACGTCCCGTCGGTGTGGGTCAGGCTGCAGCCCTGGGTCTCGCCGGGCAGGCACACCCCGGTGGAGAACGCGAAGCTGCTGTAGTGCATGATCGAGCCGAGGTCGTACGGGCCGAGGTCGAGGCCGGCCTGGTAGCGGTCGATGTACGTGAGGAAGTTGTACGTCGATGCGGCCGCGATGTTGTCCCAGTGCACGGTCACATGGCTGTCGCGGTCGGCGCGCACGTGCTCGTGGAACATGCCGACGGCGTGGCCGACCTCGTGGATGGCCGCACCTCGCCCGCACGTGGAGCCGAGGGTGAGGTCCTGCACGCCACCGACGCGGCCGAGACGCGAGGAGCAGCCGGCGCCGTCGCGGACGCGGATGCGGTCGGGCGCCGTGGGGTCTTCGACGAAGGACAGGCCGGTGTGCTGCTCCCAGTGGGCGATGGCGCTGCGGAAGTCCTGCTCCGAGATCCACGTCAGGGACGGGTCGATCGTGTAGGGGACGGTGCAGGACCACCGGCTGGACGTGCGCTGGAGGGCCGCCCCGCGCGCGGTGACCTCGTCGGCGGTGCCGAGCACGATGTCGGCCTCCGCCACTGCCATGTCCTCCTTGACCACGTACGGCACGGCCACGGCGGTCCCGTCGTCGAGGAACAGCTCGGTCACGCCTTCGCCGGTGATCCGCGCGCCCGGGAAGGCCTCTTCCGTGGGGGACAGTGTGTAGTCGCCGGCCATGCGGGACCCGTCGAAGGGGGTGCACGCGGAGAGGGCCACGAGAGCGAGAGCAGAGAGACGACGCATCAGAACCACCGCATCACAACGGGCGAGAGCGCCCGGAGCCCGGGGCTCGGGCTCGCATGGGGGGTAGCGGCCGGTGGGGACGGGGTCGCGCAGCTGTAGCGATGTTGTTGCAGGTCAGTCTGCGGGCGACGTCCAGCTCTCGGGTGCGCAGACCGTGCGGCTCGTGGCGGAGGCGCTGGAGGCCCCGACGTAGCGGTCGATCTCGGTGGCGACCGTGCCGGGGACCCCGTCACACCAGGCGTTCTGCTCGACGGACCGCGCGAGGCACGCGCCCGCGCCGACCGGAGTGGCGGCGCAGAACGTCGTGGGCGCGCCGTCGCGGTCGGGGCAGTACCCCTCGCAGGCGCGGGTGCACACCCCATGGGTGCCGTCGGCGACCGGCTCGCACCAGGCGTCGGGCTCCGCGAGGCCGCAGCGGTCGTCGACCGGGTCGCACGACTCGCCGAGCCACGGGTCGTACGGCGGCTCCACGCCGTTGAGCAGCGGGAGGACCGCCGGATCGTCGAGGGCCGCGAACGTGTACCCGGCCTCGCGAATCGCGGTGAGGAGCGCCGGGAGCACGTCGGCCGTGCGGGACTGGATGTCGTGGAGCAGGACCACGCCTCCGTCGTGCTCTTCCAGCAGGTCGAGCACGTACCCGATCATGTCGGACCGGTAGGCGCTGGGCACGCGCGAGAGCGAGCAGGTCCCGCCGCTCGCGTAGCACCAGTCCACGGAGTCGACGTGCCAGCCGACCACGGTGTGTCCGTGGCTCTCGACGCGCTGGCGCGACGTGCAGGAGCTCGACCCGTACGGGAAGCGGAAGTACGGCGCGGTCTCGCCGAGCGCGACGAGTCGGGCGTGCGTGCCGTCGACCTCGGCATCGAGGCGGGATGCCGACGCCGACCGCAGATCGTCGTGGTGGTAGCTGTGGTTCGCGGCGATGAACAGCGGGTCTCCGACACCGGGACGGACACCGGCAGGCGGCCCGAGGGCGCCACCTCGCCGAGCAGCACGCTGGCGAGGGCCGCTCCGCCCTCTTCGCCCGGGTACCACGCCATCAGCACGGCTTCGACGTCGTCGACCCAGGGCTCCACGGTCAGCGCGCTCCCGCCCTCCAGCACGACGACCACGCGGTCGTGGACGGCCGCCACCGCCGTGACGAGCGCGACGTGCTCGGCCGAGAGCCCCAGCGTGTCGCGGTCGCCACCGACGCCCGGCAGGATGGCCTCGCCCTCGTCATCGGCCGTGAGCCCGACGACCACGACCGCGACGTCGGCGCCCACCGCTCCGCTCGCATCGGCCGACCACGTGACGTTCGCGCCTGCGGCCTGCAGACCGGCGAGCGGAGACACGGCGGCGGACGGCGTGGACGCGGAGCTGCCGTCGTCGCCGAGGTTGGCGACCGTGGCGAGCTCGCCGATCAGGGCGATGGATGCGCCGGGCTGGAGCGGCAGCACGCCATCGTTCTCGAGCAGCACGATCGACTGCTCGGCCACACGCCGGGCCAGCGCACGGTGCTCCGCGGAGTCGACGACCTCGGGACCGGGCACGACCAGGTCGCGCCGACCGAGCTTCTTGCGCAGTACCCGCGTGACGGCGGCGTCCACGACGCCCTCCGCGACCGTGCCGTCCTGGACGGCCTCCAGCAGGGGCTCGCCGAAGTACCGGCCCCCCGGCATCTCGATGTCGAGGCCCGCGTTCGCGGCCTCCACCGTGGACCGCGTGCCGTAGATCCAGTCGGACTCCACGAAGCCGTCGAAGCCCCACTCGTCCTTCAGGATCGACAGCAGCGGCGCGTTCTCGGAGCAGTAGGCGCCGTTCACGCGGTTGTACGCGCTCATCACGGAGGCGACACGCCCCTCCTGCACGACCCTGCGGAAGTGGGGCAGGTACACCTCGCGCAGGGCGCGCTCGCTCACCTGGACGTCGACCTCGAGCCGGGTGTCCTCGATGGAGTTCGCTGCGTAGTGCTTGGCGCTCGCGAGCACGTGCTCCTGGGCCCCTTCGACGAATGCCACCGCCATGGCGCCGAGGTGGTGCACGTCTTCGCCGTACGTCTCCTGGGCGCGGCCCCAGCCGGGGTGTCGAAGGATGTTCATGGCGGGCGCGAGCAGCACGTCTCCGCCGCGTGCGGCGGTCTCGGCTCCGATGGCCCGGCCGACCTCGCGCTCGAGCTCGGGATCGAAGGTGGCCCCACGCGCCATCGCGACCGGGAAGGTGGAGGCGACCCCTGCAGTGAGCCCGCGCGGTCCGTCGCTCATGCGGAACCCACGCAGGTCGAGCCGATCGTTGTCGGGGGTCGTCCAGAAGCCGTCTGCGTCGGGCGCGCCGCTGCCGTGGAGCTGGTCGATCTTCTCCTCGAGCGTCAGGTCGGCGAGCAGCGCGGCGATCTCGGCTTCGACACCGCTGTCGGGTGGGGTGGGGGAGAGGGGCTCGCGGCACGCGAGGAGGGCGAGGAGCGTCATGGCGACAGGATACGCCTCCCCGCGGCCGGAGCTCAGGGCCCTTCGGTGAGCGCTCGGTCGAACAGGTCGACGATTCGCACCACCTGATCGGGCGTGGGAGCGGCTTCTCCGCGTTCCCATCGGCCTACGAGGGCCTCGTCGACACCGAGCTCGCGGGCGACGTGCTCACGCGACCACTGGCGTCGGACGCGGGCGCCTCGCAGGTGATCTCCGGAGGAGAGGCGCACATGGGCTCCTGGGCACGGTTCCGGTGGTCATACACGCTCCGCGCCGACGTCGAGTGGATTCCGTGGCGCCATCGTTCACGAAGTCCGAAAACGATGGAGAGGCCCGCCGGCCGACCGGGTCCCGCGCGGGATGCCGATCCGCATGACCACCGCCGGCACCACGGGTTTGCAGACCCATTGGTCCCCGTGCGATCGTGAGGGACCGCAGCGTGCGGTTCGGAGTCCCCCATGACGCTCACGGTTCTCTGGCTGGTACTCGGGTGCAACGGCACCAAGGGAGGCGACACCGACACCGACGTGGTGGCCGACCCCGACACCGACACCACCGACACCGACACCGACGTCGACACCGACCTGCCTCCGCCGGAGGTGCCCGTGGTGCTCCCGCCCGACCTCCCCCTGCCGCCCATCGAGCCGTTCGAGACGTTTGTGCGCTCCGGGTCGCGCCTGGAGGCGGTGGCGTTCCAGACCACCGAGGGCATCCTGGTGGACTCGACGGGCTTTCACGACACGCTCCTCGATCTGGACTGCACCTTCGTCCAGACGTCGGCGTCCGCGTGGCACTGCCTACCGCTCTCCGGTCTGATTCGTACGGCCAGCTTCCCCGAGCCCACGTGCTCCGGGGCGCCCCTGCTCCGCACGACCGATCCCCAGTGCACGCCGCAAGCCTGGGAGAGTGCGGGCTTCGCTGTCGAACCGACGTGTGGGCTCGCCTACCATCGGGTCTTCGAGACGGGGTCGCAGGTCTCGATCGACGCCGCCTCGGAGGCCTGGGCACTGGTGGACGACGTGTGTGTTCCGGACGGTCCGTGGGCGAACGCACCTGCGTACGAGACGGTCGGAGAGGTGCCGTTGTCCACGTTCGTCGCTGCGGAGAGCGTCATCGTCGAGGTCGAGCCGGGGGCGTTCGTCACCCAGATCCATGGCGAGGACGGGTCCGTGCGGATGGGGGCACTGGTCACCCGCAATGGGGAGTCGTGCAGCCTCCTCGAGACGGATGTGGGCTGGCGTTGTGTGCCGCAGGTCGGCGCCAGGCATCGGCCCCGCGCGGGCTACTTCGCCGACGGGTCCTGTTCCGTTCCGCTCGCCGGAACCTCGTTCGTCGCAGACTGCCGCACCCCCTGGATCGGAGCACGCGAGCGGGACGACGGCACGCACGCACTGTTCACCCTGGGCCCGCAGATCCCGGTGAGTCAGGCCGTGTTCCGGGAGGTGGACGGGGTGTGTCTGAGCACCGCGCCGCCCGCCGACGAGACGCTGTTCTGGCTGAGTCAGCCCGTGGATGCCTCGCAGTTCCCGGAGCTCGCGCGCGACTCGATCGGAACCACGCTCACGCAGGAGTGGGCGTCTACCCCCTCCGGTGCCCGGGTCCACTCCCTGGGGAGCCTCGAGATGGACGGGTTCTCCTGTGTGATCGCCACCCTGGCGGGCGAGTCCGACGCGGTGTGTGTCCCGATCGATCGGGCTGTCGAGCTCGCCGACCTCGACCGGTACTCCGACGCCGCGTGTACGGAACCCCTGTTCGAGGCGAACGGCCAGCTCCTCGCCGATGTGGTGTACCCCACGTGCACGGGCGAGCTCCCGACCGTCGGCGAGCTGTTGGAGGCGGGCGCCGCGCACACCGGCCCGGTCTACCGGTACGTGTCCGGCACGTGCCAGGTCGACCCCACGCCGCCCAGCACCTTCTCCCGGGTGCCGGCCGACCTGCCCGTGCTCCCGAGGGTTCCTCCGCAGGCCCCGTGACGGCGGGGCTCCGCGGCCCTCAGGCGGCGGGGAGCGCCACCGGGAAGCACGATCCGCGCCCGAGCTCGCTCTCGACCCGGATGTCGCCGCGCATCCGACGGCACAGCTCGCGGGCGATCGAGAGCCCGAGCCCCGTTCCGGACCCCGCTCGCGGGTCGGAGTGCACCTGGACGAACGGCTGGAACAGCGACTCGAGGTGTTCGGCGGCGATGCCGGTTCCCGTGTCGTCGACCGTGAACACCACCTGATTGCCGACGGTCTCGACCGCGATCTCCACCCGCCCGTCTCGGGTGAATTTCGCGGCGTTGGACGCGACGTTCATCAGCACCTGCACGAGGCGTAGGCGGTCCGCGAGCACGGGCCTCTCGGTGCGACTCACGGTCGTGAGCACCGAGCGGTTGGCCACGATCACGGGCTTCACCGCGTTCGCGACCTCGTCGAGCACCTGGAGGGGACACACCGGCTCGACCTCGAAGGTCATGTGGCCGGCTTCGATCTTCGAGAGATCCAGGATGTCGGAGATGAGCCGCAGCAGGTGCCGTGCGGCGTCGAGCACGCGCGTGAGGTCGTCTTCCCAGTGCTCGGGCGCGCCTTCGGTGTCGCGCACCTCCTCGAGCACCATCTCGCCGTACCCGATGATGGCGTTGAGCGGAGTGCGCAGCTCGTGGCTCATGTTGGCGAGGAACACGGTCTTCGTGCGGTTGGCGGCCACGGCCTCGCGTCGTGCGCGCTCGGCGGTCTGCAAGGCGACCCCGAGCTCTTCGCCCAGCATGTTGATCGACACGTAGGCAGCGTTCAGGCGTGGGTTGGTGCGCGTGGGCTCGAGCTGAACGCCGAAGTCGAGCGCAGCGAGGGAGACCAGCGCGCGGTGGATGTCGCGGACCCCCGCTTCGAGCTCGTGATGGCGGGCCTTCTCGCCGTCGACCCGCTGTTGGATGCGCGCAAGCACGTCGCGCAGATCGGGGTCGAGCGCGCCCATCTCCACGGGGAGGGGATGCCCGTCGGCCAGGGCCCTGAGACAGTCATGGAGCAGTGTTTCCACGCCACCATGATAGCGGGGTTGCCCCCCGCCACCGGCCTCTGCAGTCATGACCTCGGCCTTTCACGGTCAGCGGTTTCGACGCGGATGCCCGCTCGAAGCGCTATCGTCGTGCAGGAGGGTCGATGGAGCTCGAGGTCGACGGCGTCACGGTGCGGCTGCATCCCCACCGCATCCTGGAGTACGACTTCGGGAGTGTCGGCGCGTTCGACGCCGATCGCGCACGAGTCCTGCTGTCGACGGCCGAGCAGGCGGTTCGCGAGGAGGGGCACACGGGCACCTTCCGCATCCTCGTCCGGTTCGGCAGCTTGAGCTCGCTCACGCGCGATGCCCGGCTGGAGTTCGCGAACGGCGACGTGAACCGCCGCATGGCCGAGTGCAGCGCCATCGTGGCGACGACTCCCGTGGCGGAGGCGCTGGGAAGCATGTTCACCGGGCTCAACAAGCCGAAGCGCCCGGTGCGGGTGTTCTCCGATGCGGGCGAAGCCGTGGAGTGGCTGCGCAGCTTCGGGTAGGGCCGGCTACGCGAGCTCGCGTCCGAAGAGGAACAGCAGGTACGCGCCGAACGTGGCCAGCAGGCCGAGCCCGACGCGCCGACCGAGCGTGCCGCGCTGGCAGGCCAGCCACACGCCCCCCGTGCAGCCGACGAAGAAGAGGGCGTCGACGGACAGGGCCGGCACGTGCTCGATGGGACGGAGGAGCGCGGAGACCCCGAGCACCAGCAGCACGTTGAACAGGTTCGAGCCCACCACGTTGCCCACCGCGAGGTCCGCGCGACCCTTCCAGGCCGCCGCAGCGGTGGCGGCGAGCTCGGGCAGGGACGTGCCGGCCGACACCAGGGTGAGCCCGACGGCCTTCTCCGAGACGCCGGCCAGCAGAGCGAGCCCGGATGCGCCGTGCACGACGAGCTCCGCGGCGAGCGGCAGCCCGAAGAGCCCCGCGAGCACGTAGATCTTCGCCCATCCGGACGTGAGCGGAACCTCGTCGTCGTCGGGACCGGCGGTGCCGTCGAGCGTGAACGCGTACACGACGAACACCACGAACCCGCCCAGCAGCACGAGCGCATCCCATCGGGACACCACCGAAGCCCCGTGCCCGAGCCACGCGTCGTTCGCGAGCAGCAGGAACAGCGCCATGACGACGCCCTGTGCAGGCAGCTCGATGCTCCGGGTGGAGCGGGCGACGGCGAGCGGCGTGACGAGCGCGCCCACGCCGAGCACCACGAGCGTGTTGAACACGTTGCTCCCCAGGACGTTCGCTTCGACGAGCGCGTGCCGGCCTTCGAGCGCGGCGGCGGCGTTCACGAACAGCTCGGGGGCGGAGGTTCCGAACGCACACAACGTCAGGCCGACGACCAGCTCGGGGACGCCGTGCCGACGGGACAGCGCGACCGCGCCCTCCACGAGCAGATCCGCGAACCAGGCGATGGCGATCAACCCCACGACCGTCAGGATGAAGAAGTACATGGGCCTCCCGGTGTGTCTCGGGATGTCACCCGTGTCCGGTTCTCACGGCCAGGGGCCCTCGGGTGAGAGCGCACCGGTCTCACGTTCCGCCCGCGCACGTGACAACGGCCTTCGGGCTACGCTCTACGGGGAGCGTGCGATGGGGAACACACGGCGGTACGGCACGTGGTCGACGACCATGCTGCAGACCCTCCGCGACGACGACTACCTCAAGGTCGAGGCGTTCGTGTCGTGGCTGGCAGGGCGGGGAATCGAGGTCGACCGGTCGCTCGTGTCGCACTGGTGTGCAGGCCGCACGCACCTGCCGGCCGACCTGCTGCCGCTGCTCGCCGACTTCTGTGGGCATCCCGAAGGGGTGTTCGGAGGGTTCGTGCGCGAGGTCGGCTGCGAGGTCGTGCCCACGCCCGTCTCCGAGACCACCGACGCCGACCTGATCGACCTGATGCTCGCGGCCGGCGCGTGTATGGGGCGCCTGCAGCAGGCCCTCGCGGACGCCCGCTCTCCGAGCTCGCCCGGGGGGGTCGACATCACGCTCGACGAGCGCGCGGAGCTCCAGCTGCGGCTCGATCAGCTGATGCACCTGCTCGCGGACGTCCGGGCCCGTCTCCGGGCGGGTGCCTGACTACGATCGGCGGTCGAGCACGTCCCGCACGGTGAGGCCCGCGGGATCCAGGTCCTCGTCGACCTCGCCCCAGTCCACCCATCGGGCGATCGGTGCATGGTCGCGAGCCCGCGGGCTCCACGCGCACACGGCGGTCGAGCCGGGGTGGTTGCGGGCGAGATCCAGCAGGATGCGGCCCACACGGTCCGCCTTCTTCACGGTGGTGACGAACCGATCGGGGTGTCGCGCCATCAGGTCGGTCACCAGGGCGTCGAGCAGGGGAGCGAGGCCCGCCCAGTCGAGGTCGACCGGGGCGACGACGTGCAGGCCCTTGCCCCCGGTGGCCCGGCAGCGCGCGTCGAGGTCGCGGGACGCCAGCCAGGCGCGCACTTCGTGGGCGGTCTCCGCGACGACGCCGAACGGCAGGGCCTCGTCGGGATCGAGGTCGACGATGAGCCGATCGATGCGGTCGAGCGTGCCGGGTGTTGTGTTCCACGGATGGATCTCGACGGCGCCGATCTGCGCCGCCCGGTACAGACCGTCGGCGTCGTCGATGCGGAACCACGTGTACTTCCCGGCGGGGACCGCCACGAAGCCCTTCCCCATCGTGCCCGTCGGGGGGTGACGCTGCCAGAAGCCCCCGTCCGCCAGGCCCTTCGGCGCCCGGAACAGGCTCACCGGACGGCCCGCGATCTCGGCGAGCAGGGCGTCCTGCACCCGACCGAAGTAGTCGGCGAGGTCGCCCTTCGTGATCCCGCAGTCCGGGAAGATCACCCGGTCGGGGCTGCTCACCCTCTCCCGCATGTCGGGAGCGTACCCCGGGTCAGTAGACCGGATCGAGGCGGAGCACCGGCGTGCTCCCGGAGGGCGCGGTGCCCGAGAGGTCGGCGGTGAGCCAGGCGGTGTAGTCGTACCGGAAGGGCGCGTCGGCCGAGAGGTCGAACGTGAGCTCGAGGTCGCACATCCCGACGGCCTGGGGCGTGCAGGAGGCCAGCGCCCCATCGAGGTGCCAGGTGACGTGCGCATCGCCCGTGAACACCAGGTGCTCGGCCTGGGCTGCGGTCTGCACCCCCGGCTCCCAGACCACGATCTGGCCGTGGGCGGGGCCGGCGAGGTCGTCGGTCACGAAGTCGATCGCGATGTCGAAGCTGCTGTCGGTCGTCACGAGCGAGCTGTCCACGGACAGGCGCAGCGTGATGCTGTCCGACTCGACCATTCCCGACGCGATCCCGTCCTGATGCGTGGCGGTCTCGGACCACCCGAGCGCTTCGCCCGTGTCGAGCGAGCTGGTCGCGATGGAGCTCACGACGGCAGAGGCGAGGAGGACAGACGAGAACAGAGTGCGAACAGACATGGAAGACCTCACAGAACGTCGGGCGAGAGCGCCTCTGACGCTCGCACCTTCACCCGGGTCTGCCGGCTCGCCCCGATCCTGTAGCAGGTCTGTAGCGATCTCCACGACGCGTGCCGTCGGGATAGCGGATGCCGGGAGGCCCCATGCCCGTCGAGACCCTCACTGGTCGCTGCCTGTGCGGCCAGGTCCGCTACACCGCCGTCGGTGAGCCCGTTCGCTTCTACCACTGCCACTGTTCCCGCTGTCGGCACGCGACGGGGACGGGCCACGCGTCCAACCTGTTCCTGTCGGGCACGCTGACGTTCGACAGCGGCGAGGACCTGTTGCGCCGGTTCTCCCCGCCCGATGCCGTCCGATTCACGAACACCTTCTGCAGCGAGTGCGGCGGACGTGTCCCGCGCGTGGGCTCGCCCGGGATGGTGTTCATCCCCGCTGGGTCGCTGGACGTCGAGCCGAGCCTCGCGCCGCAGGCCCGCATCTTCTTCGGCTCGAAGGCGTCGTGGGCGTGCTCCGGGGGCGTGCCCGAGCACGACATGCTGCCGTAGCCATCAGGCGCTCGAGAGCGCGCGGTCGGCCGTGTCGCGCACCCACGTCTCGGCAGCCCCGTGTGGACGGGCGTGTCGCGCCTCCATGGCGTCGCCGCGCACGAGCCAGATGTCGGAGACGAGCGGACCGAAGTCCGGGTACACCTCGTCGATGCGTCCCACACGGGTGCCCCCGAACCGCTCGAGGTAGGGCACCGCCGCGAGGTTGGTGACCGGGGACTGGACGGTCGCGGTGAGCAGGGCGTCGGCGTCGTGCATGGCGTCCCGCAGGGCGGTGTAGGCCACGGCGGCGCCCCAGCGTCGATACGGACCGCGGCGGACGGCGAGCTGCTCGAACCAGGCGAGGCGGAGGGCCAGGACCGGCTCCGGGTCGAGCTGCCAGCGCACGTCCCCGCGGCGCGCGAACACCTCGGACGCGCGGAAGGCGCGGTCGCCCTGGACGATCGCGAACCCCTGGACGCAGGTGTCGGGGCCCTCGATGACCCAGCAGTGGCTGTCCGTGAGGTGGGCCCGGTACCCGGCGGCGTCCGAGCCGAGCAGGAACCCGCCCTCCGCCGACCCGGTGAACCTCAGGGACCGCTTGACCTCCAGCATCGCGGGAACGTCGTCCAGACGGGCCCGTCTCAGCCTCATGCCTCGATCACCGTGGGGCCGCGGAGCTGGTGGAGCACTCCCTGCGCGAAGGTGTCGACGTCCTGGTTCGAGGTGAAGCCTTCCGGCAGCGGCTCCCCGACCTCCGGGAGGGCGTACCACACGACCGAGGGGCGTCGATGGTGGGTGTCGTGCTCGTTCAGGTGGAGCAGCCACCAGCTCGCGAGGGGACTGCGGAGTCGGCGGGCGTGGAGCGTCACCTCGGGACCGAGCGTGGTGGCGTAGTGGTAGACGTACAGCTGCGCCGAGTACACCCAGGCGAACACCGCGAGCGGGGCTCCCGCGACGGCCACCCACAGCGAAGTCCCGCCGAGCCCCCACAGCGCGACGTGCCCCGCGAGCGCGAGCGCGAACACCCCGATGGACACGAGCCGATCGCGCAGCGACCAGCCCGCGAAGGCCGGAGACACGCGCTGTGCCAGCCGCACGGGCAGCGCGAGGAAGAGCACGATGCTGACCACGCTGTGCACGAACCAGCCGCCCCCGAACACGGCCAGCAGCCACACGACCCAGGCGCGGAGCCGGGCGAGCGGGGTGGCCCGTGAGACGACGAACACGTCCAGGGCGCTCGTGTGTACGTCGCGCCGATTGCAGCCGTGGTGGAACCGATGGATCTTGCGGAACACGGGCAGCGGGACGAGCAGGGGAAGGAGCGCGAGCTGGCCCCAGAGGTCGTTCCGGCGGGGATGTGCGTACCAGAGCTTGCCGTGCGCGCCTTCGTGGCCGACGCAGTAGAGCCGCTGGAACCAGAACCCCTGCGCGATGGCGGAGAGCCCGATCAGGACGGGCGATTCGAGGGCCCAGCCCGCTGCGGAGGCCGTGCACAGGCCTCCCAGCACGCCGAACGTCTCGGTGAGCATACGCACGGTGCGGACCGTGTGGTCGGCAGCGGCATGGTGGCGGTCGGAGGGATGCACGTGCGGGACTATCCCGCCGGCCGCACCGAACGGGCGCGATCCGGTGCCCATTCCTGGATCTCCGGCCCATCTCGGCCGTGCGGACTGGCGCGTGCTGCGGGACCGTGACGCCTGTGGCATGATGGCGGTCTGTGCGCGGAGGTTCGGGATGTCGGGAATCGTGTGGGTGCTCGCATTGGTCGGGTGTGGTTCGAGCGAGGTGCCGGTCGACATCACGGTCCCGCCCACCCCGGTACTGCCCGAACCGGGGCCGGTGGTCGAGCCTCCGGAGAATGCTCCCGACCCCATCACCCCGAGCGACGTGCTCCTGCCCGACGCCACGCTCTCCACGTCTGCCGGGCTCGTGAATCCGGGCTTCGCGACGGGGTCCACGCCCATCGTGCTCGACACGAACGGCGACACGTACGTCGTCAATCCCGACTCCGGCTCGGTGTCGCGCATGACGCCGGCCCGCGCGGTCACCGAGGTCTCGGTGGGGTTGCAGCCCTCCCGGCTGGCCATCGCGAACCGTACGCTGTTCGTGTCGCTCCGCGGGCAGCGGTCGGTGGTCGCGATCGACCTCGACGACTTCGCGGCCGGAGTGGTGGGCGAGGTGGCCGTGGGCGGCGAGCCCATGGGCCTGGTCGCGCGGGAAGACGGCACCCGGGTCTACGTGGCGGTCTCCCAGTCCGGGTACGTGGCGGAGATCGACGCGGCGTCGCTCGAAGTGTCGCGCGCGTGGAGCACGCCCGGCGAGCCGCGGTTCCTCGCGCTCCACCCCACGGCGGGCACGCTGTACGTGGGCCTCGCGCGCGTGACGCCGCTGTCGCCAGGCCTGCTCGCGTTCGATCTCACCACCGGTGCCCGCACGTCCATCGCGACGCCCGCCACCTTCAGCAGCCTGGGCACCGACCTCGACAGTCGGCTCACGGGCGACCTGTGGGTCACGGCCGATGGGGCGCACCTGCTGGCACCCACGCTCTACATGGACACCCAGCAGCCCATCTTCGATGGGGTCACGCCCCTCGACACGTCGGACACCGCGCTGTTCGGGTTCGGGGGTGGGTACAACTCCAGTGTCGGCGACCCGGTGGGTCGCCTGACGCCCACCGTGGTCGACGTGCCCCTCGACGCCAGCGGCGCGGCTCAGCCGGGCGCCACCGCGATGTTCGCCTCGATGTTCACCGTGATGGGAACGGTCGGCACGTACATCACGAGCGTGTCCGCCACATCCGATGGAGCGCAGTACCTGGCGACGATGGAGGCCTCGAACGCGGTCGTCCTGCTCGACGCGACAGAGGATGCTCCGTTCCTCACCACGCCTGGAGCCCTGGAGTTCTCGTCGTCCGAGCTCCAGCTGCTCGGGTTCCGCGTCCCGATCAGGGGCTTGCTGAGCTCGGCTCCGGGGGTGTCGGGTGCGGTCGCCCGGCCGGATGGGTCGACGGTGGGTGCGGGGGCCTTCGCGGACGGGGTGATGGAGTGGAGCCCGACGGTCCCGACGTTCGCGGGCCTGATCGAGGGTGTCGTTCCCCACCACGCCACCCTGGTCACGAGCTCGCCCCTGCCGGATTGGTACCGCGACGGCCGCGCCCGCTTCTACGGCGCCACCGACCCCTCGATGACCTCCGGAGGCGTGTCGTGCTCCACCTGTCATGTCGATGGGCGTGACGATGGGGTGGTGTGGACGTTCGCGTCGGGGCCCCGGCAGACCAAGTCGCTCGCCGGGGTCGTCAGCGAGACCACCCCCGTGACGTGGGCGTCGAACGTGGCGTCGGTGTCGCAGGAAGCCGAGCTCACGATGATGACGCGGATGGGCGGATTCGGGCTGCCCGCCTCGAGCCTCGAGAACCTGGCGCGGTTCGTCGACGCCACGCCCCTGCCCGACGTGCCGGGTCCCGACGCGGACGCGGTGGCGCGCGGTGCGGAGCTGTTCGTCGAGACGGGCTGTCAGGGGTGCCACTACTCCGCGCGGTACACGTCGCAGACGAGCTTCGACATCCGCGGGGTGATGCTCGACACGCCGTCGCTGACGGGCATCGCGGGGAGCGCGCCGTACTTCCACGACGGGCGGGCGCCGACGCTGCGCGACGTGCTGGAGCGGTCGCGCGACGGCTCGATGGGGAACACGTCGAGCCTCAGCTCGGCCGAGATGGACGACCTCGAGGCCTTCCTCCGGGCGCTCTGAAGCGGCCGGAACCCGGCGAGCCGGGCGGGATCCCGCGGATCGTGGTTCAGCGGGCCGGGACGCTCGTGGAGTTCCGTTCGCTTGCAAATTGAGTGACACTCAATTATCAGCGAGCCATGCTCAAGTCACCCGACGCCGACCGTACTCCGCGCGCCGAGCGCACCCGCGCCCGCGTGCTCGATGCCGCGGTCGCAGCTTTCCGCGAGCACGGCTTCTCGGGGGCGACCACCGCGGCCATCGCCCGGGAAGCCGAGGTGTCCGAGGGCTCGGTGTTCAGCCACTTCGGCTCGAAGTCCGGGCTCCTTCTCGGTGTGATGCAGCGCTACTACGGCGCGGCCTTCGAGGATCTCGACGCACTCGCGGCGTCCGCCGGCTCCCCGGCCGACCGCCTGCGCCAGCTGACCCGGGGCTGGCTCGTGCGGGTCGTGGAGGACTGGAGCCTCGTGCGCGTGTTCAGCCAGCACGGCCGGTACTCCGACGAGCCCGCCATCCAGCAGGCCTACCACGCGCTGAGCCGCGACCTCACGCGTCGGTTCGTGGGGTGCCTCTCTGAGCTCCGCGCTGCCGGGGCGATCCGCGACGACCTCCCGATGTCGCTCCTCCGCGACCTCGTGTTCGGCAGCGGCGAGCACCTCGCGCTGCGCTGGGCGGCGGAAGGGGGCACTCACGACGCCGTCCAGGCGGCGGATCGCATCGTCGACATCGTGCTGGCCGGCGCGGCCCCCCGGGTCGGCGACCCGCCCTCGCTCTCGTCCCTCGACCACAAGCTCGACCTCCTGCTCGAGCGCTCCGGAGCCCTGCCATGACCTCGATCTACGCCACCACCGACGAGCACCGGATGTTCGCCGAGATGGTCGACCGCTTCGTCGCCACCGAGCTCCGCCCCCGCGCGCGTGAGTTCGACGCGGCCGGCCGGCTCGACCGGTCTCTGTACCGGAAGATGGGCGAGCTCGGTCTGCTCGGCCTCCGCTACGGAGAAGCGTACGGCGGGGCCGGTCTCGACTGCCGGTTCAGCGCGCTGCTCGCGGAGGGGCTCGGCCGCGCCGACAACCTCGGGGTGAGCACGGGCATCCTCGTCCACACCGACATGGCGACGCCGTCGCTCCACGAGTTCGGCAGCGAAGCGCTGAAGCAGCAGTTCCTCGTGCCCGCCATCGCCGGCGAAGCCGTGTCGGCCATCGCGGTCACCGAGCCCGACGCGGGGTCGGACGTGTCGCGCATCCGCACGCGGGCCGTCCGCGATGGCGACGACTGGGTGATCAACGGCTCCAAGCTGTACATCACGAACGCGGCCACGGCCGACTGGCTCTGCCTGCTGGCCGTCACGGATCCCACGGCCGGCCACCGCGGGTTCTCCCAGATCATCGTGCCGACCTCGACGCCCGGGCTGAAGGTCGAGCTGCTCAGCAAGATCGGATTCGCTGGGTCCGACACGGGGCAGATCTTCCTCGAAGACGTGCGCGTGCCCGTGTCGAACACCATCGGCGAGGTCGGGCGCGGGTTCCAGCAGCAGATGATGCAGTTCCAGCACGAGCGCCTCTATGCGTGCATCTCGCTCGTCGCGTGCGTCGAGCACCTCTGGCACGAGACCCGGCGGTACACCGAGGAGCGCGTGCTGTTCGGCCAGCCGCTGTCGAAGATGCAGAACACCCAGTTCAAGCTGGTCGAAGCGCTCACCCAGATCACGGCGTCCAAGCACCTGTTGAAGGGCTGCATCGACGAGCTCGCCGAAGGGCGCGACGCCACCGACCTCATCTCGATGGCCAAGCTGTTCACGTGCCGCGTCGGGCGTCACGTGGCCGACGAGTGCTTCCAGCTGCACGGCGGCTTCGGGTACATGCGCGAGTCGATGGCCGGGCGCGTGTACGTCGACGCCCGCATCGCCAGCATCGGCGGCGGCAGCGACGAGACGATGATGCACTACCTCGCCCGCCGCCTCGGGCTGTGAGCGTCCCCTGAACCCCCGGAGGTCCGCCATGGACAAGGTCCTGTACGAGAAGACCGGCCGCATCGCGCTGGTCACGCTGAACCGCCCCGAGGCGATGAACGCCATCGACCGCGACATGCACGAGCAGCTCTGGTCCGTGTGGCAGGACTTCCGCGACGACGACGCCGTGGAGGTCGCCATCGTGACCGGCGCGGGCGACGAGGCCTTCTGCGCCGGTGCCGACCTGAAGTCGCACCTGCCGCACTGGGTCGACTCCGCCGACGCCCTGCTGCCGCGAAAGAAGATCCGCGACGGCCTCGGCGGCATCACGCGGGGTCTGCACCGCATCTACAAGCCCATCATCGCGGCCGTGAACGGCTGGGCGCTCGCAGGGGGCCTCGAGACGGCCCTCGCGTGCGACATCCGCATCGCGTCGGACCGGGCCCGCTTCGGGAGCTTCGAGGTGCGGCGCGGCTTCCACCACGGCGACGGCGGCATCGTGCGGCTCGTGAACGTCTGTGGGTCGGGCGTGGCCCTCGAGATGGTGCTCACGGGCGAAGCGATCGACGCGCAGCGCGCGCTGGCGTGCAACCTCGTGAGCCGGGTCGTGCCGCACGGCGAGCTCCTGGAGGAAGCCCACCGTGTGGCGCGCCAGATCCTGCGGAACGACCCCTGGGCCGTGCAGTCCGCCAAGGAGACCGTGCTCAACGTCATCGGCCGGCCCCTCGACGATCAGCTCGCGTACGAGGCGTTCACCGGGTACAGCGGCGCCGCGAATCCCGCCGTGCCGGGCCTGTTGGGGCGGTTCTACGAGAAGACCGACGCCGGACGCGACGGAGTGAACGCCACGCCGCTGGAGTGACGGCGGGGCTTCAGAACACGGCGACGGCCTGCACGGACACGCGGTCCCCGAGGGTGCGCGCGATCGTCCGTGCGTCGTCGGAGGCGTGCGGGGCGCCGAGCCAGCGCAGCTCGTAGTCGACCAGGAGGCGCGCGCGCGGGTTCAGCACCGCCTGGGCGTCGAGGGTGACCGTCTGGAAGATCCGGAGGTCGGACGGGGTGTCGGTGCCGCGCCACAGCGTGTCGTACCGCACGCCACCGGCCGCGTGCCCGTGCCCGTAGTGCAGGAAGGCATGCCCGCCGACGGCCTGCCCGTGCGTCGCCACGCGCACCGGCTGGCCCGGGAAGGGCGGATTGCTGCCCGACTCCAGCATGCCCGAGGCCTGCAGGACCTCGATCCGCGCACGCCAGCCGTCCTTCTCGAGCTTGACCCCCGCGCCGCGTCGCACGCGCGGGGCCCGCTCGCCGTCGAGGTCGCGCGAGCCCTGCTGCCAGAACGCGTACCCGCCGACCTCGTCGCGCCGGGCGGCCGTGCGTTCGCCCCACACCCACGGCGACCAGGCGACACGGGCCGTGACGTCCTTCGCGTCGTCGATCTCGAGCGTTCCCATGCGTCCGTTCGACACCATCACGGCGTACCCGAGCTCGCCGCTGCCGAGCACGAAGCTGTCGAACGCCTGCACCCCCACGTCCCGGAACCCGCTGACGCCGCCCGTGTACGCGCCCTTGGAGATGGGGCTCTCGAGCAGGAGCTGCCGCGTGGCCTCCGAGAAGCTCACGAACTCCGCGGCGATCGGGTTCATCTCGAGCGCCTCCTCGCCGAGCGGCAGCTTGAACTGCCCGACCCGGAGGCGAGCGCCGGGAACGTACGAGGCGGTCACAGAGGCATCGGTGAGCACGACGGGCGACGTGCGCGTGAGCCCGTTGTCGCCGAGCTCCGCGGAGAGCATCCACGAGATCCGCCCGTCCGTACCGGGGATCGCGCCGCGCAGACCCGCGCGGGCCCGCCGCACCGAGAAGCCCCACGTGGCGTCTCCGGATCCGACCCGGTTGAACGCGGCCCGCTGGCCTTCGAACGGCTCCAGCGCCGGCGCGGTGAGCCCGGTCACCGGGGGTCCACCGACGATGCCTTCACCGAGGCCCTGCACGAAGCCCCAGGGGCGCACGGTGGGCGGGTCCGCGGCGGTCTCTGTGCCCTGGAGGCGGGGCCAGTCGGCCGCGAGCGCGGTGGCGAGCGCGAGCCACATCAGTACCTCGCGTCGCGGGGCTTCCCGCCGTTCGGCCAGTCCTGGTCCTTGCGCGCGAAGTCGGGCCGCGGCTGGACCGTGAAGTACGCGGCGAGGTCGTACGCCTCCTGGTCGGTGAGCGTGCCGCCCTGTCCGAGCGGCATGTTCCAGCGGACGAACGCAGCAGCGGTGTCGAGCCGCGCCATGCCCGCCGCGATGTTGAAGGCCTCGTCTCCCCACAGCGGCGGGTAGATCGGGGTTCCGTCGGGACCGGAGAGTCCGGCGCCGGCGACGCCGTGGCAGGCCGCGCACTTCGTGGCGAACACCTCGGCGCCGTGTGCGGCATCGGGGACGGGTGGATCGGCGACCTTCCTGAAGCCGCGCCCCTCGACGGCGGCACCGACGGGCACGCCTTCGGACAGCCACGTCATGTAGGCGAGGATGTCCTTCATGGGGGCGCTGCCGGGCGGCAGGGCCGTGCCGTTCATGCTGCGCTCGAAGCAGTCGTTCACGCGGTCTTCGAGGGTGACGACGGTGCCCGTCCGCGAGCGGTACATCGGGAAGAGCCCGGCCACACCGACCCACGGTCCCGCGTCCGCCACCGTCCCCGCCTGCAGGTGGCAGCTCGAGCAGTGGTTCGCGGCGCGCACGTTGTCCGGCAGGGCCTGTCGGGTGTGCGTCACGATCTCGTGGCCGCGCCGGATGCTGTCGCCGAGCGGAGTCTGTGGCACGTCCGCGAGGTCCGGGACCTTCAGGGGCCAGGTCGACGGATCCGTGGCCGGTGGAACGTCCGCCACTGGAGCCGGGGCCGGGGTCTCGGCCACGGAGGTAGCGGGCTCGGGAGCGGCCACCAGGGCGGCTTCGGGTGCGGGCGCTCCGTGTCCGACGGTCCATCCGACGAACGCGGACGTCGTCGCGAGGAGCAGGGAGGCGAGGGGCCAGGGAGAGGTGGACATGGGCACTCCGTTCGGGTGGATGGGCCGATCAGCCCTGCTGCTCGGCGTCGATTCGGTCTTCGGCGAGGCTGCGCCCGCCGTGGGCGCACCAGTCGCAGTCGTCCCTCCCGCACTCCGGGCGGGGCTGGCGTCGGATCAGCATGACGGGCACGGTGGCGCCGTGGACCACGGCCTCGGCGACGCTGCCGAGCACGATCCGGGCGAGACCGGAGCGCCCATGGGTGCCCATGACGACGAGGTCGGCGCCCGCGTCGTCGACCGCCTGGAGGAGGGTGGACGCGATCGGACCGAAGACCTCGCGGGACCCGACGGGCACGCCTTCTCCGCGGGCGACCGCTTCGAAGGGGGCCATCCGCGCGAGGGCGTCGCGGGACAGGACCGCTCCCGCAGCCTCCCGGTGCCCGTCCGCCACGATGCGGGTGTCGGGGGTGATGCCCGGGGGAAGGTCGCCGACGTGGACGAGCTCGATCCGGGCGCCGAGCTTCCCTGCGAGCGCGGTGGCCTGTCGGACCACACCGAGCGAGCAGACGGAGAAGTCGACGGGGACGAGGATGGTCTGGATGTCCATGGTGCCTCCGGAGCTCAGCGGACGGCCCGCGAGGCTTCCCACAGCGAGAATCCCCACATGCCGACGAGCATCGAGCCGGTGAAGGTGAGCGTGGCGCCCGCGCCGGACGTGAAGGCCGCCAGCGCGGGCCCCGGGCAGTAGCCACCGAGCGCCCAGCCCGCGCCGAACAGGGCCGCGCCCGCGACGAGCCGGGCATCGACGTCGCGACGGGTGGGGAGCGACCATCCGCGCCGATCGAACAGCGGGGACGAGAGCCGGGGAACCAGGCGGTACGCCAGGAAGTGCACCGCGATGGCGCCGACCATGACGAGCCCGAGGGACGGGTCCCAGCCGTTGAGGGGGTCGAGGAAGGCCACGACCTTCTTGGGCTGGGTCATCCCGGCGAGGAGCAGGCCCACGCCGAACACCAGACCCACCGAGAACGAGACGAGCACGGACCTCATGCGCCACCTCCGACCCACTGGCCCACGGCCGTGGCGACGACCGCACCGACGGTCATGAACGCGACCACACTGACGAGAGAGCGGGGGCTCATGCGCGAGAGCCCGCAGACGCCGTGCCCGCTGGTGCACCCGTTTCCGAGCCGCGTGCCGACCCCCACGAGCAGGCCTGCGACCACGAGCATCCACGGTGCCCGGACGGTCTCGACCGCGACGGTCTCGGGGAAGAGCCACGAGCCTCCGAGGCCCGCGACCACGAGGCCGAGCACGAAGGCCACGCGCCAGGCGATGTCTCCGGCGCGCGGAGTGAACAGGCCGCCGAGGATTCCGCTGATGCCGGCGATCCGGCCTTCGAGCAGGAGCATCCCGGAGGCGGCGAGGCCGATGAGCGCGCCCCCGAGCAGGGAGGCGACGGGCGTGAAGCTGAGCGTGTCGATGGTCATGGTGCGCCTCAGACCTGCTGGAACAGGACGAAACAGGCCATCACGAGCACGAACCCCGCGAACCCACGCCGGAGGACGACCGGCGGCACGGAGCCGGCGAGCGCGCTGCCTCCGAACGAGCCCAGCACAGCGGCGGTCGACACCATCGCAGCGAGCCCGAGGTCGATCTCGACGTGCGCGGCGTGCCCGGCGTAGCCAGCGAAGCTCTTCATCGCGATGACGAGCAGCGACGTGCCGACCGCCTTCTTCATGGGGAGCCCGCCCATCAGCGCGAGTGCGGGCACGACGAGGAATCCACCGCCCGCGCCGACCAGGCCGGTGACGACCCCCACGACCACGCCTTCGGCGACGATCTTCCACACGGGGTGGGAGTGCCCGTCGGTCGCGCCGGGCTCGGGCTCCTGGCGCCCGCGGAACATCGCGATGGCGGTCGCGAGCATCATGAGGCCGAACAGCACGAGCAGCACGGTCTCGGAGACCCAGTTCGCGGCGTACCCACCGACGTAGGCGCCGGCCATGCCCGCGAGCCCGAACACGAGGCCCGTACGCCACACGACGTTCCCGGCGCGCGCATGCTGCACGACGCCTGCGAGGCTCGTGACGCCCACCACGATGAGGGACGTGGCGATGGCCGGCTTCGTGGCGACCCCGAGCGCGTAGATGAGGATCGGCGTGGTGAGGATGGACCCGCCACCGCCGAGGAGACCGAGCGCCACGCCGATGAGCGTGGACAGGACGAGTGCGAGGGCGGTCATCGGGTGGCCTCGCGCTCGAGCGGGAGGCCCGCCGCGTTCCACGCGAGCATGCCGCCGGAGAGGTTGAACACCTGCTCGAAGCCGAGCTGGGCGAGGTGAGCGGCCGCGCTCCCGGAACGCCCGCCGCTGCGGCAGATCACGAGGATGGGCGTGGAGCGGTCCCAGGTGGGAGCGGCGCTCGGGACCGTGCCCAGCGGGACGTGCTCGATGCCCTCGAGGTGCCCGAGCGGGCCGTCGAGCTCGGCGGTCTCACGAACGTCGATCAGACGGAGGCCGGCGAGGTGCGGGAGTGCGTCGGTCGGGGACACCTCGCGGAACCCGTGGGGATGTGCAGCGGACTGCTCGAAGAGGGTCGCGGTCATTGGAGAGCTCCTGGGAGTTGCCGGGAGCATATGCAAATCGTGTGCCACGGTAGTTGAGTCGAGCATTCGTCATGAAGCACATGAACAATTGGAGAAGTGATGGATGTTTCATCGTGTTTCGTTACACTGCGGATGTGGAACGAAACATGGAACTGGAAGGGCTGCTGCGACGAAACGGGGTGGGCGAGAGCTTCCGAGCGCTCGCCGAGCTCCTGCCGGGCGCGGCCGTGGTCGTCACCGACGCCGAGCGGCGCGTGCTGTACTGGTCGCCGGAGGCCGCCCGCATCGTCGGGCACGCGGCGGAGCGCATGGAGGGCCGGGTCTGTCCCGACGGCGTGATCTGCGACCGTGACGAGGCCCGTCCGTTCGGCGCGAGCGTGCAGCTCACCCGCGCCGATGGAACGTCGGTCTGGGTGCGCCACTACGCGCGGGTCCTGCCCGACGGTGGCGCGATCCACCTGCTGGCGCTCGACACCGAGGGGCACGGCACGTCGGGTCGCAGCGCGTCGGGTCCCGGGGTCACCGATTTCCACGGGCTGATCACGCGGGATCGCTCGATGCTCCGGGTGATCCAGGTGGTGCGGAACGTCGCCGAGACCGAGACCTCCGTGCTCGTGCGCGGCGAGAGCGGCACGGGCAAGGAGCTGGTGGCGCACGCCATCCACCTGGAGGGCCGCCGTCGCAACGGTCCGTTCGTGGCCGTGAACTGTGCGGCCTTCACGCCTACGCTGCTCGAGAGCGAGCTGTTCGGGCACACGAAGGGCGCGTTCACGGGCGCGGTGGCGTCACGGAAGGGGATCTTCGCGCAGGCCGATGGGGGCACGCTCTTCCTCGACGAGGTCGCGGAGCTCCCGCTCGACCTGCAGGCCAAGCTGCTGCGCGTGCTGCAGGAGCGCACGTTCGTGCCGGTCGGCGGAACGGAGCCCGTGCACACGAACGTCCGTGTGGTCGCGGCGACGCATCGGGCACTCCGTGAAGAGGTGCGTGCCGGCCGCTTCCGCGACGACCTGATGTTCCGGCTCCGCGTGGTGCCGATCTTCCTGCCGCCCTTACGTCAGCGTCCGTCCGACATCGAGCTGCTCGTCCGGCACTTCATCGAGCAGGCACAGCGGGGCAGCCCCCGCGTGGTCACGAGCATCGCGCCGGAGGCCATGCGGGCGCTGCTGTCGTACCCCTGGCCCGGGAACGTGCGGGAGCTCAGCAACGTCGTGGAGTACGCGTTCGCGGTGGGGCGCGGTCCCGTCCTCACGCTGGAGGATCTGCCGCCCGAGCTGCGGGAAGCGGGGGAGGTGCGGCCGCGAACGTCGGGTGCGTCGGGATCCCCGGGTCGGGCGCGCTCGACCCCACGGGTGCCGGTCGCGAGCATCGGCGAAGCGGAGCGGGTTCGTGAGGCCCTCGAGGTGTGCCAGGGCGACATCCACGCGGCCGCGGAGCGCCTGGGGGTGAGCCGCACCACGTTCTGGCGCATGCGGAAGCGAGCCGGGCTCGACTGACCTGTCTGGGAGGCGAGATCGCGGGGCGCACCCGCACGCTCTGCATCGTCACGAATCCAGCGTGCGACGATCGCGCGGAGACGCCCGCCAGAACGGGGGTGTCGCACATCCTGTCGCGTTCGCGAACAACGTTCGCACTCCTTCGCTATCCTGCGCAGGCGGAGGTCTGAAATGCGCTCGATGTTGCTCCTGCTCGTCCTTTCTGCTTGCACCGGGTCCGAGAAGGACGCCGAGGAGTCCGACACCGATACCGATACCGACTCGGATGCGGACACCGACTCGGATGCGGACACCGACTCGGATGCGGACGCCGACTCGGATGCGGACACCGACTCCGACGCGGACACCGACTCGGATGCGGACACGGACACCGATACCGACACGGACACCGACACCGACACGGATGCGGACACGGACTCCGATACCGACGCGGACACGGACTCCGACACCGACGCGGACACGGACTCCGATACCGACGCGGATGCGGACACGGACTCCGATACCGACGCGGACACGGACTCCGATACCGACGCGGACACCGACGCGGATGCGGACACGGACTCCGATAGCGACGCGGACACAGACGCGGATGCGGACACGGACTCCGATACGGACGCGGATGCGGACACGGACTCCGATACCGATGCGGACACCGACGCCGACACCGACACCGACACGGGAATCGACCCCCTGGCCTGGCCCGACACCGACGGTCGGTTCGGGGTCCCGCAGTCCACGTTCACCCTTCCGCTCACCGACGGGAACGGCGGGTACTACCCCGACATCCAGGCGAGCTTCCCGGCGGTCGACTGGCAGGCCCTCGATCGGCTCTACCTGCCCGCCGGGCACTACCCGTTCCTGCGGATCGGAAACCTGCCGGACCGCGACCCGTCCGACCCCCTCGTCATCACGAACAGCGGGGGCCAGGTCTGGATCGGCGCCCTCGACCACTACTACCTGTTCTCGGTCGGTGGGGGCTCGAACTGGGTCATCACGGGCGAGTACGACCCCATCTCGCAGACCGGGGATGCCGCGTACCCGGGCCACCGGGACGGCGCGTTCGCCAACTCCGCAGGAACCTACGGAATCCTCATCGACGACGACTTCGTGCGCGACGGGAACTCAGGGCTCGGTGTCGGCGGGGGCGCGACGGACTTCGAGGTGTGCTTCGTCGAGGTCCGCGAGGTCGGCTTCGCCGGCATGACGATGAAGACCGACAACGACGGCGCGGCGACGATGTCGAACGTGCGCCTGCACGACAACTACATCCACGACACCGGCTCGGAGGGGCTGTACATCGGGTCCACCCAGGCGCAGCCGCAGCACACCATCTTCGGTTGGGAGATCTGGAACAACCGCGTGCTCCGGACCGGTACGGAGTCCATCCAGCTCGGTCAGCTGATGGGGAACACGCGGGTGCACCACAACGTGTTCGGCCCGGCAGCCATGGACTGGCGTGACGCCTTCCAGGCCTTCCAGGACAACAACTTCCAGCTCGGGTACCGCGGCGGTCGCGTCGAGGTGCACGACAACGTGTTCCTGGGCTCCTCCGGCTCGACGTTCTCCATGTTCGCCGCGAGCATCGCGGGCGACGACACGTCGGGCAACGAGGGCGTGTTCATCGAGCGGAACTACATCTCCGGTGCGCGGAACCTGTGGGCGTACATGAACCCCGTCACGCTTCCGGACATGCCGATCACGCTCACGGAGAATGGCCTTCGGAACTACCGGTTCGAGCGCGACCAGGTGTACGCCACCGCGACGCCGTACGGGCACCTCTGGCGGGACGGCGGCACCACGACGCCGGTGAGCTTCGTCGACAACCTGTGGGACGCCAGCGTGAGCTTCAGCAACGAGCTCGCCACCGCCAATGGCTCGAACGCGGACACCTCGGGCTCGGGGAACGTGCAGGGTCCGTTCGATCCCGTCGCGTTCGTGGAGTCGTCGATGCCCGACGACGAGCTGACCCTCGAGATGTGGACGGACGTGGCGTCGCTCGGCACCGGGCAGGACGTGACCTACCCGCTCGGCTACACCGTCACGCACCTCGGGCTGCCGTACGTGTGCCTGGCCGACCCCTGCGGCGCGGGCATCGAGCCCCCCACCGACAGCGTGACCTGGGGCCCGCTGGCGCCGTTCACCGACGACGTCCGTGTGCTCCCCGGTTCGACGTGGGACGGCCTCGGACCGAGCGCGTCGGCCGTCGTGCCCTGACGCAGCACCGCTCGGTCATTCGTGGACGACCGCCTCGAGGCGGTGCCCGTCGGGGTCGGTCACGAACGCCGCGTAGTAGCCGGGACCGTAGTGCTCCCGGATCCCCGGGGGCCCGTCGTCACGGCCTCCGGACGCGAGTGCAGCCGCGTGGAACCCGTCCACGGCGGCGCGATCGGACGCCCGGAACGCAAGGTGGAAATCCCGTGACCCGGAGCCTTCAGCGAGCTGGCTCGCTGTCTGGAGGATCGCGAACGGCGCCTCGCCCGTGAAGCCCGGCGGGCCGTAGCAGACGCTCCGACGCCCGGAAGCGAGCCGCGTCCAGCCGAGCGGGGCGAGGGCGGCATCGTAGAAGCGCGCCGATCGCTCGAGGTCGGTGACGCCGATGGAGAGGTGGTCGAACACGGGAACCCCGCACGCGGTGTTCACGTTCGTACCGTGTGGACGGGCGTTCACGCAATACTGAAGCAATCGCTTGACTGTCCGCCGGCTCGGGATACTCAAGCACATGCTTGAGTCTCACGAGCACCTCGACAAGATGTTCCACGCGCTGGCCGACCGCTCGCGTCGCGCCATGCTCGATCGCCTCACCCGCGGTCCGGCCACCGTCAGCGAGCTGGCCGAGCCGTTCGACTGCACGCTGGCCGCCATCGTGCAGCACGTGAAGGTGCTCGAGGCCGGCGGGCTCGTCCGCACCGAGAAGATCGGGCGGTCGCGCACCTGTCGGCTCGACACCGCGGGGGTCGCGCGGGCAGAGCGCTGGCTCCAGGAGCGGCGCCAGCTGTGGTCCGATCGTTTCGATCGGCTCGGCGAGATCCTCGAGCGAACCCCCGACACGCCTGGAGGGCGAGAATGACCGCGCTGTACCACCACACGATGTCCATGGAACGCACCTGGAAGGCCTCGCTCGACCGCGTATGGGCCGCCTGGACGGATCCCGAGCTGAAGCTCCAGTGGTTCCGAGGTCCGGAAGGGCAGTGGGAGCCGCTCCGCACGAGCATCGACTTCCGCGTCGGCGGCACCGAGATCCACGAAGGGCGGTTCGTGGAGTCGGGCATGGTGTCGCTCTACACGTCGCGGGTGCACCTCATCGAAGCGCCGTCCCGTCTGGTGTACGCGTACGACATGCACCTGAACGGCGAGCACCACTCGGTGTCGCTCGCCACGGTCGAGCTCGAGGCCCGTGGCGGCGCGACGACCCTGCGGTACCACGAGCAGATCGTGTTCGTGGATGGCGAGGACAGCATCGAGAACCGCCGCGAGGGCACCGAGGGCCTGCTCGACCGGATCGGGGCTCTCATCCTGGCCGAATAGTGCTCGCCAGCACGGTATCCAGGGCGTCGTACCCCTCGCCGAGCCCCGCGGACATGGGGCCTGCGAGCACCCGGTCGCGGATCTCGCCCGAGCCGTAGTCGATCCGCATCTCGAGGCGCGTGGCGCGTGGCCCTTCCTCCGCCAGCGTGTGCCCGTCGCGCGCCCACTCGTAGTGGAACCGGCCCCCCGGCCGTGCGTCGATCTCGCAGCGGACCCAGTCCATCCGGGTGATGCCGAGCCAGCGGACGACGAGCTCCGGACGGAGGTGCGCCTCGAACACGAGAGTGCGGGGGGCCGCGAACCTGCGCACGATGCGCAGCGACCGCTCGCCCTCGGGCTCGATGTGCAGCGCGCTCATGGCTCTTCCTGCAGGGCGGCCAGGAGGGCGTCGAGCCCGGCATAGCTCTCTTCCCAGAACTCGCGGAAGCCCACGATCCAGCCCGCCGCCTCGCGCAGGGGCGACGCATCGAGCCGTCGTGGGCGGTAGTTGCCGGCCTGCCCACGTGCGATCAGGCCGGCGTCTTCGAGCACCCTGAGGTGCCGCGAGATCGCCGGCTGGCTGATGTCGTGCGGGGCCGACAGCTCCTGGACCGTGGCTTCGCCGGCCGACAGGCGCGTGAGGATCGCGCGCCGGACGGGATGCGCCAGGGCCGCGAACGTGGCGTCGAGCGAAGCGGCTGCGACCATCAGGTGTGGCCGGGGTCGAGCTGGTGCAGGAGCAGCGGGTTGCCGTCGGGGTCTTCGCAGGGCTGCATACGGCAGTGGGGCCCGCGCACGACCTCGCCATGCAGGGGCACGTCGTGGGACCGGAGGTGGGCGATCAGCGCGTCGAGATCGGACACTTCGAGCGCGATGGTGCTCCCGGACCCCGGTGCGCCAGGCGTGGCGTTCGTGAGCGCGATGCACCCGCCTCCCGGCAGGTCGTACTCGAGCCAGAACCGGTCGCCGAACTGCCCGTTGGCGCCGATCGTCAGACCGAGGATGCCTTCGTAGAACGCCCGTGCTCGGGCGGCATCCTGCACGGGGTACATCGTGAACGCGACCTTCTGGATCATGGGGACCTCCTGCATCCGGGAGCGGACTCCCTCTGTATAACAGATTCGTTATGTAGGTTGGGATCGGCGTCGACCTCCGCGGGTGATAGTCGTGCGGCTTCCGGAGGTTGCATGCTCACGTTCGGCCCGGTCACCGACATCACCGCGCTCACCGGTCACGACGCCCAGATCAAGGCGCTCGTGCGCTTCCTGTCCGGTCAGGACATGAGCCTCGAGGCGTGCCTCGAAGAGCTCGCGATGCCCGTGCAGCACGTCGGGATCACGAGCCCCGACGGCCGTTCGTGGGACTTCTTCGGGCTCGCGGATGCCGCGCTGCTGTTCCGTGCGGGCACGCTCGAGATCGTCGGGCACGCCATCCAGCACGGCTTCATCGCGAGCGACCGCGAGCTGTGGGCCGCGCTCGAGGCCCTCCCGCCGAGCGCCTTCGCGGATGCCGGGCTCACCGCGGATCTCGACCTCGGGATGGAGCCTGAGGAAGACATCGATCCCGAAGCCGAGTTCGGCTGGTACGAGTCGCTCGTCGAAGGACTCTGAGCTCCGTCAGGGCGCGCCGCGGACGATCCGGATCTGCGTGGTGCCGTCGTAGGTCCCGATCACGATGTCGTCGCTCCCGTCGCCGTCGAGATCCCCCGTCACCAGCCCGAGGTTCCCCGAGTGGGCGGGAACCTCCAGCGTCGCGGCCACCGTGCTCGCCTCTTCCGCCGTGCCCGTGAACGGGGCGTAGAACACGCGCGCCGTACCGGGGATATCGGGCACCACGAGGTCTCCGAGCCCGTCTCCGTCGAAGTCACCGACCTTCGGGAAGCCGAACGCTCCGGTTCCGTCGGACTCGATGCGCCACAGCGCCGTGGTGCCGACCTGGTCGCGCACCGCCGGTCCGCTCAGCACGCTCAGCTCCTGCTGGGAGTAGCCGACGAGGAGGTCGGAGTGCGCGTTGCCCGTGATGGGCGCGACATCCCGCACCGAGCCCGTGAGGATGGTGTGGTCCGCCTGCAGCGCCACGTCGTACGCCCCTCCCGGGATCGGGCCCTTCAGCACGTAGCTCTCGTTCTGCTGCGCCACGACCAGGTCGCTGATGGCGTCGCCATCGATGTCGGCGACGAACATCCCGTGCAGGCCGGAGATGGTGAGCAGGTGGCTCGCGTCACCGGTCGTGAGGTCGCCCGCGAACGGGCCGCGGAACACCCGCGCGGGGTTCCGACCGACGACGAGGTCCAGGTTCCCGTCGCCATCCACGTCTCCCACCGTGAGGCCGGACGCGAACCCGCCCGGAGGCCCGGGAACGCGCCAGGCCGTCGATGCATCGGTGTGGCCTTCGATGGGACCGGGGAAGATCAGCAGGTCGTCGCCCTGGACCACGAGGTCCGGCATGTTGTCGCCCGTCAGCTCGGCCACGATGACGGGCGAGCCGATGGTCGCGGACGGAATCGTGAGCGTTCCCGTGGCCACCGACGGCAGATCCCCCGACACGGGGGCATCCAGCCAGTACACCACCACGTCGGCGTCGATGCTGCCGTTTCCGGCCACGAGCAGCGTCTGCGCGCCGGTGCCGTGGAGATCGGCGATCGTCAGGTACTCGTCGATGTAGACGGAAGCGTCGTGCGTGAGCGTCCACGAAGGCGAGGGCACGCCGCTGAGACGGGGCAGGGCATTCGTGGCGTCGGAGGCCTGCCATGGCGAGGGCGGGGCATCGCCCGGGTACACCAGGATCTGCTTGCGCCCCACGGCGAACACCGTGTCGAGCG
This sequence comes from Myxococcota bacterium, assembly GCA_041389565.1. GTDB lineage: Bacteria > Myxococcota_A > UBA796 > UBA796 > JACKEQ01. The sequence continues at coordinate 427,010 of JAWKRP010000002.1, forward strand.
ACACCACGACGTCGTCGTACCCATCTCCGTCCACGTCCCCGAAGGCGAGCCGGTTGTTGTCGTCGGCGGAGTAGTGGCCCGTGTTCAGCCAGCCATCCTCCCGGAACTCCGGAATCAGCGCCGGGAGCGGGCCGTAGCTCAGGTTCATCCGGCCGGACGCGCCCGGCGAGAACAGGTCGTTCGCGCCGTCTGCGTCGAGGTCGAACACCCTCACGTCGCCCGAGGTGAGGCTCTCGATCCGATGGGCCGCGAGCCCGAGACCCGACGCCGTGCCGGGCAGGGGGCCCGCGAACACGCCCAGGTCGCCCACGTAGTCGACCACGAGGTCGTCGCGCTGATCTCCGTTCAGGTCCCCCGCGGCCACCGCCCGCGAGCCCGGGAACACGTGTGAAGCGTCGATGACCGTCGGGAGGCCCGAGCTGCGGGGCCCATCGAGCACCCGGGTGTTCTGGCTGTCGACGCACGCGAGGTCGTCGGACCCGTCACCGTCGAAGTCGCCGACCACGAGCCCGTCGATCGAGCGGTCGGAGGTGTACGTCCAGTCGGCCTGACTCCAGCTCGTCGCCGCCGTGATCGGGCCCAGGAACACCGCGATCGCGCCATAGCTGTTGGACCCGAGGGTGTGTCCGGCCAGCGCCAGGTCGGGGGTGCCGTCGCCATCGAAGTCTCCGACCGCCGACGCCGAGACGGTGTCGACCAGGGAGACGTCGATCTCCAGGAAGGTGTCGGCATCGGTGGAAGCGGAGAGCGGACCCGCCACGATCCGGTACGCGTCTTCGTAGCGCTCCGCGACGCCGAGGTCGGGAACCCCGTCGCCCGTGAGGTCGGCGTGCACGATGCCGTCGAAGCCGTTCGGGGCGGTCGCGATGACGGTCGCCAGCGCGTCGAGGTCGCCGTCGACCAGGGTCTCGACGAGCTGGAGGGTGTTCGCGGAGGTCGCGATCAGGAGCGCCGGGCCCGAGCCGAGGTCGACCATCGCGAGGTCGTACAGCTCCTGCGCGTCGTAGTCGATCGTCACGATCGGCTCGGCGTACGCGGCCGCGTAGCGGTTCGCCGGGGGGAGGGGGTCGGTGTCGGTGTCGGTGTCCGCATCGGTGTCGGTGTCGGCGTCCGTGTCCGCATCGGTGTCGGCGTCCGTGTCCGCATCGGTGTCGGTGTCGGCGTCGGTGTCGGTGTCGGTGTCGGTGTCCGTGTCCGTGTCCGTGTCGGCGTCGGTGTCGGTGTCCGTGTCGGCGTCCGTATCGGTGTCGGTGTCCGTATCGGTGTCGGTATCCGTGTCCGCATCGGTGTCGGCGTCCGTGTCCGCATCGGTGTCGGCGTCGGTGTCCGCATCCGTGTCCGCATCTGCGTCGGTGTCCGAGTCGGCGTCGGTGTCGACATCGGCCTCGAGGACCTCGGGCGTGACGCACTCCCCGTTGACGACGAGCTGATCGTCTTCGCACTTCACTGCACAGCCCGTGATCATCGTCCACAACAGCATGGGACCTCCCGGCGCGCAGTCTAGCCGCCAGGTCCCCGGACCGCTCCCACGGTCCATCGTCACCGTGGAGGTGGCGCCTGGGTATCGATGCGTCGCGGTCCGATGTGATTCGAGCGCGGTGTGCCGTGGGGCGTGTCTCCGTCCTCTCGGGCCGACCCGACGAGCGAGATGCCGAATGTGTTCACAGTTACAGGGGTGTCTCACACGCCCTTGCGGGTGTTTGCTTGCACGTTAGTGGGTGTACGTTATGCATGCAGTGCATACACTGTTCAACCCAACGAGGAGACTCCACATGAAGACGCTCACCCCCCTCATGGTCCTTGCGATGATCGCCTGCAACGGCGCCGAAGACCCCGATGCGATGGTCACCCTCTCCGGTCGGGTCACCGACGGGCAGGGCACCCAGGCGCGGCTCGCCGGCCCGGGCTCCGTCTCGGCCGCCAGCGAGGTCGAGGTGCTCGCCACCTCGGGTGCGGACGCCGGTCAGGTCGTCGCCACCGGCTCCGTGGACGCGAGTGGCTCGTTCACCATCGACGCCCCGGCCGAGCTGCAGAAGGTCGTCGTGGTCGCCATCGACGAGTCCGGCGAGCGCGTGGGCAGCGTGATCGTCGAGACCACGGGTGAGGCCCGTGGCACCGTCACGACCGCGCCCATCGACGCCGAGACGAGCCTCGAGTCGGAGGTGTTCCTGAAGCTCACCGAGAGCATGGACGCCGAGCAGATCGACACGATCGACCTGCGGAAGCGAATCTTCGCGGACTTCGCGGCTGAGGTCCGCGGGATCGAGGAAGCCAACGGCGACGCCGATGCCGAGATCGATGCCGCTGCGCACGCCATCCATGCGGCGCAGGAGACCCGCCTCGCCGCGTTCGCGGAGGGCGGTACGAACCTCGACGCCGAGGCCCTGTGGACCGCCATGCTCGATGCCATGACCACCCTGTCGTCCAACCTCGACGACGGTGCCGGCGCCATGGCCGTCTACACCGACTTCTTCGACGCCGCCCTCGACGCCGAGGAGGATCTCGGGATCGACGCCCGCCTCGCGTCCGCCGCCGAGAGCCAGGCCTCCCTCGCGTTCCGCGCCGTGCTCGAGTCCGAGCTCGAGGGCCGCGTGCGCTCCGAGTCCGCGGTCGAGGCCGGTGTGCACGGCACCGCCACGCTCGAGGCGTGGACGACCGAGCGCCACACGCTCGTGATCGCCGACTCCGGTGCGTTCGACAGCGCCACGGCCGCGCAGCTCGAGCTGGCCGCCAGCACCCTCGTCTCCGACGTGCGCAGCTCGGCGTCCGTCACCGACGCTCGGCTCGCCTTCGATGCGTACTCCGACACGCTCCTGAGCTCGAACGGCCCCATCGCGTCGCTCACGATCGACGACACGCTGTTCCTCGATGTCGTGGTCGACACGCTGTTCGACGTGGGGGCGACGTTCGAGGCCGGTGTGTTCGCAGACGTCGACGGTCTCTACGGTCCGAGCGACCCCGAAGCCGAGGTCGTGGCGAACACGGTCGTCGACGCCTGGGCCGACTTCGAGTCCGACCTCGACGGGGCGCTGGCCGCCTCGCTGTTCACCGACCCCCAGATCGCGACCGACCTGATGGTCGAGGCCAGCGTGACGTTCGCCATCGACTGATGTGAATCGACCTCGTCACCGACGGCGGGCACGGGCCCGGGATCCCTCCAGGGATCCCGGGCCTTCCTGCGTTCTGGGCGTCCTGGATGCGCAGCCGAACCGCACCCGTATATTTGTTTGCAATGCAACTTGCCCCGCGTAGACAATGCAACTATATTGAGTATGCAATCAAAGGAGATTCCCCATGCTGTTCTGGATCCTGACCTTCTTCGTCCTCGCCGTCGTCTGTGCCGCCCTCGGGTTCGGGGGCCTGGCGTCCACCTTCAGCTGGCTGGCCCAGCTCTTCGCCCTCGTGTTCGCGGTGCTGTTCGTCGTGTCGCTCATCTCGGGCGGCGTGCGTCGCTCGCTCGCCGGCGAGGTGCCCTGATCGACGCGTTCGCAGCGTCCCGAAGCGGGCGTGATCCACGAGCCGGTGAGCTGCGCGCATCACGCACCCCGAAACCCCACAAGGAGTGAATCCATGACCACCCGACGCTTCCACCTCACCGACCCCATGCTCGCCCAGTACACGGCGAACCGCACGTCGACGCCCGAGTTCGCGACCGACTCGTCGGCCCGCCTCGACGACGAGCACGCCCACAACCCCGTCGGCCGCTCGCCGCTGCCCGACACCGACGCTCCCATCCACGTGGTGCCGAGCGACGATGGCTGGCTCCTGCGCTTCGAGGGCATCGAGACGGCCGCCGCCGTGTACCCCACGAAGCGGGAGGCGATGGTCGCGGCCCGCGAGCTGGGCTCCGCGCGTGGGTGTGCCGTGATCGAGCACGGTGTGGACGGTCGGATCCGATGAGCTTCCGCATGCCGCGCGGGCTCGCCGACCGTCCCGGCGAGCTCACCGGACTCGCGCTGGGCAGCGTGCTCCTCGTGGGCGCCTGCCTGGTCGCGGTCGGGCTCGGAGCGAGCACGGTCGCCCGCTGGGCGGTCGAGCGTCAGCTCCGCTCCGGGTCCGACCTCTCGGGTCGCGTCGATGTGCTCGACGTCGACCTGATCCGCGGGCGCGCCCGTGTACGCGGGCTGACCCTCGATGCCGAGCGCGACTCCCTCGTGCTCCGGCGTGTGGTCGTCCCCGAGGCGCACCTGTACTGGTCGTGGACCTCGCTGCTCTCCGGAGCGCTCCAGGTCCGCGGCACCGCCATCTCGCCCACGGTGGAGGCCCGCCGTCGCGTGGGTCCGCCGCGCGAGCTCCGCGACGCGAGCGAGCCCTGGCTCCCCGTCGCGGTCGACCTCGACATCCTCGACGGCACCTGGGTGTGGACGGACCCCGCAGGGCGGGCGTCCGGCGCGCCGTTCGAGCATCGCATCACGGGCGTGAACGGCAGCTACGCCCATCTCGGCACGGCCGAGGGACCCGGTCGCCTCCACGTCTTCGGCCGGCTCCCCGGCGCGGGGGTCGTGGTGGCGACCGGCTCGCTGGACTTCCTGAACGCCCACGGAGACGCGCTCGATCTCACCTTCGACGTCGCGGGAGTGGATGGAGCGTCGCTCGACGGTGGGGATGTCGCGCTGACCGGCATGCGGATGGACGCCGGCACGCTCGACGGCACCCTGCGCGTCACGGTCGACCGCGGGGATGTCGAGCTCACCGACCCCGGGGCCTGCGAAGGGCTCACGGACGATCTGTTCCCGGGGTGCCTGTCCGCACACGTCTGCGGCGACGGGCTCTCCGCCACCCTCGAGCCCGGAATCCCCGTGTCGGCGGGCTCGATCTGCGTCGACACCCGCGTTCCCCTCGATGCCTTCGGAACGAACGAGCCTCCGGCGGGTGCCGCGCGGTTCGTCGTCGATGCGTCCGACCTCTCGGGGGATCTCCGCGCCTGGGGCGTGGTCGCCAGCGAGGCCCGGGTGCGCGTCCTGGAGGGCGTCGCCGAAGCTCGCGGTGTCGCGCTCGATGCCATCGGAGACGGCGCGGTCCGCTCCGTTCGCAGCCCGCGGGTCGTCGCACACTGGGATCCGGCGGCCCTCCTGCAGTCCCAGGCCGTCGACGCGGTGCTCGAGGTCGAGCGACCCGTGATCGAGGCCGTGCGGGTGCACGCCGACCAGGACCTCCAGCGTCCGGACGCCGACCTGGCGCTCGACATCCACGTCCGTGACGGCCTCCTCCGCTGGACCGACCGCGACCTGGATCCACCCGTCACCCTGGAGCTCGCGCGCTTCGACCTCGACGTCGAGGGGCTCGGTACGCGTCAGGAGCGCGCCCGCTGGGAGATCCGCGGGGAGCTCGGACGAGGCGGAACGGTCTCGGGTACCGCGGACTTCGACGCCTTCGGGGGGTTCTCGCACCGGTCCGGCGGTCGCGCGCGACTCCACGCCGTGAACACCGATCTGCGCGACTACGCCGACGTGTACGGCGCCTACCTCGATCTCCCGCCCATCGACGGTCAGGCCGCGGTCGAGGTCCGGATCCACGAGACGGGTGGCTGGGTGGCCGCGGACGTCGACGGTCTCGACGCCCGGTTCGCCGAGGCCTCCGTGGCGTGCGGCTCGGGTCGGATGCGGCTCGACTGGACCGACGCGCTCGGACCCGAGGGGCGCACGCTGACCGGCCGGCTCGATCACCTGGACGTCACGCTCCACAGCGGAGGGACCTCCGATGCGACCCCTCCAGCGCGGCTCCCCACGCTGCGGGTGCCCGAGCTGGTCGTCGAGGACGGGTCGCTGACGGTACACACGAGCGGTGGCGAGCTCGGCATCTCCGACGCGCGGGTCACCCTGACGGACGCCACGTTCGGCTCGCACCGCGAGAGCGGCACCGCGGAGCTCACGGGGAGCCTGTGGACCGGTGCGCTCGCGGCCCGCCTCGTCACCGACCACGACGGGCATCGCCTCGAGGCGGACCTGGAGGACGCCGACCTCGCGGAGGCCAGCGCGTTCCTGACGCCCGTGACGGGCTTCGACGCCTCGGAAGGCCGCGTGTCGGTGGACGCCGCGCTGTCGCTCGCTCCGTCCGCGGATCTCGGGGGTCTCGTGAAGCTCACGTTCCGCGACGCCCGGTTCGTCGACCGGATGGACTGGCGCAACGCGGCGACCGGTCTGCGGAACGTCGCGGTGGGCGCGGCCATGGGACTGATCCGCGACGATGGGGTCGCCGTGCTCGAGCTCCCCGTCGGCGGCACGCCCGAAGCGCCGGCGATCGATCTGAAGTCCGCCTACCTCCAGGCACTGCTGCATCGGGACCGGCCGTGAGCCTGCCGCTCGGGTACGTGGAGCGACCGGGAGCACCATGCGCGTCCTCATCATCGACGACAATGCCGACTCCACGCTTGCGCTCCGCATGCTGCTGGAGCTCGAGGGCCACGAGGTGGAGGTCGCACACGACGGCCGGTCCGGGCTCGAGGCCTGCGCCCGCTCGCTCCCCGAGGTCGTGCTTTGCGACCTCGTGCTGCCCGACATGCACGGAACCGACGTGGGGCGGGCCCTCCCGAGCGGAGCCCGGAAGATCGCGGTCACGGGGCACGACCCCGCAGACGTCCGGGCTGCGTGCGAGAGCGCCGGGTTCGCGCTCGTGATGCAGAAGCCCCTCGACCTCGACGCCCTCCTCCAGGGGATGTCGCCCGCATGAACGCCACTCCCTGGCAGGCCCCGGGTCGCGCGGCGTTCGTGGTGGCCCTGCTCGGCATGGTCCTCACGGTCGCCGTCTCGCTGTACAACCTCGACCTGATCAGCCGCTCGGCCGACCAGGTCCAGCGCACCGATCGGGCGCTCGCGGCCCTCGAGCAGCTGATCGACGATGTCACCGACGCCGAGACGGGGCAGCGCGGCTACCTGCTCACCGGCGACTCCGACTACCTCGAGCCGTACCACACGGGTGCGTCGCGAGCGCGTGTCGGTCGCGACGAGCTCCTCCCCGCGCTGTCGGAAGCGGGGATCCCGCCGGATCTGCCCGAGGTGGTAGGGCTGTTCGACCTCATCGACGCGAAGCTCGTCGAGATGGACAACACCATCGAGGTGTTCGACGAGGGCGGCGGGAAGGCCGCCATGACGGTCGTGGCCACCGATGTCGGGCTCAAGCTGATGGGCGACATCAAGAACCAGCGGCTGCGCATCCGGCGCATGGTCGTCACCCGGGCGACCGAGTCGCGGGCCCGGGCCGCCTCCGCGCGGCAGTTCGCGGTCGCGTCGACCCTCGCGTCCGGGCTGCTCAGCACGGTGCTCATCGCGATCGTGTTCCTCGTGCTCGACCGCCAGCAGAACCTGCGACGCCAGGCGCTCATGCGCGCCGATGCCTACTCCCGGCACCTCACGCATCTCGCCGACGTCGCCCTGCAGCTCAACCGCGTCCGCGACCGCGACTCGCTGCTCGGCATGGTCGCCGCCGAGACGCGCCGTCTGCTGTCCGTCGAGGTCGCCGCAGCCGTGGTCGACCGCCCGGAGCCCGCGAGCGCCGTGTCCGTGGGCACCCGCTCGCGCGCGCTCACGACGTGGCGACCCCACGAGCAGCCCCTGCCGGTGGGTGTGGAAGCGCAGGAGTCCGCGGGGATCGCGTCGCGGTCGGGCGAGTCCGACATCGTGTCCGTGCTCCAGACGCCCGCCGAGATCGCTCGCGCGAATGCCGTGGCCCTCACCGATCGCAACGGGCGGGTGTTCGGTCACCTGTTGGCGGCCGAGCCGTTCGAGGTCTCCGCCGACGACAGCGTGCAGCGCCTCACGCTCGTGCAGCTGGGCCAGCTGCTGTCCGTCGCCTGGGACAACGTGCAGCTCATGGAGCAGCTGCAGGCCGCCGCGGTGGAGCGCGAGCACTTCATGGCGATGCTCGGCCACGAGCTGAGGAACCCGCTCAACGCGATTGCGGGCGCCAGTCAGGTGCTGGCCCGGCGGGTGCCCGAGGGCGACCCGATGTCCGAGATCGTCGCGATGCTCGACCGTCAGTCGGGGTTCATGCGGCGGATGGTCGACGATCTGCTCGACGTGGCGCGGCTCGAGCGCGGCAAGTTCGAGATCCGCCACGAGCCCGTCGACGTCGCGGATCTCGCGCGCGAGGTGGCCGACGACTTCGGCACCGGGCGCCCCGACGGGAGCCTGCTGCGGGCCCAGATCCCGGCGGTCCCGCTCCATGTGTTGGGCGACCCCGCGAGGCTGGCGCAGGTGCTCGCCAACCTGCTCGACAACGCGGCGAAGTTCGGCGAAGGCCGCCCGATCCTGCTCGAGCTCGAGCGTGACGGCGACTCCGTGGTGATCCGGGTCACCGACGAAGGCCGCGGGATCCCCCGCGAGCTCCTGGGCGCCATCTTCGAGCGGTACGCGCAGGTCCGGTCGGCCAGCTACTCGGGGCTCGGGCTGGGGCTCTCGCTCGTGCGCGGGGTCGTCGAGATGCATGCCGGCAGCATCTCGGTCGCGAGCGAAGGGGAGGGGACGGGCGCCACCTTCACGGTCGTCCTCCCGTGGATGGAGCATGCGGCGTCCACGCCCGTGCCCGTCGCTCGCGCGCCGCGTCCGCGCACCATCGTGGTGGCCGACGACCGCGCCGACGCGCGTCTGGCGCTCTCGCAGCTCCTCGAGGGCGACGGGCACACGGTCGTGGTCGCCGAAGGGGGTGCCGAGGCGCTCGTGAAGATCGCAGAGGCGAACCCCTCCGTGGTGTTCTGCGACATCAGCATGGGCGACGGTCCCGATGGGTACGAGGTCGCTCGCACGCTGCGCGCCGACTCCCGGTACGCAGGCCTGAGGCTCGTCGCGCTCACGGGCTTCGGAACGCACGTCGCCCGCGAGCGATCGCTCGAAGCGGGCTTCGATCTGCACCTCACCAAGCCGGTGGACCTCGAGGAGATCCGTCTGGCTCTGCAACGTTTCGACGCCACCCTCTGATCGACTGTTCGGTGGCTTCGAGGGGGTAGATCGCGGGGGCTGTCTCGCGGTCCGAGAGCTGGGTGCGCCTGCATTTGGCTGGTTTATCGTTGCGCAGTAACAGTGAACGGTTATCATGTGGTGGTACAACATATGACGCGTTGTCGTCGCCACCCATGGAGCCTCCATGTCCTCCCATCTCACCCGCCTCGCCGCTGCCGCTGTGCTCCCTGCGCTCCTCGCGACCTCCGGAACGGCCGTCGCTGCCGACCGGAATGCGCACCCCTTCGGTCTCGGGGTCATCGTCGGCCAGCCCACGGGCCTCAGCGGCAAGGTGTACCTGGACCGTCGCGCACAGGCCGTCGACTTCGCGGTCGCCACCACACCGTGGGCCGGAGTGTATGGTCATGCAACCTATCTCTGGCATCCCTCGGTCCTGGCGTCGGGCCAGAACGTCGACCTCGAGTGGCACCTGGGTGTCGGCGGTCAGGCGTGGACGCGGCGCTGGCTCGAGAGCCCTCCCGAACGCTCGCCGTACGGCGTGGGGGACGGTGACGTGGCTGTCGGTGTGCGCGTGCCCATCGGCCTGGACGTGAACCTCGGCGACCCGCGCCTGCAGTTCTTCGGAGACATCGCGGCCACCGGGTACGTCGTGCCCGAGCCCCGCCCCGGTTTCGATGCAGCGGTCGGTGCTCGCTACTACTTCTGACGGCCGGATTGGCCGCTGAAAACCCTGCATACCCTGGAGAAGGAGACCCCCATGAAGAAGCTCATCCCCGTCCTGTTCGCCCTCGGTGCCCTGGTCCCCGTGGCCGGTTGTGAAGACGACGACATCGAGATCGACCTGTGCTCGGACGACCTCGACTGCGACGACGGGTTCATCTGCGAGATCACCGGTCAGGACGACGGCGTCTGCATCGAAGATCTCTGAGCCTCCCCATCCATCCGTCCGGCACCCGCCCGGTTCCCTGTGAGCCGCGGCGGGCGTCGTGCGTTCGGTGTCCGCTCGCCGCGGGCTCCGCAGTCGCTTAGGCTCGGAGGATGAGGGTGGGCGACCGGTTCGAGCTCGTGGAGCGCGTCGGGGTCGGGGGGAGCGCGAGCGTCTACCGCGCCCGCGACACCCGCTACGGCGACGAAGCTGCCGTGAAGGTGCTCCACCCCGATCAGATCGACGAGCCTGCGCTCGTGGAGCGATTCCGCATCGAGAGCGCCGTGCTCGGGGGGCTGCACCACGACGCCATCCCCACGGTCCGCGCGATCTCCGCGGCCGACGACCCGCTGCTGTGGTTCGCGCAGGACTTCGTGGAGGGCCTGTCGCTGCTCCGGGCCGTCCAGGAGGGCATGATCGACCCCGTCCGGCTGGTGGAGTCGGCCCTCGAGGTGTGCGACGCGCTGGCGTACGTGCACCGCGAAGGCATCGTCCACCGCGACGTGAAGCCCGACAACATCCTCGTGCACGCCGACCTCGGGGCCCGGCTCGTCGACTTCGGGATCGCGCAGGTTCGCCACGACCGGCTCACCGGCATGGGCTCGATCATGGGAACGCCCGCATTCATGGCACCCGAGCAGGCCGTCGATCCACGCGGAGCGGAGCCCCGGTCCGACCTCTTCAGCCTGGGAGCCACGCTGTTCGCGGTGATCACCCGCAGGTCGGGGCTCGAGCTCGTGTACGAGCACACGCGCGACGAAGCGCTCGCGGCCCTGCCCGCGTGGATCCGACCCGTCGTCGCGCGCGCCACGATGGCCCGCGCCGACGAGCGCTACGACGACGCCGACCAGATGCAGTGGGCGCTCGCCGAGTGCCTCGCGGAGGCCGAGCGCGCATGACTCACGGACCGCCCCTGCGAGCCCTCGGGACTCACGGGCCGTCCCTGCGAGCCCTCGGGACTCACGGACCGTCCCTGCGAGCCCTCGGGACTCACGGACCGTCCCTGCGAGCCCTCGGGACTCACGGACCGTCCCTGCGAGCCCTCGGGACGGGTGTGATCCTCGAGCTGGTCGAGCTGGGCGGCAGTCAGCGGTCCGCGGTCAGTGATCAGCTGGAATGACCGAGCTATCGAGCTGATCGCCGAAGGCTGTTCGCTGACCGCCAGTGCGTCGACAGCGTCCGTCTGACCGGCTCGGACTCACGGGCCGCCCCTGCGAGCCCTCGGGACTCAGGCGGCGTTCGCGCGGTGGGCCCACAAGCGCACCTGGAGCGGCGAGAACAGGCGGAGCTTCTGCATCAGGGCGACGATTCCGGCCTGTACGCGGTCGGTGGGCTGGCCGAGCCGCGCCGCGACGGCACGGACCGGACCGGGGACCCCGGACAGCGCGTGTACGAGGGCGCGTTCCTCGGCCGTGAGCTCGACGGACCCGCGTGCGTGGGGTGGCAGGAGACGATCCCACATGGAGTCGCTGAGCCAGATGCCGCCGTCGACCGCGCTCTCCATCGCGTCGAACAGCACGTCGACGATGGCATCCTTCATGATGTAGCCCGAGGCGCCGGCCTCGAGCGCGTGCTCGGCGTGGAGCGACTCGTCGAACGACGACAGCAGCAGCACCGGGAGCTCGGGGCGGCGGGTCTTCACGAGCCGCGTGAGATCGATGCCGCTGAGCTGACCCATGCGGAGGTCGGTGACGAGCAGATCGACCGTGACCCCGGGCTTCTCGAGCTGCTCCAGGGCCTCTTCGGCGCTCGACGCCTCGCCCGAGACCGTGAAGCCCGGGTGGATGTCGATCAATTGTTGCAGACCAGACCGGACCACCGGATGGTCGTCGACGAGGAAGAGGTTTCGCGTAGCGGACGCCTGCATCGATTTGATTCTAGCGCCCGGTTGCGGGGTGCGCAATGTCGGTTCCATGTCGGGGCCCGTTGCGATGAAGTCAAAAAAAGGGGCGCGCGGAAGGATCCGCGCGCCCCGGGCCTCCACAGGGGGGCATCAGGAGTCCTGGTCGCCGAAGTCGTCGGCATCGTCGACGGTCCCGTCGACCAGGCCGTTGCCGTCCTCGATCACGCGGAGCTCGGCGCGCCGGTTCACGACGCTGGCATCCTGTGTGTCGAGCTTCAGGCCCGTCTCACCGTACCCGGCGGTCTCGATCTGGCTCTCCCACACGCCCTGCTCCATGAGGTACGCCGCCACGTTCTCCGCGCGGTCCCAGGCGAGCTCGCGGTTGAAGGCCTCGGTGCCCGTGGCATCGGTGTGGCCCTCGATCCGGATGGTCACGTCGCGGTTCTCCCGCAGGACGTGGGCATCCCAGGCGAGGTTGTTCAGCGCGTCCGTGTCGAGCTCGGCCGACTCCAGCGCGAAGTGCACCCGGCGCAGCTCGTGGTCCTCGGGGGTGTCGGCGTCCGGACGGGTCAGCGCGACATCCGCGGGCTGGCCGACCTCGGCCGGGTGGATGTAGACCACCGGGACGATGAGCGGGGCCTGGAACGACGCGAGGTAGTCCTGTCGGGTCTCGCGGACGTCGACGCGTGCCGTGCGCCAGTCGGACTCGCGGTCGATGGCGCGATCGGTCCAGCGACTCAGCTGGCGTTCATAGCGCGGCGGGCGGTGCCAGAAGGTGCCGTGGGCGTCCTCCACCTCGAGCAGGCGGGCCTCGCGGAGCTCACGCTGGGCGATGGCGCGTCCCAGACGGGCCTCTTCGAGGTGCAGGTGCGCCTTGCGGGCACCCACACGGGCCTTCGCGAGGTCGACGTAGTCACGCGCCTCGAGCAGGTCGCGCTCGGCTTCGTTGCGCTGGGTCGTGAAGGCGAACACGTCGAGGTCGTGTCGCTTGGCGCGACGCAGCTCCTTCCGGGCGTGGCGGGCGTTCTTCCGCGCCTGGCCGCGGGCGTCACGGGCGTCGTGCACCCCGTCGCGGGCGTCGTCGACCGCGATCTCGCGGCGCATCACGGCGTACTCGTGGTCGTCGACCTCGGCCTGCTCGAGCTCGGTGCGGGCCTCGTAGTCGTCGACGTTGTTGATGCGGTACTCGGGCACCTGCGACCACACGACCGGAGACGCCGAAGCGACGGTCGGAGCGGCGAGGGCGATCAGCAGAGTGAGGGTAGCGGTCTTCATGGTGTCTCCTTGTTGTGTCTGAAGACATAACCACAGCAGAAGACAGTGCAAACATAAAAGTGTGCAGTCAGGAAGATGCAGTCGACCCCACGACCACCGGCAGGGAGAACGAGAATGTCGATCCTTCGCCGACCTTGCTCGAGACCACCAGGGCTCCGCCGTGGGCCTCCACGATCCCGCGCGCAATCGCCAGTCCGAGCCCGACCGTTCCGGTGGTACGCCGCTTTCCCTGCCAGAACCGATCGAAGATGTGTGGAATCTCTGCATCGGGGATCCCTGGGCCCCCATCCGTGACGTCCACCCACACCGAAGGCGGGACGTGGCGCAACGCGATGCGAACCTCCGTGCCGCCCGCATGGCGGGCCGCGTTCGACAGCAGGTTGCCGAGCACCTGGAGGATGCGGGCCTCGTCGGCCAGCACGTCGGGCAGATCTCCCGCCGTGAGCCCCAGCGTGCCGCCACCCTGGGTGATCTGAGGCTCGGCGGCGAGGCGGGCCTTCTCGCAGATCGCGGCGGGATCCGCGGGGCGTGGGCTGACCTCGAGCGCCCCGGACTCCGTGCGCATGGCATCGAGCAGATCGCGGATCAGCGTGCGCATCTGGTCGAGCGAGCGCTTCAGGATGTCGATCTGTGCTGGCTGCGGAGGGACCTGGTGCGTGGCGGCGTGCTCGAGGAGCCGCGTGCCGATCGCCATCGCGTTGATCGGCTGGTTGAGATCGTGGCTCACGATCGCGAGGACCTCGTTCCGGACGGTCGCCGCGCGCTCCGCCCGTGAGCGTGCTGCGCGCTCGGCTTCGACGAGGCGGGCGTTCTCGAGCGCGATCGACGCCCAGCGGCCGATGCCGTCCAGGGTGCGCTCGTCGCGCTCGCTCACCCCCTCACCGACGAGGACGAAGTGGAGGTGGCCGAGCTCGCGCCCCGTCTGCGAGACGATCCGCACGGAACGCTCGATGGCGGCCGCCCCTGCGCGCTCCCGGAGCGCTTCGGGTGTGGAAACGTCGTCCAGCACGGAGACGTCGTCGAGCGCGTCGCGGGCGAGCGCGCGGACCGGGATGCCCGTGCCGGGGGCCGGGAAGAACGCCGCGAGGCTCATCCGGGTGGCCAGCAGCGACTCCCGCATCACGAGCTCGGTGATGCGCGACGGGTCGAGCTCCTCGACCAGGGTGCGGCCGACCTTCTGCAGCGTGGCGACCGTGTGGACCTCGTCGGCGATGGCGTGCTCGTACTTCTTGCGCTGCGTCACGTCGGTGGCGGTTCCCACCAGACGGACGTGCCCGGGACGCTCGCCCGGCCCCGACACCATCACGGCCCCGGAGGCCTGGATCCACCGCCCCGACCCCTCCAGGCGGTACTCCTGGTGGTAGCGGCGGTGCTCCGGACCGATCGACGCGGGATCGATCTCGGTGACCGCGAGGAGGCCCCGCTCGACGGCTGTGCGGTCACGGGGGTCGACCTGGGCGATCAGGGCGCTCAGCGGCCGCTCGGGCTCGTCTCCCTCGAGGCCGAACAGCTCCAGGCATCGCGCGTCGAGGGTGAGCACCCCCGTGCCGATGCCGTAGTCCCACACTCCTGCACCCGTTGCCCGCACGGCGTCGCGCAGCAGCTCGTGCTCGCGGCGTAACGCCGCCTCGCGCTCGAGGGCGTCGAGGACCGGGGGGAGGCGGGCTCCGAGAGTGTCGATCTCGTCGGTGTGGAGGGCCTCGCGAGCCCCGGCCCTGAGTGCGGCGAGGCGCTCGTCGGCGGCACCCGAGCTGATCACGACGACCGGGACGGCTCGTGCGACGAGCGCTTCGAGGGCGGCCCGGGCGTCCGCTTCGGTGCGGAGAGCGACGAAGACGAGGTCGGCCCGGGGGGATCCGACGCGCGGTGGACCTCCGGTGACCTCGGTGCAGGTGGCGTCGAGCCCCGCCTGCTCGAGCGACCGGATCAGCCGGTCGCGCAGGTCGGCATCGTCATGGACCACACACACGGACAGCATCGCACCCCCGCCCCCACCATAGCGCCCGGGGGGTGCGCGAGGGGGGTGGTCAGCGTGCGCGCTTCGCACGCAGGAAGCCGAACAGACCCGCCCGGCCGGGCACTTCGTGACGCACCGGCTCGATCGTGCCGTGCCCGCTGACCACCTGGATGGCGGGGGTTCCTGTGGCCACGGCCTGGGTGTCGAACATCAGGGCGTCGACGGCGAACACGGTGACCAGCAGGACCACGGCAGCGACCGCTGCGCCCCCGAGTGCCGCGACGACGCCGCCGAGGACCGAGAGCGTCGGGATGGGCTCGTACTCCATCAGGGATCGCGGGGCGGGGACGCCCGTGGCCCACAGATCGGTGGTGGCAGCGAGAGAGACCTCGGGACACTCGAGCATCGCGCGCGCCTCGGCCCACGTGGCGGGGCGGTCTTCGGGATCGAACCGCACCAGGGCCAGGAGCAGCCGGACGATGCGATCGGACCGATCGAGGCCGTGCCGGTCGAGGAAATCGAGGATGTTGGACTCGCAGTCGGCCACGGCGATGAGGGTCTCGCGGACCCCTTCGCGCTGGAACGGCGACTCGCCGGTGAGCAGGTAGGCCGCGATCACGCCCACGGAGAACAGGTCGGACCGGGGAGTGGCGGACACGGCGTCTTCGGCCTGCTCGGGCGCCATGTACGCGGGCGTTCCCATGAGGGCGCCGGCAAGGGTGTGCCCGCGCGACGCTCCCTGGCGTGCGAGACCGAAGTCGGCCAGGCGCACCTCGCCCGACCGGCTGATCAGGATGTTGGAGGGCTTGAGGTCGCGGTGGATGACCCCGGCGTCGTGGAGCCCACCGAGCGCTTCGAGCACGTCGCACATCACGCGCTCCACGGCGTCGCGGTGCGGCCGGCCGATGGCCCATGCGTCGAGATCGGGCCCGTCGACGTACTCCTGCACGATGACCGGCTGGCCGTCGTGCTCGAGCAGGTCGTGCACGGCGACGACCCCGGGATGGCCGACCGCCGCGAGCGTCTGCGCCTCGCAGAAGGCCCGCTCGCGCACTCCGGGCGTATCGCGGGTGACGATCTTCAGCGCCCGGGGCGTGTCGAGCGACGTGTGACGGGCGAGCCACACCTCGGCCGTGGCGCCACTGCCGAGCATCCGTTGCATCTCGTACGGACCGATGCGGGTACCTTCACGTGTCACGTTGCCTCCGATGTATGCAACGTATTCCGGAGTCGAGAAGGACGCAAGGATAATGGTGCGCCTGCGTCATGATCCAGGTTTCAGCTTAATTTGATGGCGAGTCGACCTGGAGATGCAGGGCTCGTGTAAGGGGTATGATCTCGCGGTTTAGGTGTATGTGTTACAATGAACACATAAAACTGCGGGCCGCGTGCCCACCGGAGGCCACATGACGGAGACGCACCTCGAACGCACCCTGCGCTGTGCACCGGGATTCCGCATCCGCGGTGTGCTCGGGAAGGGTGGAATGGGGCTCGTGTACGACGCCGTCCACGACGACACGGGCGCGTCGTGTGCGCTCAAGGTCGTGCGCGCGGGCCCCCGCGGGATGGAGCGATTCCACCGCGAGGTGCGGTCGCTCGTGGAGATTCGGCACCCCAATGTCGTCGACCTGTGGGCGTGGGGCTCCGACGACGCCATCGGCTGGCTCGCCATGGAGCGGGCGGAAGGCACCGTGATGGACCGCGTGCGCGACGGCGGTCCGCTCCCCGCCCGCATCGCGCTCCGCATCGCGATGAGCGCGGCCCGCGCGGCCCGTGCGATCCACGCGGCCGGCTACGTGCACCGCGACCTGAAGCTGTCGAACCTCCTGATCTTCGGCTCCGTGGTGAAGGTCGCCGACTTCGGAGTGGTGCGCTGCGACGACAGCTCGTTCACGAAGGAGGGCACGCGCATCGGGAGCCGTGGGTTCATGGCGCCCGAGCAGGCGCTGTCCGCCACCACGGTGGGTCCCGAAGCCGACGTGTACGCGCTCGGTGCCTGCACCTACGCGATGCTCACCGGGAAGAGCCCGGTCGGGCTGGAGCGGCTCGAGTCCGACCATCCCCGCTGGCTCCGGGTCGAGCACGGCCCGCTCCGACGCCTGCTCCACGCCTGCCTGCGCCCGTCTCCGGGAGCGCGTCCGCGCCTGTCGTCGTTCCTGGCCGGGATCGGGGCGTCCGTGCGCGCGGCGTAGCGCGACACCGATGTCCGGGATCGTGGGCGAAAGGGGGCACGAACCTCCGAAGAGCCCCGTGGAGACGGGGTGGCACGTCGCTTGCTCTGCTGTGGGCCCGTCCCACATGCTCCGGAGCTCCCATGCGTCGTGTCCGCCTCCCCGTCCCTGCCGCCCTGTTCGTCACCCTCGTCGCCTGCAACAGCCTGGGGCTCGGCGTCACGCCCGGCGGCGCGCAGGATCTCGGGCTCGCACGCGACCTCATCGCCTCCGGGCAGGTGCCCGACCAGGAGCACTTCACCGCCGAGGGGCTGTTCTCCGAGCACGATCTCGAGCTCCCGGGCGGGGCGTGTGACGCGCTCCTCTGTCCTCGCACGGCGGCCGCGGCGTACACGCCCCTCGGTCCGGATGCGAAGCCCCAGATCCTCGTGCAGCTCGGGTTCGCCACGTCTGTCGCGGAGCCGTTCGAGCGCGCCGACCTCGATGTCGCGGCTGTCGTCGACATCTCGTGCAGCATGTCGGGCGACAAGATCGAGCTCACGCAGGAGGCCCTCCACGCCCTGACCGACGCGATGGACGGCGACGACGTGATGTCGCTCGTGACGTTCGGGGGGCGCGCCCGGTCGCGCGAGAGCCGCGTGGTGATGGACCCGCGCGGACGGGCTCGGATGCACGAAGCGATCGACCGCCTCGGGATCCGGGGCAGCACCGACCTCGAGTCGGGCATGGCGCTGGGGTACGCGCAGCTCGAGCCCGTCGCAGGGCGGGCGTCGCGGATGATGCTGTTCACCGACGCGCAGCCGAACACCGGGGTGACCGAAGAGAGCCGGTTCGTGTCGATGGTCCGCGACGAGGCGGACCGGGGCGCCCACACCACGGTGTTCGGGGTCGGGCAGGACCTGGGGAGCGAGCTCGCCGACGCCATCGGTCGCGTGCGTGGCGGCAGCTACCACACGCTGGCCGAGTCGGAGCTCGGCCGGCTGTTCGGCACCGAGCTCGACTACCTCGTCACGCCGCTGGCCTACGACCTCGAGGTCACCGTCCAGGGGTCCGCGGAGCTGGGCCAGGTGTACGGGGCCCCGGTCGACGGAGAGGCCGTTCGGTTCGGGGCTTCCACGCTGTTCCTGTCGAAGCGGGCCGGTGGAATGGGCGCCACGTTCGCGGTCGCCCCCGAGGGCCCCGTCGAGCTGGGCTCGATGACGCTGTCCTGGCTCCCCGTCGACGGCGACGAGCGGGTGGAGACCACGCTCGACTTCGGCTGGGACGGCGGTGCCTGGCGCTTCGGGGCCGACTCCCGCTCGGTACACCACCTCTCGGGGCTGGTCGACGAGTACCGCGCGCTGCTCGCGGCTGCCGACTGGTGTGACGGGGCCGACGACCCGTCCGAGCAGATCAAGGCGACCGCCGACCGCCTGTCCGCGCTGGCGGAGGAGGTCAGCGACGGCACACTCCTGGCCGAGGCCCAGCTGATGCTGGCGCTCGCTGAGAACGTGGGGACGGGCCGTACGGCCTGTGCACCCGCGGACGTCGCGATCTACTGACCCCAGGAGTGGTGCGACTGTGCGACCGCCACGGCGGCCGCCTCGGACACCGTGAGGGTCGGGGTGCGCGGACGCTGCTCACTGTCGAGCCAGCCCCGCAGCCGGGCGGTCGCGCCGTCGGGGAGCTCGCGGGGAACCACCAGCACGAGCGGACGGCGGATCCAGCCCGGCTCGGCGGTGCCCGACAGCAGCGTGCCGAGGCCCTCGAAGCCCGGAGTGTGGAGCTCGACGACCAGTACGTCGAACGCGTTCTCCGCGAGCCGGGCCTGCTCGGCGCTGGCGTCCACGACCGTCCATCCGGCGCGGGTCGCGGTCGTGCGGGCGATCGAGGGGTCGGCCGCGGTCCCGTTCTCCACGAGCAGCATGCGGCCGGGCTTCCCGCGGGACAGGCGCCGCAGGGCTTCCAGGAGCTCGACCCGCTCGACGGGGGCGCCGATCAGGTCGGCCACGGGCACGAACACCGTCTCGCTCGACCCCTTCACGGCGAGCACGAGCGGAACACCCGCCATCACGGCGCTCCGCGAGAGCCGCCGCAGATCCCACAGGTCGGGCACGCTGTCGACGCCGTCGACCACGAGGACGTCCGGACGCCGCGCGAGCGCGAGGTGCATGGCGGCTCCCGCGTCGTCGCAGGCGGTGACCGCCCACCCCGCGTCTGCGAGCGCCTTCCCGAGCTCGGGACGCGCTGCGGGCTCCGCGACCAGGATCGCGCGGCCGCGCATGGGCACACCGGCGGGCGGGCTGTGTGACTCCGGGCTCACCGGGGGCATCGAGAGACCGGCCATCGAGCCCGTGGCGGGGATCAGGGTCGGCCGCGGCACCACAGCGTCCGTCGCGCGACCTGCTGGCACGGCGGTGGGGCGATGCGGAGCGGGGAGGGGGCTCGAGCCCCGGGGGCCCCCAGAGACGGTCCGTGAGTCGCGGGAGTGCTCGCGCTGGACGAGCGGTGGCGTGGGCTCTTCGTCCTGGTACAGGAGCAGGCTGCTCGTGGACTCGACGCCCTCGAAGCTGAGCACGTGCATCGACGCGTCGAGCGGCACCTGGAGCGCGAAGCCCACACCGGATGCCGAGGCCTCGAGGTGCAGGCCCCCACCGAGCAGCATCGCGTTCCGCCGCGCGAGCGCGAGGTCGACGGAGGCGCGTCCATACAGCCGGGACGCGGGGTCGACGTCCGGGAACACGAGGAACACGTCGTCCCGGCAGGAGGCGGGGATGGGCGCCCCGTCGTCGACCACACGGAACGCGAAGCTCTGGGTGTCGGGCTGTGGGTGGGCCTCGAGGCGCACGCTCTCGCGGGCGTTCCGAACGGCGGCGCCGAGCAGGATCGACAGGATCGACCGGAACCGCGAGCGGTCGAGGCGCACGTGCACGGAGCGCCGGATCGTCGAGCGGACCTCGAGGGACACGCCCCGCTCGGACGCTGCGGGACGGAGCGCGACGACCACCGCCTCGAGCTCGTTCGCGATGTCGAACCACTCGAGGAAGGCCTGCTCGTGGCCGGCTTCGAGACGGGAGAGCTCCACGAGGGACTGCAGCAGGCCGTGGATGTCGCGCCCGCTGCGCGCGATCCGCTCGATGTCGGCCTCGAGACCGCTGGTGACGCCGCGCTCCAGGTCCTCGTGGATGATCTCGGCGTAGCCGATCACGGTGTTGAGAGGCGTGAACAGCTGGTGGGAGACCGCTCGGAACAGCGCCGTGCGCGACCGCTGGTGGTGCTCGACCTCGCGCCGGGCCTCCTCGAGCTGGGCCCCGAGCTCGAGCACCGTGGCCTTCAGCGACACCAGGGGATCGACACCCTTCGGGGGGCTTGCGGGCTCCGGCGGCTCGGCGACCGGATGGGTGGGTTCCGCAGCCTCGGAGGTGGCCGACGGCGGCCGGTCTGCGCGCCTCGGCCAGCCGATCCCGAGCCCTGCGCCGATGGCGACACCGGCCACGGGGGCCAGCATCCCCACCGCGACGGCCGGGTTCAGGAGGAGCGCCGTGATTCCCCCGGGCGGCGTGGCCCATCCGGCAGCGGCCATCGTGAGCGCCGTGACCGAAGCGCCGAGCCCGCCTCCCGCGACCGCGCCCAGCCCGCCGAACAAGACTCGATCCCGGAGTATGGAAACACGATTCATGAAGCCAAGGTAAATGTGGGCCCGCGCGATTGCAGTGGCAGGTCACTCACGTACGCAGGGGGGCGCGCGACCGACGAGGGCACGCGAACCCCCGGACACTCCCCTCAGTTAAGCAGGCTCCCGTTGCAGTTCTCGTCGGTGCCGTTCAGGAGGATCTCGGTCGCTCCTGGGTGAATCGATGCGTCGGTGTCGTTGCAGTCGTCGCCACCGAGCGCGGAGGTGTCGTAGCCGTCACCGTCCTGGTCGTAGTCGCTGGCCTGGTCGCAGTCCTGGTCGATGCCGTCGTACCAGACCTCTGTCGCACCCGGGAAGATGGAGGCGTCGGTGTCGTCGCAGTCCGTGCCCCCCTGATCGACGCTGTCCACGCCGTCTCCGTCCTGGTCGTCGTCGCTTCCGCCGTCACAGTCCTGATCGACGCCGTCGTACCAGATCTCGGTGGCTCCGGGGAACACCGCCGCGTCCGTGTCGTTGCAGTCCGTCCCACCGCCCTGGGGGTCGTCGACGCCGTCTCCGTCTTGATCGAAATCGCTTCCGCCGTCGCAGTCCTGATCGGTGCCGTCGTACCAGATCTCGGTCGCCCCTGGAAACACGGCGGGGTCGCTGTCGTCGCAGTCGCCCTGAGCGTCCGAGAACCCGTCTCCGTCGGTGTCGTCGGTGGGGTCCTCGTCGATCGCCTCGTCGCAGTCGTCGTCGATGCCGTTCGACGGGTCCTCGGTCTGGCCGGCGAACACCGCGGCGTCCGTGTCGTCGCAGTCCGAGCCTCCGTAGGCCTCGGCGTCCTCGCCGTCTCCATCCGCGTCGAAGTCGCTGGCGCCGTCGCAGTCCTGGTCGAGGCTGTCGTAGAAGACCTCGGTGGCGGTCGGACGGATGTTCGCGTCGCCGTCGTCGCAGTCGCCTTCGAGCTCGGAGAACCCGTCCCCGTCGGCGTCCGTGGCCGACAGGGCCTCGTCGAGCATCCCGTCGCAGTCGTTGTCGATGCCGTCGGTCGGGTCCTCCGGCGTGCCGGGGCTGCGGAGCGGATCCTGGTCGTCGCAGTCGCGACCGTCGACGGAGTCCGACACGTACCCGTCGCCGTCCTGGTCGAAGTCCGAGAGACCGTCGCAGTCCTGATCCGTGCCGTCGTACCAGATTTCCGTCGCAGCGGGGTGGACGTCGGGGTCGGAGTCGTCGCAGTCGTCGCCTCCGTGGTCGACGTCGTCGAAGCCGTCGTCGTCGGCGTCGTTGTCGTCGGAGAGCCCATCGCAGTCCTGATCGATGCCGTCGTACGGGACCTCGGGCTGGCCAGGGCCGATGTCGGGATCGAGGTCGTCGCAGTCCGTCGACAGGGGCGCCCCGTCCTCGTCCTGATCCACATCGTTCCCGTCGCAGTCCTGATCGATGCCGTCGTACCAGATCTCCGTCGCAGACGGGCTGATCGCCGGGTCGGAGTCGTCGCAGTCCTCCGAGGCGTCCCAGCCGTCTCCGTCGGCATCGGGGTCGCCCACCACGTCGATGGGCGTGGGCCCGTCGGACTTGCAGGCCGTCAGCAGGGACACACACACCAGGATTGCGAGCCGCATCGTTCCTCCGCCCCCACAGGATGGGCGGGCGAAGCGACTCCCACTGCTTCAGGCGTGTTTCAGTCGGAGGGTTCCGGGCGTTCGGGGCCTGCTGACGTGTCCTACGGCGCCACGGCGTACGTGATGTGGACCTCCGAACCGACGGCGGGCGCGGGCTCCTCGAACCGCACGGCATTCGCGAGCCCGTCGTAGAGCACCTCGCAGCCCGTGAGGTCTGCGGTGCTCCCGGGGTCGCACACCTGGTAGTCCCGGGTCTGGGCGCCCATCACGACCGACACCGCGATGGAGGGGATGTCGGGCTCCTCCAGGAGCGGGAACTCGGTACGCAGACGAGCCGCCTGGACGGCCACGTGGGTGTAGAGGGGCGTCCACTCGGGGGTGCAGATCGAGTTCACGTTCCCCCCGAACGCCTGCGCGTACTCGATGTAGTTGAACCCGACCCGGTCGGGCTGGAGGCACGCGGGATCCCCCGGCACCGTGACGATGGCGTGCATGCCCACGAGGTCGGCCTGGGGCTTGAGGGCTTCGCCCCACGCGATGAACTCCGCCTTCGTGACGGGGTACGCGCCCGACTGGTCGGGAGCGTCGGAGATGAACACGAGGTGCAGCGAGGCATCGGGACGCAGGAAGTCGAGGTTGGGAGGCGTGTCGCGGTTCGCCTCGAGCGCGAGCCACGCCGCTGCGCGACCGGACTCCACGGAGCCCACGATCGTGCCGAGCCCGCCGATCATCTCGCTGAAGACCTCGAACGGCTGGGGGGTCTGCGTGTCGATGAACCGAACGGAGCCAGCCGGGACGAGGTTTCCGGAGAACTCCTCGCGCTGCACGTCGGTCGCCACGACCCCGATGTGGTAGTCGAGCCCGGACTCCAGGATGGCGTCGACGAAGTCGGAGAAGCTGGCGGCCAGCGCCTCCTGCTCGTCGCCCATCGAGCTGCTGTTGTCGACGACGAACAGCACGTCGACCGGGGGAGCGGGCGCCTGCACCACGATCTCGGTGCGCAGGCCCGGATCGACCCCCGGCGGCGGTGTTGGGGTCTCCGGCACGGGCGCGACGGACGGGGCCTCGGGGGTGCAGGCCGCGAGCAGGGAGAGGAGGACGATTCTCATGGAGACTCCGACAGCCTCCATGCTACCGCACGGAAGTGGGACGTGCCGTGCCGGCGCCTACCGCTCCGCACCCTCGAACTGCAGGAGCTTCGAGATGGGGGTGGTCGACACGAACCGCTGCCCGGGCTCCACCGTGCCCGCGCCTTCGTGGAAGCGCCCCTCGAGCTGGACGACGGCGTCGAGCGCCTGCACCTCCAGCGCGGCTCCGTCGCGGGCGAGCACCTCTCCGGGAGGCGCGGAACCCCCGCGGCGCACGGCCCGGGAGCGGGTGATGCGGAACATCCGTCCGTCGACGTCGGTGAACGCGCCTCCGATCATGTCGAACGCGCGCGCTGCACGGGAGATGTCTTCGGCCGTGTCGAGCGCCCACTCGATCCGCAGCCGACCCAGCACGCCGGTGTTCGACACCCGCCCGTCCGCGGAGCGCACGCGCTTCATCCCCCAGGCGTGCGGTACCTCGGCTTCCACATGGGTGGGCGGGACCGGCGGCAGCGCGCCGTAGTGCGTCACGGTGCCCGCGGCGAGCCGCGCACCCACGGGAAGCGCGCGATTCAGGAGCGAGGTCATCGTGTCGGACCGCTTGATCTTCAGCGCCTCGCTCCGCGTGAGGACCGCACCGGCATCGATGCGCCGGGCGGTCTCGTGCACCGTGACGTACAGCGCCCGCTGCCCGTCGAGGATCTGGGCCTCGAGCGGGAAACCGCCCCGATAGCGCGGGAGATCCGAGGGGTGTACGTTGATGGCGTGCCGCGCCGACCCGAAGATGTCCTCGGGCAGGACGTTGATCGCCCAGCCCACCAGGAAGTCGGCCTCCAGCGCGTCCAGGCCCTCCACCGAGGCCCGCACCGAGGCGTCGTACGCGGGATTCGTGCGCATGCCGCGCGCGATGTTCATCTCGCCGGGCATCAGCGGGACCGCGAAGCTCGGACATCCGAGGCCAGCGGCTGCGGCCACGACCGGTGGAGCGGCACTGACCGTGAGCACGCCGACCACCTCGTGACCGGCGGCAGCGAGCGCACCGGCGAGGTGGCGGAGGATGAGGTCGTAGCCCGTGGCGACCACGACCCGTCGGGAGCTGGACATGCGGCAGGATAGCGCGCTCAGGCCTCGGGGAGGGCGGCGAGGAACGCCCGCACGCGATCGACCACCGCAGCAGACGCCGCCGGGTCGTGCTCGGGCGACCGGGTGTCCGTGAACAGATGCGCGTCGCCGGCATACCGGAACACCTCGAATCCCTGCTCGCCGAGCGCATCGACGACCTCGGGCTGCACCCACGGATCGCCGGCCGCCACGTGGATCTGGGCGGGCACGTGGGGCCACGCGTCCACGCCGAAGGCCTGCAGCGGCAGCGCGGCGTGCAGGAGCACCGCACCCTTCGCGCCCGGACGCGTGGCTGCGAGCCACTGAGCGGACGCCGCACCCATCGAGAGCCCGACGTACACGAGGTCTTCGGGGAGTCCGGCCACAGCGGCCGCGGCGCGCTGCATCAGGACGGGGATGCCCAGAGCGTCTCGCTCGGCGACCCCGTCTTCGAGGCGGTCGAACACCTTGCCCTCGAACAGATCGGGCGTGTGCACGACGTGCCCGTCGGCGCGCAGGGTGTCGGCGAGCTCGCGAACGGCCGGACGGAGACCGAGGGCGGAGTGGAACAGGACGATGTCGGACATGGAACCTCCAGGGAGTGGGTGAAGACACCTTCACCCGGGGTCGTGACACCGTTATGTCACCGTTGTCGGAGGTGGCCGTGAATCGTACCGAGCGCCTGTACGCGATCGTCCAGGAGCTGCGCCTGGCGGCTCCCCGCGGGCGCACGTCCGCCTGGCTGGCCGAGCGGTTCGAGGTGTCGGAGCGCACCATCAAGCGCGACATGCGCGCGCTGCACGACGCCGAGGTGGGCCTGCGCGCCGATGAAGGGCGGGGCGGAGGCTACAGCCTCGACCGCGAGCGGATGCTGCCGCCCACCGCGTTCACCGCGGCCGAAGCCACCGCGGTGGCCGTCGCGATCGGGGCCGCAGACGATCTCCCGTTCCGCGCCCAGGCGAGAGCGGCGCTCGCGAAGATCCTCGACGCGATGAGCCCGTCCCAGCGGGCCGAAGCGAACGACATCGCGCGGCGCCTGTGGGTGCGGAGCGATCTGTCGCGCGGGCGCTGGGCGGGGGTGCTCGACGACGGCCTGCGCGACCGGCGGGTCGTGCACATCGACTACGAAGACGGGTCGGGCACGGTCACCCGCGGGCGTCCGATCGAGCCCATGGCGTTCGCGCGGTCGCGCCATCACTGGCACGTGCTCGCCTGGTGCCGGATGCGTGAAGCGGGCCGCTGGTTCCGCATCGATCGCATCCGGTCGGCGCGGCTCACCCGCGAGACGGCCCCGCACCGCGACCTGGCCGCGACGTTCGGCGAGCCTCCGCCCGACGCCCAGCCCATCGCGAGCGGCCTGATGTGAGGGCTATGCTGGGCTCCCGGAGGTTCGGGATGTCGTCCGAGCGCGAGCGGCTGTACGCCACCCCCGAAGACGAGCGCACGCCCGAAGAGGCCGCCGCCGTCACGGCGTTCGAGGAGGCGCAGTTCGGCGCGTCGTTCGATGCGTGGCGGCTCGCGCGGCAGGCGGAGGATGCCGGTCCGGAGGATCGCGAGGCGCTGTGGGACGCGACGATGGAGGCGTTCGCTCGCATCGCATCCACCCCGGTCGACCCCGGGAACGACGAGGGTCCGTTCTGGGCCGTCGCCAGCGCGCTGGATCTGCACCGGGTGCACCAGGCGCTCGCGATCGTCGACCGGATGGCGGAGACGCCCGGCTGGACGTATCGGCTCAACGGCTCCCGCGCGGCGCTGGCGGGTCGGTTGGCGGCCCTCGGGCGGTTCGACGAAGCGCTGGAGCAGGTGGCCCGTCTGGACCCCGAAGACGGGTTCTTCCGGCACTGGCGGGCCGATGCGTGGGGTCGGGTGGTGGGGGCACGGCGCACCTGGAGTCCGGGCGCGGTGGAGTCGCTGCTCGCCGACGTGCCGGACGACGTCGACCTCGTGGGGTTGATGGGCGCGATGATCTGGGTCGGCGGGCCGGTTCCCACGGAGGCCGAGCTGGCCGGATGGCGGGGGGTGGTCGAGCGCGCCCATCCCGCGAAACACGCGGTGCTGTCGAGCTGGTTGCAGGACTGGGTGGCGGATCCCGACGAAGACGAGGGGTGACAGGCGGACCAGTGGGTGTGAGGATCCGTACGTGTGAGGGCCCCGGTCCCCGTCCGCGCCGGCACGTCGTCGGTCGCTCAACGGCCCTCTCGCCATGTACGACTCACGGACCGTCCCTGCGAGCCCTCGGGACTCCTCGTTCCAGGACCTCGTGGAGCTCCTCGAGGCGCTCGACGGCGTCGAGCAGGATCCGCGTCACCATCCCGAAGGCGACGCGCTCTACCACTCCCTCCAGGTGTACCAGCACGCGCTGCGCGACGGCGCCGAGCCCGCGCTGCTCGCCGCAGCGTTGTTCCACGACGTGGGCAAGGCAGTCGCCGGCCGCGACCACGACCGCGTCGGTGCCGAGCTCACCGAGGGCCTGCCCGACCGAACGCGGTGGTGCATCGCCCACCACCTCGACCTGCTGCGGAACCCGCGTGCGACCCGGCGCCGCTGGGCCGGGATGCCGCAGATCGTCGATCTGACCCGCCTGCGTCGGTGGGATCTCGCGGGCAGGTCGCCGCGGGCCCGCGTGTGCTCTCCAGACCAGGCCGTCGCCCACGTGCTCGAAGCGCTCCATGGAGACCGGTCGTGACCTGAGGCTGCTGCCCGAGCTGGAGCGGGTGGCAGGGCAGGGGAGCGATCCAGCACCGTGGTACTGCGAGCGCGTGCGGGAGGCCGTCGACGCGGCGCTCACCGAGAAGCAGCGGGAGGTCGTCGAGCTCTACTTCTTCCAGGGCTGGACGGAGGACGCCATCGCCGCGCACCTCGGCGTGCGCCAGCAGGTCGTGCACAAGCGGCTGCACGGGGTCCGGCGCGACGGTCGGGACATCGGCGGCGCCCTGCGCAAGCTCCACCATGCGCTCGAGCCGCTCGCGCGGATGCTGCGATGGGCCTGAACCACCACGACCGCCGTGCGCGGGTGCGGATGGCCATCGCCCGCGAGGCCGCCCGCGCGATGTACCGGGAGGGCGTGGACCAGTACTTCGACGCGAAGCGCATCGCCGCGAAGCGGGTGCTGGGGGTGAACGCACGCGGCGTTCGGTACCGTCCGCAGGATCTGCCGTCGAATGGCGAGATCCGCGAGGCCCTGCTCGAGCTGGTGAGCTTCGCGGAGGGCACGGACCGCGTGCGCCGGCTGTTCGCGATGCGTGTGCTCGCGCTGCAGACGATGCGAGCGCTCGCCGCCTACCATCCCCGGCTCATCGGGAGCGTGTGGACGGGTCACGCCCGACGGGGGAGCGACATCGATCTCCACGTGTTCACGGAGTCCCGCGACCGCCTCGAGCTCGACCTCTGGGAGCGCGGCTGGACGTTCGAGCCCGAGGAGGTGCTGATCCGCGAAGGAACCGGGTTCCGGGCCTTCCACCACATCCACGTGCTCGACCACGAGCACCCGATCGAGCTGTCTGTCTACGAGCCCCACGAGCGCCGCATCCAGACCCGGAGCAGCACGACCGGGAAGCCCATCCAGCGCGCCTCCACGGACCGCCTGCTGGAGCTGATCCGACGGGAGCACGCGGAGGCTTGGGCCACGTGGCTCGAGACGGGCGACGTGGGGTTCGAGGAGCCCGAGCTCCCGCCAGGCGACTTCGACGGGCTGCTCGAGGAGCTCGGCGTCAGTTGAACCAGTTCGTGCCGACGAGCGAGCCCGAGACGCGGTCGTAGATGCCGAACCACACGAGGTCGGAGCCCGGGAACGCGACGTCGGGGTGCGTGAGCACGATGAACCGCTCGAAGTCGTGCCCGTACGGGTCGTCTTCGGGGTCGGTGAGCTCGACGACCAGCGCGGGGTCGAGCGCGGCGATGGCCTGCTCGAGGGTGTTTCCGCCCGACGCCACCACATCCGCGCCGTACTGGCCGTACCAGTAGGTGAGCGTGGGCTCGAGGTCGGACACGAAGCGCTCTTCGAGCGGCGCGTCGGGGAGCTCGACGGTGGCGGCCGACTTGAGGGCGCGCAGCGCGGACTCACCGACGTAGGGAACGGCCGCGAGGTCGGACATCGTGGCGATGGGGCGCGCGTCGACGATGCCGTCCGCAGCGCGTCGATCGAGGCCGAGGGTGTCGTCGAGCCAGGCGTGGTCGGCTTCGTTCGCGAGCGCGAGCGTGGCGTCGGCCTCCGCGACGGTGAATGGCACCCCGTCGAACACGCCCAGCTGGTCGTCCGCAGAGGGGACGAAGCCCTGGGAGCCCGCGAACTCCGCGAGCTGGGCGAGGGTGGCGGGACCCACGCGGGGTACCGCGTCGACCTCGTCGATCGTGTCGAACGGATCGTCGTCGGACGTGCCGAACACCCCGTCGGCGCCGTCGCGGTGCGCGATCAGGTTGCGGGCGGCCCGCGCGTCGAGCGCGGCGTCGTCGTCGAGCACGGGGAGCGTGGTGCTCGCGTCGTTGAGGAGCGCGAGGACCCCGATGGCCTCGGGCGAGCCCGACACGAGGGCGAGATCGGACGCGTCGCCCCCGACGGGACCCCCCACTCCGGAGAACGGAGCGCAGGCGGCGAGCACACACAGCGGGACGAAGCGAAGCATAGAGGCTCCAGAACGGAACAGAGCCCCCTGACTAGCCGGTCGAACGCGGACCGACCAACGGTCTTCTCGCGGAGGTCTGGAGGGTCAGCGCTGGTAGGTGGACACGCCGTCGGCGTCGGCGAGCTGCATCTCGTCGCCGACCACACAGAGGTCGTACGTGTCGACATCCACACCGTCGTCGAAGCTGACCGTGTTGCCGGTGCTCGACCACGTCCCTGCCGAGTTGCCGCCTTCGGTCTGCTGGAACAGGCAGGTGCACTGCACGCTGGGGTCGCCCGTGCACCCGGGGAGCACCTGGTCGCACGAGCCGAGGCCCGGAGACAGGCAGGTGAGCGGGAGGACCAGCTCGGTCTGGATGAGCAGTGTCACGTCCGCGGTGTAGGTGCCGTTCGCGAGCACCTCGTACTGGCCGGTCGGGGTGATCGTGACGGTGGCGCTCCCGTCGGGACACCCGGTGTCCAGGGCCTCGAGCAGGCAGACGTTCGTGAGGGTCCACGTGCCGACGGGCGACCCGCCACACGCTGCGAGCGAGCAGGTGTCGGGGGTCGAGTCGAACAGCACGGCGAACGTGGTGAAGTGGTCGACCGGTGCGGACACGACGGTTCCGGTGGTGGTGCTGGCGAGGGGCGTCCACACGCCGTTGTCGAGCCACGCGAGCAGGTACGGTCCCGCAGGGGCCGACGCACCCACGTCGATCTCGAGGGTCGCGCTGGTCGAGAACTGGGTGCCGTCGGGGGTGAGGTCGTAGGCGAGCCCCACGATGCTCGCGGGGTCGGGCAGTCCGGCGGGGTCGAGGTCCACGACACCGATGGTGGTGTCTGCCGCGAGGGCGCCCGCCGGGATGGTGAGCGTCACGGCGCCGTGCTGGACCACGCCGCCTGCGGCGGCTCCGATCAGCGTCGTGGTGCCGGGGACCCCCGTGTCGGTGTCGGTGTCGGCGTCCGTGTCCGCATCGGTGTCGGCGTCCGTGTCCGCGTCGGTGTCGGCGTCCGTGTCCGCGTCGGTGTCGGCGTCCGTGTCTGCGTCGGTGTCGGTGTCGGCGTCCGTGTCCGCGTCGGTGTCGGCGTCGGCGTCAGCGTCGGTGTCCGCATCGGTATCCGCGTCGGCGTCGGTGTCCGCATCGGTGTCGGCGTCGGCGTCGGTGTCGGTGTCCGCATCGGTGTCGGCGTCCGTATCCGCGTCGGAGTCCGTGTCCGCATCCGTGTCGGTGTCGGCATCCGTGTCGGTGTCGGTGTCGGCATCCGTGTCGGTGTCGGACTCTGTGCTGGTGTCGGTGTCGGTGTCCTTCTTGCAGGCGTAGAGGGACAGGGAGAGCGTCAGGACGAGGAAGGTGCGCATGCGGGCTCCGTGCGATTCCCCATCGTACCCCGACACAGGACGAACCCGACTTTCAGCGACTTTCAGGCTCGGGTCGCCAGGCGCTATGCTGACCGCCGGAGGACCTGTGCCGAGCGACTGGACGCGACGACAGCTCCATCAGCACCTCGCCCTCGGCGGGCTCGCCTGGATGGCGGGCTGCAAGGGCGGCGACCCCGCGGACACCTCGGTTGCGCCGGTGGTTCCGCGCGGCGTGGTGTTGATCACCGCAGACGACCTGGGCTGGCGGGACCTGTCGTCGTACGGGCTCACCGCGGTGCAGACCCCGAACCTCGATCGGCTCGTGTCCGAAGGCGTGGCGTTCGACCGCGCGTTCGACGTGGTGAGCACGTGCTCGTCCAGCCGCGCGTCGCTCGCCACCGGGCAGTACCCCCACACCCATGGCGTCACCGGGCTCACGCACCGCCATCCCGAGCTCTCTCTGCCCACCGACGCCCCCACGCTCGCGCGAACGCTCCGCGATCACGGGCTCGCCACCGCGCTCCAGGGGAAGTGGCACCTGTCCGCCGAAGCTCCCGCGGCCTCGTTCGGGTACGACACCGCGCTGGCGACCGACATCGACCAGCGCATCCGCACGGTCGCGCCCGCCCTCGACTTCCTGAACGCCCATGCCGACGGGGGGTTCTTCGTCGAGCTGAACTTCATGCAGACCCACCGCGACCTGTTCGATCGGTTCGTCCAGGCCGACGGGTTCCCCGTGTCCGTGGACGTGGCCGCGCCGCCGGAGTTCTGGGCGCTCCCCGACCTCCAGGGGCTCCGGGAGGAGGTCGCCGGCTACCTCTCCCAGCTCGCGTGGATGGACAGCCTCGTCGGCGAGGTGCTCGGAACGCTCGATGCGCTGGGCCTCACGGACGATGTGCTCGTGGTGTTCCTGTCCGACAACGGGCCGCCGTTCCCCGGCTGCAAGCTCACGCTCTACGACCGGGGCGTGGGCACGCCGCTCGTGTTCCGCTGGCCTGCCGCGCTCGCGCCGCGCTGGGAGACCGAGCTCGTGTCGACCGTGCAGATCGCGCCCACCGTGCTCGAGCTGTGCGCGGCTCCGGCGCTCCCTGGAGCTCAGGGCCGCTCGCTGGCACCCCTGCTGCGCGGCGAGCCGTGGTCGCCCGCGGAGGCCGTGTACTCCGAGATGGAGCTCCACATCGACCCGCTCCCGTGCCGCGCGGTCCGCACCGCGACCCACAAGTACATCCGCAACCTGTCGTCCGACCCCTGGGGCCCGGGTGACGGGAACGCGGCGTACTTCGAGGCGCTCGCCGACGAGCCGGACCAGCGCTGGGACGAGCCGCGCGCGCCCGAGGAGCTGTACGACCTGGTCTCCGACCCGATGGAGCGGGTCGACCTCTCCGGAGACCCCGCGCACGCGGGCGTCCTGGCGTCCCTGCGCGCGTTGCTCCGGTCCCACGCCGAAGCCACCGACGACCCGAGGCTCGCCGAGCTCTGAGGGCGCTCAGACGGGGACGACCAGCGACGTCGTGAACCCGGCGGCGACGCTCCCGGAGGTGGTCGCGAGCTGCTGGTCGACGCCGTCGCTGAACACGTTGTCGGTGGACAGGTCGGCCTGCGCGAAGTTCGTGACGCTCGAGTCGTACCCGTCGGCTTCGTACGCCACGTCGCAGGCCTCGGCCGGGAGGGCGAGCTGGGACGTCACCAGGACGTTGTTCGCGCTCGAGGTGCTGGCGAGGTCGGGGTAGACCTCGAAGTGGATGTGCGGCCACCGGCCCGAGTAGCAGCCCGGGAAGATCGACGTGAACGTGACGCGCCCGTCGGCGTCGGTGACCTGAACGCCGCGCAGATAGTCGGCGTCGGCGGCCGTGTAGAGCGAGTACTCACCGTCGCGGTCGCAGTGCCAGAGGTAGACCGCGACCCCTTCGAGGGGCGTGCACCCGTCGGCGTCGACGATCTGGAGCTCGATGGTGAGCGGGACGCCCTCGGCTTCGCCGTTCCCGTCGAGGTTCGGCGTGATGTCGCTGCGCACGATGCCGCTCAGGAGGAGCGCGTTCACTCCGTTCGACCCGTCGCCCGGGTACGGTCCGGCGGTCTCGCTCGGGATGGGGTCGCCGTCCGTGCACTCCACGGGCTCTCCGGTGTCGGTGACCGTTCCGGTGTCCTCGCCCCTCTCGTCGCAGCTCGCGAGCATCGGGAGCGCCGCCGCACCGGCGAGCAGGCCGAGCATCTGCCGGCGATCGAGGCGGTCCTGGAGCCGGGCGAGGGCTTCGGGGAGGGAGTCTTCGTGGTGCTTCGTCATCGGGACCTCCAGGGGACGATCGATGCCTAACGGCACCCCCTGGTCCGTCTGGCGACCTTTACAGTTCTTCGGATGCCCTCCTGCGCCCGGGCCATAGGATGGGGACGGAGGCGAGATGGGACGCATCCTTCTGGTGGAGGACGACCGCCGCACGGTGGAGCTGCTCGAGGAGCTCCTGTCCACGAGCGCGCACCAGCTGGTGGCCGTCGGGCGGGGCGACGACGCGGTGGCCGCCCTGCGTCGGGAGGCGTTCGATCTCGTGGTGCTCGACATCATGCTACCCGACCGCGACGGGTTCTCGGTGTGTGCGGAGGTCCGCACGTTCAGCGCGGTCCCGATCCTCGTGCTGAGCGCACGCGGAGGGGCCGACGACCGCGTCGATGGGCTCAGGCTGGGAGCCGACGACTACCTCCCCAAGCCGTACGACCCCCGCGAGCTGCTCGCGCGCATCGACGCCATCCTGCGGCGCTCCAGCGGAGGGCCGGTCGCGGGAGGCCCGCTGCGCGCGGGGGATCTCGAGGTCCTCCCGTCGGAGCGCCGCGTGCGCCTGCGCGGCGTGGACGTGGAGGTGACGGGCGCGGAGTTCGACATCCTGCGCGTGCTGGTCGAGCGTGCCGGGCGCGTGGTGGCTCGCGAGCGGTTGATGGAGCTCGCCCGCGGCGCGGAGTTCGCGGCCTTCGACCGCGCGATCGACGTTCATGTCAGCCACCTCCGCAAGAAGCTCGGCGACGATCCCCGGTCGCCCACGCTCATCAAGACCGTGCGGGGCATCGGCTACTCGGTGTCGAAGCAGTGACCACGCGGGCCCGCATCCTGCTCTGGGTGCTCGGGAGCATCGGCGCCACGGTCGTCATCACGTGGCTGCTGGTGGAGCTCGTGGCCGTGCGTCCCGCGCGTCGCGAGCTCGAGGGGGCGCGCGTCGACACGGTGCTCCGCGCGGCCCGTGCGCTCGGAGAGGGCCACGACGTCGAGTCCGTCGAGCGAGAGCTCGGCGTCGATCTGCGTGTGGACGGGGGGACCGAAGCGGGCCCGCCGAAGCCCCCGGGGGAACCCGGTCTGCCCGGAGACGGCGGGTGGAGACCGGTGCCGCACCCGACCCAGCGTGTGTTCCGGCGGCCCGGACGCGAGAACGAGCTCGCCGCGTGGACCGGCTCGGGCTGGGTGGTGCTGCACGAGCACACCCCCCCGGTGGCGCCGCTGCTGCTGGGGCTCGCGCTCCTCGGAGCCGTGCCCGTGGGGCTGCTGGCCGTTCGGGTGTCGGGCGATGCGCTCGGTCCCGTGCTGGCGGCGGAGCGGTCGCTGGAGCGGATCTCGGCGGGGGAGCTCGATCACCGGCTGGACGTGTCTGCGGGGCCCGTCGAGCTGCGGCGGATGGCGGTGGCCGTGAACCGGATGACCGGCGAGATCGAGCGGCTCGTGCAGGGGGAGCGGCAGCGCATGGCGGGTCTGTCGCACGAGCTCCGCACGCCCCTGACGCGCGCCCGGCTGGAGCTGGCGCTCGCGCGCAGGGGAGGGGTCGAAGAGGCCCGTCTCGACCGCATCGATCGCGAGATCACGCAGCTCGAGCTCCTCGTGGGCGAGCTGCTGGAGCTGTCGCGTCTCGAGATCGGCGGGGAGCGCGAGCTGCGCCGGGAGCCGGTCGATCTGCGGGGCCTCGTCGAGTTGCTCGTGGACGACGAGGGCCACGAGGGCGTCGAGATCTCGGGGGACGGCGAGGCGTGTGTCGATGCCCGGCTGGTTCGGCGCGCGGTGTCGAACCTGCTGCGGAACAGCGGTCAGCACGCGCCGGACGCGCGGCGGTGGGTGCACGTGGAGACGGACCGGATCACGGTGGGCGACGACGGTCCGGGCCTCGCGGAGCCCGAGAGATCCCGGGTGTTCGACGTGTTCTGGCGTGCCGCGGATCGGCCGCAGTCGGGCCACGGGCTGGGGCTCGCCATCGTGCGACAGGTCGCGGCCCTGCACGGCGGGTGCGCGGAGCTCCTCCCGGGCGACGGGTTCGTCGTCGTGCTCACCTTCCCGCCGACCCCCTGAGGTTTTCCGTTTGCGTTCGAGCGCGCTCGAACCGCTAAGACGATGGCGTCCCCGAGGAGGGTGCATGCACGCCGTCGGAATCCAGGAAGCGGCGCAGCAGACGGGCATGACCGCCCACACGCTGCGGTACTACGAGCGCATCGGGCTCATCGTCGATCTCGAGCGCGACGAGGCCGGGCACCGGAGGTTCTCCGACGAGAACCTTCGATGGCTGGTGTTCCTGACCAAGCTCCGCCGGACCGGCATGCACATCCGCCAGATGGTGCGGTATGCCGAGCTGCTCCGCGAGGGGTCCCACACGGCTGCGGCGCGTGCGCAGCTGCTGGAGGACCACCGCGACGAGGTGCTGGAGCGGATCGCCGAGCTGCAGAGCCACCTCGGGGTGCTCGACGCGAAGATCCAGATGTATCGAACAGGAGCACTGACATGAGCACCCTCCCCACCCGCCGACTCGGCGATCTCGAGGTCGGCGCCCAGGGCCTCGGCTGCATGGGCATGAGCGAGTTCTACACGACCGGGTACGACGAGGCGGAGTCCATCCGCGTCATCCACCGGGCCCTCGAGCGCGGGGTCACGCTGCTCGACACCGCCGACATGTACGGCCCGTTCACGAACGAGGTGCTGGTCGGCAAGGCGCTGGCCGGGCGCCGTGATCAGGCCGTGCTGGCCACGAAGTTCAGCGTGGTCCGCACCGAAGACCGCGGCTGGCTCGGGGTCCGTGGGGACGCCGAGTACGTGAAGGCCGCCTGCGACGCGAGCTTGAAGCGGCTCGGCGTCGACCACATCGACCTGTACTACCAGCACCGGGTCGACCCCAACACGCCGATCGAGGAGACCGTGGGGGCGATGGCCGACCTCGTGAAGGCCGGGAAGGTGCGGTACCTCGGGCTCTCGGAAGCGGGCGCCGAGACCATCCGTCGGGCCGTCGCCGTGCACCCGATCACGGCGCTGCAGTCGGAGTGGAGCATCTGGACGCGCGATCTCGAGCAGGGCCCGCTCCAGGCGGCGCGCGAGAACCACATCGGCATCGTCGCGTACAGCCCGCTCGGGCGGGGGTTCCTCACCGGAGCCGTGAAGTCCGCCGCCGACCTGCCCGAGGGGGACTACCGGCACGCCAACCCGCGGTTCATGGGCGAAGCGCTCGAGAAGAACCTCGCGGTGGTGCGGGAGATCGAGGCCGTCGCGAAGGCCCGCGGCGTCACGACCGCCCAGGTGGCGCTCGCGTGGGTCCAGCACCGCGGCGACGACGTGGTGGCCATCCCCGGCACGAAGCGCCTCCGCTACCTCGAGCAGAACCTCGACGCGGTCGCGCTCGTGCTCACGTCCGACGAGCTCGGCCGACTGGATGCCCTGTCGGACGAGGTGGTGGGGATGCGCTACCCGGACATGTCGCTCATCCACGGATGAGCGGCCGCCGCGGGCGCTAGAACTCGATCACGCTCGGCTGGAGCGGCCCGGACGCGGTGGTCGCGAACGGGTCGAACTTCCAGTGGAGCTCGGCCGTGCCGGGCCCGCCCGTATGGGTGAGCGTGAGGGTCCAGGTGGTCCAGCAGGTGCCCGACGAGTCGATGCAGCCCGACTCCAGGCCATCGACGAGCACGCTGTCTTCGTAGGGCTCGGTGGGATCGGTGCCGATGAGCACCGAGTCTCCGTCGAACGCGCCTTCGAGCGAGAGCTCCACGTCGGCGGCTCCGCCGGTCGCGTAGATCAGGCCGCCCGCAGACGCCCAGGACGACGAGATCTGCCCGAGCGAAGACACGGGCACGCCGACGCGGAAGTCCGCCGTGACGGAGTCGCCGGGCTGGAGGACGATCGCGTGGGTGTACGGCGCGATCGGCGTGAGCGTGGTGTCGGGCGGCGCTTCGCTGGTGGCGAGAGACGCGGCGGCGGCTGCGGTGAGCGTGGCAACGGAGAGGAAACGTCGCATGTTCGGGCTCCAGGACGAAGGCGTTCGGGCGGATGGCCCGGGCGGACCGTGAGTCTACCGGACATGCGCATGCACTGTCTTCCCCCTCCGCTGGCCGACCTCCGCGGGTGCGGAGTACAGGCAGTCCCCCCGTCGTCAGGAGCCGAGCGAGATGCCCGACCAGAACCGGACCGTGCGCTTCGCGGTCGCTGCGAACACCGTGGTGGACGAGACCTCTGGCGCGACGCTGGAGGTCCCCGCGGGTTGGACGCTGCTGAAGCCCGGAGACGCGGGGCTGACGCGACGGGTGAAGGCTGCGGGCCCCACGTGGACGGTCGTGGACAAGGTGGGTCGGCGCGTCTTCACGTACGGCGTGTACGCGCTGGCCGAGACCGTGGAGCGCGAGCGCGCCGTGCTGGAAGAGGAGCGGAAGGACCCAGCGTATGCGAAGAAGCTCGAGGCCGCGAAGGCCCGCCGCGAGAAGAAGCAGGAAGCGTACGTCGAGGACTTCCGCGGCGCGGTGCTGGCGTTCCTCGGCTTCCATCCCCAGCACGCCGAGCTCGCCGGGCGCCTGGCCGATGCCGTCACCACGCACGCCACTCCGGTCGGGAGCGGCACGGTGGCGCGTACGCAGCGCATCCCGGTCGAGGAGCGCGCCGAAGCCGCCGTGATCGCGTGGATGCGCCACCAGACGACCGCGTACGACGACCTGCACATCGCGCGCGTGAAGGGGGAGCGGCGCAAGGTGCGACGCATGCTGGCGGAGCGCTCGCGTCGCGTGCTCGACCGGTACCGCCGGACGGCCGCGCCGCCTCCGTCCGACTGCCCGCTGGCGGCGGCCCTCTCCTGAGGGTCACGGCCCTCCGAGCGACTCCCGCAGCATCGTGATGAGCTCGCGAGTCGCGGCGGTGGGGTGACGCGTGGGGGTGATCGCCCAGAAGTCGATGGCGAAGCTCGACCAGTCGTCGAGGATCGCTTCCAGCGTGCCGGCTTCGAGAGCGGGCTGGACGAGGAACTCCGGCTGGTTCACGACGCCGAGCCCGGCCACGGCGGCTGCGACGAGGGCATCCCCGCTGTCGGCCCGCATCCGCGGCTCGCACTGGACGTGCACCGGCTCACCGTCGCGCTGGAACGACCACTGAGCGACGCCGGTGACGGAGTACTCGAGCAGGCGGTGGCGCGTGAGCTCGGAGGGATGCGACGGACGCCCGGCCGCGTCGAGATAGGCGGGGGAGGCCGCGACCCGCGAGCAGGTCGACACGAGCTTCCGCGCGACCAGCGTGGTGTCTTCGAGCTTCCCCCCGCGGATCGTCACGTCCCACAGGAGCGGATCGACGCGCTGGTCGCGCAGGCTGGTCTCCAGGCGGACCTCCGGCCACCGCGCCTGGAACGCGACGAGCACGGGCACCACGTGGCTCAGCCCGAAGCTCAGGGGGGCGGCCACCCGCAGCGTGCCGGTCGGGATGGCGCGCACCTCACGCACCTCGGCGTCGGCGTCCGCGAGCCCCTGGAGCATGGGCGCCACGCGGGCGTGGTAGCGCAGGCCGGCTTCGGTGGGCGTGACCATCCGCGTCGTGCGCGTGAGCAGCGGAGTGCCGAGCCGCTCCTCGAGCGCGCGGATCCGGCGGCTGGCGTACGACGTGGAGATGCCGAGCCGCTCGGCGGCCGTGGTGAAGCTTCCCGCGTCGACCACCGCCACGAAGACCGCACGTTCGTCCATGGGAACCTCACTTATTCCAGATAGGTCACAGTATATGACCCGTGCCCAATATTGTTGCAATGAGGTCCACAGTTAAGAGGAGGACATCGGAGGCGACATGCTGGTGAACGGCGAGTGGAACGGGGCCTGGAAGCCCTCGGACGACGATGGAGACGGGCGCTTCGTGCGCAAGCCGTCGTCCTTCCGTGACCGCACGCTCGTCGACGAGCCGGGTCGCTACCACCTGTACGTCGCGCTCATCTGTCCGTGGGCCCACCGCGTGCGGCTCGCCCTGGCGCTGAAGGGCCGCGCGGCCGACTTCCCGGTGCACGTCGTCGAGCCCGAGCTCTCGGAGCAGGGCTGGGCGTTCGCGCCGGGCGCCGACCCCCTCCATGGCAGCACGCACCTGTGGCAGCTGTACACCCGAACCGACGCGTCCTACACGGGCCGCGCGACGGTCCCGCTGCTGTGGGACACCCGCACCGACCGCGCCGTGAACAACGAGTCGGCCGACCTGGTCGCGATGATCGACGCGCTGCCCTCCGAGCATCCGTCGCTGCGTCCCGCGGAGCACCTGCCCGAGCTCGACGCGCTGAACGCCGATCTCTACACGCGCCTGAACAACGGGGTGTACCGCGCGGGCTTCGCCACGACGCAGGCCGCCTACGACCACGCCGTCACCGACGTGTTCGCGTGCATGGAAGCGCTCGAGGCCCGCCTGGCCGACGGTCGCGAGTGGCTGCTCGGCGACCGGCTCACCGAAGCCGACCTGCGCCTGTTCGCGACCCTGATCCGCTTCGAGACCGCGTACTACACGCTGTTCAAGTGCTCCCGGCGCCGGCTCTCCGAGCACCCGGCCCTGCTGGCGCACGCCCGACGGTTCCTGGCGCTCCCGGGCGTCGCGGAGACCGTCTCGTTCGACCACATCCGGCGGGGCTACTTCAGCATCCGTCGGCTCAACCCCAGCGGCATCGTGCCAAGCGGTCCAGAGAACCCGCTCGGCTGACGCCCCGCGCGCCCGCGCATCGAAGAACCCCCATCCACGGCGGCTTCCCCGCCGAAGGAGGACCCATGTCCGCAATCCGTGCCCTGCTCCTGTCTGCTCTGTTCGCTCCGTCCCTCGCCTGGGCGGGCTCCTGGACGATCGACCCCGCGCACACCCGCGTCGGGTTCGAGGTCTCCCACATGATGATCAGCTCGGTGGAAGGCGACTTCTCCGACGTGTCTGGCAAGGCTTCCTTCGAGCCCGGCGACCTGAAGTCGCTGTCGGTGCAGGTGGAGGTCGGCATCGCTTCGGTCGACACCCGGAACGCCGACCGGGACGCACACCTCGTGAAGGCCGACTTCTTCGATGTCGCGAACCACCCGAAGATGACGTTCGTGAGCACCCGCGTGAAGCCGGGGAAGGACGGCACGTTCGAGCTCACCGGCAACCTGACGCTCCGCGGCGTGACCAAGCCCATCGTGCTCGTCGGCAAGGGCCTCGATCAGGTCGTGAAAGACCCGTGGGGCAACGAGCGCGTGGGAGCGTCCGCGACGGGCACCCTGAACCGGCACGACTTCGGCGTGTCGTTCAACCAGGCGCTCGAGACGGGCGGAGTGCTCGTGGGCGACGAGGTCACGCTGAACCTCGCGGTCGAGCTCATCCGTCAGTGACGGCACGGGGTAGGGTGGCCGCATGGAGGCGTCCGTGCGTGCTCACCCGCTCCCTGCGCTGGCGCTGCTGCTGCTCGCGAGCGGTCCGGCGAGCGCCGTCCTGGTGCGCGACGACGTGCCCGACGAAGCGTACCGGGTCGATCGCGCCGATCATCCCGCGCTCGTCGTGCTGTTCGAGCCCGACGACTGCGCGGCCACGCTGATCGACCCGTCGCACCTGCTGACCGTGGCGCACTGCGCGGTGGACGTCCCCGTGGGGTTCGCGGTGTCGGTGGCCGGAGAGGGCCGCACGGTCGGGGCGTCCGTGCTGCACGGTCGCTGGCGGGACCGCGACGACTGGGACATCGCGGTGCTCGAGCTCGACTCCCCCGTGTCCACGGTCGCTCCGGTCCCGCTCTACCGCGGAGACGACGAGCTCGGAGCCACGGTCGCGCTCCTCGGGACCGGCGTGACGGGGACAGGGCTCACGGGCGAGGAGGGGGGCTCGAGCGACGGGGTCCTCCGGCGGGCCACGAACGTGGTGACCGCCGTGGACGACCAGGTCCTCACGGTGCGGTTCGATCGACCGGACGAGCCCGGCGTCACGGACCTCGAGGGCGTCGGGGCCTCGGGCGACAGCGGCGGTCCGGTCCTGTGGGACATCGACGGAACGCCCACGCTGGTCGGGCTGAACGCGTTCGGGGACGAGGGGAACCGCGGCCTCGTGGGGGAATACGGTGCGCTCGACCACCAGACGCGCGTGTCGCGGTTCGTGGACTGGATCGACGCGGTCGTGGCGGGTGAGGTGCCCGACGAGGGCCGCGGCTGCTCGACCGTCCCGACCGCACCGACGACGTGGGCGTCGATGCGGTGGCTGGCCCGCCGGCGTTCGGCCTCGGATGCCGATTCCCGTTGACGGTCCGGCCGGTGTGCGGTACGCCGGTCCGATGATGCACCTCACGCGACTCGCCGCTTTCACGCTCCTCTTCGCTCCGGCCTGCAAGAACGGGACGACTCCGGCCGCGGAGTCCGACACCGACACCGACGCCGACACCGATTCCGACGCGGACACCGATTCCGACGCGGACACCGACGCCGATACGGACGCGGACGCCGATACGGACGCGGACACGGACGCCGACACGGCAGATACCAGCGCGGACACCGCGTCCCCGATCACTGGCGACACCGGGTCGATCGACACGGGGCCGTGTCCGGACGCCGACGGAGACGGCGCGAACGACCAGTCGTGCGGCGGAACCGACTGTGACGACACGAACCCCGCGGTCCGTCCCGGGCAGGTCGATGTCTGCAACCTCCGCGACGACGACTGCGACGGGTCCACGGACGAAGACGCCACGTCGCTCGTCGACACCTTCGACGGCACGGTGCTGGATGCCGCATGGCTCGCGAGCCCGCTCGGGCCGGTGCCCACGTACACCGTGTCGGGCGGGATGCTCGAGATCACCGACGCCGGGTTCGCGACCACGCCCTCGAACCCGGCGAACTCGTGGGTCTACGACCTCACGCAGGACCTCGGGAACCAGCTTCGCCGGCCC
This sequence comes from Myxococcota bacterium, assembly GCA_041389565.1. GTDB lineage: Bacteria > Myxococcota_A > UBA796 > UBA796 > JACKEQ01. The sequence continues at coordinate 468,558 of JAWKRP010000002.1, forward strand.
GCTGCCATCGGTACGGGCGACTTCGTGCTCGACGTGGTGTTCTCGTACGAGAGCTCCATCCCGGAGCTGACCCTCGGCGGGGTCGCGCTGGTCGACAGCACCGATCACCTGCACGAGCTCGTGCGCGCGGCCGACGGCACGCAGTCGGGGCTGGGCGGGTTCGCGGTGTCGTACCTGCCTGCGGTGGGTACGGTCGCCACGCCGTGGTCCCAGACGTCCGCGGTGTCCGGCGACGTGACGCTGAGGATCGTCCGTCTCGACGGGGTCGTCACGATCTTCGAGGCCGGCGTGGAGGTCGCCGAGCACCCGCTCGACGCCGACCTGTCGGGACTGTCGATCGTGGCCGTGCGCCACCAGGATGGCGTGGGCTCCTATCCGTTCGGGACGGTACGGTTCGACGAGGTCGGCGTGTGCTGGTAGTCCGGCCCGCCAGCTGACTCGGGACTCAGCGCGCGTACCAGGCCTGCACGGCGGGGTGCTGCTTCACGGCGGCGTGGAGGGCGAGCACCTTCGGGAAGCCCGCGAACACGTCGGTGGGGACGTGGTCGACGACGCCCGACAGGAACCAGTTGGTGCACACGTACACCTTGAGGTCGGCGACCGAGAGGTCGGCGCCGCCCACGAACGGACCCTGGATCTCCCGCTCGAGGTCGGCGGCCCAGCGCTGCAGGTAGCCTGCGGCGAAAGCCTCGCGCGCGGCCTTCTTCCGGTCGGCGTCCTTCTCGCGGAGCGCGGGCTGGAAGGAGTGGCGCAGGTCTTCGCAGGCCGCGAGGATGGACTCGTGGCGCGCGGCCTCCCACGGTTCGGACGGGAGCAGACCGCCCGTGCGCCCGACCCACTGGAGGATGGCGTTGCACTGGCCGAGCGACCGCCCGTCGACCTCGAGCACGGGCAGGCTGCCCCACGGCGACCCGGCCTTGCGCTTTCCCCACGTCGGTGGGTCGATCCGGTCGTCGGTGAACGGGATCCCGGCGATGTGGAGCGCGAGCCGGCACTCCTCGCCGCGGGACCCGGCGAAGTCGAAGTACGTGAGCGTGGTGGACATGTGGACCTCGGGGGAGCGCCGTCCGCTGTACGATGCTTCAGGGCCGTTCGGCAAGCGGAGGTGTGGAGGTCGCATGCGGTGGGGACTCGGGATGGTGGCCGTCGCAGGATGTGCGTCGTCGGGTTCGGGGCCTGCGGAGCCCGCGGTCCTCGTGCGGGAGGGGATCACGCCCTGCGCGTCGGACGCGGAGTGTGGGGTCTGGTACAACGGGTGCTTCGAGACGGCGAAGTGCTGGCACACCGACGACGTCGGGGCGACTCCCGACCTCGTCTGTGATCCGCCCGACTACGCCGAGCCGGTCGAGGTGTGCGTCTGCGACGGCACCTGCGTGGTGGTGCCGTGACAGAAGCGGTGTGGATCAGGGCGCGCTGACGGCCGCATAGGTGTCGAGCAGCGCGATCATCTCGTACACGTCGGCCCGGATCGCGGGGTCGTCGATGGCGGGCGCGATGCGGACGAGGGTGTGGTGCCAACCTCCCAGCTCGAGGCCGAGGGTCCACGGCTGACCGGGCAGAGGGGCCCACGGGCCACGGGGGCACGGACGGACGACCCCCGTGGCTTCCTCGACGGCGGCGCTCTGACGCTCGATCTCGAGCATCGTGGCGGTGTCGATCCGCGCGAGGGTCGCGGGCACGGCGCGCACGAGGCTGCGGGTCGTGCCGATGGGGTCGGCGTGGGAGTCCAGCCGGGTGCGGTCGACGAGGATCAGGCCCGGCACGGCGAGGGGATCGGTGGGCCGGGGGAGCGGGAGGTCGACCCCGAGGGCCTCGAGCACGGCGACATGGGTGGCGAGCCCGTGCTGGAGGTCGGCCCAGTCGTCTCGGATGTGGGAGTCGCGAGAGCCGACCTTCTCGGGCGGGACGGTGCGGACGACCGCGTGGAGCGTGAACGCGATCTGGAGCGCGCTCCGGGTGTACGGGCAGCTCACCGACAGGAACCGCAGCGCTTCGGCCGCGGACGCGCGCCTCTCGGGGGGCAGGTCGCGGACCTGGCGGGCGATGCTCTCGATCGAGCGGGTGGTCTCCGCGAGGTCGCGCGCCGGCGGGTCGACCGGCGGGGCCTCGGCGCGTGCGGGACCGGCGAGGAGCGCCAGGATCAGGGGGAGGGTGGCCATGTGAAGGGCTCCGGCGTGCAGGTGAGCTCGGCCTCGACGGGCTCGGACCACGCGGGCCAGGCGGCGAGGGCGGGAAGCGAGGCGAGCGCGAGCGCGGCGGCCACGGCGAGCGCGGGCCAGCGACGGGCGCTGCGCGAGCGGGTGTCGAGCACGGCCCGCACGCGGCTCCCCACGAGAGACGGGGCGGCGCCGAGGGCGGTTCGCGGGGTTCCGGCGCCGGCGAGCGACACGAGCAGGCTGGCGTAGTCGCTCGGCCGCACGCCCTCCGCGAGGACGCGGTCGTCTGCCGCATGCTCGGCTTCGCGGGCGAGCTCGCGTCGGGCCAGCCAGACGAGCGGGTGGAACCAGAACGCGGCGGCGACGAGCCACGTGGCGAGGTGCACGGCCCAGTCGAACCGGGCGATGTGCGCCCGTTCGTGAGCGAGCGCTGCAGCTCGGTGGGGGGCCGGCCAGCTCGCGGCGGCGGACGGCAGCACGACCACGGGGCGGAACAGGCCCCACGTGATGGGGGCCGCGAGCTCGTCGCTCGTGAACAGACGGGGGATGACGGGGTCTTCGACGGCGCGCGCGAGGAGGCGGCGGAGGCCGAGCACCCCACGGAGGAGGGGGAGGGTGGCGACCAGGACGCCCAGCCCCCACACGGGTGCGATCCACGACGCGTCGAGCGCGATTGCGGACCCCCGGTGCCAGGCGAGCCAGGGTAGGGCCGGCAGGCTGGCGAGCGCGCAGGCCCACACAGCATGGCGCTGGGCGGCCGAGCCCCACGACAGCACGCGGGTGGTGCCCCAGGCGAGGCCGAGCACGGCGGTGGTCTTGAGCCCGGAGTCGACGAGGATGCCCGCGGCGATGGCCCAGTCGGAGGGTGCGGTCATCGTCCCTCCTCCCGCGCCTTCGCGATGGCGTCTTCGAGGGTGGCGAGCTCGGCGGCATCGAGGGAGGCCTCGGACACCAGCGCGAGCGCAGCCTCGAGGGGAGACCCCGAGAAGAACGTGGTGACGACCCGCTGGAGGGCGGACGACCGGGCTTCGTCGGCGGGCACGGTGGGCACGTAGAGATAGCGCCGGCCGTCGCGCTGCGTGGTGAGCTGGCCCTTGTCGACGAGCGTGCCCATGAGGGCGCGTACGGCGGAGTACGTGGGGGCGTCGGGCAGGGCCTCGTGGACATCGGCGACGGACACGCGCTCGAGTCGGTACACGAGGTCCATGATCTGGCGTTCGCGGCGGGACAGGGGGTCAGACATGCTGCATTTCTAGCACATGCTGGAAATCCAGCATGTCACGGATTGTCGGTGCCCGGGACCCCGCAGTCCTCGACCACGCGTGCGGTGAGCTCGGCGGCACCGCGCCGGTTGAGGTGGTCCATGTTGCGGAACGCGGCGGGATCCCGGATGGCGTCGGTGTAGTCGAACCAGGGCACGCCCTGCTCGGCCGAGAGCTCCGCGAAGAAGGCGTGCGCGGCCGCGAACGAGGGCCAGGGCGCCGCCAGCTCCCGGTACACGGGCGTGACGGGGAGCGTGACCAGGCACACCCGGATTCCGCGGGCCTTCAGCTCGCTGATCAGGCCGTGCATCTCCTCGTCGACCGGGCGCGCGAGGATGTCGTCGGGCACCACGTGCTGGTCGATGCGGTTCTGGACCTCGAGCCGGTAGCGGTCGGAGACCGCGGGCATCACGGCGTCCGTGAGGACCGAGCCCTGGGGGGTGAACTCGGTGCGCAGCACGCCGCCGCGCATCACCAGGAGCCACCAGAACCGCGCCAGGCGGGCCCGGTACAGCGGCTCGAACACGAGCGGTCGGCTCGCGACGTCGCCGCCGGGCGCCAGGTAGCGCTCCCAGTCGGGGCGCGGCTCGTGGACCCGGTGGCTCGCGAACATCTGCGCCGACACCTGCACGACGACGAGCTCCGGCGCGGGATGCGTGGCGAGCCAGGCGCGCACCTTGGTGGCGGCGTCGGCGAAGCGGTCTCCGGCGAGCGCGAGGTTCAGGGTGCCGGGCGGGGCGTCGATGTCCTGCGAGGTGTGGCTGTCGCCGACGAACAGGGCGCGCGCGTCCTGCGTCGCGTGGAACAGCCGGACCTGGCGGTTCAGGTTGTCGTAGGGGAGGACCTGCGTTCGCAGCAGGGCCTCGCTGGCGACCAGCCAGACGGCGAACACCGCGGCGGCGGTGGCCAGGAGCCGGACGAGGAACGCAGAAGATCGGTCAGAACTGGAAATAGATGAACTCGCTGTGCGCTCCGGCGAACACGAGGAACAGGCTCGTGGCCAGGAGCACGCCCATCGCGACGGGGCGCCAGAGGTCGGGTGGAGCGCCGTCCGGGGCCTCGCGGAACCGACGCAGCAGCTCGATGGACGTGGGCGCGCGCCAGGTGATGGCCCCCGCGAGCACGAGGGCGGGGGCTGCGGTCATGAGGGAGAGGACGAGCACGACGGCGTCGGGCGGGCCTCCCGTGCCGGCGAGGCTCTGCAGCATGCGGAGCGCGCCGCCGAGCGTCTCGGCCCGGAAGAACACCCAGGCCACGCAGACCGAGAGGAAGGTGAGCCCGCCCCAGCCGAGCGTTCCGAGCGTGGAGGGCTCGCGACGCCCGCCGACGTGGCGCCAGGCGTGGTTCACCATGAGGTAGAGCCCGTGCAGACCGCCCCAGATGACGAAGTTCCAGCTCGCCCCGTGCCACAGGCCCCCGAGCAGCATGACGATGCTGAGGTTGGCGTAGCGACGCACGCGGCCGAGCCGGTTCCCGCCGAGCGGAAGGTACAGGTAGTCGCGCAGGAAGGAGGAGAGCGTGATGTGCCAGCGGCGCCAGAACTCCACGATGCTCGTGGAGGTGTAGGGGGCGTCGAAGTTCGCCGGGATGTCGACGCCGAACATCAGCCCGAGACCGATGGCCATGTCGCTGTAGCCCGAGAAGTCGAAGTAGATCTGGAATGCGTACGCGAGCAGACCGACCCAGGCTTCGACGGGATCGAGCAGCAGGCCCGCGTCGACGACCGCGAACGCAGGGCTCGCGAGCGCGGCGAGGGGGTCGGCGAGCAGGACCTTCTTCGACAGCCCGATCACGAACATGAACGCGCCCGCGGCCAGCAGGGGGGAAGAGGCCTGTCCGAAGCGGTCTTCGCGGAGCTGCGGCACGATCTCGCCGAACCGCACGATGGGGCCGGCGATGAGCTGCGGGAAGAACGTGATGAACAGCGCGTACTCGGTGAAGTCGCGGCAGGCGACCTCGCCGCGCCAGGTCTCGACGAGGTACGAGATCTGCTGGAACGTGAAGAAGCTGATCCCGAGCGGAAGCACGATGTGCAGGAGCTCGAACGACCCTCCCAGCTGGTTCACGGTGTCGAGGAAGAAGTCGGCGTACTTGAAGTAGGCGATGGAGCCGAGGTTCGCGAGGATGCCGAGGGTGAGCAGGCCGCGGGAGCGGGTGCGCTGCAGGGCCTGCCCGAGCCCGTGGTTGACGGCGAGCGAGGTGCCGAGGAGCGCGAGATAGCGCCAGTCCCACACGCCGTAGAACACGAGCGACGCGGCGAGCAGGAACAGCCGCGCCGGACCGGGCCCGAGGCGCCCGAACCCCTGGAACCCGAGCACACACAGGGGCAGGAACAGGAGGACGAACTCGAGGGAGTGGAAGAGCATGGGGCTCGGGTCGTGAGGGCCGCGAAGACCGGACCGTCGGGACGGACGGCCGTGGGGTCGGTCAGCCGATGATACGGGCCGCGGCCCTCCCCGTGCTCACAGCGACCTCAGGTACGCTTCGAGGTCGTCCATCTGCGCGGAGGTGAGGCTGGCCGTGTTGCCCATCGAGCCGTCGCGCGACCGCTCGAGCACGTCGCGCAGGGTGGGGGACGAGCCGTCGTGGAAGTAGGGCGCACTGGCCGCGATGCCGGAGAGCGTGGGGGTGTTGACCTCCACGCCGCGGATGAGGTGGCTGGAGTTGTCCATCGCGCGCGAGCCGAGGTGGCAGCCCGAGCACGCGGCCTGCACGAACACCTGCGCGCCTCGCTCCACAGCCGCGGGGTCGTTCGTGGGCGGATCGGGGAGGCGGGTGTGGTCGACGAAGGCCGCGATGCTGCTGAGCGTGGCGAAGTCGGCTTCAGGACCGAAGAACCGGCCACGAATCGTGATGTTGGCTTCGTCCATCACGGACGGCACGCCGGACCGCCACGTGACGGGCTGCGTCTCGCTGACGACCCCCGCGAGGGTCGGGGTCTGGCGGGGACCGTCGTCGAACGTCCACGTGACGCCGTCGTTCCGGCCCTCGAAGTGGCACGTGGAGCAGGACACGCCGGTGGCGCCGGTCTGGAAGCCGCGTGCGGAGTAGAACAGCGCGCGCCCCTCGCGGATCTGCGACCCGAGGTCGGATCTCGACACGGGCCATCCCTGGACCGCTGGAGCGGCCTCGGCGGCCCCGAGGGCCGCGCCGAGGAGCGAAGCACGCGCCGAGACGAGGTCGGATCGGATGACGGTCTCGGCGAACGCGTTGTGCAGGTAGAGGGCATCGTCGCCCACGAACACGGCTCCGTTCGTGCCATCGGCTGCGGAGAGCGCCTTGGTGCGGGGCCCTTCGAAGCCCATGGTGTGCAGCGCCTCGACCGCGATGGTCTGGGTGCTGCCGTTCTTGCGGTTGAGCTGGATGAGGGCGCGGTCGTCGCCGGTGGCGTCGATCAGCACCGCGGCGCGGGAGGCCTCCATGGTGGCGACGTACTGGTCGCCCGTGGGCGACGAGCACACGCTGGAGATGTAGCTCCCGACGACACCCACCTGACCGGGCTCGCCGATCCCCGCCTGGGTGGCGGCGTACAGTGCGCGCATCCCGGTGGTGACCGTGCCGTCGCTGCGGAGACCGACCTCGACCACGGCGGGTGTGATGCGATCGACCGGCTCGATCGGCGCATCGGAGATGGAGCCACCGTAGCCACCCGGGTTGGGCTCGACCTCGATCTCCGGGTTGAAGCCAGGGATCTCGGCGATGGAGCTCAACGCCATGATGGGGGTGGTGGTGTCGAGGTAGAGCGCGGGGACGAGCAGTCGGCTGCCGTCGTCGGTGACCCACAGGTCGCCTGTGATGCGGGACTCGAGCGGGATGGGCTCGGGCTCGGGCTCTGCCTCCGGGTCGGTCTCGTCGACCTCGAAGTGGATCTGGCGGAGCTCGGTGTCGGGGAGGGGAACGGCGGTGATGGCGCCGGACGCGAGGTCGATGTCGCGGAGCGGCTGCTTGCTGCGCCCGAGACCGACATAGAGGTGGCCGAGGCCGGGATGCAGCGCGAGGTACCGCGGCTCGCCCGGCAGCGTGAAGGAGCGCAGCACCTGGAGGTTCGCGTCGAGCTCCAGCACGGCGGCATCCTGCGATAGCGCGACGTACACGCGCGATCCGTCGGGGCTCGCGACGATCCCGAACGGCTCCGCGCCCAGCTCGACCCGCCGGATCACGCCGGCCTCGAGGGTGTCGACGCCGAGCTCCACCACGGCCCGCTCGTTCCTGAGCGTGACCCACAGGGAGTCGCCCGCGATGGCCAGGCGGGTGGGCTCGGAGCCCACGGGGACCTCGATCACGGCGTTGGTACGCGGGTTCGTGCGGGAGATCGTTCCGGAGTCGACGTTGACGTTGATCAGCTCGCCGTACGGGTCGACCACGAGGGTGGTGGAGCCCGTGGAGTGGACGAGCCCTTCGACGGGGATGCGGTCTGGAGCCGACACGATGTCGTCGGGCGGGCGGACCTGGGACTCGGGAGGAGCACCGCACGCGATGAGGAACAGGAGTGGCACGAGTCGCATGGCGCCTCCGATCGATGAACGGTCGAATCTACCACACGGGCGTGTGCGCCTGCATGGGGAGTGGTATGCGGAGCGAAAGACTGCAGGGGGGCGCCCACGGGCGCATCGCGTGACGCTACCGCTCTCCGCGCCTTCGGCGTGGACCCCCCTCACGGATGACGAGGTGATCGCACTGGGCGAGGGCCGACTGGTGGTGCGCGACGATGCGTTCAGCGCACTCCTCGCCCTGCGGACGCGCGAGGTCCTGGCGGCCTGGGTCGACAGCGGCCGCATGGATCCGGCGGGGGTCGGTCGTCAGGGCGTGTCGTCGGCCATCCGGAGGGATCTGACGACGTGGGTGGATGCCGCCGACCCCGAGCTGGCGGACGCCTTCGCGCTGTTCGACCACCTGAGGCGCACGCTGGCGGACGATCTGCGCCTGCACCTCCCGAGATTCGCGGTACAGGCGGCCTGCTACCGGGAAGGGGCGTACTACCGCCCGCACTTCGATGCGTTTCGCGGAGACCCGAGCCGCGTGGTGACCGCCATCTGGTACCTGAATCCGGGCTGGGCCGCCTCGGATGGCGGCATGCTCCGCGGGTTCGAGCCCGACGGGCCACGGGAGGTGGCGCCGCAGCTCGATCGACTCGTGCTGTTCCTGTCGGAGCGGGTGGAGCACGAGGTCCTGCCGGCTGCACGGGACCGGTTCGCGCTCACGGCGTGGTTCCGGGGCGCAGAGACGGTGCCGCTGCTCCCGGATCCGTGAGCGCGTGATCAGCGCGGGGTCAGCTCGATCATGTCGAAGTCCTGGCCACGGAGCACGCTGCCCACCTGCTTGCCGCGCAGCTTGGTGTTGTAGAGGGACTCGATGGCCCCGTGCAGCGCGCCGAACGTGAACGACAGCTCGCGCTCCGAGCCCATCGGCTCGTCCGCCGAACAGATGGTCTCGGAGAGGTACACGGTGAACGTGTCGCCGTTCTTGTCGACCCGGGGGACGTAGCAGACCTTCGTTCCCTGCGCGCCGAGCGCGTCGTCGAGGGCCTTGGCGAGGGTCACGGTGTCGGTGGGCGCGGCGCCCGTGAGGCCGAGACTGGCGACGAGCTGCTCGCCGCGTCGACGGCCGGCAGCCTTCAGCGCGACCATGGCTGCGCGCTTGCCGAGCGCTTCCTCCATGCCGACCACCACTGCGCGAAAGCACACGATGCTGCTGAAGTCTCCGAGGGTCGGACGAATGGTATCGGACATGGAAATCCTCCGGTTGTTGGGTTCGTTGGTCAGATGGACGGGAGCGCGTGCTCGTTGCTGCGCATCCGGATCCGGGGGGTGGTACGAGGCCGAGCGGCCGGCGTCGCGGGCGCGAGGTCGGGCAGATCGTCGTCGCCTCCCCCCAGGTCCGCGAGCAGATCGCTGAGCCCCGACAGCAGGTCGCCGTGGAGCGAGCCGGCGTTCGACTCCGCGACCGACTCGGGCTCGTGGGCGATCACGATGGCCGCGACGTCGGTGACGCCGCGATGGACGCGCATGGCGCCCGCGAGCGTGTCGGCCGCGGTGTCGGGCGTTCCTTCGGCGACCATCCGCTTCAGGTCGTGGTCGCTCACGATCTCCTGGACGGGCAGCGAGCACAGCACCAGGCGGTCGCCCGGGATGAGGTCGAGCCCGTAGGGCGGGCAGTCGACGTAGAGCGGAGGCTCGGTGTGATCCTGTGCGCCCGCTCCGAGCCAGGGGAGCCACTGACGCTCGGAGTCGGCGGTCTCCTCGAGGCGGATGAGATGCCCGCCACGGAGCAGCATCACGGTGCCGTTCCCGGTTCGGGCGAGCCACACGGTGTTCCCCTCGAGGAACGCCGCGATGTAGGTGGCGCGACACCGCGGGTCGGTGTCGCCGGCGTGGTGGCGCACGCTGCGATCGAGGTCGGTGGCGAGGTCGATGAGCACGTGGTCCGGCGTGAACCGGCTGTTCACCTCGTAGTCGTCCAGCACCGACAGGAGCCCCCGTCGAACCGGCTCCATCAGGCGACTGGTGGTCTGGGGCACGACCCCCACACCCACGAGAACACGGGCATCATCCACCTCGTACGTCCTCGTGAGGCCGCCGTCCGCCGCGCACGTCCGGAGGACACGCGGCATCGTGAGCCGGGCGGTGGTCATGCGCGGCTCCACCGTCGGCGGGCCGCGATGCCGAGGTAGTGCGTCTCGTCGATCACGCCGCGTGGGACGCGCTCTGCGTAGGACGACTCCACCTGGCGCCAGGCGGCACCGAAGGCTTTCGCGCACGCGGCTTCGACCTGCGGCGCTCCGAGGGAGCCCTCGAGGTCTTCCGGTGCGTCGTTGCCGTGGTACAGGTCGAGATCGCCGATCAGCGTCTCGGCGAGCCGCCATGCGGCCTGGTGCTCCGGGGTGCGCCACCCGTCGTCTCCGCTCGAGGCGAGCGCCTGACGCAGCCCGGCGGCTGTCTTGAAGCGCGCGACGAGCCTCGCTCCGACGTACATCTTGCGCTGATCCGACACCGAGCGGACCACCCGGCTCGAGGCCATGCGCGACGTGAACGTCCCGAAGCCCCGGAGCTGGACGTCGCGGCTCTCTCCGAGCCAGCGCGTCGCGACCCGGATGAACGACACCAACACCTTGCGGGTGGTCTCGCGGGGCACGCCCGACTCCGTGGACACCGTATCAATCAGTTCCGACCAGCTCATTCCCCCTCCTCTCCGAAGTGACGGAAGGTCTCTTCGACCTCTCTCAGAGCCTCGCGTGCGAGGCGGGTCAGCTCCGGGTCGCCAGTCCCCGGCAGCGTGACCAACAGGTTCCGGAGGCGTCGGGTGCGCTCCCGCACGACCTCCATGCAGCGCCGACGCTCGATGTGGGCGTACGTGCCCGTGGCCTCGACGACCCTCGCGGCGAGGTCCCGGGGCAGCCCCGTGACGGCCGCGACGTCGTCGGGGTCTGCACCCACCACGGCGTCGACGGTGAACAGCCCCGCGGAGTAGAGCCGCTGCAGGCGCTTCGGACCGATGCCCTTGAGCTCGGAGAGCTCGTCCATCAGGGGCGCGGTGGCGGTGTCCCACACGACGAGGCGGGTGAGGCGCTCGCGGTCCTCGTCTTCGAGCGTGGCGGCGAAGCGTGGGATCCACTCCCGCAGCGCCGCGAGGGCCTTCTGGCGAGGCCGACTGTTGAGGCGGCCCGTCGTGGCGGGCTGGACGAGACCGAGGAGCTCGTCGAGCAACGCGCTCTGGGTGTGGTCGCCGGCCGCGGACGCGAGGCGGAGGAGCGCTTCGATGGCGTTCCCGACCTGTTCGATGGTGGCCTTGCGCACGTCTCCGCGGAACGCGCTCGCCGCGAAGGACGTGACGATCTCGGCGTACTGGGCTGCGATACGGCGCGAGACGCGCCCGAGCTCCTCCGACGGGAGCAGGAGCTCCTCGGTGAGGTCTTCGAGGGGATCGGTGTCGACCTCGAGGTTCCCGATTCGGAGGCCATCCGCCAGGGCGGCCCAGGCCTCGGCGGTGGCGTGGACGCCGCCCATGGGCTCGTCGCCGGCGGACTCGGTGCGTCGCGTGGTCATTCCATCTCCTCGTCGCCCACGAGCGGGCGAAGGATGGGTGCGAGCTGCTTGATCAGCTGGTTGGTGTTGCGCCGCCAGGTGGCCTGACGCGGTACCAGCACGACCAGGAACAGCTTGGTGTGCCCCTCCAGGGGGAGGGGCCGGATCACGGTGCGACCGCGCGTCGGGTCGTCCAGGGTGACCTCGTCGACGTCCTCGAAGCCGAGGTCGCGACGGGCCCTCTGCAGCACGTCGTCGAACAGGCTCGCGACAGCCGCGGTGTTCTCGGCAGCCGCGGTCTCGCCGGCCGAGGCCACGACGAGACCACTGTCCGTGCACACCAGGGACGAGACGTACCCGCCCACGGTGTTCGTTGCTTCGAGCAGGGTGGTGACCCGCTGTTGGATTCCCTGACGCGCCATGCGATCAGCCGAGCAGCTTCGCCATTTCCTTGGCGCTGCGCTTGAGGTCGAGGAAGATGAGGCCGAGCTTCACGTTGGTCGCGGCGAGACACGCGAGCACGGCATCGGGGCCGCAGCGCGTCATGATGACGAAGCCCTCGTTGCCGCGGATCATGACCATCTCGAGGTCCCCGCGTCCGAGCTCGGCGACGATGCGCTCACCGAGTCCGAGGAGCGCGGCGCCCATGGCGGCGACGGAGTCCTCGTCGAGGTCCGCTCCCAGCGCGCTGGCGATCATGAGACCGTCGTTGTCGATGAGGGCCGCACCCTCGACGTCCGGGGTGTTGGTGGCGAGGGTCTTGACCAGCTTCGCGATCTGCTCGGTACGGGACATGGGATCTCCTGTTCTGGGGTCTGGGTCAGTCAGTCGTGCGCAGGCTGCGCACGCGGTTCAGGTTCTGGGCGACGATCTTGCTGCCGGGCCGGATCTCGAGCGCCTGGCGGAGCGCGGACTCGGCCTCGTCCCACGCGCGGTTCCGGACGTGGCGGCGAGCGTCGAACACGAGGTCGTCGAAGGAGACGGTGCCTTCCCTCGAGGCCCCCGCCACCGGCATGGGCTCCTCCTCGGGGAGGGGCTCTGCGATCGAGGTGGTGGGCGCCGGCACGGGGAGCACCTCGCCGGCGCCCACGAGGAGCAACCGCAGGTCGTCGGGACGGTTGGCGTCCCCCCATCGGACGGCGCCCACCTCGACGGCCTCGATGAGGGGGTCGACGACGTGCACCACGTGGGTGCCGCTCTTCGCGATGCCCGCAGCCACGCTCCCGCTGTGGGCGAGAGCGGCGACGAGCTGCGTGAGCTCGCCCGAGAGGCGTCCGGCGTCCACGACCTCGACGCTCGCGGGCCCCATGCGCTCGAGCTCGTCCTGCAGGCGACAGCTCTCGATCACGAGCGAGGCGGTCTGACCGAGGATCTCGCCGGACGTGGCACCCTCCTGGACGAGGGCGAACGGGCCACGGGCGCGGACGAGGGCCTCGATGGCAGCGTCGAGCCCGGAGAGCCCGAGGAATCGGGCCTGGACGAGGTCTCCGTTGTGGAAGCCGAGCTCCCCGGACGACAGCGACAGCTCCCCGCAGAAGCACTCCAGCTCGACGAGCTGGAGCAGCGACGCGAGAGACACTCCCGAGAGGTCGCCCCGGAGGACCTCAGCCATTGCTGACTTCCCGGCGCATCTGGGACTGGATGGCCTGGACGACCGCGTGGAGCGCAGCGGACTGGGTCTCGACGACCCCTTCTCCGGTGGCGGCGACGGCCTCGAGGGCGGGCGCGTTCTCCGGGTTCAGCTGCTTCTGCATGCGCTTGATTGGCATGGCGTCGGCCATGTCGCGCTTGTTCCACTGGTAGACGTGCGGGAGATCGTCGAGCGACCGGCCCATCGCCTGCAGCGCGTCGAGCATGTCCTGGCGGGACTGGAGGTTCGCCTCCTCCCGACGCGAGCTCGAGTCGGCCACGAACACCACGCCGTCGGCGCCTTCGAGCACCGCCTTGCGGGTCGCCGTGTAGAACGACTGGCCGGGGACGGTGAAGAAGTCGACCTTCACGCGGAACCCCGCGATGCGTCCGAGCACCACGGGGAAGTAGTCGAAGAACAGCGTGCGCTCGGTCTCGGTGTCGAGCTGCACCAGAGCGCCGCGCTGGCTCTGGTTGAACCGCTCGTGGAGGACGCGAAGGTTCGTCGTCTTCCCCGAGAGCCCTGGACCGTAGTACACGACCTTCAGCGACATCAGTCGTTTTGCTGCGTGGATCCGCACCGAGGCCCCCCTGTCGTCCACTCTCCGAAGGTACGCCGGACCGGGCTCTTTGCGAATCGGCCGAACCCCGATCGTTGAGGTGTGGTGATCCCCAAACGGGGGTAGGGGAACGCCTGGCTGTACCATCAGGGAAATCCCTGATTCATTCAAAATTCACTGGCTACACCGGGGAATTCTCTGAGATGCCCCGCTGCGGCGGGTGGTGCTTCGGCGGGATGTGTGAAAAATGACACACCCAGTTCGGCAATCCGAGGCATAGGTAGAGCACGAGTCTTGAACCGGGAGTCGAGACACCCCGTGCCGAGGTCCCCCATCCCCTTCACCGACGATTCCGACGGACCCCCCGCCCCTCTCCCGTCGCGCGAAGAGGTGGAGTCGTTGGCGTTCGCGGTGGCCCACGATCTCCGACAGCCCCTGATGGCCGCGCTGCTCGCCCTCGACGGCCTCCAGACGGTGCCGCAGCCCCGGCTCGCCGAGGGCCACGGATTGATCCGCGCCAGCATCGTGGAAGCCCTCGACCGGATCCGGGCGCTCCTCGACCTCGCCGGGCTCGAGCGGCGGGAGCTCGTGCCCACCGACCTCGACCTCAGGGCCCTGGCGCTCGGCGCGATCGAGCGGCTCTCGGCCGTGCACGCAGACGCGCCCGTGTCGTGGCAGGTGCGTGGAACCGCCACGGTGGAGGCCGACCCCACCATGGTGTCGCTCGTGCTCGGGAACCTCCTCGAGAACGCCATCGTGCACGGGTGTGCCGACCCCGCGCGCCCCATCACGGTGAAGGTCGTGATCGAGCCTGCAGGCGAGGGGGCCCTGGTGAGCGTGGAAGACGATGGGGTCGGCGTGGATGCGGAGCTCGAGGGCAGGTTGTTCACCGCATTCACGAAGTCGGCACGCCACGAAGGCACCGGGCTCGGTCTGTCGACCTCCCTGCGTGCCGCCCGCAGGTGTGGTGGCGACCTCCGCTACAGCCGTGTCGAGCCGCACGGGAGCCGGTTCGGGCTCCTGCTCCCTTGACTGCACCCGAGGGACGCGGTGCGTTCCCGGAATCGTCGGATGGCGATGACATCCGTCGAGTCGAGAGGGCTCGATGTTTCCATCCGGTCCGCCGGGCGCGCCGTGATCCGCGGCGGGGCATTCGCGCGTAGACCTCCGCCAGTACGGTCTGTTCCACTCCGATCAACCTAGAGCCCACCGGCGTCGGCGCGCCCTGGAAACACCCGCTTTGTGGGTGAAAGTTGCGTGACAGTGGGGCGCGACCCTACTGTAGATGCGGGGGGTGTCCAGATGGTGCATGGAGCACAGAGTGTTCCGGTGGAGGGACGTCAGAGCGGCGCGAGGGTGGTCATCGTCGACGACCATCCGGTGTTCCGGCTCGGGCTCAAGTTCCTGATCGACGGAAGGGCGGAAGCGAACGTGGTCGGAGAGGGTTCGTGCGCGGCCGACGTACGGCGGCTCGCCCAGCTCGAGCCCGACCTGTTCGTGATCGATCTCATGCTGTCCGACAGCAACGCGATCGAGAACATCCGCGAGATCCTGATCCACGCACCCAACACCCGCATCCTGGTCGTCAGCATGCTCGACGAGGTGCTGTACGCCGAGCGCTGCGTGCGCGCCGGTGCGCACGGCTACCTCACGAAGAGCGACGCCGTCACCGACCTCGTCACGGCCATGCTGCGCGTCCTGTGCGGCGACATCTACCTGGGCGAGCGGGTGATGCGGCAGATCGCGCGCCGCGTGGCGGGCGGTGGGGCCGTGAAAGACCCCGTCGCTTCGCTGTCCGACCGCGAGATCGAGGTGTTCCAGCTGCTCGGTCAGGGGCACCGTCCCGGCGAGATCGCCGAGATGCTGCACCTCAGCCGCAAGACCATCGAGTCGCACCAGGCCAAGCTGAAGCGCAAGCTCGGCGTCACGAGCTCGAGCGAGCTCCTCCGGATGGCGCTCGACTGGAACCGCGACCCCGTCGGGTTCGACCCCGTCTGAACGGCTCGGAGGCGCGCGTCCATGCACCACGGAACCGTGGCGAGGGCGCTGAAGGCGCTGTGGAAGGGGGTCGAGCCGTACCCCGTGGTGGCCGTGCTCTGTGAGGCCGCGGAGAACGACCCGAGCCTCGAGCCCGTGGTCGAACACGCGCTCACGCAGACCGGTCCTGGGGCGGCCACCCACCTGATGGAGGCCGTCGCGGGCACCGTGCGGGTGCGGGCACCCCGCGACCGCGTCACCACGATGCACGCGCTGGATGCGCTCGTGCGTGCAGGCGGTGATCCGCGCGGGGTGCTCGACGTGGCGGTGGGCGCGCTGTCCGGCCCGACCCTCAGGTCGGCTGCGGAGGTGCTGGTGCGTGCGGCCCTGTGGGGCTGGTCGCTCGAGACCGTGACCGAGCCCCTGTTCGACACGGACGGGAGCGGCGAGGGGTGCGTTCAGCTGGAGCATGCACGCCGGCTCGCGACCCTCCAGCAACGGGGAGAACACGCTGCGATCCGCGGTCTGGCGCGGGTCTACCGGGCGATGCCCGTAGCGAACCTGCATCCCGGCGTCGGCGTGCTCGAAGCCCAGCTCGCCGATCCCGAGCGACGGGAGCTGGCGGCGGACGTGCTGGTCGCCCTCCAGGAAGCGGACGGGGACATGTCCGACTGCTGGGAAGCTCTGTTGCCCATTCTGGAACAGTCGCTGCGTGCAGGCCCGGATTGGGAGCGCCGAGATGCGGCCCACACGGTCGCTCAAGTCCGGTACGCGAACAAGGAGCCCGATGCCCGGGTTGGGCTCCAGGCACCGCTCCGCACGCTGATCCAGGCGCTGGTGGAGGTCCTCCCTGACGAACGCTCGCGCGTGGCCGACGAGGCCGCCGGCGCGCTCTCCGTGCTCGCGGAGCGGGGCGCGGACCTGTCGCACGCCGACACCGCACTCGCGCATCACGCCGAAGACCCCCGGCCCGCCGTGCGCATCGCGTGTTCCCGCGCGCTCTCCGCGTGGCGTGTCCGAGCCGGCGCCGAGGCCGAGCTACCCCGCGGGTGCAGCCACCGACGGGTGTTCGCGGAGTCCGATGCCCCCGCGAACGACCCTCCGGCCCACGTCGAGTGCCCGGCATGCTCCGAGGCGGCGATCGTGATCTTCCGGGCGGAGGACATCAGCCAGACCCACGCAGACATCATGGTCGAAGCCCGGTGTCCGGCGTGTGGGGTCTACAGCGAGCACCACTGGGGCTACTGACGGCCTGGTGGCCGTTTCCACGCGTTGTGGCAGAATCGTGTCGTTCCGGGGAGGGGCGAGATGCGGTTCGACGTCAAGATCGTCAACGGAACCGTGGTGGATGGCACGGGTTCGCGCCCACGGCCCGCGGATGTCGGCATTCGCGGGGGGCGCATCGTGGAGGTCGGGGCGTGCGAGGCTCCGGCAGACCGCGTCATCGATGCCACGGGAGCCATCGTCACGCCCGGCTGGACCGACATGCACACCCACTACGACGGGCAGGTCACGTGGGACGAGGAGCTCGCACCCAGCTGTTACCACGGCGTCACCACCGTGGTGATGGGGAGCTGCGGGGTGGGGTTCGCGCCGGTCCGGTCGAGCGACCACGCACGCCTGATCGCGCTCATGGAGGGCGTCGAGGACATCCCCGGGTCTGCGCTCGCCGAGGGCATCGTCTGGAGATGGGAGACCTTCCCGCAGTACATGGACGCCCTCGACGCGATGCCCCACGTGATCGACTTCGCGTGCATGGTGCCGCACGACCCCGTGCGCGTGTACGTCATGGGGGAGCGGGCGATCGCCGGAGAGTCGGCGACCGAAGAAGACATCTACATGATGCAGCGGGTCGTGCGCGAGGCGCTGAAGGCCGGCGCCGTGGGGTTCTCCACGGGCCGTACCGACAACCACCGGGATTCGACCGGTGCGCACACCCCGTCGTCCGAAGCCTCCGAGCGCGAGCTCACAGGGCTCGCGAAGGCGCTCCAGGGCTTGCGACACGGGGTGCTCCAGGCGGTGTCCGACTTCGACATGACCGAGTCGCCCGACCGCTTCGACGGCGAGTTCGATCTCCTCGAGAAGATGGCGAACGCCGTGCCCGACCACGGCATGAGCATCTCCCTCATGCAGCGCATCCGCGCCCCGCAGCAGTGGCGGCAGATCCTCGCGCGGGTCGAGGACTGCGCGACCGCCGGGCTCGACATGCGCGTGCAGGTTGGGGCCCGCGGCATCGGCGTGCTGCTCGGGCTCGAGGCCACCTTCCATCCCTTCATCGGGTTCCCGAGCTACCTCGCCATCGCCGACCAGCCGCTGGAAGCGCGCGTGGCACGGATGCGCGACCCCGCGTTCAAGGCGCGCCTGCTCTCCGAGTCGTCCCAGCCGGTGTCGGGCGACGGGAGCCCGATTCCACCGCTCGTCGACGTGCTGTTGGCGCAGATCGACCTCGTCGCCATGCGCACCTACCGCCTGCCCGACCCGGTCGACTACGAGCCCGAGGACGCCGACTCGCTCGCTGCCGAAGCCGCGCGGAAGGGCGAGTCTTCGCTGTCCGTGCTCTACGACGCCCTGCTGGAGGAAGACGGGCAGGCCCTGCTGTACTTCCCGATCTACAACTACCTGGAGGGCAACCTCGACATCGTCGAGACCATGCTCAAGCACCCGCAGGCCTTGCCCGGGTTGTCGGATGGCGGCGCGCACGTGGGCACGATCTGCGACGCCAGCATGCCCACCTACATGCTGATCCACTGGGCGCGCGACCGCGACCGCGGCATCCCGCTCGAGCAGGTCGTGAAGATGATGTCGCACGACACGTCCCGCTTCCTCGGCATGTCCGACCGCGGCACCCTCGAGGTGGGGGCCCGGGCCGACGTGAACGTCATCGACCTCGGGCGCCTCACGCTCCGCAAGCCGCGCCTGGTGGCCGACCTGCCGGCGGGAGGCAAGCGCATGCTCCAGGATGCCGAGGGCTACGTCGCGACCCTGGTCGCCGGCGAGGTGATCCTCGAGAACGACCGGCTGACCGGGGCCCGTCCCGGTCGGCTCGTGCGCATGGGTGCGTCGTGAGCGGAGCTCCCTGGGGGCCTGCCGAGCGGGCCGCCTGGCGCGATGCCCGCGTGCGCCAGCGGTCGTACGCGGACGACGTCGTGCGCCGGATCGAAGCGCTGCGATCCCACTTCGAGGTCGTGCAGTACGGGCTGCTCGCATCCCCGACCGGCGAGCACCCCGTGTTCGGGCTGCGCTCGCGTGACCGTACGGCCGGGCGCCCCCAGGCCCTCGTGACCGGCGGGGTGCACGGGTACGAGACCAGCGGGGTGCTCGGGGCCCTGCGGTTCGCGGAGGTCGCGGCGTCCGCGTACGCCGGTCGGATCGACCTCGCCATCGCTCCGTGCGTCAGCCCGTGGGCGTACGAGGTCGTGCATCGCTGGAACCCCGATGCCATCGACCCGAACCGGTCGTTCGTGCCCGACAGTCCCGCACCCGAGTGCCGCGCGCTGATGGACTGGGTCGCGACGCTCGGCCCGATCGACGTGCACATCGATCTGCACGAGACCACCGACAGCGACAACACCGAGTTCCGCCCGGCGAAGGCCGCGCGCGACGGCGTGCCTCAGTCCGTGTGGTCGATCCCGGATGGCTTCTACCTGGTCGGGCGCACCGACCGGCCCGCGCCCGCGTTCCAGGCGTTCGTGCGCGATCGCGTCGCGGCGGTCACGCACATCGCGGAGGCCGACCCCGACGGGTGCCTGATCGGCGTGCCCGTCTCGCAGCCCGGGGTGATCGAGTACGACGCCGTGGGGCTCGGGCTGTGCATGGGCATGACCGACGCGCGGTGGGCGACGACCACCGAGGTGTACCCCGACAGCCCCCGCGTGGATGGCGAGGTGTGCATCCGCGCTCAGGTCGCGGCCGTCTCCGCCGCCCTCGACTTCCGGGCCGACTGACCGTCAGGAGCCGCGCACCACCGCCATCACGCGCTGCTGGTTGGCGGGGTCGTGCACCGTGGGGTGGAGCTGCGCTTCCTGCTGGTTCGTGTCGATGTACACGCCCGCGCGACGCTCGAGCGTGGGGCTCGTCGCCGCGAACACGCTCGAGCGGGCGGCCATCCCGGCGCTCTTGCCCCCATCGTCGACCGGGATGAGGAACCGGAACACCGGCCAGGCGGGCCGCATGAACCACGGGAGGGAGGACGGCGTCATCGCGCGCGTCATCGCGGTGGACGCCCGGCCCGGGTACACGACCGTCACGAAAACCCCGTCGGGCTCGAGCTCGCGGGCGAGGACGAGCGCCATGGCCTCTTCGGCGCGCTTCGTCATCGTGTAGCTCGGCAGGGGGACGAAGCCGCGCTCCGACTGCAGGTCGGACGGGTCGAACGGACCGGAGGCCTTCCCCCCGGTGAGCACGAGGACCCGTGCGGGCGCCGCCGCCACGAGGGCGGGCTTCAGGCGGTGGGTGAGGACCCAGGGCGCGACCACGTTCACCGCGAAGTCGAGCTCGATGCCGTCGGCCGTGACCGTGCGCTCCTGGGCCATCATGCCGGCGTTGTTGATCAGCACGTCGATGCGGTCGACCCGTGCGAGCAGCGCATCGCCGAGCGCTTTGGCGCCGGCCCGGGTCGACAGGTCGCCGGTGACGAGCTCGACCGTCTCGCTCCCGCTGGCCTGCCGGATGTGGGCGACGGCCGCCGAGCCGCGGTCGGCGTCGCGGCCCGTGACCACGATGCGCGCGCCGGTCTTCGCGAGGCCGATGGCGGTGTGCTGGCCGATACCGCCGGTGCCGCCCGTGATGACGATGGTGGGGCTCATGTGCGCTCCTGTCGGACACGGCACATAGCCGCGCGAGCGCCGTGCGCTACGCCCTTCGCGCGCGGCGGACCCCGAACAGGACCGCCAGCACGAGCGCTCCCAGGCTCTCCGGGCCCTGCGTGGCGCAGGAGCAGCCCTCCCGGACGGTCTCGGACGCGAGCGGCGCCACCTCGACCTCCACGTCGGGCGCGAAGCCGTAGGTGTACCCGAACCGCTCGTCGATGTCGGGGTTCAGGGGCGTGGACACCACGAGCAGGTGCACGACGTCGTCTCGGAGCACCTCGACCGGGGCGCCGAGCGAGGCGTCGGTGAACCGACCGTCTCGCTCGTGCACCACGAGCCCCGTGAGGTCGGAGGCCGTGCCGCGCGTGCCTTCGGGCTCCGCTTCGAACGAGACCACGATCGACCCGGTGCCCGGGGAGCGCCACGTGAGGTGGTTCCACGACCAGGCCTGGGGACGCAGCGACGGTGGCGGTCGACCCCACGGAGCCCCTGCGGACGGGACGGAAACGGTGATGCGGTCGTCGGGGACGCCGCCCCAGTTGGTCAGCTCGTCCATCCCGGTGAGGTAGAGGTCGCCCAGATCGTGGTCGCCCAGCGCGTACTGCCGCGCGAAGTCGAGGTAGACGGGGCGCAGTCCACCGTCGAGCTCGCGGTCGAGGTAGTGCAGCGGCTCGTCCTCCGGGGTCGCCTGCTCCCACGCGTCGCGCAGGAAGTCGGGGCCGAGCCCGCGCTGTGCCGTCAGGTAGTGCAGGAACAACGCCGTGTCGTACTGACGGCCCTCGCGGGACGGGTCGTCGCCGAACAGCGCCCACATGTCGAGCGACACGTGGGGGTACAGCAGGAACCGCCCCCAGCCGCGGGACGGCGCCGTGCCGAGCGTCTCGGGCACCACCCAGCTCGCGGTGGCTTCCCACAGGTAGGGCCCGTAGCGGTTGAACGAGAACGCGGAGTCGCGGATCTGGAGCGTGTGGTTGAACTCGTGGGCCACGAGCTCCACGTTCGTGAACGAGGCGAAGGGGTCGTCGTAGACCTCGAGGCACGTCGGGTAGAGGGCGATGTACGGGAACCCCTCCTCGTCCGTCCACACGTAGCCGCCGTCGAAGTCGATCTCGGGCGCGCCTCCGCCAGTGCTCGCCAGGTAGACGTTGAGCTTGAAGGCCTCGGCGCCCGCGGGCGGGAGCCAGCCGAGCGCGTCGATCTGGCCGTCCCACACGCGCTCGAGGTCTTCTTCGAGGAGCGCGAGGTGCTCGGGGGTGGGGGAGAGCGCTGGACCCCACTTGATGGCGAAGTGCTCGGTCTCCCAGGTCTCGAACACGCCGAACCCGTCGCGCACACCGGGCTCTCCGGTGGTCTTCGGGAGCTCGGGCAGCGGTGCCGGAGGCGGCGGGACGAAGCCGCACGGAATCCCTGCGAGCGCGGACGTGATGACGAGCACGGAGCCTCCTGCCGAGACGTGGAGGGAGAGGGACCGATGTTAATCCGGGAGGCCCGGGCGAAGCGCGCCAGGCGCTCACGGCTCGGGTGGCACGCCGCGGTGCCAGCCTCCCTCTGGCTCGTCGAATCCCCACGTGCGGCGCACGCGACCCTCTTCCTCCCCGAACCAGTAGCGGTCCCAGTCCGTGAACTCCCCGGGATGCGACCGCACCACCCAGGCCACGGCGCCGTCGTCGTCCCGCGTCGGTGGACGCTGGAACACCGGGTCGGCCATGGCGTCGGGGAGCGAGACCAGCTCCACGCCCCGTGCCTTCCAGGTGTCGAGGATGCCGCCCAGGTGGTGCACGTTCAGCTCGTTGACGTGCACGAGCACCGTCTGAGGGATGTCGTGCCCCTCCACGTGCACGGCCAGATCGACGGCCGCCGCGAGCGCGTCGTCCATGTGCGTCCGGTAGGCCGCGGCGAGCGCTTCCTGGCGCGGCACGTCGCCGTCCGCGAGCGCGTGGCGGTACTGGAACGCGAACACGTACTCCGCGTCGGGCACCGTGACGGGCGCGTTCGTCAGCCCCATCGCAGCGAGCCCGTCGCGGATGCGGTCCTGGTCGGCGCGGTCGCGGCCGTACCCGAGGTAGGGGTACCGGAACCAGGGGACGGAGTCGACCTCCTGGAGCAGGCGGTCCTGACACTCGCGGGCATCCGCCAGGAATGCGTCGACCCCGACGCCCTTCGCGGGCACGTGGTGGGCGGTGTGGTTGCCGACGGTGTGCCCGGCCTCCGCCCATGCCGCGACGAGGCCGTCCTCCTGGAGCCGCGAGCACGTGAAGAACACGGACGCCTTCACGCCGCGGCTGTCGAACACCGCGCGCAGGCGGTCGTTCCAGGTGCGCGTCTGCCCGGCGGTGAGCAGCATGGTCTGGTCGCGCTCGATCTGCCACGGGAGGTCGTCGACCGTGACGTGCACGCGGATCGGCGTGGGTGCCGGAGGTCCCGGCGACGGGTCGGGAGTCTCCGCAGGCGCGGGAGTGGGCGGGGATGCGCAGGACAGCAGGAGCACGATCATGGCGTGCCCTTCGCCCCCTCGGCCGTGCCGCACGTGTCGGGCGCGAGGCGGGACCGCAGCTCCGCGAGCTCCGCGCGCAGCGCCGTGATCTCGGCCTGCTGCACCTGGAGCGCCGCGAGCGCGAGGCTCGTGTACCCGTACAGATCGACCCGCTCCCCGTCGGTCCGCACGGCCGCGCTGCCCGGCGCGTCGTCGATGATGAAGCCCAGGTGGGGGCGCGTTCCCGGCTCCTCCCACGTGTAGCTCCAGGTCGCGAGCTTCATCGCCATCGCCTCGTCGGCGGTGGACCGAAGCGCCGTCGGGTCCAGGTACGCGATGTCCCGCTTCGCAGCGGCCTGGGAGATCGGACAGCCGCCCACCTGGTCCTTCGGGTCTTCCGACGCACAGACCAGCAGCGCGTTGCAGTCGCTCATGGGGTCGCACTGCGTTCCGTCCGTGCTGCACGGGTCGTCTTCGGCTTCGGTCGTGCACGCGGGGACGTCCGGGAACGGCCCACCGTAGCCGCCGCACACGGGGTCTCCGCACGTCGTGAACCAGGTGAGGTCGCCAGGAAGGTCGGTGTCGGTCGGCTTCGGGTCGTCGGTGCAGGTGAGGCCGAGCAGGCAGAAGGCGAGCGGGAGCATCGTGACGTGGCGCATGGAGTCCTCCGTGCACAGGATACGCCGGGTCCACGGCGGACATCACGGATGCTCGCCTCCGGCGCTCCGGGCTTGCGGTACCCTGGGTCGCGGGGGCGCGATGACGGGAATCCTGATCGGCGTGGGGGCGTACGCGTTCACGCCCGCGGAGATCGAAGCGAGGGTGGCGGAGGTCGCGCCGCACCGCACGCACCGGATGGGCCAGCACGACCCTGCGATCCCGGCTCGCGCGTACACCACGGTCGCCGGAGGAGAGGTCGCCACCGGGCTCACCGCGGTCGAGGGCCTGAATGCCCGCATCGCGTGGGGCCTCGGCGTCCTCGATGCTCCGATCGGCGCCGTGTTCTCGGCCGTGAACGACGACCGCAACAAGCCCGACCACAGCAAGCTGTCGCATGTCACGCTGCTCGAAGGGGAGTACTGCGCGAACCGTCGGGTGGTCTTCCAGTACCTGCCCATCCCCATCGTGTCGGACCGGTGGTGGGTGATCGAGCAGCGCATCAACACGCGCATCGCCGAGGCCTCGGAAGGGCGGGTTCGCGAGATGGTGTGGGTGAAGCTCGACGACGGCACGCCCCACCTCGACGACGGCTCGAAGGCCCTCGTGTCCCACGCCGTCCAGGCGGAGTCGAACGACGGCGCGTGGTGGCTCGTGGCCCTCGACGACCACCACACCCTGGTGGAGTTCTGGGCGCTTTCCGACCCCGGCGGCAACATCCCGGCCGGGCTCGCGGGGCAGTTCGCGTCCGGGAGCATCCGCGACACGTTCGCGATGATGGGGGCCCTCGCGAAGAAGGGTCCGTCGTGCAAGCTGTAGCGCACAGGCGTTACACGTCGGGCCATGCCCACCGGTGATTCCAAGCTCGATGCCTTCGAGTCGCTCTTCCGGAGCGCCGCGAAAGACGTGTTCACGCTCGCGCCCCCGCACATCGAGCGGGTCCTGCTGCTCACCGACCTCGCGGAGCCCGAGGCCCTCGATCTGAAGGAGACGGTCGCGGGCTTCCTGTCCTGCATCGACAGCGCCGCCGAGCTGCGCTGGGAGGTCGCGCACCACGACCACTGGGCGGCAGGCCCGGAAGCGCCCGTCCTCAAGGCCCGCGACCTCGTCAACACCCTGAAGCCCGACCTCGTCGTCACGCGGCGGCACCAGCTCGGGAAGGTCACGAACCTCCCGTACACGCTGGGCTCCGTGGTCGACACGCTCACCCAGGCCACCGACGTTCCGGTCCTGCTGCTGCCTCCGCCCGACTTCAAGCTGCCGTCGTCCACCGATCGTGTCATGGTCATCACCGACCACCTGTCGGGCGACGACCAGCTCGTGAACTACGGGGTGCAGTTCACCCATCGGCGCGGCACGCTGTTCCTCGCGCACGTCGAAGACGAGGGCATCCTCGAGTACTACCTGGCCGCGATCGACAAGATGCAGTCGATCGACAGCGACGAGGCGCGCACGAAGCTCCCGGCCCGCCTGCTCAAGACGCCGACGGACTACATCGAGAGCGTCGCAGGCGTGCTGAAGCGGGCGGGCATCGAAGAGCGGGTCGTGCCGATCGTGCGTCTCGGGCGTGGGGTCGGCTCGTACCAGGGCCTGATGGCCGAGCACGACATCGATCTGCTGATCCTGAACACCAAGGACGACCGCCAGGACGCCATGGACGCCATGGCCTACGCGCTGTCCGTCCAGATCCGCTCCCGTCCCCTGTTGCTGCTGTGATGATGATCCCTGCCAGCGCCGCCGCGGCGCCTCTCTGGATGGTGGGGGGCTTCGGCCTCCTGCTCGCGCTCATGGTGCTGTGCCTCGCGCTCGAAGAGGTCCTGCACGCCAAGAAGTCCATGATCACGGGCGTGTTCGCCGTCGTCGCGCTCCTCGCGGGCGCCGTGGCGGGCATCCTGCCGTTCGGCGACGTGACGCTCCCGGGCGGGCACCACGCCGAGCTGCCCGTCTACATCCCGGCGATCGACTGGGGGGTCATCACGATCATCCTCGGGAGCTCGCTCTTCGTGGACACCGTGAGCCGGTCGGGCATCTTCACGTGGACCGCCATCAAGCTCACGAAGCTCTCGGCCGGCGACCCACTGCGCCTGCTGGCGTTCTATGCGGGGCTCACGGTCGTGTTCAGCGCGGTGCTCAACAACGTGACCGCCATGATCATCGTGGGCTCGCTGTCGGCGGTGTCGCTCGCGAAGCTCGGCAAGCGCGACCTCCTGCTCGGGTTCCTGCTCACGGAGGGCATGCTCACGAACGTGGGCGGGCTGCTCACGCTGATCTCGAGCGTGCCGAACATCATCCTCGGGAACCAGGCCGGCATCGGGTTCGTGCAGTTCTTCCTGGTCGCCGCGCCCTACACCCTGCTCGCGGCGGCCCTCACGCTCGGGCTCGCGGTGTACCAGTTCGGCGTCCAGCCGCTGCGCACGGAGACCGAGAAGCGCGAGGCGGCGGCGATGGTCGCGGGCTTCGACGAGAACGACGGCATCCAGAGCCAGGGGTTCTTCAACGCCAGCTGGGTGCTGCTCGTGGGGTTCATCGCGGTCATCGCGACCACCAGCGTGCTGCCGTACCTCTCCGACCTCGGCATGGGCTTCGTCGCCATGGCGTTCGCGACGATCTCGATGCTCCGGTACAAGTCGACGGTCGACAAGAACTACCAGGCGATGGACTGGGACCTCCTGTTCTTCTTCGTCTACCTGTTCGTCGTCATCAACGTGATGGAGCACGCCGGGGTGCTGCACGCGATCGGCGAGGGCATCGGGCTGCTCATCGGGCTCGGCGACACCCTCGGAGTGGGCGCGCTCCTGGTCGCGAGCGCGCTCGCGTCGGCGGTCACCGACAACGTGCCGCTGGCGGCGGTCCTCGGGAAGATCCTGTCGGCCCGGGAGGGCATCACGTCCGACAGCCCGCTGTGGTGGGCCTGCATCTTCGGCGCGAACCTCGGGGGGAACTTCACGCCCATCGGGTCGGCCAGCACGGTGGTCGCGGTCAGCGTCATGCACAAACACGACCTCGCGCTGTCGTTCGTGGGCTTCGTGAAGAAGGCGCTGCCGTTCGCTGCGCTGCACGTCATGCTCGCCGTGGGGTACGTTCTGTTGTTCCTCGCCTGAATCGGCAGACGCCCGCCCACGGGAGCCCACCATGATCGCAGCCCTCGCCCTGATGCCCACCGCCCACGCCTGGATCGGTGAAGACGGCACGTACTTCTGGTCGGAGTCCGGTTCCGGGGATGCCGACGCGCCGGCCCACGAGTGGGTCGACGTCCCGAGCGAGCCCGGGGCCGTGCTGCTCGGCATCTCGAGCTTCGACGACTCCACCGAGGCGCTGTCGGCCATCGGCCCGTTCTCGTGGCGGTACTACGGCCTGGAGTACACGGCCGATCAGATGTGGGTGTCGACCAACGGCCTGCTCCTGTTCGCCGACACCGACTACCTGCAGTCCTACTGCTGCATCGGAGAGCCGATTCCGTCGGGCATCGTCCAGGAGCCCGCGATCATGGCGTTCTGGAACGACCTGAACCCGGGGAATGCAGGGGAGATCTGGGCGGTCGACACCGGAACCGAGATCATCGTGTCGTACGTCGACGTCGCGTACTTCTCGGCCGGCGGTGCGAGCTCGGTTCAGGTGGGGTTGCGTCCCGACGGGAGCTTCCGGATCTCGGTCGATGCGCAGTCCATCTCCAACAACTTCACCTCGATCGGTCACCAGCGCGATCCGAGCCGCGGCAATCAGGCCTTCCGCGGCGATCTGGTGGGCGCTCCGAAGACGTGGCTGTTCGAGCCCGACGCCTTCGACGACGACCAGGACGGCTACACCGACGTCGACGACTGCGACGACACCGATGCCTCCATCAACCCCGGGGTGATCGACGATGTCTGCGACGGCGTGATCAGCGACTGCTCGCTTCCGGGCTCCGAAGACGACGCCGACAACGACGGCTACCGCGTCTGTGAAGACGACTGCGACGACTTCAACCCGCAGGCGCGTCCCGGCCGTACCGAGATCTGCGACGGCATCGACAACGACTGCAACGGCGACATCGACGACGGCCTCACGCTGTCCACCTGGTACATCGACCTCGACTTCGACGGCTGGGGCGACGAGCTCGGCGAGTCCATCGAGGCCTGCGTGCCTCCGGGCGGGTACGCGGAGGCGGGCGACTGCGACGACACCGACTGGATGATCAACCCGTTCGCAGCGGAGTTCTGCGACGCCATCGACCACGACTGCGACGGCGACCCCACGGCCGACGCGGTCGACATGGTGCCGTACTGGAACGACGGCGACGGCGATGGCTACGGAGTCGGCACGGTGGTCGACCTCGTGTGCCAGATCCCGTCCGGTGCGGCGGGCCAGGGCGGCGACTGCGACGACTCCGAGCCCGACATCCACCCGGGTGCGAGCGAGACGCCGTTCGACGACCTCGACCAGAACTGCGACGGTCGCGAGCTCCGCGACGCCGACTTCGACGGCCTCAGCGACGCCGACGAGTACGTGCTGGGCTCCGACTGGGAGAACCCCGACTCCGACGGCGACGGCGTGCGCGACGGCGACGAGTACACGATCGGGAGCAACCTGCTGTCGGCCGACAGCGACAACGACGGCGTCGACGACGGCGAGGAGTACGCGCTCGGCGACACCGACGGCGACGGCTTGCGCAACCTGATCGACACCGACGACGACAACGACGGGTACTCCACGTCCGTCGAGGGCACGGCCGACTTCGACGAAGACGGCATCCCGAACTACCTCGACACCGACAGCGACGACGACGGCATCCTCGACCGCGACGAGGCGAGCTTCGAAGACCTCACCCGGGTGAACACGCCGGTGGTGGAGGAGGAGACGGAGTCGAAGGGCTGCGGGTGCAGCACGGCGTCGCCGCAGCTCGGGTGGCTCGGCCTCGTGGGTGTGCTGGCGCTGGCGCGTCGCCGCGGGCGGTGAGCCTCCGATGGAGCCCCCATCGGTTGACCGTTCGTCGAAGCTGGGTGGTTCCGCCGGTGGCGCGGAAATCTCTTGACGGTCAAGACCCATCAGCTCGCCGGCACGTCAGTGTAAAACCAGGTTTTAGGCGAGCCTACGGGACTCCGTCAAGAGATTCACTGAGTACGATTCTGCAGGATGGAGGCCGCTTGTCGGCCGAATCCAGGCTGCTCAGGCTTCGCCTGTCGCGGATGCCCGCCCACAGGTTGCCCACAGCGTCCTTGGACAACCCTCGCCACTGCGCGCGAGCGCTTCGTGTCGAGTCGTTGCCCACAGCCCCTTGGACAAACCTCCGCACTGGTTCGCGTTCCGCGAACCGCACGGGGTTGCCCACACTGCCCACAGGCCCGGCTTCTTCGAGACATAGATTCTTTGAAAGCTTCGCTTTCACGAAGGTGGGGGTCGAACGGGAGCGGTGAAGAACTTGCGGGACACAACTCCCCAGGGCCCGAGAGCCGCCGTTCCCGACCGCTCTTCAAGTCGGGGATCTGGAACAGCGTGGAGGCTGGACGCCTGATGGACGGGAGACATCGGTCAGGGAGGGAGCTGCAGACGACGCACCGCCAAAAAGATCGATTTGCTAGCCGCTGCACTTGTGACATACTAAGCGAGTACTTGCTACGCCTTCTCTCACCTCAGGGTTCGAGCCAGTGCTGATCGCATTCCTGCCTGTTTCTACTGCCCAGATGCCTCCGGCTGTCGATGACCCTCTGTGCGAATGCCTGTTCGCAGTGTCGCGTGTGGATGGCGGACAAGTAAGCTACGCCGTGCCCGGAGGGGGAACTGCGTCCGTATACACCACCGATGCATGGGACTCCCGCGAGTTGGCCATCACCGTTACGAGGTACTCGACTGCGCCCCAGTTCCAACCGTGTGACATTAAGGTATGGGTGGAAGCGGTCGAGGGCTCTAGTGTCTCTTCGCAATACGCCATGCAAGAAGGGTCTCTGAATGTCGGCCAGTCAGCACAGTTTTCCGCCATCGTCAACGCAGCGGGTGCGGGGGGGGTCTTGGACGCGTCAGACGATGGAATGAATTTCCGGTACCGAGTGGCCGCCGGGGCATTTTACGGTGAGGAAGGTTTTCGTGGCTACTGCAGTGCTACATCCGGCTGGGACCCCGAGTTGCCTAATGCATGGGAGTCTGTCTCGGAGTGCATTCTTCCGGATGACGAGCTAACCATTCTGGAGGGGTATCAAGTGCCCCAGCACCCATATGACCTGTTGGCGGGATCGGTTTCGGGTTGTTCGGGACCAATCTACCCCGAGGTGAAGAATCATTTTCGCGGCCAACTGATGCCTGCCACTGCAGATTTTACCAACCGAGATGTGTTTGAAGGGTCTTCTGTCCCGAATGTCAGTTCGGATGGCTGCGATGATCTGGTTTCATTCCATGCTCCCGATAGCTGGTATGAAGAATACAAAAGGCAGGGCTGCAAGGAGTTTGACGGAGTGAGCGGCTTTGGGTCATCGGGTCTCTCGGTCTACCGGGGCTCTACGCCGCACACATCGCTCCACGGTCCCTCATCTGTTCACAATTACTACGGTTCTCGATCGGGGGCGCCAGGACATGTTGATCCCAATGTGTTTGACTACATGGGACGTGCACCCGTTTGCGTTGACTATATTTTCAAGACCCTGCATCACTCAGGAAAGTCGAGCTGTCTGGCGAGTTTTACTCAAAAGATTTTCATCAATTGTGCATCCGTTCCCGTCGAGTTCGAGAGCCACCCGTTCGTTGAGCACCTTTCTCTTGTCGGGTCAAAGGAACGCATGACGTCTTCTCGTGAGAAGGCCAGTGATGAGGCCTACTGGAACGAACCCTTGTTCCGTGGCTGCCCAGATCCGACTCCGCTTCACTAGTCCATGGATTGAATCATGAACAGGTCTCAATCGATTCGGCATTGCTTGGCATCGTTCTCGATGTGCTCGATCGCGCTGGCGTTGGTGCAGTCCATGGCGCTGGCCGGGACCCCTGCACACACGGGGGCTGGCGGCACCGCGACGTCCGGGGCGGAGCTCATCATGCTGCGGCACGGGGTGCCAGTGTGCGTGGAGTCGCTGTACACATCGACCGCTCGGGTGGACTTCGAGCTCGGTGAGGACGCGGTCGCGAGCGCGCGCTCGTTGGTGGCTTCCATGAACGCGGCGGATCCGGAAGCGCAGCACGCCGTCGAGACGGGGGGCGCCTGCCTGTGGGTACGGGTGGTCTCAGTGAAGCAGGAGGGCACTTGGGTCCCCTACGCTTCACCGCTCGACGTTCCGCTCGTCCCCCCGCCCGACGCAACGGCGGATCGATTCACGATGTGGCTCCGCACCAGCCTCACGGCAGCCACCGGTCGCACCTGGGTGCAGAACAGCGGTCGCATGCTCGAGGCCGAACCCGAACCGGGCTCGATGAAGCACATCCTCGACGAGAACCTCTGCGAGGACTGCTACTGGACCTCCACGGACGATCCGGTGAGCGAGTCCCTCTTCGGTGTGGTGTTGTCCCTGAGTCAATCCCGGCGCGGTATCGAGCGCCGTGCGGGACGGGACTCTCTGGCTGCAACGGGTGAGTGGCCCGGCGACGGCCCTGCCCCCCTGGACCGCCGCGCCGAAGCCCGGGCCGGGGTCGACGCCCTGGATGCGATGCGGACGCGGGTCCTGGAGCGGGCGGCCCGGACGCACCCGGGAGTCGCGAGCGCGGCGGAGGCCCGGGAGGCGCTCCTGGATGCGATGGACGGACGCGACCGCGCTGTTCTCCTGCGGTACGCCCCGCTCGTGACGCCCGAGATGTGGTGCGAGCTCAACGCGAGCGACCTGACCGAGATCTCGAAGTGAGCGGTGACGGGAGCCCCTGACCGTGGTGGATTCGTCCGGCGCGCAGCAGGGCCTCCTGACACCGTCTGGCCCTCTCGGTTAGCGGACCCCATGCCGCCCGAGCCGCTCTGCGACGCCGCCCAGATGATCGCCTCCGCGAAGCGCGGCGACCTCGCCGTGCTCGACCAGATGACCCAATGCTACGGCCGTCGCCTGCTCGCCGAGGGCCGCAAGCGCTGCCGCACGCCCGAAGAGGCCGAAGACGCCGTGCAGGACGCCATGCTCGCGGCCGGGGAGCACCTCACGGACTTCCGCGGCGACGGCTCCATGGAAGGCTGGCTGGTCCGCATGGTCGCCAACGCCTGCCACCGGATGCGCCGCGGACGGAAGAACGACCCGTCCCTCCACGTCGTCGACGCCCTGCTCGAGTCCGACGACGACAGCCCCGAGCGCCTCGCGGCCCAGGCGGAGCTGCTCGAGGCCCTCGGGACCGTGCTGGCCGAGCTCTCCGCGACCGACCGCCTGATCTTCCTCCTCGCGGAGGGGCGCGGCTCGAAGGGGCCCGAGATCGCGCAGGAGCTCGACCTCACGCCTCAGGCGGTCCGCACGCGGCTGTCGCGAGCCCGGAAGCGGGTTCGCGAGCGCTTCACCGACGCCCGAACAGCGCGCTGAGCAGCCCGCCCGGCGCGGCCTTCACGCGCGTGCCGTCCTCGCGGCACTGGCACCGGTTCTCGGGCTTCACGTCGCCGAGCACGGACTCGATGTGGGCTCCGCATCCGGCCCAGTCGGGCTTTCCGCAGGTGGAACAGGTGACTCGACGGCACATGGCGCTTCTCCGCGAAGGGGTCTGCGGGGAAGAGCCGCCAGGCGCCCGGAGTGTGCCATCGCGAAGTGATCGTGCGCCCCTGGCGCTGGTATGCTCCGGACTCTTCGACGTGGAACGGGCATGTTCGGTCCCCTGAACGACCTCGTCCTGGCGCTCGGCGCGATTGCCGACGGGCCCGAGGACGACGATGATGCGCGGCTCAAGCACCGCTTCCTGATCTACATGGGCGTGCTCATGAGCGTGGGCGGGCTCGTGTGGGGCTCGATCTCCCTCGCATTCGGGCTGATCGCCGCCTCCGCGATCCCCTACGGCTACGTCGTGCTCACCGTGCTGAACCTCGCCTGGCTCCGTGCCACGCGCGACTTCGGCCGGGCGCGCGGCATCCAGGTGCTCATCAGCCTGCTCCTGCCGTTCCTGTTCCAGTACAGCCTCGGCGGCTTCGTCTCGAGCGGCGCCGTCATGCTGTGGGCCATGCTCGCCCTGTGCGGCTCGCTCACGTTCTCCGAGCCCCGCCAGAGCGTCCTGTGGCTCGTGCTCTACGGCGTGTTCACCGTGCTCTCCGGCGTGCTCGACCCGGTCACGCGCGCGCAGTTCGCGATCGAGGCGTCCGACGACATCCGCGTGGCGTTCTTCGTGCTGAACTTCACGGTGATCTCGGGGATCGTGTTCGGCCTCATGATCTACCTGACGGCCCGCCAGAAGGCCGCCACGGCGGCGCTTCAGGGCGCGAACGAGACCATCATGGCGCTCAACGGCCAGCTCGAGGACGAGGTGGCTCAGCGCACCCGGGAGCTCCGCGCTGCGCTCGCCGAACGCCAGGCCATCCTCGACAACCTCGTCGACGGGCTCGTGGCCATCGACGTCTCCGGCGACGTCACGCTCATGAACCCCGCCCTGCAGCAGCAGTTCGAGCTCGGCTCCGCGGAGCCCTCGGAAGGAGCAGGGGAGTACTACGGCGCGCTGCTCGACGTGCTGGAGAGCGCCCTCGACACGGAAGGCGTCGTCGCCCGAGAGATCCAGATGCCGAAGGAGCGCACCGGGAGCGTGAAGGCCTCGGCGGTCCGCACCGACGGAGGCGAGAGCCAGGGCGTCGTGGCGCTCGTGCGCGACGTGACGCTCGAGAAGGAGGTCGACCGGATGAAGACCGACTTCATCGCGACCGTCTCGCACGAGATGCGCACGCCCCTCACGTCCGTGATGGGGTTCGCCAAGATCACCAGCCGCAAGCTCGAGGAGCGCATCTTCGAGCACGTCCCCGAGGACGACAAGCGGGCCCAGCGCGCGGCCGAGCAGATCCGCAAGAACATGGGCATCATCGTGTCGGAGGGCGAGCGCCTCACCACGCTCATCAACGACGTGCTCGACATCTCCAAGATGGAAGCCGGTCGGATGGACTGGCACATGGTGTCGCTCGACGTGGCCGCCCTGGTCGACCGCGCGGCGAACGCGGCACGGTCGCTGTTCCCGCCCGACGGTCCCGAGCTCCGCGTGGAGGTCGAGCCCGGCCTGCCTCCGCTCGTGGGCGACCACGACCGCCTGCTCCAGGTGATGCTCAACCTGCTGTCGAATGCCGCGAAGTTCACGGACGCGGGCAGCGTCACGCTCGGCGCCGGGCGCGTCGACGGAGGCGTGTCGTTCTGGGTGCAGGACACGGGGGACGGAATCCCGCTCGCGCTCCAGGAGGTCGTGTTCGAGAAGTTCCGGCAGGTCGGCGACACGCTGACGAGCAAGCCCCAGGGAACCGGGCTCGGCCTGCCGATCTGCCGCCAGATCGTCGAAGCCCACCAGGGCCGCATCACCGTCGAGAGCGCGCCGGGCGTCGGGTCCACGTTCCGGGTCGTGCTCCCGGACGTCGGGTTCGTTCCCAGCACCCCGCTCGAGTCCCGCACCCCGACGCCGACCCCCCCGCCACGCCAGGCGGCTCCGGCCGCTCCCGTGTCGGCGGACGGGCAGCGCGCGCCCCAGGTGCTCGTCGTCGACGACGACCCCAGCCTGCGGGAGCTGCTCCGGCAACAGCTGTCCGAGCGCGGATACGACGTGCGGCTCGCGTCCTCCGGCAACGACGCCATCGCGCAGGTCCGCAAGGAGCGTCCCGATGTGGTGGTGCTCGACGTGAAGATGCCCGACCTGTCGGGGTACGACGTCGCGGCGATGCTCCGGAACGACCCCGCGACCGAGACGCTCCCGATCATGGTGCTGTCCATCCTCCAGGACCGCGAGCGCGGCCTGCGCGTGGGCGTCGACCACCACATGGTGAAGCCCGCCGACCCCGACGAGCTCGCAGCCGTGGTCGGCCAGCTGGCCGGGGAGCGTGCGTCGCACCGGCGGGTGCTCGTGGTCGACGACCGGAGCTCGGCGGCCTCCGACTTCGCGCGGCTGCTCGAGACGAAGGGCTACCACGTCGAGAGCACCGACCCCGACGAGTGTCTCGAGGCTGCGAAGTCCGCCCGTCCCGACCTGATCGTGCTCGATGCCGCTCCGGGGGCGCACGAGGAGCTCGTCCGCGCCATCCGGTTCGAGCGCGACCTCCAGCACGTGCTCGTCGTCCAGCTCACCGACCGGGGGCCCGATGCGACGGACTGAGCTCCGCCGGCTCCTCAAGGGGTCCGTGAAGCGGGCCCTCGACGAGGTCGTGGGGGCGCTCGGCACGGCGGCGCGGGTCGAAGACCTCGATGGGCGCGTGCTGGTGGGGTCGGCGGACGCCGAAGGGCCCGCGTACGCCGTGCAGATCGACGGCGAGGTCGTGGGGAGCGCGGTGGGGCAGGGGGCCGAGCCCCTCGCGCGGGTCGTCGAAGCCCTGGTGGCCGTCGAGATCGAGAAGCGCGGGCTCGCCCAGGAGACGCTCGGTCGGTACAAAGAGCTCACGCTGCTCTACGACATGAGCGAGCAGTTCTCGAAGCTCCTCGAGCCCGAGGCCGTCGCGCTCCACGCGGTCGAGCAGGCTCAGCGCCACCTCCGGGCCTCCGGCGCTCGGATGCTGGTCCACGACCCCGCGTCCGACGCGCTACACGCGCTCGCCTCGGTGGGATCGGCGCCGCAGTCGGAGGCCGGCGCGGACGTGGCCACGCGCGTGTTCCGGTCCGGCCATGCCGAGCTCGTGGGGCAGGGAGACGAACAGGTCGTCTGCGCTCCGCTCCGGCACGGCGAGTCCCTGCTCGGGGTGCTCCAGGTGCACGCGTCCAGCGGGCCCGTGCTCACGTGGAGCGCGGGGGATCTGAAGCTCGTGTGCGCGATGGCGGCCAATGCGGCGAGCGGTCTGCACCGGGCCCGGCTCCATGCCGAGCAGGTGCGCGCCATGACACTTCGCCACCAGATGCAGCGCCACACGTCGCCCGACCTGCTGGAGGCCGTGTTCGACGGGCTCCCTCCGGCCGGGGACGTCCAGGTGGCCGTCCTGTTCAGCGACCTGAGAGCGGCGTCGGGCGGGGGCACGGACGAGGCTCCGTCGGCGCTCCTCGAGCGCATCGATGCCGTGTTGACGGCGTCCCTGGCGGTGCTGATGCAGCACGGCGCCGTCGTGGACGTGCCGCTCGGCGAGATGCTCGTGGCCGTGTTCTGGGACCCGAGGGGGTTCGAGCACGCCGCACGCAGTGCCGTCACGAGCGCTGCAGCGCTGCGGTCCACGGGGCTCGGCGCGCCCCTCGCCATCGGCGTGGCGGCCGGTCTCCTCGGCGACGACCGCACGGAGAGCCTCGATCGCACCATCAACGCCGCTGCACGCCTCCACGGCGAGGCGTCCGGGGCCGTCCTCGTCGATGCGGGCGTCCAGGCGGCCGTCCCCGAGCGCACGCTCGCACGGCCATCCTCTCCGCCCGACCTCCCCGTCTACGAGGTGATGGCGTGAGCTCGGAGCACGACGAGGTCGTGCCGTCCGAGGGGGAGGTCACCGCCTTCCTCGAGCGTCACGCCCTCCCCGAGGCCCTGCGGGGCCCACTGGAGCGGTTCGTCGTCGACTTCGCCTCGCGCAGGGTCGCCGAGCGCTCCAGCCTCGTGTCGCTGTTCGCCGACCCCGACGAAGCCCTGCCGACCCTGCCCGACAGCCCGCCCAGCTTCGGCGACCCCGACGACACCGAGACCGCCCGCCGCACGCCCGAGAGCGCGGGCCTCATCCGGCGCCGCATCCTCGGAAGGGGAGGCATGGGGAACGTGTACCGGGCCTGGGAGCCGGGCCTGAACCGCGTGCTCGCGATGAAGGTGCTGCACAGCGAGCTCATGCACAACGGGCCGATCCGCGCACAGTTCCTCGTCGAGGCCAGCATCACGGCCCAGCTCTCGCATCCCGGCATCCCACCCGTCCATGCGCTCGGCCACCACCTCGGTACGCCGTACTTCACGATGAAGGAGGTCCAGGGCCACACCCTCGGGAGCGTCATCCGGATGGTGCACCACGGCGAGGAGCTGCCCGAGGTCGATGCGCGCGGCTGGTCCGAGTCGCGCATGCTCGACGTGTTCCACAAGGTCTGTGATGCCGTCGCGTACGCGCATGCCCGCGGTGTGGCGCACTGCGACCTCAAGCCCTCGAACATCATGGTCGGTGCGTTCGGCGAGGTGATGGTGATGGACTGGGGGGTCGCCCGGCTCGTCGACCCCGTCGGCGGAACGCGCGAGTCGCCCGTCCAGGCGGGTGAGCTGAGAGGATCCGGCCCGCTCCTCACGGCGGGCACGCCCTCCTACATGCCGCCCGAGCAGGCCACGGGCGAAGCCGACCTCGTCGGGCCGGCGTCTGACGTGTTCTCGCTCGGCGTCATCCTGTACGAGCTCCTGACGGGACAGCTCCCGTTCGAGACCAAGAGCAACCTGCAGCGCATCCGGATGGCGATGGACGGCCAGATCACCCCGCTGCCGCTCGCTGGAGACGTCGGCTCGGTGGGTTCACGCGAGTCCATCGTCGACGAGGCCTTGCGCGACATCGTGTACCGGTGCCTCGCGCCCCTGCCCGAAGACCGGTTCGAGCACGCGCTGCAGCTCGGCGAGGAGATCGGCCGGTGGCGGGAGGGGGCACAGCGCCGGGAACGCGCGCTGGCACGGGTCCGCGAGGCCGAGGCCCTGCTCCCCACCATCCAGCCCAAGCGCGACCGCGCGCGCCGCCTGCGGGAGCGGGCCACGTCCGGCATGGCAGCGATGGGGGTGCCCACCGCGGAGCACCACGAGCAGGCCTGGGCCCTCGAAGACGAAGCCGCCGAGCTCGATCACGCGGCGGCCCTCGAGCTTCTCCAGGTCGTGCAGACGCTCCACGGCGCGCTCGCACACGCGCCCGACCTCTCCGAGGCGCACGAGCTGCTCGCCCGCATCCACCGGGAGCAGCACCGTCAGGCCGAGCGCATGCGCGACCGCGCCGAGGCCGAGCGCCAGGAGGTCCTGCTGCGGGCCCACGATCTCGGGGCTCACGAGGCGTACATCGCAGGGCGCGGCCGTCTGGCGGTCGTCACCGATGCTCCCGCCGCGATCACCCTGTCGAGGTACGTCGAGCGTGGGCGTCAGCTCGTGCCCGACCTCGTGCGCGAGCTCGGCCGGGCGCCGCTCGAGGGGATGGAGCTCACGGTCGGGTCGTACGTGCTCCACCTTCGCGCCGACGGGCACGAGCCCGTGGAGTACCCCGTCCACATCGAGCGCACGCGCGGATGGAGCAGCGAGCACCCCGATGGAACGGGCCTGGCGGTGCACCTCCCGCGTGCGGGCGCAGTGGAGCCGAACGAAGCCTACGTTCCGGCCGGCTGGGCACTGCTGGGCGGAGACCCCCATGCGCCGAACAGCGGTCCCCGGCGACGCGTGTGGGTCGAGGGGTTCGTGATCGGGCGCCACCCCGTCACCTGGCGGGAGCTCGCCCCGTTCCTGGCATCGCCCGAGGGGTCGGAGGCCCGCGCCGACACCCTCCGGGCCGGCCTCGGTCTGTACCGTCCCGACTGGCCGGCCACCGGCATCGCCTTCCGCCACGCGCTCGCGTACGTCCGATGGCGGAGCGCGCGCGATGGGCTCGCCTGGGCCCTTCCCACGGAAGCCCAGTGGGAGAAGGCCGCGCGCGGCGTCGATGGGCGCTGGTACCCGTGGGGAGACCGCATCGAGGCCTCGTTCGCGCACATCCGCTTCGGGACGGACGCTCCGGTCCTTCCGCGCAGCGTTCGGTCCCACCCCCGGGATCGCTCGGTGTACGGGGTGTTCGGCATGGCCGGAAACACCCGGGACTGGTGCCTCGACCCGTTCCGGCTCGAGGGGCCCGCCTGTCTCGAAGGAGACCGCGCCGTCTGGCTCTCCGCCGACGGGGAGGCGGGATCGCGATCCGTGCGCGGCGGGTCGTTCCGGCTGCCGGGCAGGTCGGCACACTGCGCCACCCGCGCGGGGGTCGATGGCGAGATCGGGCATTCGGACGTGGGCTTCCGGCTGGTGCGCGCGGTGACTGACACAGGAGTGTGATTGGGGGCGTGGAAATGCTGGCGCATGCTGGTATGCGGAGGTCTCATTCATGCCCGCCACGCTCCCCCGACCCCCCGAAGACGAGTGCCTGCGCTGCGGCACGGCGACGCTGTGGCGGGATCCACGGGGCTTCATCGTGTGCGATCACGTGCCGCGGGTCGTGCAGACGGCCGAGACGGCCAACGAGATCCTCGATCACGCGAAGGAGCTCGCGGGCGCCACCAGCCCCGCCATCATGGTGCTCACCAACGAGACCCGCGTGGATCGCAGCGGACTCACCACCTTCGCGGAGCGGGGCAACGAGTTCACGGGCGTCGCGCTGATCGTGAAGTCGAAGGTGTCCGAGATGGCGGGCAACTTCTTCGTGCGCATCCACAAGCCGGGCTTTCCGCTGCGGCTGTTCGGCGAGGTCGACGACGCCATCGAGTGGCTCGCCGAGGTGGGGTCGGGGGCCTGACCTCCGGACCCCCGACTCCAGCGCGTCCTCGGGTTACAGCGGCGCGAGGAGTTGCCATGGAACCGGATCGCGCGCTGGTGGCTGAGCGGGAAGTAGGTCGGATCAACGCCTTCTTCCCGATCCTTCGGCTTCTCGGGAACCGCTGGGCGGTCTCCCGACCCTGGGAAGGGCGGAGGATCGGCCTCAACCTGCACCTCACGACGATCACCGCAGCCCTGATCCGCGAGCTCACGCTGGGTGGCGGGCAGTTCGTCGTCTCCGCTGCGAACCCCGGCACCACCGACGCCGGAGCGGTCGCGCTCCTGCGGAACTCCGGCATCGAGGTGTACACCGGGGGCGACCTCGAGGATCGGCACCTGCAGCTGCTCGCGCACCGTCCCGAGCTCGTGGCCGACGTGGGCAGCGAGCTGTTCGCCACGATGCTCGAGCGGCGTCCGGCCTCGCTCGAGGGGATGACGGGCGGCATCGTCGTCACCCGGTCGGGCGTGCACCGGCTCCGCAAGATGAAGTCGCCGTTCCCGATCCCCCTCGTGAACCTCAGCGACGGCCGCCTGAAGGACGCCATCGAGAACCGCCACGGAGTCGGTGAGGGCGTGTGGCAGGCGGTGAGCCAGCTCACGGGCATGCACCTCGCCGGGCGTCGTGTGGTGGTGGTCGGCTACGGCCCCGTCGGGCGCGGCATCGCGACGTACGCACGTGCGGCCAACATGAGCGTCGTGGTGGTCGAGAACGACCCCGTGCGTCAGCTGTTCGCCCGTCAGGACGGGTATCCC
The DNA here is from genome assembly GCA_041389565.1 of Myxococcota bacterium. Lineage (GTDB taxonomy): Bacteria > Myxococcota_A > UBA796 > UBA796 > JACKEQ01. The sequence goes on from JAWKRP010000002.1 coordinate 508,343, forward strand.
ACGGCCGAGCTCGTCCAGGCGGCGCGCACTGCGGGCCTCATCGTGACGGCCACGGGCGGTTCGATGGCCGTCACGCTCGACGCGCTTCGCGCGGCCCCGTCGGGGGTCGTGGTGTTCAACGCCGGTCGCGGGCGCGACGAGATCGACTTCCCATCGCTGAAGGACGCGTCGGTGCGGGTCGATCACGTGGCCGACCAGGTCGTGCGGTACCGCCTCGACGACGGCAAGTCGGTGACCCTCCTCGGCGGCGGGAACCCGCTGAACATCGTCATGAACTCGGGCTCGCCGGAGCCTGTGCTGCTCCACTTCGCCGTGCTCGGGCTCACCCTCGAGTGGCTCGCGAAGACCGAGGGTCTGGCGGCGGGTGAGCGGGATCTCCCCGACGAGATCGAGCAGGAAGCCGCGTCGCTGGCGCTCGATGCCCTCAACCCGGGCATGAGCTGGCGTGCCGGTACCCCTCCGGCCCGAGGGCGTGGAGGACGACGGGGCGGGGTTCCGGATGGAGCTGCCCCCACCGGCCGTGAGCTTCGTGCTCCCGGCGCTGTTCGTGGTGCTCGGCATCGCCGTCGGGCTGCTGGGTGTGGGCGCCGTGGCGCTCGAGCTGTCGGGGACGCCCGTGGGGGCGCCGAAGATCGGGTCCTACCCGTTCACCCTGTTCCTCCCGTTCGTCGGGGCGGCCTCGATGGGCGTCGGGGCGGCGTGGTGGGGCGTGCTGCGGGACGCGGTCGCCACCACGGCCGTGGAGGTGCGGCCGGGTCGTGTCCTCGTCGCGGGGACCGAGCTGCCGCTCGACGACACCCTCGCGGTGTACGAGTCACACCACCGGCTCCGGCTCGAGACGTCCGTGGGTCAGGTGGAGGTCGAGAGCGGCGGACAGGGCCACCTCGACTGGCTCGCTGCGGAGCTCCGGCGGCGAGCCCACGGGAAGGGGACGGTCGCCGACGCGCCCCGGGCGATGCGGGACGTGTTCGAACGGTGAGGTCCCGAGAGCCCGCCGGGACGGTCTGGAGTGGCGGTCGAGCCCGTGGGACCCGAGGGTCAGCGCCGGACGGTGCGCACCGCGAAGTAGGCGGCGGCCCCGAGCAGCCAGACCCAGGGGGCGCCGTGCATGACGAGGTCGAACCAGTCGCCGGCCTGCATCCCCACCGCGCCTCCTGCGACCCAGCGGATCTTGCCGACCAGGTGCGGCTCTGGCGTGAACGGTGCCAGACCCAGCGTGAGCGACGCCAGCAGCGGCACCACGAGCGTCGCGGGGCTCGGACGCGATGCCTCGGGCGCTTCGCTCACGGACACGCCGGCTCGCCGTCGACCACCGCGAGCGACGTGACGAAGTCGATCTCGGCGAACGTGCGGTCGAGCGTGGAGCTGTGGAAGTCGCGCATCGGCATCACGCTGCCCGTGGCGACAGTCTGACCGACCTCCACCGCGCCGGCCGGACCGGCGACCCAGGTCTGCGTGCCGCAGTAGTCGACGTGGGCGTAGCGGTAGCCGCCGGACTCCATCGTCTCGAGCACCTTGCCCTGACGCCCCGTCGCCGCGGAGGCGGGCATCGCGTGCGGTGCGCCGCTGCCGGGGTGCGGCGAGCTCCCCGTGGGGTGTGGCGGAGCGCTCGCCGGCGCAGACGCCACACGCGAGCAGTCGATGGGGGAGGCCGCGACCGTGATCGACCGCGCGAACACGATGGAGTCGAAGGTGCGGTCGAGCTTCGGGCTGTGGAAGCCGTCCATCCGCATGTTGCCGTCGATGCGCACCGTGTCGCCCACCGCCACCTTCGACTCGGGACCCGCCACCCACACATCCGACCCGCAGGAATCGAGCCGGACGTAGGTGTAGCCACCGCTGTCCATCGTCTCGCGCACCGTTCCGCCGGGCACGGCCGCGGAAGCCGCCGGAGCCCCGTGGGGGACGTCGGGCGCGGACTGCACCGGCGCAGGAGCTGGCGTGCCCGCGGGCTCGGTGGGGGTTCCGCACGCGATCAGGAGGACGAGGAACGAGCAGCGGGACATCAGCACTCCGGACGCGGGAAGGGCCGGAGGCTAACGCGTCCACGCGCCGGCCGCAGGTGTGGGAGACTGCCGGCATGGTCGCTGTCGCCTCGGTCCTCTGGTCTCTCACGGCGCTCGCGGGTGGAGCGGGCGTAGAGCGCGTCGACCTCGACGGAGACGGGGTGCTCGAGAAGGTCACCCGCTCGCGCACCGACGACGGCATGCGCGTCACCACCTCGGTGTGCGTGGGGAAGGGGGAGGCGTGCTTCTCCGAGGTCCACACGCGCTACGGCGACTGGGCGGCCTGGCGACTCGAAGGCGACGGACGGTGGTTCCCGGAGCGTCCGTGTGTCCCCAGCGACCCCGCGGATCCGCGCCAGGCGGTGTTCTTCGATGTGGATCCCGGCTGGGCGGAGGGTCCGGCGCAGACCCCCGTGCGCCCCTGCCTCCCGCTCGACCCCGTGCTCGCCGCGAAGGTCGTCGGTGCCGAGGTGCCGCTCGAAGGCTGGGTGTTCCACCCCGACCCCGTGTGGCTCGAGCCCCTCGCCGACCCGTCCGGTGACGGGCAGCGCTACACGGTCCAGTCGCTCGGGCCGCTGGTCGTGCTCACCGATGGCGAGCGGAATCGGCATCGCTGGGTCGGCGCGTGGGATGGCCCCGTGCCCGAGCACGTCGAGCTCACGTCCACCACCCTCGAGGTCGGTCCGGTCGGGGTCCCGCTCGACGTCGATCTGGACGGAGACGGACTCGACGACCAGGACTGGTCCGTACCCACCGAAGAGGGGCGGAGGCGGTGCGTCACCCAGGGGGTGAACGGCCACGCTGCCTGCGTCGAGACCCGTGAGGACGGCGCGTTCCGCGTGGTATCGGCGAGCCCCGAGGGGGTGAACACGGCCGTCGACGCGCTCACGGCGGGCTGTGCGCCGCTCGACCCCGCGAATCCCGCGCACCAGGCGGCGTGGATGCTGTCGGGGGGCGAGGTGCGGAGCTGGACGCCCGGCGTTCCGGGGAGCCAGGTCGCGGGATGTGCGACGGTCGCGGGGTGGTCGCAGCGATTCGGAGAAGACGGCGAGCCTCGCCCGGTGGTGAGCGCGACGGAAGGCACGCGGTTCTGGGCCGTGGGCAGCGCACTGGCGATCGACGACGGCACCCAGCACCTGTGGCTGGTGTCGGCACCGGGCGTCGTCTCGGCCCGTCTCGACGGCCTGGTCTTGCGGGTCGACCGCGGAGAGGCCGGTCAGGACGAGGTGGACGTGCCCCGGGATCTCGACCGCGACGGCGTCATCGACCCCGAGTCGCGCGAGTGGAGCGGAGGCTCCGGGTGGTCGGACAGTCGGCGGTGCGTCGTGCACGGAGCGTCGGGGCACAAGGCGTGCCGCGCGGTCGCGTCGACGGCGTACGCGCGGTTCGTCGGGGTGCGCCACGTGCTCGAGCCGGAGGTCGGTAACCGGGCGCAGGCGCTGCTGGATCCCGTGTGCCCGGCCGTCGTGTCCGCGAAGGACCCGGCGTTCGGCTCGCTGTACGCGCTGGCGAACGAGAGGCCGTGGTTCGCGGGCCGTCCGGTCGATCAGCAGAGCGGGTGCCTGCCTGCGGGCCAGGAGGACCGCTTCGCGGGATCCTGGGTGTGGACCGACGGGATGGAGGACCGCACCGGGTGGTCCGTGCTGTACACGGCGTCGTGGGCCCGCGACGGGGCCTCCACGCGAACGCCCGTGCGCATCGGAGGGAACGCGAGGTACGAGCTCTACGGGCACGCCCACGCCGTGGCGGTCTACGACACCCAGACCGCGCGGCACCGCTGGCTCGTGAACCTCGAGGATCGCGTGGGCGGCGGGCACAAGCTCGATCGCTGGGAGACCGTGAAGAGCGCCCAAATCGAAGGGGACTCCGTGGTGGTCCACTACCTCCCGTTCGGAAGCGAGGCGGTGGAGTCGCTGCGCCTCCCCATCCGATGACCGGGCCCCCGGGAGCTCAGGGCACCGGGTAGTGCGGCTCCCACCGCCCCTCGACCCCGATGTCGAGGTCGAACACGCCGCCGCCGAAGTTCATCACGTACAGGTGATCGCGCTCGAACCCGCCGATCCCGGGGCCGAAGTTGAGCGCGGGGATGAACGCGAAGCCCGTGTCGATGTCGACGATGCCGTCGAGCGTGCCGTCGGGCAGGAAGCGCACGACGTGGCCGTCCATCCGGATGACGTAGAGGTTCCCGCAGATGTCGGTGGTCATCCCGTCGAGCAGGCCGCCGCCCAGCGGCACGTCGGCGAACAGCTCGGGAGTGCCGACCGGATCGCCGTCGGCGTCGATCTCGAGCCGCCACACGTTCCCGAGCTCGCTGTTGAAGTACAGCACGCGGTAGTCGGGCGAGAACACGATGCCGTCGAGCGAGCTGCCGTTCTGCCCGACCAGATCGACCGATCCGTCGACCCCCACCCGGTACAGACCATTCGAAGAGCTCGTGACCCACGCGTCTCCGCGCGGATCGATCGCGATGCCGTTCGGCTGGGGCACGCTCGCCAGCGTGGTGCGCGCACCGTCGAGCTGGACCTGCTGCAGGGTGCCCGTGAACACCGATGCCACGACCACGGAACCATCGAGCAGGATGCGGTTTCCGCGGGCGTCTCCCACGTTGGGGGAGATGAGCGTGAGGTCGCCGTCGCGCGTCACGGCGCGCAGGTTCCCGTTCTCGACGCCCACCAGGCGGCCCTCGACGTCGAACGCGAAGTCCTCGCTGATGCCGAGGCCCTGGATCACGGGCGTGGCCGTGGGGAGCGGGGGCAGGCTCGCGCAGATCGGGGGCAGCGAGTCGCCGGTGTCGGCCGTGTGCAGGGGAGCGGCCGTGTCGGCGGTGTGCTCCGGGTCGACCGGGGTGGGGACGGGAGTGGGCGTGGACTTCGTGCACGCCGTCATCAGGAGGATCCACATCCCGCGAGCATACCCCGGGTGCGGGAGGGTCGCGCGAGGAGGCACGTGCGGACGTGTCGCGTGCATTCGCCCTTTACAATGTGGGGCGGCGCGTGGAGCATGCGGGCGGAGGTGAGAATGCGACCGACCGAAGCCATGCAGCTCGCGCGAACCGCGCTGGGCGCAGACCCCAGCGAGCTCGAGAGGAAGTGGCTGGCGATGTGCAGCACGCTCGTCGAGAAGGCCGCCTCGCGGGGTGCCAAGGAGACCGACATCCGGTTCCTCGTGCCGCCCGACGTGTCTTCGCACGACGCGCTGCTGATCGGGCGCCGCATGGCGGGTGCCCTGGATCTCGAGGGCTACAGCCGCCCCCGGTGCCGCCTGCGCGACGAGTTCCTGCAGGATGGGCCCGCGGTCGTCGGCGACGCCGTGTACCCCGAGGGCTCGGTGATCGTGTGGATCGAGCTGTCCCTCGACTGGGATCGCTGAGATCCGATATGCTGGGCCGACCTCTTGCTTGTCGGTCTTGCATTGCCCATCCAGCCTACGCCCCCCGCGTCCGCGGGCGGATACGTCGTGGAGACGACCCTCGGTGAAGGGTCGGTCGCCGTGGTGTACCGCGCCCGTCACCCTCGAGACGGCACCACGCATGCCCTGAAGGTGCTGAAGAGCACCGAGGAGCGGAGCGTCGAGCGCACGCTCCAGGAAGCCCGCGTGCTGGCACGCCTGCAGCACCGGAACATCGTCGGGATCACCGACTTCGTGACGGTCGGCGGCAGGGCCACGCTCGTCATGGAGTACGTCGAAGGCGGCACGCTCACCGCGCTGCTGCGTCATGCCCGGCTCACACCCGATCAGGTCGACCACCTCGTGATGGGCGTGCTGCGCGGGGTGATGGCCGCGCACGATCAGCGGGTCGTCCACCGCGACCTGAAGCCCGACAACATCCTGCTCGCGATCGAAGGCGACACGCTGGTGCCGAAGCTGTCGGACTTCGGGCTCGCGAAGGTGCGCCACAGTCCCGGTCACCACGGGCCGCGCACGCTGTCCGGCACGACGATGGGGAGCCCGGCCTACATGGCGCCCGAGCAGTACGAGGATGCCGGCGAGGTCGACGAGCGCGCCGACCTGTTCGCGTGTGGCGCCATCTTCTTCGAGCTGCTGGCCGGAGAGCGCGCGTACCCCGGTCGCGATCCGATGCGGCTGTACCGCGACATGCTCGCCGAGACCCGTCCGAGCCTCCCGCCCGGGCTGCCCGATCGCATGGTGCGCGCGCTCTCGGCCGCGCTCGCGCCGAACCCCGCCCACCGTCCGGCCTCCGCGGCCGCGCTCCTCGACCTGTGGTTCGACGGCGTGCCGTTCCCGGCACCGGAGCCGTTCGACCCCGACCTGCTGGAGCGGATGCTCGCGGAAGGCCGGGGCTCGCTCGACGACACGCTCACCCCGCTCGAAGACGCCACGGTGGTGCGGCCCCGCGCGGGTCGGTCGCTGCACGTGCCCGCGCTGGTGGTCGTGATGGGGCTCGCCGCCGCGGTCGTCGGGATGGCCGCGGGGCTGCTCACCGTCGTGCTGGGTGCGCTGCTGGCGTAGCTACCAGTCCAGCTCGAGCATCTCTTCCAGGGTGCGGGCCTGGGCTTCGCCCTCGAGGATCACCCCCCGCTCGAGGGCGGCCAGACGGTCGGCCTCGCGCGCGAAGAACCCGTCGTCGTCGAAGCTCGGCCACGCAAACGGGCGTCCGCCGCCCATCTCGAAGTGGTCGGCCGCGAGCACACCTCCGAAGTCGCCCCAGATCCCGCTCCACACCGACACCACCCCGTCGCTCGGCAGCCCTTCGGCCTTCATCACGACGAGGGTGGGCGACAGCACGAGCGCGACGATCTCGAAGTCCCAGTCCCACTGGCAGAACAGGTCGAGCTTGCTGCACGTCATGCCCGTCCAGCTCCGGTAGATCACGTCGTCGCGGTCGGGCACGGTCTGGTTGAAGTACAGCGCGCCCGGCTGCGACAGCTGGTACAGGGCGTTCGCGAGTCCGGGACTCCCGATCGCCACGAGCCCGTCGGGGCCGGTCGCTCCGCCCTCCGGCGCCATGGCCTCGACCATCTCGCCGATCTCGCTCGGCGTGTAGTCGTGGTCCACGAGCCCGAGCGCGAGATCGGCGACCGGAGTGCCCCAGTGCGGGGTCGACAGCGTGGTGATCGTCTTCACCCGACGTCCAGGATCGAGGTTCGCGGCCAGGTAGCGCGCGTCCATCCCGCCGAGGCTGTGCCCGATGAGGTGCACGCCCCGCCAGGTGCCCTCGGCCTGCCAGGCGTCGAGGTGCGCGCTCCACTGGGCCGCTCGCACGTCCGAGGCATCGAACTTCGACACGCTCGGCGCCCACGCGACGTACCCGGCGCCCTCCACCGCGGCGACGAGGTCCTCGAACGACGCCCCCGAGCTCCCGAAGCCGTGCATCACGAGGAAGGGGTACCGGCTCCACTCGGCGTTGCAGTCCGCCACGCACCGCACGTCGAAGGCGTAGGTGCCGCCGGCGTCCGTCCCGCCCTCCGGCACGAGCTCGAGGAGCTGCTCACCCGACCAGGGCACGGCGAACCCGACCGTTTCGCCGGCCCGGAGCCCGGAGGCCTCGTGCAGCAGGGTCCCGTTCCAGTCCCGCAGGGTGAGGCGGGCCGAGTCGGTGCCGCTCCACGTCGTGAGGTCGAGCTCGAGCCACTGTCCGGCCGCACCGCCGATCGCGTGTGCGCCCGACGTACACGGGGCCCGATCGCCGGAGCCTCCGGTCGTCGCGAAGGGTCCTTCGGGGCCCGTTTCGAGCGCGGGACAGGCGCGCTCCTGGTTCCGGTCGGTGAGAGACAGATCGGGAAGCAGACCCGACCCGGTGCAACCCGCCACGAAGGGCAGGATCCACGGCATGCGCATGGGTTCTCCAAGATTCAAGGCAACGCAAGTGGCCCATCGGCCGCGCCCACTGTCGCCTGGATCCGCGGGAATTGGAATGCCCATGATCGGGAGCCTCCCGCGAGCTGGAGTGCAGCTCTCCGAGCCGGATAGGGGACCTCCATGGACACCAGCTTCCACGGCCGCCCGCTCCCCGAGCCGCTCGTCGACTTCCAGTCGCCCGAAGGCCGACGCCTGCTGCAGGAGGCGCTCGCAGACGGCACGGCGGAAGCGTTCTTCCCGCTGGTGTCGCACCTGCACACCCAGGCCGATCCCGCCTGGTGTGGGCTCGGCACGCTCGTCACCACGCTGAACGCGCTGCAGATCGACCCGGGCCGGGTGTGGAAGGGTCCGTGGCGGTTCTTCGGCGAAGAGCTGCTCGTGTGCTGCAAGTCGCTCGAGCTCGCGACCGCCGAGGGGCTCAGCCTCGCGGAGGTCGGCTGTCTGGCGGCCTGCAATGGCGCGGCCGTCGAGGTATCGCTCGCTTCCGAGCACGACCTGGCGGCCTTCCGTCGAGACCTCCTCGCGAGCGTGCGCGCGCCGCACGGCCCGTTCCTGGTCGCGAACTACGGGCGTGGGGTGCTCGGTCAGACGGGCGACGGGCACTTCTCCCCGCTGGCGGCCTGGCACGCGGCGTCCGATCAGGTCCTCGTGCTCGATGTCGCGCGGTTCAAGTACCCGCCGCACTGGGTCCCGGTCGCCCTGCTGTACGAAGCGATGTGCACGCGGGACTCACAGACCGTCCCTGCGAGCCCTCGGGACTCGGGCACGCCGCCGGCGGAGCCGCGCACGCGGGGCTGGCTCACGCTCGGTCGTCGAACGGAGCCGCTGCACGGGCCTCCTCCGGGTGCGGAGGCGCTGATGGACCGTCTACAGGCCGTGGGTGGCGCGGTGTGCAGCCCCCGTCAGGGGCGGTAGCTGACCATCAGGCGCGCGGGCACGCCGCCCTCGCGCGACCCGAACCGGCGGGCGGTGCGGATGGTGCCCTCGAGGTCGGAGATCAGGAACCAGCCGTGGTTGCTCGTGGGGTCGTCGACCCAGGTCTGCACGTCGGCCGTGACGTTGGCCCAGGTGTACGTGGCGACGCCCGAGACGGACGCGCTCGAGGTGGCGGTCGTGACGTAGTCGCTCCCCGCGAGGCCGCCGGGCCCGGCCCAGTCGGTGACGGTGTGCGACGCGGAGTTCCACGTGGACTCGCCCGCCACGGCGGGTCGCCCGAGGTTCGTGTCGCCGACCCCCTCGACCCACGCGAGGTCGACGCGGTACACGCCGAAGGTCGAGTCGGTGGACCCCATGCTCGGCGTTCCCACGACATCCATGAGGAGGTCGGCGGAGAGGATGGTGGCGCCGGTCGGGATGCTCGACAGGTCGAACTGGACGAGCGCGCGGGTCTCGTCGCCCGTGCCGGTCGTACCGGACGAGATGTGGGTGTGCGCACCCGCGTTGTTGGTCGGCCCCAGCTCGGTCAGCAGGGTGTCGGCCGTCGCGAGGAACGTGGCCTGGTACCCGTCCGCCGTGTCGGTGTCGGCATCCGTGTCGGCGTCGGTGTCGGCATCCGTGTCGGCGTCGGCGTCCGTGTCTGCATCGGCGTCGGTGTCCGAGTCCGTGTCGGCGTCCGTATCGGCATCCGTGTCGGCGTCGGTGTCGGAGTCCGTATCGGCGTCCGAGTCCGTATCGGCATCCGTGTCGGAGTCGGTGTCGGCATCGGCGTCGGTGTCCGCGTCGGCATCCGTGTCGGCGTCCGCGTCGGTGTCCGCATCGGCATCCGTGTCGGCGTCGGCGTCGGTGTCCGCGTCGGCATCGGTGTCCGCGTCGGAATCGGCGTCGGTGTCGGTGTCGGCTTCGCCCTCGGGGGTGGACCCGGAGTCTTTGCAGGCAGCGAGGACGAGGAGCAGGATCAGGGAACCGGTGCGCATCTTGTTCACTCCGGGGCGCGGTCTAACGCCCGATCGCCGGGCTTGCGAGCCCAGTCCATGGAGGTGTACGGGCGAGGTGTAGACTGGATCTCCACAGGAGGTCGCCATCGGTACCGCAGGGCAGGTCGCGAGAGTCGAAGGAGACCGTGTGTGCGTGGGCGACACGGTCGTGGCCGAGGGTCTCAGCTCGGGCGAGGCGCCGCCGGTGGCGCGCTGGGTGCAGTCCCGTCTGGACGCCGGATCGAGCCCGAAGGCGATCCGTGCCCAGTTCTACGGAACGTCGGAGAGCGACCCCACGGAAGCGCCGGCCGACCTGTCGGTGCTCGACGGAGCCGTGAAGGACGTGAAGGCTGCGCTCGACGAGGGCGGTCTCGACGCGCACCTCGACGCGCTGGAGGCCGCCGAGCACGCCGGGAAGGGGCGGAAGGGCGTGCTGTCCGCCATCGCGTCGCGGCGGGACGCTCGCTCGTGACGGGCGGGCGGGGTATGTTCATCTAGAACTTCATGGTCTATATTGACCTGACAATAGTCAGAGGTGCCAGATGGCCGAGCCCCAGATCACCCAGATCGCGTCCTACATCGCTGTGCTCCTGCCCGACGAGGGTGTCGATCCGCAGACCACGAAGGAAGACTGGCGCCACGCGCTCCGCACCGCACGCGAGGAGGGCGACGTGGAGTGGCTCGTCGACTTCATCGAGCGCCAGGCCCCCGAGGATCCCGAGATGCAGGCCCACTGCCAGGCGCTGCGGAGCTGAGCCGCGGGCACCCGATGTCCACGCTCGCACCCAACCTCGCTGCGCTCGTCGACATGCTGAAGCGCCGCCCGCTCGGCTCGGTCGACGAGCTGCGCGAGCGCGTGTCCCAGCACCTCAGGGTGGTGACGCGCCAGCAGGGGAGGGGTCGCGAGGTCGACCTCGGGGTCGCGCGCTCCACGGGCCAGCTCTGTCATCAGATGCTCGACCGGTGGGAGACGCTCGACGACCCCCACCGAGCGCTCGTCCAGGCCGCCTGCCTGTACTTCGTGGAGGCGGGCGACGACGAAGAGGATCTCGACGCGGGCGGGTTCGACGACGACCTGCAGATCGCCCGCTGGGTCGCGACCAGGCTCGCGGATCTCCCATGATTCCGGTGTGGATCGGGCTCCTGTGGGCGGGAGCCGGCACTGTGGGACCGTGGCCGAAGACGGGGAAGGCGGGCGTGACGGAGCCGCGCCGCCGTGTGGACGTCGACGCGCTGTTCGCCACCCCTCCCGGGGAAGGCCAGATCCGGTGTCGTTCGGTCGATCCCGACATCGTGTACGTGGCGGAATCGTACGTGGGCGGGCCGGTGCCGCCACGCGGCATGCTCGTGCAAACCACCCGTTGGTTCCTGGACGGAGAAGAGGTCGCGACCATCGTCGATCGGGCCGGCGAACCTGCGGTGTCCGCGGGACCCTTCCTGAGGCTCACGGAGCCCCGCGTGCTCGAGACCGTTCGGTCCGACGACCCCGTGTCGGTCGTGCGCAACACGGAGACCGGCGTGCTGGTGTGGTCCGACGGCAGCCCGGTCGTCGGGGACGCGACACGCGTGGAGCTCACGTGGATGTGCGAGTGGGCGGAGTATCCGGCGCGGCCGTGATCACGGTCGGTCGAGAGAGAATCTCGACCAACCGGATTAGTCGGGCCGGGTGGCCTCGGCCTCGCGCACTTCCTGGGCCTCGCGCCGCTCCTTCTTCTTGAAGTAGCCGCGCAGCAGGAAGTTGTGCTGCAGCGCTTCGAGGTCTTCCTCGAGCAGCTCGGAGCTCGACTTCAGCTTCTTCAGCGTCTCCTCCACGTCCGCTCCGGCCTCCTTGTCGTGCAGCAGGACGCCCGCGGGGGTCTGCCCGCTGCCGAGGTCGGTCTCGAGGCTCTCGAGCAGCTTCGACGCGCTCGCCGTGGCCTCCTCGAGGGACGTGGTGCTGGCTACGAGCGACGCGTGCAGGGACTTGTCGGTGACGAGGTCGTGCGGGAGGTTGCCCTCCGTGTTCAGCTCGGCCGTGAACCGCTTCACGTCGTCGGTGAGGATCTGGGCGTTGACCGAAGCCTTCTGGAGCTCCGCGACCGTCTCGCTGATGTCGTTGTAGAGGTGGTCGTCGGACAGGAGCTTGCTCACCGAGCCCTCCTCGTCGACCAGGCGCAGCGAGACATCCTTCAGGTTCTTCGTGATCACCAGCAGGTTCTCGTTGTTCTGCTGGAACTTCGCCATGATGTCCTCGGGCGACACCGACGACCCGATCTCGAGCTCGTCACCGGCTTCGAGGGGCTCGGCACCCTCGGTCCCGTCGTACAGGACGACGATGGTGTTCCCGATCAGGCTGTCGCTGCCGATCCGGGCGAGCACGTCGTGCGGGATGTGGGTGCTGGCCGCTCCGTCGATGCGCAGCTCCACCCGCACGCCCGACCCCTCTGGCTCGAAGCCCACACGCTTCACGGTGCCCACGTTCACACCCGCGAACCACACGGCGTCGCCGGGCTTCAGCCCCTTCACCTCCGAGAAGGTGGCGGTGACCGGGATGCGGCTCCGCAGGCCCTCTCTCAGGGTGCCGATCGAGAACAGGGTTCCGACCAGGATCGCGATGCCAATCGCGATGAAGAGCCCGAGCAGGGCGGACTGGCGGCGGGAGATGGTGTTCACGTGCGGGCCTGTTGGATGAAGTTGTAGTCGTAGAACGAGCGCACGCGAGGGTCGGTGCTCGCGAACACCTCGTCGAACGTGCCGGTGAGCAGCATCTGGCCGTCGACCAGCATGCCGATGCGGTCGGCGGTGTCGCGCGCACACGTGAGGTCGTGCGTGATGACGATGGAGCTCGTGTCGTACCGCCGGCGGACCTCGTTGATCAGGTCGTTGATCTCGCGCGACGTGGTGGGGTCGAGACCGGCCGTGGGCTCGTCGTACAGCATGATCTCGGGGCGCAGGATGAGCGTGCGCGCGATGCCGATGCGCTTCCGCTGGCCCCCCGAGAGCTCTGCGGGCATCTGGTGGCGCGTCTTCGGCAGCCCCACGGCTTCGAGCACCTCGTCGACGCGCTCGTTCACCTCGGGAGTGCGGAGCTCCGGGTGGTTCATGCGCAGCGGGAACTCGAGGTTCCCCTGGACGGTGAGGCTGTCGTACAGGGCGGCGTGCTGGAAGGCGAAGCCGATACGGACCCGCAGGGCGTCGAGCTCGCGCCGGTGGAGCGCGTGCACGTCCTGTCCGAGCACCTCCACCTGCCCGTCGTCGGGCGAGATCAGGCCGACGATGATCTTGATGAGCACCGACTTCCCGCTGCCCGAGCGGCCCAGGATCACGACGTTCTCGGCGCGGAACACGTCGAGATCGACGCCCTTCAGGACGACGTTCGACCCGAAGGCCTTCGACACGCCGCGCAGGCGGATGGCGCGCTCGCGGTCCATCAGCCCCCCCTCACGAGGCTGATGAGCTGCACGATCATCACCTCTTCCAGGAAGATGGCGAGCATGCTGTTCACCACGGCGCCGTTCGCGGCCTTCCCGACGCCCTGCGTGCCCTTGCTCGCGTTCACACCCGCGTAGCAGGCCACGATCCCGATGGTGAACCCGAACACGATGGCGCGGAAGCACGCCGACGCCACGTCGAGCGTGTCGAGGCTGGCGAAGCCGGTGTGCAGGAAGGCCACCCACGAGATGCCCTCGTGCGCCCGGACGTTCGCGAACGCGCCGAGGAACGCGACGAACCCGAAGTAGGAGGTGAGCACGGGCACCATGAGGGTGGTGGCCGCCGTTCGGGTGACCACGAGGTACTTCGTGGGGTTCACGGCCGACACCGTGAGCGCCTCGATCTGCTCGGTGACCTTCATCGACCCGAGCTCCGCGCCGATGCTGGAGCCCACCTTACCAGAGCAGATCAGCGCGGTGACCAGCGGCGCGAGCGAGCGGACGAGCGCGAGCGTGACGAGCGACGGAAGCCAGGAGGTGGCGCCGAAGGACTCGAGCGACGGGCGCGACTGCTGGGTGAACACGATGCCCGTGATCAGCCCCGTGAGGGTCGCGAGGGGCAGCGTGCGTACGCCCACCTCGTAGCACTGCCGTACGATCTCGCCGACGTAGAGGGGCCGTCGGACCGACCACGTGACGGCGGTCGCGACGAACGATGCGAACCGGTGGATACCGATGAGCTGGTCGTCGATGCCGTCTGAGACGAGAGGGCTGTCGGGCGGGGCCATCCCGTTGGCTTAAGCGACCGGGCGGGCGTACACCACGCGACGGTGCGGTTACACAGCCGCATGCTCGTGCCTCTGTACCGTTCCGAGGAGCGTATCGCCGTCGTCGACGGGCAGGAGATCCAGCTCACCGAGAAGGAGGGCGAGGCATTCGCCTACCTGCTCGCGCGCATCGGTCAGGTGGTGCCGCGCACCGAGCTCGAGCAGGAGATCTGGGGCATGCGTCCGGGGGTCCGCTCGGAGACCGTGCCGGTGACGCTCCGAAACCTGCGTCGCAAGCTCCCCGACGACGGCGTGCTCGAGACCGTGCGAGGCGTCGGCTGGCGCATCCGCGAGCCCGTGGCTTCCGTGGCGTCCACCCTCCCGGCGTTCCACACCCCATGGTTCCCGCGCCCCACCGACGAGGCCGCCGTGCAGGCCCTCCTGGCGAAGGCTCCCGTCGTCACCGTGCTCGGGCCCGGAGGCAGCGGAAAGACCCGACTGGCCGTCGAGATCGCACGCCGGTGCGAGCAACGGGTCGTGTACGTGAGCCTGGCGGGCGCGGTCGATGCGTCCGGGGTCGTGCAGGCGCTGCTGACGGGTGCTGCGGCCAATGGGCGCGACGCCACCGACCTGCTCCGCGTGGTCGGAGTGGCGGAGTGGCTGTTCGTGATCGACGAGCCCGATGTCGTGGGCTCGGCCGCGCGCGAGGTGATCGGGCAGCTCGCGGGCCTGCGGTTCCTGGTGTGCAGCCGGCGTGTGCTCGAGGTCGAAGGCGAGGCGGTGCACTCGATCGGTCCGCTGCTCGGTGCCGATGGTGTGGCCTTCCTGAAGCAGCGCCTGCAGGTGTCGCGGTGGGGGCACGCGGAGCCGTCCGAGGCGCTCGTGGAGCGCGCGGTCGAGCTGATGGACGGTCTCCCGCTGGCGCTCGAGCTCCTGGCGGCCCACCCCGACCCCCTGCACGAGATCGTGCGTGTGCTGGAGCGGGGCGACCTGCCGCTGGGTCCGGAGAGCGAGCGCCTCGAAGCCACGCTCGCGTCGAGCATGGTGGGGCTCTCGGTCGCCGAGAAGCGTGTGCTGTCGAGCCTCGCGGAGTGCGAGGGTGCGCTGCACGATCAGGAGCTGCGCGACTGGCTCGGTCCCGATGCCCCTGCACACGTGCGTGCGCTCTCCGACCGCTCGCTCGTGGTGCGCGATCGCTCCGGCTGGGTGCTGCTCCGCACGATCCAGGCGTTCGTCCGCCGTCACGACCCCGAGGCGCGTACCTCGGCGAAGGCGAGCTTCCACGCGTTCCTGCTGCGCCGCATCCGGGAGTGGGGGGCGCGGTACTTCGCGGAGCCGCAAGCGGTCGTGTTCCACCTCGCTCCGCTCCTGCCCGACGTGCACGGCCTGCTCGAGGAGGTCGGGATCGACGTGCTGCCCGAGCTCGTCTGGCTGCTCCAGCAATACTACGAGACGCAGGGGCCGCGGGTGGGGGCCGCCCGCATGATGGCGATCTGCGAGCGGCGCCTGCCGATGCACCCGCTGACGGCGGTGATGCGCGGCACTCCGAGCGTGCTCCTCGAGTCGAGCGAGCCGGCGTTCGGGCCGGGCACCGACCCGTACCTGCGCGTCCCCGAGCAGATCGCGCGCAGCGACTTCGCGCGGCACACACTCGATCGGGCGTTCCTCGAACAGCTCGTGCGCGACGTGCCCGACGACGCCATCGCGCTGAAGCACCGCGCCCGCTGCCTGGTCTCGCTCGCGGTCGAAGCCGAGGATCCCGCGCTGGCGCTGCGCCTGCTCGACCAGACCCGCATCGACTTCTCGCACTGGCCCGTGCTCCGCGCGGAGAGCCTGCGACGGCTGTCGCTCGCGACGCGCTTCACCGATCAGCGCGCGTCGATCCGGTACGCCCGCGAGGCCGTGCGCGTCGCTGCCGAGTGCCAGCTCGGCATGCTGGAGTTCCGGTGTCGGTGGGTGCTCGCGGGCCGGCTGTCGGAGGTCGACCTGGAGCTGGGTGCCGAGGCCTACCTCGAAGCCGCGGAGATCGCGGGTCGCGGAGGGGCGGTGCGCGAGGTCGACGCCCTCCACAGTGCCGTCGGGCTGGCCTGGTTCGCGCTCGACCGGCACGACGAGGCCATCCCGCTGCTCGAGGCCGGCCTGCGGTATCCGTCCCGCATCGTGTCGGGCCCGTGCGAGGCGGTGCTCGGCGTCATCCTGCTCCTGCGCGACGACCCGAAGGGCCTGCCGATGGTGGAGTCGGTCGACGGGCGTTCGTACCTCGTGTTCCGGCGCGACGGGAGCTCGGCGTCGGAGTCCGTGGTGGCGTACCTGCACGGCGAGGTCGCGTGCTTCCGCGCCCGCCGGGCCGGACGCGAGCGCGAGGAGCTGGAGCGCCAGCTGGTCGAGCGTTCCGCGGCCCTGCGTCCCGACGACCCCGTCCTGGTGCACCGGTACCACGACAGGCTCGTGCGACGCGTCGAGGCGGCGAGGGCTTCCGGAGCCTGATCAGTCGGTCCAGTCGACCGCCGCCGCTCCGACCGCGTGGGCGCGGATGTACGCGGCCACCTCGAGGTGAGCCGGGTGCTCCTGGTAGGCCTCCATCCCCGCGAGGTCCGCGAAGCGGGTGATCAGGCAGACGTCCCACGAGCGCTGGGTTCTCAGCTCGTCTACACCGACCTCGATGGACGCGAGCGTCGGGACCCTCCCTTCGAGGGAGCGGAGGCGTGCAGCCGCCTCGCGGGCGACCTCGAGGTCGGGGAATCGGAAGAAGACGACGTGGGTCATGGCGGGAGTCTACCGCCGGGAGCGCGATAGGGCCTGAGCATGTGGTGGTCGCTGTTGGGGTGCGCGCCTCTGCCCGAGGTGGTGCTGGAAGCCGACGATTCCCGGCTCGGGGACTGGGGTGAGCCCGGCCCGCACGGCGTGGTGCTCGAGCAGCGCGCGGCGGTCGCGCGGGTGGAGGAGCGGCTCGTGTACGACTGGATCGCGCCGCTCGACGTGCGCGACGACGACCCCGTCGTGCTGTTCGTGCACGGGGGCCTCGTCGATCGCGAGCGGTACCGCTGGCTCGGCATCCACCTCGCGAGCCGCGGGTACACGGTCGCAGCCCCCGCACACGACCTCGATCTCGCCATCTTCGATGCCGCGAACGTCCGGTTCGTGCTCGACGATCTCGAGCGGCGCAGCGAGCCTTCGTCGGTCGCGGCGTGTGGGCACAGCCTCGGTGGGGTGATCGCGAGCTGGGCCTGGCAGGACGACGACCGGATCGACGCCCTGTGCCTGCTCGCCAGCTTTCCCGCGGGGGAGGGTCCGGTCGATGGATCCGGGCCGGTGCTGTCGATCTCCGGAGCGTCCGATGGATCGGCGCTGCCCGACGACGTGCGCGCGGGCGCGGAACGCTATGCGCGGGCCCGGCTCGCGTTCGTGGACGGCATGAACCACTACGCCTGGACCGACGGCGCGACCGAAGGGGAGCTGGCCGGAGACGGGCCGCTCGGGCGCCCGCTGGAGGAGGTCCGCACCGACGCCCTGCGCGTCGTGGACGCGTGGCTGGATGCGAGCCTCCGCGACGACCCCGGTGCCGCGGTGCGCCTGGATGCTCCGTTCCCCGGGGTCTCGCCGTGATCCTGTGGCTCTCGGTCGCCCTGGCCGACCCCGCCGCGCTGCGAGCCCCGGAAGCGCCCGTCGTGGCGGTCGATGCGGGCACCCCCACGTGCTCTGCGGCCGCCTGGACCGGTGCGGTCGGAGGGGGGTGGTGGGTGCGCGACGACGGCGGGAGCGCCGGGTTCGCGCTCGGGATGCGTCGGGTGCCCGAGGGCTTCGGGTGGACGGCCCACGGCGCGGTCGGCGTCCTGGCGTCCCTCGTGCGTCCCGGGCTCGGCGCCCACGTGAGCGGGGCGGCAGGCATCGCGCGGCACGGGAACCGGGCGAGCCACCGCCTGGAGGTGGTGATCCCGATGTCGCTGGGGCAGGGGCAGGTCCGGGTGCCCGTCCTGCTCGAGGGGGGCTCGGCCGTGCGTGTGGGCCGGCTCTCCATCGGCGGGCGCGGGGGTGTCGGGCTCACCCTGTCGAAGGGGCGTCCGTCCTACGAAGCGCAGGGCGCGCTCGTGGTGGGATTCCACCGCGAAGCCCCGGTTCCGCGCGAAGGGAGCTGACGCGCCCCGCGGTGTGGGAGTCGAGACGAAGCAGGCGTGCCCCGATGTCCGCGTTCCCCGCGCAGACCTCGTCCCGGTGCGGACGGTGGGTGTCCGGTCGGGCATACTGGGAGCGTCTCGATCCTCGGAGGCCCCCATGTCCGGCAAGAGCACGCGCACCCTCCCGGTCGCACCCGAACAGAAGTCCGGGTCGTCCGAAGGCGCTCGGGAAGGGGCGGTGTCCAACGCCGACCAGCAGAACGCCATGTACCAGAGCAACTACGAGGGCTTCTACGGGAGCTGGCTCGGCGGCAAGGCGTGGGATGCCGTGGGCGGGGCGCTGGCGCCCGACAAGATCGACGGGTACGCCGCCAAGGGGTTCGGGTCTGCGGGCTCCTGGCTCGGCGACCGCGCCGTCGAGAACGCCCGCCCCGAAGACCTCGCGCAGGCGCAGGCGTTCAAGGAGCACATCTCGGGCGCGTTCCGCGACGGGTACGGCGAGCGCTTCGCCAGCTCCGGCATCAGCGAGGGCATCCACGACTTCGTGGGCAACAACCCCTGGTCCGTGCTGGCCGGAGGCGCGCTCGGGCTCGGGGCGGCCTACGCGGCTGACGTCGACCTCGGCTTCGACACCAGCGTCGGCCTCGGCAAGAAGTGGGACCTCAACCTCGGTGCCGACCTCGGGAGCGCGCAGGACATCGGGTTCGACGCCGCGCGTGCGGGCCTCGAGTTCTCCCCGAGCGACCGCACGAAGCTCGGGGTGAAAGGGGAGTACCGGTTCGACAACGGCGACTACTCCGCGGGCATCTACGGTCAGCACCGCACGGGGAGCGGCGGGCTGCTGAAGGGGAACCTCGACTACAGCCACGCCGGGGAGGTCAACACCACGAGCGGGGCGCTGTCGTACCACCAGCCGGGCCAGTTCATGGCGGGGCTCGACGGCAGCCACGTCGACAACGCGGGGCAGACCACCGATCAGATCAACGGCCGCATCCGCACCGACTGGGGTCCCGAGAACCCGTGGAAGCTCGAGGCCGGCATGGGCTGGCACAGCGAGAAGGGCACCAACGCCTTCGGTCGCGCGTCCTACAAGCCGTCCGACAACTTCTCGTTCGATGCGGGCGTGAGCCACAGCAGCCGCGAAGGCCTCGCTGCGAACGTCGGTCTGTCCTACCGCTTCTGACCCTGCCGAGCGCGTGCGGGGGTAGACTGCGGTCCATGCGCACCCTCCCCCTGCTCCTCCTGTTGGCCTGCACTGCGGGCAAAGACGCCGATCCCGACACCGACACCGTCGGTGACGCCGATACGGATGCCGACACCGACTCCGATTCGGACACCGACACCGATTCGGACGCGGACACCGACACCGATGCCGACACGGACTCGGATTCGGACACCGACACCGACACCGACACCGACACCGATACGGATACCGACACGGACACGGATTCGGATGCCGACGCAGATTCCGACGCCGACACGGACACGGACACGGACACGGACACGGATTCGGATGCAGACGCAGATTCCGACGCCGACACGGATGCCGACACGGACACCGACGCCGATGCGGATTCCGACGCCGACGCGGATTCCGACACCGACACCGACACCGACACCGACACCGATCCTCCGGTCCTCCCGACCGAGGTGTGCACGCCTCCCGTCGCGCTCGTCGACACCACGTCGCCCGACCAGATCGTCGGCACCGGAACGCCCGCGAGCTGCACGGAGAGCGCGCTGCAGGCGGCCGTGAGCGCGGGCGGCACGGTTCGCTTCGACTGCGGTGGGCCCGCTACCGTTCAGATCACGAGCGCCATCACGGTGCCGCTCGATCGCGACGTCACGGTCGATGGGGAAGGGCAGATCACCCTCGACGGTGGGTCGGACCAGGGGCGCCAGACCCGCATCTTCGAGCTCGACTCCCCGAACTACCGCGCGAACTCCCACGTGTTCACGATCCAGCGCCTCACGCTCGAGGACGCCACGGCTCCGGCGATCGACTTCGCCCAGCAGGACCTCGCGAACCCGCGGTGCTCGTACGGCTACCGCGACGGGCAGGGCGGAGCGGTCTACGTGCGCGACGGCATCCTGCACGTCATCGACAGCGTGTTCCGCGACAACCACGCGTCGACGCCCGGCCCGGACACCGGGGGCGGCGGGATCTACGCCGTCGGGAGCCTCGAGGTGATCGTGAGCGGGAGCGTGTTCGAGGACAACGACGGCTCGAACGGCGGCGGCGTCGGGCTGCTGCAGTCCGACGGGATCTTCGCGAACACGCGGTTCTCCGGGAACCGCGCGCTCGGCACGGGCGCGAACTTCGGTGGTGCCACGGAGTGCCCGGTGTTCAACCACGCCCAGCAGGGCGGAGCCGGTGGGAACGGCGGAGCGGTCGCGATCGACGGCAGCTCCGTGGAGCGCGCGACCTTCTGCGGCGTGACGTTCGAAGACTCCGACGCAGGCGCGCTCGGCACGGTGTTCCGCACGCCGAACACCCAGCGCGAGACGATGACGTTCGACCGCACCACCTTCCAACGCAACCACACCGAGAGCGGTGGGGGCGGCATCTACACACAGGACATGGATCTGGTCCTCGATGCGTGCGCGTTCGTCGAGAACACGGCCAACGGGGGCGGCGGAGCGGTGCGTCTCGAGCAGGGCTCGCACGGCAGCACGCTCACGGCGACGAACACGACCTTCCATCGCAACACGGTCGATCGGTCGCTCGGCGGCGCGGTCGTGTTCAACGGCACCGGAACCCTGCTCAACTGCACCTTCTCCGAGAACGAGGCCATCGGCGGGTACGACCCCGTGGCGAATGCGGCGTTCTTCGGTGCCGCGATCCGCGGGGGTGGGATGACCGTACTCAATACGATCTTCGTGGACAATCGCGATACGCATCCCTACACGCCGATGACGTGCAGCATCAGCAGCCCGATGCCCGGCGACCACAACCTGCAGTGGCCCGAGTACCGCACCGCGGAAGATGGCGGGGTCAGCAACATCCTCGACAACGAGTGCACCGCGGGCATCGACTGGTCCGACGCCGACCTCCTTCCGATCGCCGACAACGGCGGTCCAACGCCCAGCCTGCTGCCGTCTGCGACGAGCCCGGCCCTCGGTGCGGGCACGAACTGTCCGCCGACCGATCAGCGCGGCCAGCCCCGCTCGGCGAACCAGTGCGACGCCGGAGCCGTGGAGCGCTGATCTCCCGGGCTATCGCGCGGGGTCGAGCGCCTCGACGCGAGCTTCGTGGGCCGCGCTGGCATCGGGGTGGGTGTACGACAGCACGGCGTCGTCCCACGACCCGTACATCGGGTTCGGCAGCATGAACCAGCGGGTGCCCCACCACTCGGCGTGGTCGGTCACGATCCCGTCGCGAGCGGGGAGGTCGGGGGCCTCCGCCTCCATGAAGTCGAAGAGATTGTCCCCGAACATCATGACGATCCGGTGGGTCTTCTCGATCTCGAGCCGTCGGGCGGTCTTGCTGCGGTCGCCATCGGCGGGTCGGAACCGGAGGTGTTCGAGGGTCTCGGCGTCGGGGAAGCCGAGCGCAGCGAGGTTCGCGCGCGTGGCCTCCTCCTGGGACACATCGCGGTTCGACACGTAGAACACGTCGACCCCGCGGGCCTTGGCGTCCGACAGGAACGCGGCTGCACCGGGGATGGGCTTCGCAGCGGCCTCGTCGACCCACGCGCCCCACGTCGCCTTCTCGAAGTGCCCGCCGTCTCGCACGAGACGCGCCTGGTACGGGCTGTTGTCGAGCACGGTCTCGTCGACGTCGACCACGATCGCGGGAACCAGGCCGGCGAGCTCGCCGGTCTGCTCGACGGCGGCGGTCCACGTGGGATCGGCCAGCGCGAGATCGAGCGCCATGCGTGCGGACCGGAACACCGTGAGCGCCACCGCGTCGTTCTCGGCGCTCGTCTGCGTCCACACCACCGCCATCACGTCGTCTCGGGGGATCGGGGCCGGCGGGACGGCCGTCTCGACGGGTGGGGGCTTCGGACACCCGACGAGGGCGAGGAACAGGGCGGTGCGCAGCACGGGACCTCCGCGGTGGGGCCGGTTTCGTAACGCAGCCTTGCGTCGCCGTACGCTGGCACTGGAAACTCGTGGATGCAACCGGTACTCTCGGGGGCTCCTCGGGGGGACCATGAACGACCTGACTGTCGGGTTCGCGACCAACCGCGACCCGATCCGCAAGCGCAAGAAGCTACCCATCGACTTCGGCAAGGGCTTCAACACCCCGATGGACGAGCTCCGGTTCGGAGAGGTCCACCTCGACCTCGCGGGCAAGGTCCCGGGTGACTTCGCCGACGCTGTCGAGCTCGAGGCCTACGCCACCGCGAACCTCGAGGTGCGGGCGTACGACGAGCGCGCCGACCGCACCGTCCTCGGGTCGCAGACCCTGTTCGATCGCCTCAAGGTCCTGATGGACCAGAAGACCGACGTGCTCGTCTACATGCACGGGTACAACGTGACGTTCCGCCAGGGGGTCGCGACGGGTGCCGCCCTGCAGTGGCTGCTGTCCGGCCCTCCCACTGCCGCACCACCCGCGATGCAGGTGGCGACCTTCAGCTGGCCGTCCGACGGGAAGCTCACGCCGTACGTGGCCTACCGCGCCGATCGCCTCGACGCGAAGACCTCCGGCCCCGCGTTCGGGCGCGCCTTCCTGAAGCTGTACGAGTACCTCCGCCGCATCCGTCCGGACGACCGCTGCGGCGGGAAGATGCACCTCCTCTGCCACTCCATGGGCAACTACGTGCTCGAGAACGCCATCCAGCACCTCGAGGAGTTCGTGCCCGGCCGGCTGCCGCGCGTGTTCGACGAGATCGTGCTCGTGGCCGCGGACGTCGACGCCGACGCGCTGGAAGACCGGAAGAAGCTCGGTCGGCTCGCCGAGCTCGGAACCCGCATCACGGTGTACATCAACCACGCCGACAAGGCGCTGCTCGCGTCCGACTGGACGAAGGGGAACCCCGAGCGGCTCGGTCAGAACGGGCCCTCGAACCTCTCCAACGTGCCCGACAAGGTCGACGTGGTCGACACCACCCCGGTCGTGCACGACTTCAAGGGGCACTCCTACTTCCTGAACGGCGTCGTCGCGGACGACCTCCGCGAGGTGCTCGGCGCGAAGGCCCCCACCCGTCGCGTGCGCGACGAACGACGCCAGCGCTGGCGCCTGTCCTGAGTCCTGGAGGTTCCATGCTGTACGCCCTGCTCGTGTCCGTCGGCTGCACGAGCCCCGCTCCGCCCGCGCCCGACGGCCTCACAGAGATCAGTGGTTCCGCGGGCGGTGCCGCGGAAGTCGAAGCCGCGCCCGGGGCCGTGGCGCCGAGCCCGCAGCCCGGTGAGCTCGCGCTGAGGCTCGACGGCACGGAGAAGTGGGCGCTCGACGACACCACCCGTGCCGTCATGGCCGAGACCCACGCCACCCTCGACGGGGTGATCCCCCGCTCGGTCGAGGAAGCGAACGCGCTGGGTGACGCGCTCCAGGATCAGCTCGACCGGCTGATCCAGGGCTGCACGATGGAGGGGGCCGCGCACGACGAGCTGCACGTGTTCCTCACGGCCTGGATGCCCGAGGTGAAGGCGCTGCAGTCCACCACCCACGAGCTCGGCGCCCGGGCGCGCGTGCTGCGGCTCCAGGAGATGCTGCACACCTTCGATCAGTTCTTCGCGTAGTGCTGCAGCGTCAGCTGCTCCGAGATCACGGCGAGCAGGATGGGCTCGATGAAGTCCCAGCTCGCGAGGCCCGACTTGTCGACCGTGACTCCGGAGGGCTCGAGCGCCACCGCGCTGACGCCCCCCGGCCAAAGGAAGCGGGCGAGGGGATGGAAGCGCGCCTCGACCGCCGACGCGAAGCTCGCGGGCTCGCCGGGCACGGGAACGCTCGGGACGTACCGCCGGCGGTCGTCGGAGAGCACCTCGACCTCGACCGAGAGGGAGGTGGTCGCGAGCGCCTGGCACGTCTCGCAGTCGTCGGTGTCGTGTGCCATGGCCGGCCTCCCGCCGCTCCATCCTACAGCGGACGCTCCCGGTCCCGCAGGGTAGGAGGAGGCATGCGCACGCTGCTGCTGGCCGGCCTGCTCGCCGGCTGTCCGACCCCCGAGGTCGACACGGACGTCCCTCCGCCCGCACCCCTCGTCCAGGCCGAGCCGCGCAGCCTGGAGTTCACGCGCGTCACCGAGCTCGGCAACGGGCAGGTGCTCGACCTCGACCTGAGCGTGTCGGGCCGCTCGGCGGCCGTGGTGCGCAACGGTGGCACGGGGTCGGTGTGGGTCGACGACGGCACCGGCTGGCACGTCGTGTTCGAGCGGGACTTCCGCATCCCGACCTGCGTGGCGCTCGAAGAGGGCGGCGACCGCATGCTCGTGGGCGCGAACGCGGGCTTCGTGCACATCCTGGCGGGCGACGGCACGGTGATCCGCGAAGGCCAGGTGGGTCTCGCCGAGCACCCCATCCGGCGCTGCGCGTGGACGGGCGACAGCGTGGCGGTGTCGCAGTCCTCCGACCAGGGCGGCGTCGTCGGCGGCGTGTGGCTGGCCTGGTACGGCAATCCCGAGTTCCTGCAGTGGGTCGAGCAGGTGCCCGAGCTGCGCACCTACCAGGACGCCCCGCTGTGGAGCGGAACGTACGGCGCCGACGGGCTCGCGCTGGGCGAGAGCTCGTACGTCACCGTGGGCGTCGCGTTCTCCTTCCCGAGCTCGCCCACGGAGGCCGTCGTGAGCGGTCCAGCGAACGCGGAGGTCTGGTCGACGAACGCGGCATCCGACAGCATCGCGCCCGGATGGGGGCGCCCGCGCGACTTCGGCGACTTCCCGGGCGGTGGGGGAGGGCAGGTCTACCTGCGTCCCGGGCAGTCGTCGGTGTGGACGACCGGTCCCGTCGGCACGTTCGGGGTCGCGGAGCTCACCCACCCCGGCGCGACGGGCGTGATCCTGACGCTCGACGTGCACGAGGACGGTCACCTCTGGCTCGGGGGCGAGCAGGGTCTGTTCCGCTCCGACGAGGTGTTGCGCACGCCGCTCCCGTGACGCGGCTCCGCCCTGCGTGCGCGCCTGTCCCCATGTGCTATGAATCTCCCGGTCTCGTGGTGTTGGAGGGGCCGATGAAACCAGGCATCTTCGCGCTCTCCCTGCTCGGCGGATGCGTGTTCATCGGCGAGAACGCCCACCAGCGACGGATCGACGACGCGCTCGCGCACGACACCGACACCGACACCGACACCGATCCCGGGGTCGACGGGTCCGCGCCGGTCGTCGAGGAGCCCACGTTCCGGTTCCACTTCGACGACGCCGCCAACTACGAAGGCGTGTGGCTCGCGTTCCGGGCCACCGACGTCGACGGCGACCTCACCGGTGGTGCCGTGGTCGTCGACGGAGGCGACCCGATCCCGCTGTCCTCGGTCCAGGCGCACCAGGGCGACTGGTTCAGCGTGCCGGTCGAGCACACGGTCGTCGACCCCTGCGATCCGCCCGCCCGCACGGTGCTGTTCACGGTGCAGGACGCCGAGGGGAACACCAGCACCGAGCACTCCGTGTCGCTCGTGTGGAACACCTTCCTCCACGACGAATCGAACACGCCGGCCAGCGACGCGAACGAGCCGGTGATCTCCGGGGTCACCTACGCCGAGCTCCCCGTCGCCATCTGCGGGTACAAGGGCGAGGAGACCGAGTTCCACGACTACTGGGACGACATCCAGCTGCTCCCCGGTGCCGATCGCCGCATCCAGGCGGTCGCGAACTTCACCCCGGGCAGCGACACCCTGTACTTCGGCCTGATCGTCGAGGGCTACGGCACCACCGACATCCTCGCGCAGCAGGGCAACTCGGCGGGCGACGTGGGGGTGCTGCTGAACATCCAGACGCCCGCGAACCCCATCCCGCACTACCTCACGGTGTGGGGCGGGAACGACCCTCCGGGCGACTTCCGCACCGGCTACTGGACGGTCTACGTCCATCCCGCGCTCCCCCCGGTGCTCCCGTGATGCTGTGGCTCGCGGTGGCGTGGGCCGACTGTCCCGCGCCCACCGACAACGACGCCGTCGAGCAGGCCATCGAGCAGGTGATGGCCGGCTTCACGGCGATGGACGACCGCTTCGAGTCCAACCGGGCCGCCCTCACGGAGGTCACCGCGTGCCTCGGCGAGCCCATCCGTCCCGGCCTCGCGGCCGCGGTCCACCGCGTCGAGGCGTTCGCCAGCTTCCTCGACCAGAAGTCCGAGCCCACGCAGCTGTCGTTCGCGGCAGCGCGCCTCGCCGACCCCGCGTACACGCTCCCCGACGACATCGCTCCGCCTGGCTCGCCGCTCCGCGACGACTACGACGCCCTCGACGTCACCGCCGATGTCGCCGAGCCCCTCCCCGCACTCTCCGGGGGCACGGTGTGGCTCGACGGGAAGAAGGCGTTCCAGCGGTCCACGTTCTACCCCGTGTTCTTCCAGCTCCAGGACCCCTCGGGTGCCATCACCACGTCGGCGCTCGTGGCGGCTGGCCAGCCCCTCCCGCTTCCCGCCGGTGCCGTGAAGCCCCCCGCGCCTGAGGTCCCCGAGGTCCCGCCCGAGCCCGTGGGCCGCAAGCGGCGCCCGACGGTCCCGCTCGCCGTGGGTGCCGGGGTGCTGGCCGCTGCCACTGGGGGTCTCCTGGTCGGGAACCGCCTGTCGTATGGGCGGTACAACGAGCACTACGACTCCACGCTGGTCGGCATCGCCGATCCCGCGCCCGGAGACCTCGAGCGGTACGACGAGCTCCGATCGTCGACCAACACGCTCGGGCTCGGAGCGCTCGGTGCGGGCATCGGAGCCGTAGGGCTCGGGGTCGTGGCGATTGCAGTGAGCTTCTGACCCGTGGCGCTCGAGATCGGTCAGCTCGCCGAGCGCTACGTCGTGGAGGCCCTGCTCGGTGAGGGGGGGCTGGCGACCGTGTACCGCGTGCGGCATCGCACCCTCAACACGGTGTACGCGCTCAAGGTGCTCAACGTCGACAGCGCCTCGGTCCGCAAGCGCCTCATCCAGGAAGGGCAGGTCCAGGCCACGCTCAAGCACCCGCACATCGTGGAGGTGCGCGACGTGCTCGACCTCGACGGCGTGCCGGGGCTGCTCATGGAGTACGTCGACGGCGTGTCGATGGAGGACTGGCTCCGCGCCCACCGGCCGACCACCGAGGAGGCGCTGTGCGTGTTCCGTGGGGTGGTCGCGGGGGTCGCGCACGCTCACCAGCACGGACTGATCCATCGCGACCTGAAGCCCGCGAACGTGATGCTCGAGGTGTCGACCGACCAGTTGATCCCGAAGGTCGCCGACTTCGGGCTCGCGAAGATGGTCGAGGTGGGCTCCGGGCACACGCGCACGGGCACCACGATGGGCACGCCCGCCTACATGCCGCCCGAGCAGATCCGCGACGCGAGCTCGGTCGACCGGCGCGCCGACCTGTACTCGCTCGGCATCGTGCTGTACGAGCTGTTCTGTGGGTGCACGCCCTTCGACGACGACGATCTGCTCGAGCTGTTCGCGAAGGTCCGCGACGGGAGCTTCACGCCTCCCTCCGAGCTGAACCCCGACGTTCCGATCGAGGTCGAGCGCTGCATCGGGCTGCTGGTCGACACGCAGCCCGCGAATCGCCTGTCCGACTGTCAGGCCATCCTCACCGTGCTCGACGGCGGCGAAGCGGAGGTCAGCGGCACCGCGCTCGTCCCGTCCCGTCCGCTCGTGCTGCGCGGCGCCCACAGCCTCGGTCTCGAGTCCCCCGGAGGGCGCGTCGCGGCCCGCCTCTCCGTCGAGAAGCGCCAGGCGGTGACCCCTCTCGGTCCGCTCGTGGACGGGGGGCCCGGCTCGCTGCGCTCGGTCCCCGAGCCGACGGCGGAGACGATGGGAGCCAGCTTCCTCGCCGAGGATGTCGAGGGCCGTCGCTCTGCGGACGGTGCCCCGGAAGTCCCCGCCACCACCGGGTCCGTGGCGCCGACGATGCTGCCCGAGCCCGTGCCGGCGGCCCCGGTCGAGGTCCCGCGAGCGGGAGTGCCCGTGTGGGCGATGCTCGCGATGGCGGGGGTGTTCCTCGTCGCGGTGCTCGCCGTGAGCGTTCCGGCGGCCTTGTGGGCGCTCGCGGTGCTGCGGACGCCAGCGCCCGACCCCGTCCAGATCGTGGTCCCGGTCCCCCCGCCCGTCGCGCCCGAGCCGGTCGCGGAGCCGGTCCCGGCGCCCGAGCCCACACCGGCCCCCGCTGCACCCGAGCCAGCCCCCGTGGTCGAGCCTGCGCCCGCCGCGCCCGCTCCCGCGAAGGTCCGGCCCACGACGGGTCAGCTGACGGCCGACGGCGTGCGGTCGGCGTGGGTGGAGGTCGATGGCCAGCGGTTCCGTCCGGGAGACCCCATCCCGGCGGGCGAGTGGCCCCTGTTCGCCACGTTCGACGGCGCCCCCACGGCGGTCCGGGTGCGCACGGTCCTCATCGTGGCCGGTCAGACCACCGCGCTGTCGTGCAACGCCCGCTACCGTCGGTGCGACGTCGAGGTCCCCTGACCGGGAGCGTCAGGTACGGAAGACCTGCCCCGCATCGGTCACGGTCCAGATCACCCCGTCACGACCGTCGAGGCCCCACGTGTCGCGGCCGAAACGGGTGATCTCGTTGCCGTCGAGGTCCAGGACCCGCCAGCCCTCCGAGCGCACCGCCAGACGGTCGTCGCCGAGGAACTTGAGGGTGTAGCCGAACTTCCCGCCGTCCTGCTCCCACAGGAGCGCACCGTCGGACAGGCGGAACAAGCTGACGGTGGTGCCCAGGAAGGTCGCCACGAGGTCGCCGCGCGCCGCCACGGCCGACAGCAGCCCCGTGCCGCACGGGATGGGATCCCGGGTCGCGCGACCCGAGGTGGGCACGAACGACACCTGTCCGGACCCCGCGAGGGCGAGCCAGCCGTCGTCGAGCGCGACCACGCCCCTGGCGTTCGGGGTCTTCAGCTCGCGCCCCTCGATGGAGGTGGGGCCCACCCACACGACCTCGTCGTCGGGCGTCCAGTCGACCGCCGTGATGGTCTGGCGGCTGTGGTAGCGCCGCTTCAGTGCGCCCGTCGCTGCGTCGAACACCGAGACGTACATCCCGTTCCTGGAGAACGACGCGATCTCGGTGCCCGCCCGGTTGAACACGGCGCGGTGGGCGGGCTCGACGTCCTCGATGTCGTACAGCGGCGCGAGCGTCTCGGCGTCGACGATCTGGATGCGCGGACCGCGAGCGATGGCGAGGCGCGTACCGTCCGGCGAGAGCGCGAGATCGGAGGCCATGTCGCGCTGTGCGTGCGTGGCGACCGCGGTTCCCCCGAGCACGCCGAGGATCTCCTCGGCATCGCGGTCCTGCGCCGTGCACACGAACCGACCGGAGCCGTCCCGCGTGAAGGTCGCGCTCCCCCGGTGCGTGCGGAACGTGACCCGCTCGAGCCCGGTGCCCTGTGCGTCGACGAGGATGCGGGGATCGACGAAGTCGACGGTGAGGTCGCGCAGGGTGGGCACGAACGGACACCCCCACAGCCACTTCGGGTTCGCCCGTACGCGCGTCAGCACGAGCGTGTGGAGCTCCGGGAGGGTGCTGAGCGACGCCATGGCGTCGACCGTCTCGGGGTTCCCGAGGTCGACCTCGAGGTGCTCGATGCCCCAGTCGGGCGTCGCAGCGAGCTTGAGGACGCCGCCCACCTCGATGACGCGAAGGATCCGGAGCCCCCGGAACGCGGGCCCCACGTGGTTCGTGTGGTGCGACGTGCCGTACTCGTACGCCGTGTGCACCCCGAGGATCTCGACGAGCGTGGCCCACGCAGGGTCGTCGCCGAGGTCTGCAGCGACCTTCGGATTCTTGAACTTCGTGTGGGCCCGGGCCACGAAGCCACGCTCGTACACGAGGCCCTTCTTCGCGAGAGCATCTGCGATCGGGCCGGCCCACGCGAGCTCGTTGCCCTTCAGGAGCTTCTTCGACCGCTTCTCCTCGCCGGCGAGCTGGAGCGCGATGAACTCCCCGCGGGGGTCGCCCTGCTCCGTGAGCCAGTCGGCGTACACGGCGCGGGGACGGTCGTCTTCCGGGCGCGCGTAGATCGCGGCCAGGAGCTGGGCACCGTCGCGCGGCGCTGGCGGTGCGATGGCCTGGCGCAGCTTCGCGATCCGCTCGGGGTCGGGGGGATCGGGCAGGGTTCCCGTGATGCGGGCGCGCGCTTCGGCGAACCGCCCGGACAGCCAGCGCTGCATCGAGGCGCGCACCTGGAAGATGTCGGCGTCCATCATGATGAATCGAGGATCGCGGAGCGACTGGAAGAAGGCGGTCCACAGGGGCTTGCTGGAGTCGGACGTGAACGGGAGTGCGGCGAGCAGGGCGGCCTGTGCAGCCGACACCCGTGGATCGTCGCGACCGGCGACGCGGGCGATGTTCGCTTCGGTGTCGGCGAGCGAGGCACCCTGGAGCGGGAAGTCGCGCGGATCCGCGAGCAGGATCAGGTCGGCGATCTCGGGGTGGGGGCACGCGCTCCACGCCTTCTCGAGCCACGTGATCCGCTCGGTTCCTTCCGCTGCCAGCGCCGCATCCAGCTCCTTCATCCCGACCTCCCGTGCCTGTCTACCCCAGGTGGCGGGTCGAGCGAAAGGGTGCGCTGTCCTAGAATCCGGCCTGGAGTCCCGATGACCACACATCCGTTCATGCAGAAGACCGACTGGCACGCGGCGGGCGACGAGACGCTGGAGATCCTGCGCAAGCTGCTCCGGATGCAGACCGTGAACGCGCCCGACCGGAATGCCCAGGAGCTCGACGCCGCCTCCATGTTGGCCGACCTGTTCCGGGCCGACGGGCTCGAGCCCGAGGTGCTGGAGTCGTCGCCGGGCCGCGGGAACGTCGTGTGCCGCCTTCGCGGCGACGGCACGGGAGGCGAGCCCATCCTGCTGTCCGGGCACCTCGACGTCGTGCCGGTGGAGCCGGAGCACTGGAAGCACGATCCGTTCGGGGGCGAGGTGCACGACGGCTGGATGTGGGGACGCGGTGCGATCGACATGAAGCACATGGTCGCGATGGAGGTCGTGACCCTGCTGCTGCTGCACCGGGCGGGCGTGCCGCTGAAGCGCGACGTGATCTTCGCGGGGGTGGCCGACGAGGAGGCCGGCTGCGAGCACGGCAGCCTGTGGCTCGCGCGGAACCACCCCGAGAAGATCCGCGGCGAATATGTCATCTCGGAGATCGGTGGGTTCACGCTCCACATGGCGGGCAAGCACTTCTACCCGGTGCAGGTGGCCGAGAAGGGGGTCTGCTGGCTCACGATCACCGCGCACGGAACCCCCGGTCACGGTTCGCTGCCGAACCGCGACAACGCGCTCGCCCGCATCGGGCGCGCCGCCGACCTGCTCGCGAACCGCAGGCTGCCGCACCACGTCACGCCCGTGGTCGAGCGCTTCGTCCGCACGCTCGCCGCCGAGCAGCCCGTGCCGAACAGCTGGGTCCTGAAGGGCCTGTTGTCGAAGAAGCTGTGCGGGCACGTGCTCGACAAGGTGTTCCCCGACCCGTCGCTCGCGAGCAGCTTCGACGCCATGCTCCACAACACGGCGAACCCCACCGTGATGATGGGCGGCCTGAAGGTCAACCAGGTGCCGGGCATGGCGTCGCTCCAGGTCGATGGGCGCCTGCTGCCCGGCCAGACCGGGCGCGATCTCGTGGAGCAGATCCACCGGCTGATCGGAGGGGGCTACGACATCCGCATCGACTCCGAGATGCCGGCCACGGTCACGGATCCCGACGACCCCATCTCGCGCACGATCGAAGAGGTGCTCGTGCGCCACGATCCAGGGGCCGTCCCCATCCGGAACCTCCTGCCGGGCTTCACGGATGCGAAGGCCTACAGCGAGCTCGGCATGAAGTGCTGGGGGTTCTCGCCGCTGCTCCTGCCGGACGGCGTGAAGTTCAGCCAGATGTTCCACGGCCACGACGAGCGCGTGCCGGTCGACGGAGTCCGGTGGGGCGTGCGCGTGCTGGCCGATCTCGTCACCCAGCTGGCTGCGTAGGGGGTCCGATGAACCGGGTGCTGTTCTTCCGTGGGCTCAACCTCGGGAACCGCCGCCTCACGAACCCGGAGCTCGCTTCGGCGCTGGAGTCGTGCGGCTGTGGCGAGGTGCGCATCTACCAGGCGAGCGGGAACGCCGTGGTGTCCGACACGCGAGACGAGGGTGCGCTCCAGGAGGCCGTGGAGACGGGCCTGAACGCCGCTCTGGGCTACGAGGTCGACACGTACGTCCGCGAGCCCGACGAGCTCCGTGCGCTCCTGTCCCACCCGCACTGGGGCGGCCGGAAGCACACCGGGAAGCTCCAGGTGGCGATGGTGCGCGAGGCCCCCGACGCGTCCGTCGTGGCGCCGTTCGCGACGGATCAGGACTGGCTGGCGGTGTTCGGGCGCCAGGTGCTGTGGTGGCCCGCGAGCAGCATCCTCGACACCACACTCGACCTGCGCACGCTCGAGAAGACGGTCGGGCGATGGACCCAGCGCACGTTCGGCACGGTCGACCGGCTCACCCGGAAGTTCCTGAGCTGACGGGCTCCACCCACTCGATCTCGTAGAGTCGCTCCAGAACGCGCAGCGTCCACTCGCCATCGTCGTCGTCGGGCGACGCGTCGAAGTGCACCGAGAGCTTCCAGCGCTGGATCGTGCGGAGGGCCGTTCGCAGGGATGTTCCGGCGTCACCAGGCCGGAGCAGGGCGCGCAGCGGGTCTCGCGGAGCCCCGCTGGGTCGCGGAGACGGACCGCGAGCGTCGGGGCTGCTCGAGCCGTCGGAGAGGCGCGAGATGGCGTCGATGGCCCGATCCAGCGCGGCCGACACGGTGGATTCGGGCACGGCGTCGTGGACGGACCGCAGGGCCTGCCGTGCGTCGAACAGGGTGATCTCGAGCTCGTCGAGGATGCGGACGAGCCGAGGCCGGAGGGAGAGCGGGACGGGAACCCCGCGAACGGGACGGGTGGGGGACGGCAGCCCTTCGCCGGGCTGGGACCAGCGCAGGACCCAGAACGGCTCCTCGGCGGCGAGCTCGAGCAGGCGGTGGGCGGACCACGGCTCCTCGTCGTCGTCGAGCTCCTCGATCACCATCTCGAAGGCCTGCTCGAGCTCGAAGCGCAGCTCCTCGGGCTCCAGTGCGGCGGCCTCGGCCCAGTCGGCCATCAGCGTGGGCTCGTGGAACCGGGGACCCTCGCGCTCGATCCGGTCGACGAGTGCGGCCACGAGCCTCTGCGCGAGCCCCTCGTCGCCCGGACGCGCCCGGAGGAGCTCGGCATTCAGCCCGTACAGGCACTCGCGGAGCAGGTGCTCGGACACCTCGAGCTCGCCCGACCGGTCGGTACGCGTCAGCGGTCGACCCGGCTGACCATGACGTCCTTCGAGCTCAGCCCGACCCAGGGCGCCAGCAGGCTCACGGCGGCCACGACGACCCATCCCACGACGATGGGAGCGACAGGCAGGGCCACCGAGCTGCCGGTGAAGGCCATCACGCCCACGGAGGCGGCGGCGAGCGTCCACACGCCGAGCGCGAAGCCGATGGCCGTCCAGATCTTGCGGTTGGCACGGATCCCGGTGCGCCCCACCTTGCGACCGGCCCAGCTGGTCGCGCCGCCCGCGAGGACCGGCGGCACCACGAGCACCACGACGAGCAGGGACTCGAGAGCAGCCAGCGAGCCCCCGGCGCTCGCGAACACCGTGGAGAGGGCCCACAGCCCGCCCAGCACGCCTGCGACGGCCTCCGCGCCCCCGAGGGTGACGAGGGCGAAGGATGCAGCACGCGTGGCGGGGGGATGCTCGCTCGATGACACGGGGCCTCCGGCCCGGGAGGATAGCGCGCGCTGGACAGGGTGTCCGCGGTGGGGATGGGATCTCGGCAGCGTTCGACATCCTGGCGGGAGCCCGGTCTGTCGCCGTCGGACGAACGCCGAAGATGGGCTGGAACGCGGCTTGCTCTCGGGTGGCGTGGCGTCCGCCCCGTCGACTCTCGCCGGGCTCCGTGGCGCCGCGGAGGTCGCCATGTCCACGTTCCCGTTCCCGCTCCTCGTGCCCCGCCGCCACCGACGGACCTGGAGGCGCGCTGCCCGCCGCGGGATGTCGCTCGTCGAGGTGATGGTCGTCATCGCCATCGTGCTCACGCTGATGGGCATCCTCGCCTGGGGCATCTTCGACGTGTTCGAGCAGAGCCGGGCGCGGACCACCGAGCTCCAGCTGCACCGCACGGCCCAGCAGATCGAGTCGTTCGCGTTGCAGCACGGGCTTCCGGAGGTGCACGACATCGACCGCGCCATCGAGGGCGGCATGCCGCTCGACTCCTGGGGGACTCCGCTGGTCTACCTGCGCACGGGGCGGGGGCCGCGCGGCTTCGATCTCGTCAGCTTCGGCGCCGACGGGGTGGAGGGCGGCGAGGGTCTCGACGCCGATCTGTCACTCCGGAAGTCGATGGAGGTGAAGCTGTGATCCTCGAAACATCATGATCTTCATGACGTTTCGCTATCCTTCGCTCGCAAGGGCGGTGCGGGAGTCGCTTCAGTCGACGGCGGGCACCGCAGACGTGCGGTGGTCGCCGTTGAACGCGAAGCCCGCCGCGAACAGCGGAAGCCCCTGAGGCTGCTCCTCACCGGCACGGTACGGGTGCTGGAGCCACCACTGCGCGACCACGAACAGGGTGGGTTGGTTGAAGCGCTTCCCCGGGGGCCGGTCGGAGAACTGCCACGCGAACAGCGGACCCAGGCGGTGGTGGGAGAGCGCGCTGTCGGACCCATCGCGCCGACCGTCGAGCGTGTCGGAGAACGTGTGCCGGAGACCGGTTCGCATCTTTCCCTGCACGAACAGCACGTCGAGGTCGTTCAGCACCATCCACCCGCCGTCGGGAGCCAGGCGATCCCAGTACTGGTCGTAGAAGTACAGCCCAGGCTCGCCGAGCGCGAGGTCGATGCGCGTGACCTGGGGTGTGCTGCGCGCGGCGATGGGACCCACCTTCGCCTGGAGCGTGACTCCGAAGGTGGCCGTCCACCCGTAGGCCGGGCGGGCTTCTGCGCTGCGGTCGTTCAGGGTCTGGTCGGAGTATCGGGCCGTGGGGTCGTCGAAGGTGAGCACCTGGTCGAACGTGCCGTAGTACCCGGTGCCCGTGACCTCCGCGAAGGCGCGCAGCACCGCGAGGGGCTGGGCCTCGGCGAACACGCCCAGCCGGGAGTACGCGGGGGTGACGAGCGCGGTGACCCCCGTGAACAGCCAGGTGTCGGCGAACAGGATGCCGGGCTTCGTCGACAGGCGGCGACGCCAGCCGACCTTGTGGATGTCGACCAGGCCCAGCGGATTCACGCGGATGAACGTGGCGTTCGTGTACCACAGCCGATCGCGGGGGGGCGGTGCGGCGACCTCGTCCGGAAACGCCGCATCGTCCGCGCGCGCTCCTCGATCCTGCGCCAACGCCCAAGCCATCCACCACATGGTTCCCCCCGGGTGCCGTCCTCCCGATGCTACGCGAAGTGGCTCCATGCGTGCTGTGGGAGGTGTCCGCAGGCCCGGTCCGTCGCGTGTCGACGCGACGCGCCGCCCCCGGGTATGGTGGCCGGGTCCGGGCACCAGGCCCGCCGGAGATGTCCATGCTGATCGTCCTTCTGTCCTCCCTCCTCGGCTCCATCGCCCAGGCCGCCGACCTCACCTCGATGGCGAAGCCCGCCGGCGAGGACGAGTGGGGGTACATCGACACGAGCGGAGCCTTCGTGATCGAGCCGAAGTACCGCAAGTGCTTCCCGTTCTCGGAAGACGGGTACGCGCCGATCTTCGACAAGAAGCGCAAGTCCTGGGTGTTCATCGACCCGAAGGGCCAGGAGCTCGCCGCCGCGCCGTCGCCCCTGAACCTGAAGAACGTGTTCGGGTTCGGCACGCTCGGCTTCGACGACGGCCTCGCCCCCATCACCGTGGGCAAGAAGTGGGGCTACCTCGGCACCGACGGGAAGATCGCCATCCCGGTCGACTACGACGAGGTGTCCCAGTTCGACGGGGGCTACGCGGCCGCACGAAAGTCCACCAGCCACCTCGTGATCGACACGAAGGGTGCCGAGACGAAGGTCGCCGTGCCCGTGCTCGAGCTCAAGCACTTCCAGGAAGGCCTGGCGCCCATGAAGGGCGGCAACTCCCTGTGGGGGTTCGTCGACACGAAGGGCGCGGTGGCGGTCGAAGCGAAGTTCAAGTCCGTCGGGTACTTCGTCGACGGGCACGCCTGGGCGAAGACCGAAGAGGGCATGGTCGGGTTCATCGATACCCAGGGCACCTGGGTGATCGACCCGAAGTACGTCGCCGCGAAGGACTTCGGGCCCGGGAGCGGGCTCGCCCGCGTGAAGCCCGTCGAAGACTGGGTGTTCGTGCGCACCGACGGCAGCATCCTGAGCCCGCCGTCGGCCGAGGGCGTGTCCGACTTCAGCGAAGGGCTCGCGAGCGCGAAGGTGGGCGACAAGCACGGCTTCTTCGACGCCACGGGCAAGTGGGTGATCGAGCCCGCATTCGACGGCGTGCGCGACTTCAAGAACGGCTACGCCGCCGCGAAGCAGGGCGAGCTCTGGGGCTTCATCGACACCAAGGGCGCGTGGGTGGTGAAGCCCACGCTGTCCGGCGTGCGCGACTTCGAGAAGACCGAGTAGCCCGGTCCCGCCGCCTCCTTCAGCGGTCGGAGCCCGCTTCGACGATCGTGAAGAAGAAGCACATCTCTGCATCGGACCCCTCCCCGTAGAACACATCGGACGACTCCGGCGTGAGGCGGTCGGGGTTGTCTGCGGCGTTGTTCCACGCGCACTCCCAGTTCAGGGTCCGGCCGGACGCCACTGGCACGGGCTCCCGGAACAGGTACGTGATCTGGTTGTGGAAGTCGTAGCCCTCCGAGGCGACCAGGCAGTCCTTCGGGCGGTCGTCGTCCACCCACATCCGGTACCCGCTCCCGAGCGCATGCATGTGCGGAAAGATCCCGTGGATCATGAGGTCTCGGTCGGTGCGCCACCCCTCGCCGAACCGGTAGTCCGGGTCGTTGGCGGGGATGCGGAACGACGACGACCCGAGGGTGAGCACCTCGAGGCGCGTGTCCACGGAGGGTGCCGTGCGCAGGGCGTAGCCGCTCTGGTCGGACAGCCCGACGACCTCGGCGCTCGACCGGTAGTAGTGCATCTGGAGCAGGAGCACCTGATCGACGCCCACGCGCATGCCTGTGCCCGGCTGGAACACCTGGGGCTCGCTTCCCGGAGCCCAGGCCGCCAGCATGTGCTCGATGGCGCCCATGTCGTCGCTGATGCAGTCCTCGCCGTGCTCGCGGTCGAAGTCCGCGGGCAGCGCGCTCCGGTCGACCGCCGCGAGCACCATGTGGTGCACGATGGCCTGCTGGTCGACCTCTGCATCGAGCCCGGTGACGAAGAAGTCCGAGTCGCGTCCGTGGTCGAGCACGAAGCAGCGGTACTCGTTCCCGGGGTTGTTGGGGTCGTCGTACGTCGGCGCGAACGGCGGGATCCTCACGTGCAGATCGGCGTCTTCGAGGGTCGTCGGTTGCTCGGTGCCCGGCGTGGCGTCGGTGCGGTCGCCCATCGGTGCGCCGCGCTCGGCCCAGCGCGCGAGCGTGCGACGGTCGCGGTCCGATACGGCCAGGTGCTCGCTCCCGAGGTAGTCCCGGCACTCGGGGTCCGAGACGGGCGGAGGCATGGCGCCCGTGCGGGTGGCCTCCGCGATCACCTCCGACCAGGAGGCCGCGATCGCAGGATCCGTGAGGTCGATCGGCCCGACGCCGCCGGGCTGGTGGCAGCGGACGCAGTGGTCTTCGAGGATCGGCTGCACGTCGCTGAAGTACTCGACATTGCGGGGCACCCCGTCGCATGCGGCCAGGAGGAGCAGGGCAGGCACCGTTCTCATCGCGCACCGTCGCGCGTCACCATCACAGCGCCGGAGAGCTCGGTGACGACGCGGTGCTCGTAGGTCTCGGCGTCGTCGGCCACGAGCTGGAGGCCCGGATCGGAGGGCCCGTCGAACGACAGCCGGTACGCGCCCGTACCCCGCTCTCCGTCGGGGGAGGTGCACTTCCCGTAGTTCATCACGATCAACGTATGGATTCCGTTGGCTTGCGGCGTGAAGCGCCCGCCGGCGCAGTCGTACTCCAGCGGTCGGAAGCTGCACGTGTACGCGTCGTCCGAGAAGGCCTCCGTGCACCCGTCGGGGCCGTTGATGTAGAAGGCCGTGTCGAAGGCGCTCTCGGCACCGACCGTGTCGAGGTGGATGTCCAGCGCCTCACCCGCACGTCCCTCGAAGGTCCACCGGTCCACCTGGAAGCCGTCGCACGCCAGGGTCTGGTCCTCCGCGAAGGTCCCTTCGTCCCTCGATCCGTCGATCTCGATCAGGCCCGCGGACCCGGGGTCGCACGCGCCCTCGAGGTGCAGGTCCTGCGGCTCGCCGCCGCCCTCCTCGAACCGGTAGGTCCAGGTGAGGGTGTCCTCGTCGTCCCAGCGGACCGACGCGTCGGGGGTTCCGGCGCCGATCATGCCGGCCGAGGTCGCGCGGCCCTCGAGATCCCCGACGGCCACGAGCGCGCGGTCGAGGGGGCGTCCGTCGAACGTCGCGGTGGACGCGGCGTATCCGAGTCCGGAGCGGTCGATGAAGTCGTCGTCCACGTAGGTCCACAGCGACGGGAGGGTGCACTCGGCGTCGCTGTCGTCGCGAACCACGGTCGGGTCGACGTGGAAGGCGAACTCGCAGTCGCTGCACCGCCCGGTGTAGGGGGTGCCGACGAGGTCGAGGTCCACGTCGCACAGGATGGCCTCGCCGTCGACGCGGCTCGTGTACGTCAGCGTGCCCGTGAGCTCGGTGTAGCCGTTGAAGTCGGTCGTCGGTCCGCAGGCGCACAGAGCCAGCAGCGCGAGGGAGCGCAGGGTGGGGGACATGGGGTCTCCAGGGTTCTGGAGACGAGGACACCGACCCTCGCGAGGCGTGTCACCGCTGCGGGGGCGAACGGTCAGGAGCGGCGGCGAACGAGGAACATCGCGAGGAGCAGCCATCCGGCGGGGGCTCCGTGGCGCGTGCTGCACAGCGTGGGACCCCGCACCCACGTCGTCGATGTGGGACCGTCGGTGTCGGACGGAACGTCGGTGTCGGGCCCATCGGTGTCGGGGAGGTCGGTCTCGGGAACATCGGTCTCAGGAGGGAGATCGGTGTCGGGGACGTCCGTCTCGGGCACGTCGGTGTCGGGGACATCCGTCTCCGGCACGTCGGTGTCGGGGGCATCGGTGTCCGGAGTGCCGGTGTCCTGCGGAACGCCCGTGTCCACGGGCACGTCGGAGGCATCGGCGGTGTCGGCCGTCGAGGCGGCCGCGGTGTCGCCGGTGCCCTCGGGCGGGTCGGTGTCGAGCGGCGGATCGGTGTCGGGCAGCCCGGTGTCGGGGAGATCGGTGTCGGGCTCGCTCGTGTCGCCCGTCTCGACCGGCTCGGGGCAGTCGTCGGGGGTGAGCGGATCGCAGTCGTCGTCGAGCCCGTTGCACAGCTCGGGGGCGCCCGGGAAGGCCTCGGAGCGCGTGTCGTCACAGTCGCCGTTCACCGTGGCGTGCGTGGCCGGGAGCGTGCAGTAGGTGCCTGGATCACCGCGTCCGAAGCCGTCTCCGTCGGTGTCCCGGTATCCCGTGATGGTGCCGATGGCCTCGGGATCCTCCGCGTCGGTGCGCTCGTCGCAGTCGTCGTCGACGCCGTTGCAGACCTCGGGCGCGCCGGGGTGGATGGCACCCGACGCGTCGTTGCAGTCGCCCGGGAGGCTGGACTCGCCGGGGCTCTCGCACAGGCCGTCGCCGTCGAGGTCGGCGATGGTGCCCGCACCGAAGCCGTCGAGATCCGCGTCTGCGAAGCACAGGACCGTTCCGTCGCAGTCGTCGTCGAGCGCATTCCCCACGATCTCCGCCGCGAGCGGCGAGATGTCGGGGTCGTCGGGGGCACAGTCGCCCGCGAGCTCCGACCACCCTTCGGACGGACACCCGAGCCGGTACTCGGAGGCCACGCCCACGCCGTCTCCGTCGGTGTCGAGGAAGAGCAGGACGGCGTCGATCGCTCCTGGGTCCTCGTCGTCGGCGAGGCCGTCGCAGTCGTCGTCGCCGGGGATTGCGCAGGACTCCTGGGCGCCCGGGAACACGGACGCGTCGGCGTCGTTGCAGTCGGCCAGCCCCATGAACCCGTCGCTGTCGGCGTCGAGCATCTCGGGCACCACCCGGACGCCGATGTCGCCGCCGTTCGTGCCGGCGCCGACCGTGGGCCCGGGATCGCCCGGTGGGTCGAGCGCTTCGAAGCTGCACGCGTCGATCGACAGGCCGGACGCAGCGGCGGTGGCGGTGAGGCTGTTGGTGCCCTCGGACCAGTCGGCGGGGTCGAACACGCTGTCGAACAGTGCGTTGAAGTCGCTGTCGACGCCCGGCCCGCTCTCGTCGAACAGCGTGCGGGTGCCGGGGTTCGCGAAGAACACGTTGTCGCGGAGCAGGGCTTCGGTGTCGCCCCCCACGACGCGGAACGCGGACCCGCTGGCGACCGTGGCCTCGTTGAAGGCGAACGCGTTGTTCGTGATCGTGACCGAGCTCGACGTGTCGACCGCGCCCCCCTGGTTGGCGAGGTTGCCCAACACCAGGTTGTCACTCAGGGTTCCGCCGCCCTCGATGCGGATCCCGCCCCCGCGGAGGTCTGCCGTGTTCGTGCACACGAGGTTGCGGGTGAACAGCGTCTCCCACTCGAGGAACACGCCGCCGCCCCCGCCTCCGGCATACCCCTCCTCGAACCGGTTGCCGTCGATGGTGCAGGGGGGCTGCTCGACGGCGT
Source organism: Myxococcota bacterium (assembly GCA_041389565.1). Classification (GTDB taxonomy): domain Bacteria; phylum Myxococcota_A; class UBA796; order UBA796; genus JACKEQ01. The sequence continues at coordinate 549,192 of JAWKRP010000002.1, forward strand.
ACACCAGGAGGTGCCCGCCCGACTCGGCCTCGTTGTCGAAGAAGCGGTTGCCACGGACCGTGCACTCCGTGCCGACCGAGTACAGCATCAGGCCGCCGCCGGAGCCGCCGAAGCCCTGGGTGAACGCATTGAACCGGAAGTCGGCAGGACCGTCGGTGGAGTGCTTCACCGCAGCTCCGAGCCCACCGCTGTTGCCGAGGAAGGTGTTGCCGACCCAGGTGGCGCCGCCGCTGCCCGTGGTGTACCCGGCGCCCCCGCTGTCGGCCTGGTTCTCCTCGAACCGGCCGCCCTGGACGGTGTTCCGCTCGAGCGAGTTCATTCGCAGCGCGCCGCCGCCGCCCCCGGTGTTCCCAGCGAGCTCGGTGCCCACGATCGTCGTGGTACCCCCGGAGTAGATCGCCCCGCCGCCATCGGTCGCGTGGTTGCCCGTGAGCCGGCCGCCGAACACGCGGACCGTGCTGCCGCCGTGGCTGTAGACCGCACCGCCGTCGAACGCCGTGCAGCCCGAGATGTCGACCCGCTCGAGCTCCAGTGTGCCGGAGACCTCGAACCCCGAGGTGGTGCCCGCACACGTCACGTCGAGGTGGCGCACCCGCAGGTGGTCGCCCTCGTCGACCGAGAACGCGCGGCTCTCGGGGGGCAGGTCGAGCAGGACGCTCGCCGGAGCCGTGGGATCCGCGGACTCGAGCGTCAGGTCGCGGAGGTCGGTGGCGAGCGCGACCGAGACCGTGTGCACGCCAGGGAGCAGGCGCAGCCGGGCTCCATCGGGTGCCGTGTTCCAGGCGGCCTCGAGCGTGGACACATCTCCGCCCGGACCCACCGTGAGCTCGGTGGCGAGGGGGATTCCCCACGCCATGGAAATGCACCCCAGCATGTGCGGTAGCGTACCATGGCCGAGCGGAGCCTCCGCTGGAGACCGGATGGTGCCTGTCCTCGCTGCCCTGATGCTCACCGCGCACGCGCAGGACCCAGCGCGCTTCGACGGTCACGGCCTTCGGTTCGCGCCCGGCATGCATCGCCTGGAGGACGGCCTCGTCACCTGGCGCGCCGATCCCGCGCGTGCGGGCAGCTTCGGGGCCGCGCTGCTCGTCGACTACGCCGACCAGACGCTCGTGCAGGTCACCGAGACCGACGGGGTGCGCACCGAAGCCCCGCTCCTGCAGGATCTCGTCGGTGCCACCGGGCTGTTCCGCGTGGCGCTCCATTCGCGCGTGGCCGTGGCGGTCGAGGTGCCCCTCCAGATCACGAGCACCCGCCTCGGGGCGTCCCAGCCGGCCTCCCTGCGCGACCTCCGCTTGGCCGTGCCCCTCGGAATCCTCGACGTGAGCGGGCTCCGGGTGGGGTTCGTTCCCTTCGTCGACCTGCCGACCGGGAACGGGGAGCGCCTGTTGTCGTCCGGCTTCGGCGCCGGCGGGCGGTTCGCGGTGTCGAAGTCCGTGGGGCGGTTCGATCTCGCGGGGAACCTGGGTGCGTCCGTGCATCCCGGGGTGGAGCTGTCGAACCTCACGGGCGGTCCGCGGTTGCTCGCGACCGTCGCGGCGGCGGCCCGTCTGTCCGACCGGGTGGCCGTGCAGGCCGAGCTCGATGCGCGCGGAGGCACGCAGTCGGGCGGTCCGAGCGCGCTCGACGTGCCCGTGGAGGTCCTCGGGACCGCCCGGTACGTGCCTCCTGTCGGTCCGGCGGTGGTGTTCGGGGGTGCCACGCACCTCACGCAGGGCGCGGGGAGTGCCCGCCTGCGGGCCTTCCTGGGCGTGTCCTACGGGCTCGAGCAGGGCCGGGACTTCGACGGAGACGGCGTGATCGACCGCGACGACGCGTGCGTGGCGGAACCCGAGGTGATGAACGGCTGGAACGACACCGACGGGTGCCCCGACGCGCTCGCGCGGCACGTCATCGAGGTGCGCGACCCCGATGGAGCGCCGCTCGCGGGCGTCGAGGTGCGCGACGGAGACACCGTGCTCGGCATCACCGACGAGAGCGGGCGGGTGGTGCTGCCCGAGCGCATGCCCGGCGACCGTCTCTCGCTCGAGGTGGGGGTGCCGGAAGGCCTCCGATTCCGCGCTCCCGAGCCCACCGAGGTCGTGCTGGCCGAGGGCGAGAGCACGACCGACCTCGCGTTCGCCTGGCGTCCGGGCACGTTCCGGGTGGTCGTGCTCGACGAGGACGGCGCGCCCGTCGACGCCGAGATCACGTTCCGCGGAGCGTCCGAGCTCCCGCCGGTGTCCGTGAGCGGAGAAGCGGTGATCGAGCTCCCTCCGGGGAAGTGGTCGCTGGTCATCGAGAGCGCCGAGCTGGGGCTCGCGAGCCAGGAGATCGTGTTCACCGGCCAGGCTGCGGCGGCACCCGAGCCCGAGGAGGTCACCTTCCGGCTGAAGGCCCGCGAGGTGGCCGCCACGCGCGAAGAGGTCGTCGTGCTGCAGGCCGTGGGGTTCGAGAAGGGCTCCGACCAGCTCGACCCTCCGTCCGAAGCGCTGCTCGACGAGGTCGCCGCGAACCTGCTCCGGTACGACCAGCTCCGCCGGGTCGAGGTCCAGGGGCACACCAGCACCGAGGGCCCGGATGACTACAACCTGGAGCTGTCGCAGCGTCGCATGGAGGTCGTCGTGCGGTACCTCGTGGGGCGCGGGGTCGCTCCGGGACGCGTGGTGGCCGTGGGGTACGGCGAGTCGTGTCCGCTCGCACCCGACACGACCGAGGCGAACCGCGCGCTGAACCGCCGCGTGCAGTTCATCGTGCTCGACCCCGCTCCCGAGGGTGGCGTGCCTTGCCACGACGGCAACCCGGCGCGCCGTGCGGAGCCCACGCTGGTCACGTCACCGGAGTGAGCACGTGCGCTTCTGCGGGCTGCACACGAGCCGGATCTCCTGCCCCGGCGCGACGTCCGCGCTCCCGACCTGCTTCGCGCCGTCTCCGAAGTCCGCGATGATCCGGTAGGCGCCGGGCGGCACCTCCTGCTCCGGCCCGAACCGCTCGTTGGCCGCGTTCTCGAACCACACGGACACCGGCCCACCGGACGGAGCCGGGTCTGGAGCGGTGGACGGGTCTGGAGCGGGTGCGGGCTCCGGAGCGACCGGCACAGGCGTGGGGACCGGCGCGGGCGCGGGCTTCACCGGAGACGGCCTCGGAACCGCGGTCGCGACGGGCTGGGGGACCGGTGCTGCGGCGGGGACCGCGACGGGCTCGGGGTCTGCGACGGGCTCGGGGTCTGCGACGGGCTCGGGGTCTGCGACGGGCTCGGGGTCTGCGACGGGCTCGGAGTGTGCGACGGGCCCCGGCTCTGCGACCGGCCCGGCGATCGGCACGGGCGCCGCGTTCACGGGGGTTCCGCCGTACAGCGACAGCCCTGCCCCCACCACACCCAGACACCCGAGCAACGCCACTGCCGTGGCCGCGACGGCCATCCAGGGCACCGCCGACCGCGCGGCTTCCGGCTCGGTGTCGGGGTCGACGAGCTCGAGCCCCATCGTCGCGATGTGGATCGAGCCCTCCGTGACGGTCGCCCCCACGAGGTTCCCATCGTGGTCGGCCGGAGCGGCCCAGTCGCGGTCGCGGCACCACTCCGCCAGCGAGGGGCCATCGAGCCCCGACGCCAGGCGCTCCAGCCGCGAGGCGAGGTCGGCAGCCGTCGGGCGTTCCTCGGGATCCCAGGCGAGGCAGTCGGCGAGCGTGCGCACCACCATGGGCGGGATGTCGGGGTGGTTGCGCTCGCCCTGTTCCAGGCGCGCGGGCATGAACTCCCGGAAGTCGGGCTCCGACACGAGCAGCTGGATGACGCGCGGGCGCTTGCGGCCGGCGTACAGCTTCTCGCCGAACACCCCCTCGTACAGCACGCACCCGAGCGCGAACACGTCGACGCGGTCGGTGGCGGAGCTGCGCGAGAAGATCTCGGGCGCCATGTAGGGCACGCTGCCCATCAGCACGTCGGTCTCCGTGCGGGCCTCGCGCTCCACCACGTCGGACCGCGCGATGCCGAAGTCGAGCAGCTTCACGAGGCCGTGCTTGCCGATGCGGATGTTCGCCGGCTTGATGTCGCGGTGGAGGAGGTGCAGGGGCTCCTCGCGGTCCGGCAGGCGGGTCGACCAGGCGGCGTCGAGCGCGCGGGCCACCTGTGCGACGGCCAGCACGAGCGGGCGGAGCGGGATGCGGTCGCCGGTGCGCATCAGCTCGAGGAGGTCCTGCCCGTCGACGAACTCCGTGACGAGCGCGCGCCGGTCGCCGAGCTGGACGAGGTCGATCACCGCCAGGATGCTCGGGTGGTCGAGGCTCGACAGCAGCAGGCCCTCGTCGCGCAGCCGGCGCACGGCGTCCTCGTCGCCCGCCATCTCGGACTTCAGGAGCTTCACGGCCACGCGCTTCTCGAGCCCGCCCGGGCTCGTCATCGTCGCTTCGTACACCTCGCCGAAGCTCCCCGTTCCGAGGCACCGCCGGAAGTGGAATACGCGCGCGTTGGACGTGGGCTGCGGAGTCGTGGGCATGTTCCGCCCCCATCATACGCGGCGCTGGCGAATCGGTTAGCCGGGGTGGGTTGGAAGCCGCATTTCCGTGGGGAGCCCGCCGTGAGACCGTCCCTGTTCCTCCTGCTCGCGCTCGCGGGCTGCGCCCGGATGGCGCCCCAGAAGGTCGCCGACGGCATCGCCCGGCTCACGGTGCGCGAGCTCGGGGGCGTGCTGATCGCGGCGAACGGCGACTCCACGTGTGGATTCGCCAGCCCCGACGTGCTCGCCAGCCCCTCGGTCGCCGGAGAGCTCGGTGAGACGGGCACCGCCACGTGGTCCGTCGAAGACTGCACGATCGACCTCGGGCCCGAGCTCGTCGAGATCTCGCGCGACTGCAACGACGTGGTCACGTACGCGAGCGGCAAGGTGACGGTCACTGCACGAAAGGTCGTCACCGGGCGCGTGGTGGGCGACCCCGAGACGCCCGTGATCCCCGAGACGCCCGACGCCGCGAGCTTCATCGTCGACGACGCCACGTTCTCCGACTTCGTGGTGACGAAGAGCAACAGCGACAGCCACCTCCGCATCCTGGAGGGGTCGCTCGAGGCCACCATCTCGCCGCGCCTCGCAGTGGCCGAAGCCAACGGCGCGTGCTCCGTGCTCACGCCGCACATCGCGTTCGACGACATCGTGTGGGGCCCGTCGCTCGTCGAGGTCACGTCCGGCAAGCGCGTGTTCGAGGTGCCCATCCGGAGCGGCACCCTCAGCGCCACGAACGGCACCGTCGACGATCGCGAGAACCAGGTGGAAGGTGCGATCTTCCTGTGGAACCACGAGCGGCTGGTGTCGCTGTCCGGAACCAGCACGGGTCTCGACCCCGACTACGATGCCGCCACGCTCGAAGCCAGCTTCGCGTGCAAGGAGGAGCTCGCGCAGCCCGTGCGGTACGAGTGCGACCTCGACCCCGTGCTCGCCGAGGGCACCGCGCGCCTCATCGTGAAGAACTTCGGGCTCCTGTCGAAGACGGTCGACCTCGACACCCAGTGCGGCTTCGGCAACCTGATGGGCCAGGTGAGCGAGCTCATCAGCCTCGGCACGATCGGCGGGCTGCTGTTCGGGACGCCGCAGACGCTCGTGTTCGACGCCGACCACTGCGTCGTGGGCGGCGGCATGTTCCCGATCACGACCGACTGCCTCGGCAACGAGTTCTTCCTCGACGGCGTCGCCATCGTCACGGGGACCAAGACCGTCACCGGCCGCATCGTGCTCGACGACGACCCGCTCCAGCCGCAGGACCGCGACAGCGCCCTCGTCGAGCTCGACGACATCGAGCTCCTCGACGTGACCCCCCTCGAGCGCCCCGCCGGGTCGGCCTCGTTCGAGCCCCACCTCGCGCTGCACGACGGCAGTCTGTCCGGCACCTACCACCCCGTCACCGGCGAAGCGGCGGACGACCCCGGCGCCTACTTCATCGTCATCCCCGTCGGCGAGTTCGAGGCCATCCGCCTGGTCGACAGCGACGTGACGCTGCACCAGGGCACGCTGCAGTTCCCGCTGCACGTCGACAGCTCCGACCTGTACGCGTTCACGGGCGCGTACGGCGGGCAGGGGAACTGGCTGTACGGCACGGTCACCATCGACGGCACGCTGTGGCAGATCGGCGGCATCGATGGTCCGGTCGCGCTCGACCCCGACTACGACCAGGCCGAGTTCGACGCCAGCTACGTGTGCATCGACAACCTGTTGTCGGTCGTCTCGCCGGACTGAGCACGCTCCAGGCCCGCGAGCCGCACCTTCGCGTCGCGGCGCAGGCGCCGGAACATGCGGAGCTGGGTGACGAGCCCCACCCGTCGGCTCGGCACCGCGGCGAACCACGGCAGCGGCACGTCGACCGGGCCCGCCCACGCCACGATGTCCCACGCGAGCTGGGCGTGGCGGGCTTCGTCCCGCGCGATGTCGTCTTCGCCCTCGGCCGCGAGGACCTCGGCCGCGAGGGCTTCTCCGAGGCACCCCTCCAGGATCGTGCGCTCCACGAACGTGTGTCGGTCGAGAGGGGCGGGCAGCGGCAGGCGACCCGGCAGGACGGCGCCCCCGGCGCGTCGGGCGGCGATGTCGGCGTGGCGGGCTTCGTCCCGCGCAGCGTCCTCCGCGCGCTCCACGAGGGACCGGGGGGCACCCAGGCGCTCCAGATCGCGGGCGATCGCCTCGAACGCGTCGACGCTGCGGGCCTCGTCGTGAGCCCGGGCGCGCCAGACGGACCGGGAGGACGCGAGGTGGTGCCGCAGCCCCGTGGCCTGGGGACCGAGGGGACGCCCGGACACCGAGACCCCGGCGAGCGCGCTGAGCGCCATGAACAGCGCGACGACGGCCCCGATGCACGCCAGCACGAACGCGACGACCGGGAGCAGGCCCATTCCCGCGCCCAGCATGCCCATCGCGAGCGCGGACGAGCCGACCGCACGGCCGCGCAGCTCCGGGTTCCGCCACGTGCGGATGAGCGCGATCAGGGCGAGCAGCACGGCGATGCCGGACAGGAACAGCGCTCCGGACCACGGGCAGACGACCGCGATGACCGAGCCCACGCCGAAGTCGGGCTTGAACACGATGGGCCAGACGACCGACGCGATGAGGACGGTCGGCGGGATCAGGGAGAACACGAACACGAACGCGGCGAACTTCGAGGGCCGCCTCTCGATGGGCTCGTCCACGGACACCCTCCAGGGTGCGGATGCTAGCATCCGGCTCGTTCCTCCGGAGGTCTGCGTGGAGCCCCTGAACCTGCACGAGATCGAGCGGGCGGCGCTCGAGCGCCTGCCGTCCATGGCGGGGGACTACTACCGCTCCGGCTCGCGCGACGAAGCCACGCTGGCCGCCAACCGCCGCGCGTTCGAGCGGTGGGGCCTGCTGCACCACGTGCTGGTCGACGTTTCCGAGCGCTCGACCGCCACCACCCTGCTCGGGCACCGCGTGGCGAGCCCGATCGTCGTGGCTCCGACGGCCTTCCACAAGCTGGCGCACCCCGACGGCGAGGCGGCCACCGCGCGCGGCACGCACACCCTGTTCACGCTGTCGACGCTGTCGACCACGCCGGTCGAGGAGGTGGTCGCCGCAGCGGGCTGCCCGGTGCTGTTCCAGCTGTACGTCACCCGGGATCGAGGCGCGTGTGCGGCCCTGATCGAGCGCGTGCTCGAAGCCGGGGTCGCGGGAATCGTGCTCACCGCGGATGCCGCTGTGCTCGGCACGCGCGAGCGCGACGTACGGAACGGGTTCCGCCTGCCCGACGGCCTGCGCATGCCCAACATCGCCGTGAACGGCGGGGATCTCGGCGGTGCCGCGGGCAGCTCCGCGCTCGCGACCTGGGTGCGCGACACGCTGGACGCCTCGCTCACCTGGAGCGACCTCGACTGGCTGCTGGAGCGCGTGAACGTCCCCGTCGTGCTGAAAGGGGTGGTGCGCGCAGACGATGCGCGCCGGGCCGTCGACCATGGCGTCGCGGCCGTCCAGGTCAGCAACCACGGAGGGCGCCAGCTCGACGGGGGCGTCGCGACCCTCGACGCGCTGCCGGGCGTCGTGGATGCGGTCGCGGGCCGCTGCGAGGTGTGGCTCGACGGGGGCGTGCGGCGCGGCACCGACGTGCTCAAGGCGCTGGCGCTCGGCGCGAACGCCGTGGCGGTCGGGCGTCCCGCGCTGTGGGGGCTCGCGATCGACGGTGCGGACGGGGTCGCTTCGGTGCTCCGCCTCCTGGAGTCCGAGCTCGACGAAGCGATGGCGCTCGCGGGCACCCCCACGCTCGCGCACGTCGACCGGAGCCTCGTGGCCCGGCACTGACCTACCAGGTGTACCCGGTGGCTGTGGCCGTCCCGCCATCCCCGTCGCAGAACACGAGCAGCGTGCACGGGCGCCCGACCAGAACCCCCGCGGAGTCGGTGACCTCTCCGCAGTGCAGCGACCCGCACGAGCCGCCCCAGCCATTGTAGGTGACCGCGTAGGTCGACAGGTCGGAGTAGTCGATCAGCGTCGCCGTCTGCGGCGCCAGATCGGCCGTGAAGTCGAGGTTGGAGTCGCACCAGCCCACGCCGTCGACGCCCATCGTCGCCATGGCGGCCGGCGGGATGGGGAACGCCATGTCGAAGTTCACGCTCGGGCCGCACCCGGCCTGCGTGGTGGGCTGACCGAGCGGGGACACGGGGTAGCCCTCGAGGTCGAGCCGGCCGGCGAGCGGCTCGTCGTCGTCGACCGGTGCGTCTCCGACGGTGCTGTCGGCTTCGAGCCCGTCGAAGAAGGCCGACTCGAGCGCAGGATTCCCGGCGACCTCGTTCTCCTCGCCGAGCGCGACCTGGGCGGCGAGCGAGTCGAGCCAGTCGTTCGCGGCGAGCTGGAGGTGCACCTCCCCGTCGGGGAGCGTCTCGAACATCGCTGCGATGTCGAGGTCGAAGCCGCGCGCGGTGACCGCGGTGAGCGCGGGCCCCCCGTCGTCGAACCGGACGGTGAGCTCCGCGACCGTCAGACGGAGCCCGCAGAACCGGCCTGCGGGCACCTGCAGCCCCTCGATCGTCCGACCCTGTCGGAACTCCAGCGCGATCGGGCCGAGCGGCGTGTCGTCGTCGCCCTCGCAGCCCACGAAGCTCGCGTCGGTCGCGACGAGCTCGCCGGTACGCGCCGTGTACGTCTGCGTGCTCGCGTACGACGCCGTGAGCTCGGGATTCCCGACCCACGTGCCGTCGCGGCTGCCCGTGCAGGCGGCCAGGACCGCGAGCGCGAAGGGGAGGGGAGCGCGGGTCATCGGCCGTCCTCACGTCCCGCGGTGAGCGGGAAGAACTGGAGATTGATCTGCATGATCCTGTCGACGTCTTCGGTGCTGGAGTCGCAGAGGTGCATCATGCGACGCAGGAACTCGTTCGACTCCTCCTTGATCACGGCCACGAGGGACTCGGGCACGCCGACGGTGACGGCCAGGAGGTGCCGCTCGTGGTTCGGGAACAGCTCGATGGCCTCGGCGGCGCGCTCGAGCATGCCGCGGTGGTAGTTGCGGACCGCCAGCCCGGCGACCTCGGGCGGCGTGGTGACGCTCGCTTCGGCGGTGACGAGCGCTCCGTCGTCGTCTTCGACGAGGAGGCCCAGATCCACGAGGATCTTCAGGGCATCCTTCGCGTCGCGCGGGCTGATGCGGGGGCGGAGCTGGTCGGCCACCCACTCGGGGTCGGACCGGAAGTCGGAGCGCGTCGCGAGCTCGCGGATGGCGGGCAGCGCCCAGTTCGAGAGGTAGTCGAAGGCGTGCTTCTCGATGGTGCGGGCCTCGCGGAAGCGTCGCGTGGCGCTGATCTGCTCCCAGGCCCGGTTCCGGGCGTCGACCTCCCTGGCCTGGTCGAGCTCGACGAGGAGCCGGAAGAACTGCGCTTCGCCGGTGCGGAGACCGAGCGCGGTTACGAAGGCCTCGGTGGTCTGGGGCGTGAGGTTGCGGCGACCCTCGATGACGTGGTGGAGCAGCGAAGGGCTCTTCTGGCCGGCCTTCCGGGCGAACAACCGATGGCTGTAGTTGGGGTTCGCCTCCTTCTTGCTCGTGAACCAGTCGGCCAGGTACCGCCGGTAGTCGAGGTAGTCGTAGGGGCTCGGCGTCTGCATGGATTCACGGTATCCGCCCCCGTGTGAGTACACAACGGGTGCCGATGGCTCGAACGACCGAAGGTGTTCTCACGCTGAGAACACTTCATGGATCCTGGATGGCCCATGTGGTGAGTACGAGCGGTTGCGTGTGTCCGGGCCCGTCTGGACGGGGGTTTCCTGCGTGAGCGTCCAGGAGCCGGAATGCAGGTGTTCGGCATCGGGTGAGTACGAGTGGATGCACGGATTCTCAATGAGCACGGGGTGTTCTCACACCGAGAACACTTCGGATGCTCAGGGGTGGCGTGACAGTGAGTACGCGACCTAGGCTGTGGGTGTCCCGACCAGGAGGCCCGATGTCCCACTTCGTCCCGCTGCTCCTTCGTGCCGGTGCAGGGCTCGCCCTCGCGAGTCTCGCCGGCTGCTACTCCGAGGCCGAGCTCCGCAGCGTCGCGCCCCCGCTCGGGTCGGCCGACACCCACCGGGAGCTCGCCGACCCCGAGGACTGCTTCGTCGAGCGCGAGGTCTGCCTCGCCGAGGTGGATGCGCTCGAACCAACGCTCGCGGACGACGAGATCGGTCCCGCGTACGACGACTGCCACACGCTCTACGACCTGTGCCTGGCCGCGTCCGAGCCCTGACGACCCGAACCGTCCCGCTGCCTTCGGGACTCTCTGTGAACCCCCTTCTATCGAACACTCTGGAGCCCCCATGAACCGCGCACCCTTCCCCGTCCTCGCCAGCCTCCTCCTCTTCGCCTGCACGACGAAGCTGTCCGCCGACACCGACGTGCCGCCGCCGTCGGACTCCGACGCGGACACCGACACCGATGCGGACACCGACACCGATGCGGACACCGACGCCGATGCGGACACCGACACCGACACCGACACCGACACCGACACCGACACCGACACCGACACCGACACCGACGCGGACACCGACACCGACACCGACACCGATCCCGTCGACGGCCCCGGCATCCTCGCGGTCTCCTTGTTCCAGGTCGTCGACATCCCCCTCCACGACGGAACGGGTCCCGTCCTCCCGGTCGACCGCGAAGCGCCCATCGTGGCCGACCGCGCCGCACGGGTCGTCGTGTACCTCGACGCGCCGGACCTCTGGTCCTCCGACTGGGTCGACGCCGACCTCGAGATCACGACCGGAGGCGTCACGAGCACCTACAGCACGGGCTTCATCCTCGACAGCGACTCGCTCGTCGGCGCTCCCGACACGGCGCTGAACCTCGATGTCCCGGCCTCCGCCATCCAGGCCGACTCCACCTGGAGCCTCACGCTCTCCCAGCCCGGCGCAGCGGCGCCTTCCGCACGGTACCCCGCGTCCGGAGAGGCCGACCTGGGCGCGGAGGTCACGGGTCCGATCAAGCTCCACCTGGTGCCGTACGAGGTCGACGGGTTCACCCCGGACACCTCCCAGGCCGTGCTGGACGGCTTCCGGGACGCCGTGCTCTCGGTGTACCCGACCCCCGACGTGCAGATCACGGTCGGTGCCGTGCGCCCGTACGCCACGAACGATCTGGGCGACCTGCTCGTGGACGTGGGCATCGTGCAGGAGTCGATCGACCAGGCGCCGTCGGACATCTACTACTACGGCCTCGTCTCCGGGGTCGCGACCCGCGCCGAGTTCACGGGCATCACGGGGAGCTCCGAGGACGGAGGCGGCACTCCCAACCGGGCGTACTTCGCGGCGGGTGCGGCCTTCGGAGACGCGCTCTCCGAGTCCACCCTCGTGCACGAGCTCGGTCACGTACACGGCCTCGCGCACTCGCCATGCGGCGGTCCGCCGGATGCCGACTCGCTGTTCCCGGATCCGAACGGTCTCGTCGGCACGCTCGGCTTCGACTTCCGCACACAGACCTTCGTTCCCGCCGACACGGCCGACCTGATGGGGTACTGCCAGCCCCGCTGGGTCGGGCCGTACCACTACCGCCGCATGGCCGACCACGTACAGCTGTCGCAGACCTGGTGATCCGTCGCGGTCTCCCGGAGCCCCGGGAGGCCGCCGTTCGCGTGGTAGACTGCCGGGGATGCTCGTCCTCCTCGGTGCCGCGCTCGCGTTCGACCCCGCCAACACCACGGTCACGTCGGGTCCGTGGACGGTGAAGGGCCAGACCGACCACGCCATCCACACCCATGGAGGCGCCCCCGCGAAGCTCGACTCCGCGCCCTTCGAGGTCGTGCTCGCAGGCACCACTCCGGCAACCCTCGAGGTGAAGCGCGTGGAGTACCTCCGCGCGCACTCCTGCGACGCCGACGCGCGCTTCGAGGTGGCCGAGGAACCCGTCGCCTCGCGACTCGACGTGCAACCTTCCGAGCCCGCGGCGCAGGGCGCCGATCCGGCGGGCCCGTCCTGGGAGATCCAGCCCGGCACCCACCTCGTGAGGGTCGCGTTCAGCCCGGTGGAGGCGTACTACACGCACTGCGACCGCTTCCAGCTCCGGGTCACCTTCCGGTCGGGCGAGCACACCCTCACCGCCATCTCGGAGACCCTCGTGTCCCGAGAGGAGCCGTACGACCCCGAGCAGTGAGCCACCCTCCGCGGCCCACCACACACTGTTCCGCCACACGACTCGCGGCGAGCGCTAAGGACCTCCTGGAGGCAGCGTGACGCAGTCCGGAGAGCGTGCGGTCGTGCCGCTCGGGTTCCTCGTGCTGATGGGGAGCCTGGCGGCCATCGGCCCATTCAGCATCGACATGTACCTGCCCGCGCTCCCCGCGGTCCAGGCGCACTACGCCACGGATGCCGCGTCGGTCCAGTCCACCCTGTCGAGCTACTTCCTCGGGCTGGCCGTGGGTCAGCTCGCGTTCGGGCCCCTGATCGACCGCTTCGGTCGTCGCCCGCCCCTCCTGTTCGGCATGGTCGCGTACGTGGTCGCGTCCATCGGGTGTGCGTTCGCTCCCAGCATCGGCCTGCTCGTGGGCCTGCGGTTCTTCCAGGCGCTCGGCGCCTGCGCGGGGGTCGTCGTGAGCCGGGCGGTGCTCCGCGACCTGTACTCGCCCCGCGACATGGCCCGCGTGCTGTCGCTCATCCTGCTCATCATGGGCATCGCGCCCATCGTCGCGCCCATGGTCGGCAGCGCGGTGTTCGGAGCGCTCGGCTGGCCGGCCCTGTTCGTGCTGCTCGCCGTCTACGGAGCCGGGCTCACCGTCGCGATCGCGCGCTTCCTGCCCGAGACGCTCGCCACGCCGTCCGAAGCGCTCGATGTCCGCGCGCTCACGGTCCAGTACCTCGGGCTGTTCCGGAACCGGGCGTTCCTCGGGTATGCGCTGTCGGGAGGCATCGCGCAGGCCGGCATGTTCGCGTACATCGCGTCCTCCTCGTTCGTCTTCCTCCAGACGTACGCCCTCACCCCCACGCAGTACTCGATGCTGTTCGGGCTCAACGCCACCGGGCTCATCGGAGCGGCCCAGCTCAACTCCTGGCTGCTCCGCACCCGCTCGCCCGAGCAGGTCCTCGAGTGGACGCTCCCGGCCTTCCTGATCGCGGGCCTGGCGCTCGTCGGGGCCGCGGCCACGGGTGTCGGCGGGGTCTTCGGCGTGATCGTGCCGCTGTTCGTGGCCATGGCGACGCTCGGGTTCTGCTTCCCGAACACCACCGCAGCCGCGATGGGGGCCGTGAAGGACCGCGTGGGCATGGCGTCCGCGCTCCTCGGCATGCTCCAGTTCACGCTGGCGGGCATGGGCAGCGCGATCAGCGGCCAGGCCTTCGACGGCACGGCGCTGCCGATGGCCCTCACGATCTCCGGGTGCGGCATCGTCGCGTACGCCGCGCTTCGATTCGTCACCCCCGTGGGCGCACGGATGGCCGGGCCCGCGCCGTCCTGAGCGCCATCCTCCATCGTTCGCGTTAGCTTCGCTCCCAGGCCGGCTCTCCGGTCTCGATGTGTGGAGTCCCGATGTGGTGGATGTCGCTGGCGCTCGCGTACGACGCCGATGCGCTGCTCGCGCGAGTGGCCGAGGTCGCTCCGCTGAGGTCGGCGCAGCTCGCCGAGCACGCTCCCACACCCACCGACGACGAGCTGCGGTCTGCGGCTTCCGGCAAGGTGGTGACGGGCGTGAAGAAGGTCGAGGGTCACTCCGCGAAGCTCGGGTACGGGCTCGCGGTGGTCGACGTGGGGATCGACGCGTTCTGGGCGGCTCTGAACGACGAGACCCGCCACGGCGACCTGAGCGCCCTGTCGTACGTCGAGATCGTCGCGGGCGCGGCCTGTGCCGACCGCCGCAAGGTCCTCATGGTGCTGCCCCTCCCGCTGCTCACCGACCGGTACTGGGTGAACGTGAACCGCTACAACGCCGTGCTCGACGAGCGATCCGCGGGTCGGGTGCGCGAGCTGTCGTGGTCGAGCGTCGAGAGCCCGGCCTCGGAGCCCATGAGCCCCGTCGGAGCCGAGAAGGTGAAGGGGCTCGTGCCCATCGGGTTCAACAAGGGCGCCTGGTTCCTCGTGGCCCTCGACGACAACCACACCCTGGCCGAGTACCACAGCTGGGTCGACCCGGGAGGATCCGTGCCGACGGGCGCTGCGTCGATGTTCGCGACCGCCGGGATCCAGGACACCTTCGAGGCCATGCAGACCTACGCGAAGGCGGGCAAGCTGCCCTGTGCCGGGGGTGCCCGATGATCGTCCTGCCGCTGCTGTTCGCCTGCCGGGCCCCGCCCGAGGCCCCCGCCGACCTCGACTCCGTGGCCGCGTACCTGTTCGGGAACCACCTCGCCGACGACGAGGAGGTGATGACCGTGGGGCTCGAGCAGCTCCGCACCTGGTTCGAGACCGACTACGACCCCGACGCGAACCGCGGCTTCCAGCTCACCGTGCCGCTCGCGCCCGAGGCCGTCGGAGCCCTCGATGCCAGCGTGGCGTTCACGCACCCCGACACCAAGGAGTCCCGTGCGTTCGAGGGGATGGGAGGTGCGGCCGCGGGAACGGTCGGTGTGCAGGCCCTCGACGACTACGTCGCTGCGCTCACGGCGGTGGAGCAGGACGTCGTGTTCCCGAACACCTTCGAGGAGTGGAGCCGCACCTGGCGCCTGTGCGACGGCGCGGAGTTCGCCGACCACGGGTGCGACCGCCTGGAGTCCGACGAGCAGCAGCTCTCGACGTTCGGGCTCGGGCTGCGCAGCGAAGGCGAGGCCTACAACCAGTACCGCTGGTTCGAGCTCGACGACGGAAGCTTCGCGATGAACCACCGGAACTGGCAGATCTACCCGCCGGAGGTCAGCAGCAACCTGCTCGAGGTCGTCGACCAGTACTACCTGAACACGTTCGTCGCGAGCACCGACGGCACCGAGGTCTTCCGGTTCCAGGCCACCTGGGCGGTGTTCGGCGACTCCGTGCCCGAGGACATCGCGCTCAACCTCACCGCGAACGCGATGTTCGACTCCAGCCAGGAGCTCGAGGAGTGGCTCGAGGAAAATGACCCCTGAGTGGCTCCGCACCGGCGCGGTGTACCAGATCTACCCCCGGAGCTTCCAGGACACGAACGGCGACGGCATCGGCGACCTGCCGGGCATCCTGCAGCGCCTCGATCACGTCGCGGACCTGGGCGCCGCGGCGATCTGGCTGTCCCCGGTCCATCCGAGCCCCCAGGCCGACTTCGGCTACGACGTGGCCGACTACGACGGCATCGATCCGGTGTTCGGGACCGACCGCGACCTCGACGCCCTCGTCGAAGCCGCCCATGCCCGCGGGCTGAAGGTCCTCCTCGACGGCGTGTACAACCACACGTCCGACCAGCACCCCTGGTTCCGCGCGAGCCGGTCCTCACGGGACGATCCGAAGCGCGACTTCTACCTGTGGCGCGACAGCCGGGGCTCGCGGCCCCCGAACAACTGGGCGAGCACGTTCGGCGGCCCCGCGTGGACCCTCGATCCGCAGACCGGCCAGCACTACCTCCACAGCTTCCTGCCCGCACAACCCGACCTCAACTGGCGCCACCCCCCGGTCCAGGAGGCCGTGCTGGCGTCCATGCAGCGGTGGTACGAGCGCGGTATCGACGGGTTCCGCCTCGACGTCTTCAACTGCTACCGGAAGCACCCCGACCTGCCCGACAATCCGCGGCGCTGGCACCCGGGAGGCCTGTTCTACGGGTACATCGGGCAGCACCACGTCCACGACCGCGACCAGGACGACCTCCCCGACGTGCTCGGTGCGATGCGCGCGCTGGCCGACCGCTACGGCGCAGTGCTCGTGGGCGAGACGATGGACGAGAACTTCCGGTACGACCACGCCGCGCGGTTCGTCGGGCCCGACCAGCTCCACCAGGCCTTCCACTTCGCGCTCCTGCACAGCCGGTGGCGCGCGGACGCCCTGTGTTCGGCCATCCGGAGCTGGGTCGACCGACTGCCCGCCGATGCCTGGCCCACCTGGGTGCTGTCGAACCACGACTTCCCCCGCCACGCCACGCGGTGGGGCGGGGGAGACGCCCGTGCACGCGCCGCCGCCGTGATGGCGCTCACCCTGCGCGGCACGCCCTACCTGTACTACGGCGAAGAGCTGGGCATGCCCGAGACCCGCCTGGCCCGGCGCGACATCGTCGACCCGCCCGGCATCCGGTTCTGGCCGTTCTTCAAGGGCCGGGACGGCGCACGCACCCCGATGTGCTGGGACGCCTCCGACCACGCGGGCTTCACGACGGGAACCCCATGGCTGCCGGTCGATCCGGGGTATGCCGAGCGGAACGTGGCCGCGCAGACGGGCGATCCGGGCAGCGTGCTCGAGACGTACCGCGCGCTGCTGGCCCTGCGCCGCGACCATCCTGCGCTGCGCGACGGGGAGATGGAGGTGTCGGTGGAGGGGGGCGTGCTGTCCGTGCGGCGGTGGACGCCCTCTGCAGAGGTCCGTGTGCTGACGAGCTGCCGGTCGGTCGGGCAGGCCGTGGAGGTCGGATCGGTACGGGTGTTGTACGCGACGGGCGCGGGTGTGCTGGACGGGAGCACGGTCCGGCTGGGTCCGGACGAGGCCGTGGTGCTCGAGAGGACGCAGAATCGGGCATGACGTCCGCGATCTCGTGCGTACCCTTCCGCGACCCCGGAGCCCGCGATGATCGACCTGCTCGCCGACGCCCTGATGCACCTGTCGCACACCCTCGGCGGTAGCCTGGGGTTCACCATCGTGGCCGTCTCGCTCCTCGTCCGGCTCGCGTGGATGCCGCTCGGCGTGCGGTTCGCCGTGCAGGCCCGGAGGCGCGCGCTCGCGATGGAGGCGCTGAAGCCCGAGCTCGACGCGCTGCGCGAGGCCCATCCCGATCCCCTCGAGCAGCTGACGAAGACCCACGAGCTGTATGCCGCGCACGGGCTCACCCCGAGCCTCGCCCACCTCGCGCCGCTGCTCGTCCAGGCGCCCGTGTTCTGGGGGCTGTTCGCCACCGTCCGGCGGCTCGGCGCCAGCGGAGCCTTCCTGTGGATCCCCAACCTGGCCCGGCCGGATCTGGCGCTCGCGGCTGCGGCGTCCATGCTGGTGGGCCTCGCGGCCCTGGTCGGCGCGGAGACCCCGCAGGCGCGGATGATCGGAGCGGTCGGTGCCGTCGTGTTCTTCGTGGTGGCGTCGCGCATGGCGGCCAGCATCGGGCTGTTGATGGCGACCTCTGCGGGGATGGGCGTGCTGCAGTCCGCGCTGGTGCGCCGGCAGACCGCACGCGCGTGAACGTCGCCTGGTTCACGCTCTCCGCACTGGCGCAGGACCCAGCACCCGAGGCGGATCCGCGCGCCGAAGCCGGGAACGCCGAGACGGACGCCTGGATGGCGGAGTCCGGTCGCATCGGTCCGCTGACGGATGCCCTCACGCGCCTCCGGATCGAGCGACAGTCCGGCCAGAACGTGGTCGATCACCGCGCGGGGGCCACGCTGTGGGCGCTCCGCGAGCCCGACCCCGCGAACGCCGACCAGCCCGACTTCCGGCTGTGGAAGAGCCACACCACCCTCAGCCTCGAGCGCGAGGGCACGCTCGTCGAGCTGCCCCTGCCCGCCGGATCCGACGACACGTGGCGCCTGTGCTCCTCGGCGCTGTCGCCCGACGGGTCCCACGCGCTCGTCGCTCGCTCCGATCCCCCCGAGGATCCGACGCGTCCCGAGAAGCACCATGCGGTGTGCCACGTGGCGCTGGTCGACCTGGAGAGCCTGGGCACCGTGGAGCTCGGGGTGTTCCCGCGCTTCTCGAGCGCGTTCGGGTCCGACGGCACCCTGTGGCTCACGCACCGCGACCGTCGGCACGGGCCCAGCACCGTGGAACGCTACGATCGGGCGGGAGCCTCGCTCGGTGCGGTGCGACGGGATCGGCGGTGGGTCCGTCCCGTGGTGGTCCCCGGCACGGAGGACGCCGACTCGCTGATGTGGTGGTCGTCGCCACGCACTCGCCGGAAGCGGAGCCGTTTCCGCGTGCGGCTCGACGACGGCCCCTGGGTCCGGCTCCCCCGCGGTCGCTGGAGCTGGGTGGGCCTGGTGGACGGAGATCTCGTCCTCCTCACCGACCGCGGGGGCACCCCCCATCGGGTCGTGCGCATCGATCCGGCTGATCCGGCACGCCAGCGCTGGGAGACGCTGCTCACCGACACCGAGATCGAGCCGTTCCGCGACGTCTCCCTGCACGGCGACACGCTCCTCGTCACTCAGGCGGTCGACGGCGTGTCCCGATTCACGGAGCGTCCGCTCGTGCCCGACCCCGCGGAACCGGCCGCCGTGTCGGAGCCGTTGGGAGGGCCGCATCAGTTCGTGTCGGTCTGGCGTTCGCTCGCGGACCCCGCCCTCGTGACGACCGGTGGGCCCGAGGGCCTGCGGTCCTTCACGCGCGCGCTCGACGGCACGTACACGGAGCTGGAGGCGCCGAACCGCACGCCGGTCGTGTTCACGTCCAGCCTGGCGATCAGCGCGGATGGGGCGAAGGTCCCGGTGTCCTGGGCGCACGCTCCGGGTCTCGAGCCGACGGGAGATGCGCCCGTGTGGCTGCGTGCGTACGGGGGCTTCGGGCACAGCTCGAACCTCTGGATCGGGCCGGTCGAGATCCTGTGGCTCGAGCTCGGCGGCATCGTCGGCACGGTGCACGCGCGCGGTGGCCAGGAACGCGGCGCGGTGTGGCACGACCAGGCGACCCAGGAGAACCTCGGGCGCACGTTCGAGGACGTCATCGCGGCGGCGGAGTGGTTCGTCGACGAAGGCTGGACGCGGCCGGGACGCCTCGCGATCAGTGGAGCGAGCAACGGCGGCCTCACCGCGATGGCCTGCGTCGCGGAGCGTCCCGACCTGTTCGGTGCCGGGATCAGCCAGTCCGGCGTGCACGACCTGCTCGGCGGCAAGGAGATGGAGGGCGGCTGGTGGGGCGGCGAGTACGGAAGGCCCGGGAACGCCGACCAGCGCGCGGTGATGGAGCGGTACTCCCCGGTCGCACGCCGGCCCGACCCGGTGCCTGCCGTGCTCCTGGCGACGGGGCGTGAGGACCCGACGGTCCCCCTCGAGCACAGCTACCGGCTGAAGGAGGCGTGGGGCGGGCTCCCGGGCGGCCCCGTGCTGCTGCGCGTGTACCCGTGGACCTCCCACGCGCACCACCTGCCGCGCAAGAAGCGCGATGCCGCGTGGTCGGAGGTGCTGCCGGTCGATCGCGACCGTGCGAGCGCGGAAGAGCTGGAGCTGCTGATCCGGGTGTTCGGGCTCGACTGGGAGCCCGATCGCGAGGCGCCCTGACTCACGGATGGTCCGCGGAGTCGAGGAGCGTGGTCGCCGCGACGACCCCCAGCGACGCCGTCAGCATGACCGGCGAGTACACGAGCACCGGGACCGCCATCGCGGTGTTGCCGAGCAGCTCGGTCACCAGGAGCGCGAGCGCGCCGTTCTGGACGCCCACCTCGATGAGCAGCGTGCGCTGCTGAGCCTGCGGGAGCCCCGCCAGACGGGCCATTCCGAAGCCCACCGCCATCGCGCCCGCGCACAGCACGACATCGACGGGACCGGCCTGCTGGAGGTGCCCGACCAGGTGATCGCCCTCCTCGATGGCCACGCCGATCACGAGGAGGAGCAGCAGCAGGAACGAGCCCAGCCGGACGGGACGATCTGCGCGGTCGGCCCAGGTCGGACGCCAGCGCCGCACGGCCATGCCGAGGGCCACCGGGACGAGGGTGAGCACACAGACCCCCACGCCGATCTTCGCGAGGGCCGACGGCGGCGGGGTGTGCGACTCGCCCAGGAAGACGGTGGTGACGACCGCCGTGAGCAGGGGCACCGTGACGATGGCCAGCAGGCTGTTCACGGCGGTGAGGCTCACCGACAGCGCGGCGTCGGCCTTCGCGAGCAGCGCGACGAGGTTCGAGCCCGGCCCACCGGGGCTGATCGCGAGGATGGCGACCCCGGCCGCAATCTCGGGAGAGAGCGGGAACAGGGCGGCGAGCGCGAACCCGAGGGCCGGGAGCAGCACCATCTGGCCGAACAGACCGGCTGCAGCGGCCCGGGGCTGGGCGAGCACGCGCCGGAAGTCGTCGGGCACGAGCCCCATGCCCATGCCGAGCATCATCAGCGCGAGCAGGACGGGAGCGACCTTCAGCACGAGCGCGATGTCCACGGCACCTCCGGGAGCCGGGACTATCGCGTTCCGCCGCATGCGCCCGGTGGCGTAGAGTGCCGCGTGGACCTCGAATCCCTCCGAGCCCGGGCCGTCGGCCGTGATGATCTGGAGTCCTGGCGCGTGCTGGGCGACGCGCTCGTGGCGGCCGGAGACCCGCGTGGCGAGCTGATGGCACTGCAGGCCGGGCTGGAGGAGCACCCGGGAGACGCCGCGCTCCGCGAGGCCGAGCGACGGCTTCGGTTCGAGCACCGGCACGCACTCCTGGGTCCGCTCGTCGACCAGGCGCTCCCGTACTTCGTCGCGTGGCGGTGGGGCCACGTCGCCGAGCTGGATCTGGCGGTGAGCGCGACGAGCCCGAACACCCCCACGGAAGCGGTGGGCGAGCTGCTGGCCGGGCTCGACCTGTTCGCGCTGCGTCGCTTGCGTCTCGTCGGCGCCGCTCGCTACGAAGGCGTGATGGATGCGTTCGCGGCTCGGTCGTGGCCGGTGCTCGAGCGTCTGGAGCTGGGCCCGGTGAACCCCGGTGCCGGCCGGCTCGACCGTGCGCTGGGTCCGATCCTGTCCGCGGCTTCCGAGCTCCGGTACCTCCGTCTGGAAGGGCCCGAACAGCTGGGTGGGCTCGAGCACGCCCGTCTGGAGGGGCTCATGCTGGCGATCCGTCCAGAACAGGTCGACGAGCTCGACCTCTCCGGGCTCCCGGCCCTCCGCACGCTGACCCTGCGAACCCGTCGTCCTCCCGATCCCGGGGCGCTCGAGCGGGTCCTGCGGGGGAGGGTCGAGCGGCTGGTGGTGTACGGCGCTCCGCCCGTGCTGCCGGGCATCCAGGTTGAGTCGGCGATGGCGGCCGACCCCGCAACGGACCGCCTGCTCACCCCGGCCGAGCAGTCCGTTCCGCGGCGGTTCCACCGACGGGGGCGGTTCCGTGCGGTCCGCCGGAGCGACGCGCTGTTGTTCGTGCGCGAGGGCAAGGTCGGGCGGCCGGGTCTGGAGCGGCACGAGCGGTTCGCGACACCGTACGACGCGGCGCGAGCGCTCCATGCACGCGCGTGGGACTGGCGTCAGGAGGGGTTCGCGGAGGTCTGGGTGCCCGCGTAGCGTCGCCGGGTGCAACGGTTCGTCACGGTCACGAATGGACGGGGCAAGGGGGCGTCCTGGGGGCATCACCGCAGAGGCTCCGATGTCCCGTCTCCCGTTCCGCTCGCTCGTCCTCCTCCTCGCCACGACCGCGCTCGCGGCGTGCCCGTCGCGCTCGACGCCCGCTCCCGCAGGTCCGACTTGGGAGTCCTCGGCACAGCCGGTCGGCTCCCTTCCGCTCGCGCTCCCCGAGGATGGCGACTGGACCGAGGTGTCCGACGTGGGGGAGGTCTGGACCGACACGGCCCCGGAGGCGGCGACCTACGCCGAGCCCGTCTACACCGAGCCCGTCTACGACACGCCCGTGTACGACGCGCCCGGGACGGAGCCGCTGGCGATCGCGGCGGTGGACTGGTCTCCGACGTGGGACGACAGCGTGGAGGTCGACACCTGGGCAGAGCAGGACGTGGGCGGCGTGGACGTGTTCTGGGAGCCGCTCGACGCGTACGGCGACTGGACCGAGGACCCCTCGCTCGGGTGGGTGTGGTCTCCGGAGGACCCGACGTACGTGCCGTACAGCGACGGTGACTGGTCGTACACCGACTACGGGTGGACCTGGGAGGACGCACAGCCCTACGGATGGGCCGTGACCCACTACGGCGCGTGGGTGTGGGACGGTGCGTGGTACTGGGTCCCCGGTACGACCTGGGCGCCCGCGCAGGTGGAGTGGCGGTGGTGTGACGGGCAGGCGGGCTGGGCGCCGCGTCCGCCTGCGCATCACGTGCGGCCCGTTCCGGTGAGCGCGTGGACCGTGGTCGAGGTGCACCACCTGCACGAGCACCGGACGTACCGCGTCACCGGGGCCGAGCGTGAGCGCTGGGTGTCGCGTGCTCGGCCGACGCGTCACGAGGACCACGACCACTACCGTCCCGGCCCGCGTCCCCGCGAGGACCAGCGTGCGCAGCGTCCGCGCCAGGCTTCGCGTCCGCCGGCGGAGGTCCGTCGTCAGGGACAGCCCGGACCGTCGGAAGCGGAGCGTCAGCGGATGGAGGCCGAGCTGCGACTGGCGGCGGCCCACCGGGCGACCCGGGATGCCGGAGCCCGGACGGGTGGAGACCGCACCCGACCCGAAGCGGCGCGCACGGCTCCGGACCGCGAGCCCCGGGATCGCACGGTGGCCTCGAACGGATCGGCGTCGCGTCCCGGGGGGCGCCCGGACCAGCGGGGTCCGGACCGTGCCGGGGAGCGTCCGGAGTCGAGCCCGACGGGCCGAACGCGTCCGGACGATGATGGAGCCCAGGCGAGGGCGGAGCGCGATGCTGCGGTGGCCCGGCTCGAGCAGGCCGCGCGGCATGCGGAGAGCGAGCGCCAGGCGGCCCTGAAGGCCGAAGCGGAGCGTCAGGCGGCCGCACGGGCCGAAGCGCAGCGCAAGCTGGAGGTGCAGAAGGCCGAAGCCGAGCGCCAGGCGGCCCAGCGCCGCGCCGAGCAGGAGAAGCTCGCGGCCCAGCAGGCGGACGCCGAGCGACGGACCCGTGCGGAGCAGCAGGCCATCGCGGAGCGGGAGCGTGCCGCCTCGCAGGTGCGCCTGGAGGAGGCGGCCCGGCGTGCGGAAGCGGAGCGTCAGGCGGCCCTGAAGGTGGAGGCCCAGCGCGAGGCGGCCGCGCGGGCCGAAGCGCAGCGCAAGCTGGAGGCGCAGAAGGCCGAAGCCGAGCGCCAGGCGGCCCAGCGCCGTGCTGAGCAGGAGAAGCTCGCGGCCCAGAAGGCCGAAGCCGAGCGCCAGGCGGCCGCGCGGGCGGAAGAGCAGCGCAAGCTGGAGGCGCAGAAGGCCGAAGCCGAGCGCCAGGCGGCCCAGCGCCGTGCGGAGCAGGAGAAGCTCGCGGCCCAGAAGGCCGAAGCGGAGCGTCAGGCGGCCGCGCAGCGTGCGGAGGCGGAGCGCCAGGCGGCCGCGCGGGCCGAGGAGCAGCGCAAGCTGGAGGCGCAGAAGGCCGAAGCCGAGCGCCAGGCGGCCGCGCAGCGTGCGGAAGCGGAGCGCCAGGCGGCCGCAAGGGCGGAAGAGCAGCGCAAGCTGGAGGCGCAGAAGGCCGAAGCCGAGCGCCAGGCGGCCCAGCGCCGCGCGGAGCAGGAGAAGCTCGCGGCCCAGCAGGCCGAGGCGGAGCGTCAGGCGGCCGCGCAGCGTGCCGAGCAGCAGAAGGTCGAAGCGCAGAAGCGTGCGGAGGCCGAGCGCCGCGCGGCCGCGCAGAAGTAGCGCGACACGACGGGGGGCATGGCGACGCTATGCCGGGGTGTTTGTCGCTCCGGGAACGCTATGCCCCCTTGTTTGTCGCGTACGGGCCGCCCATGGAGCGCTGCGTCGGCGGGGCCAACGGACGAAACTAGGGTATGGCGTCACGGTGCCGCGGGACCCCCAGGCTCTGGGGCGCCCACACGACAAAGAGGGGCACATAGAGTGCGCAGCGCGACAGAACTGGGGGGATAGCGCCCCTATCCCCGGGTTCCTGTCGCAAGCACGCACCTCGTTCATCGGGCCGACCCCACCGCGGTGTCGCGCCTCTCTGCGCCCCGACGCGCTCAGTACGTGACGGTGATCCGCGCCATCGCGTTGCCCCACGCCGGGTTCGGAGACGCGCCCTCGCAGGTGGTGCGCGTGATCTCGAAGTAGTTCTGCCCCCCGCTCGAGTCGTACGCCGCCAGGCCCGCTCCCGTGATCAGGAGAGAGCTCTCGCCCGCCACGGGTGTGATGCCGCACCCGCCGTAGCTCGTGAGCACGATGTCGCCGGCCGCGACGCCGTTCAGGGTGGTCGTACGGAGGCCGTCCTCCGTGAGGTTGATGCCCACGGACACCTCGACCAGCACGGACACCGGCGTGAGCCCGGACGTGTCGGTCCACACCGGACCCCAAGTACCCGAGCACGTGTAGTACTCGGGCGGCGTGTGGTTGCAGAAGTTCCCCCAGGCGGGGTTCGAGAGGAACTCGTTGGTCGGGTCGAACAGGAGGAAGGTCTGCGTGGTGGGGGCGGTGAGGGTGACCGTTCCGGAGCTCGCCTCGCTCCCGCTGTTCGTGCCATCGGTGGGCGTTCCGAAGCACTGCCACGTCTCGCCGGCCGCCGTGGCGGAGGCCGGCACCGTGTTCGTGGCGCCCCCCGGTCCCGTGTACGAGCCGCCGTTCACCTCCCACCGCCAGCTCATGGTGACCACGTCGCCATCGACGTCTGCGGTCGTCTGGCTGCACACGAGGTCGTCGGAAGCGGACGCGTTCACGGGTGCGAGCGTGACGGAGGCCGTGGGCGCGGTGTTCAGGATGGTGACCGTGTTCGAGAGCACGGCCGCACCCGTGTCGGTTCCGTCGGACGGCGTGACGCGACACCGCACGCTGTCGCCCTTGTCGAAGTACGTGCCCGTCAGCGTGCTGGACGTGGGCTGGACGACCGAGCCGTTCACGAGCCAGGCGTAGGCGACGCTCAGCGGGCTGTCGCCGTCGATGTCGGACGCCGCACCCGCGCACTGCAGGGTCGTGCCCTCGCGTGCGGTGTTGGGGGTGAGCGTCGCGGTGGCCGTGGGCGCGGTGTTCCCGATGGTGACGACCGCCGACGTGGCCGGCGCACCGTCGGTGTCGCCGTCGTTCGGGACGACCGTACACGTCACGTCGTCGCCCTTCGCGAAGGCCCCGGAGAGCGTGTCGCTGGAAGCGCCCGTCACCACGGCGCCGTCGACGCTCCAGCTGTACGTGAGACCCACGGAGTCGGCGTCGACGTCCCCCGCGGTCGCGTCACACGTGAGCGTACTGGCCACACCAGCCGGAGACGGGCTGGGCACGATCTCGACCGACAGGACCGCCGGCGCCGTGTTCCGGATGACGACCGGGCTCGAGGGGACCGCGAGGCCGGCATCCGTGCCGTCGTTCGGCGTGACCGTGCACACCACCTCGTCGCCCTTCGCGAAGTCGGCGCCCGTGAGCGTGGGGCCGGTTGCCGAGATGGACGCGCCGTTCACGGACCAGGTGTAGTCGAGCGACACCGTGTCGCCGTCGAGATCCTCGCCGTTCCCGCTGCACGTGAGCGTGTCGCCCTCGACGGGCGCGCCGGGCGTGAGTGTGACGTTGATCGCGGTGGGCGCGGCGTTCCCGATGGTGACCGCACTCGAGGTGACCGCCGGACCGTTCGTCAGGCCGTCGTTCGGCACGACCGTGCACGTGACCGTGTCGCCGCGGTCGAAGTCGGCGCCCGTGAGCGAGTCCACCGTCACGCCGG
This sequence comes from Myxococcota bacterium, assembly GCA_041389565.1. Lineage (GTDB taxonomy): Bacteria > Myxococcota_A > UBA796 > UBA796 > JACKEQ01. The sequence goes on from JAWKRP010000002.1 coordinate 575,114, forward strand.
GGTTCGTGCCGGACACGCTCCAGCTGTACGTGAACGACACGGGGTCGCCGTCGGCGTCGACCACCGTTCCTTCGGCACAGGTGAGGGTGCTGCCCTCGTCGGCGGGGTCGGGCGTGAGCGACACGCTGGCGACACCCGGCGCGGAGTTCGCGATGATGGCCACCGCCGTGCCCGCAGGACCGGTGTTCACGCCGTCGCTCGGGATGACCGTGACCACCCACGTCTGCCCGCGCGTCGTGTCGGACGCATCGATGAAGTCGGTGGTGTTCGGGCTGGGCGTGCTGTTCACGGTCCAGACGTAGCTGTAGGTGACCAGCGCCCCTTCCGGATCGACGCTGTCGGTGAGCACCACCGCGATCATCGCGTCGGAGGTGGTCGGCTGCGACGGCTGGATGGTGACCTGGGGCTGGGAGGGTGGCAGGTTCGGACCCGGTGGCGCCGTGTCGGACGTATCGGCATCCGTGTCGGCATCCGAGTCGGCGTCGGTGTCGGTGTCGGCATCCGCGTCGGTGTCTGCGTCGGCATCCGTATCGGTGTCGGCATCCGCATCGGTGTCGGAGTCGGCATCGGTGTCGGTGTCGGTGTCGGACTCCGTGACATCGGTGTCGGTGGACCCCTTGCACGACACACCGAGGATCAACGCACACATCAGGACCTGTCGCACGCGACCTCCACGGTCGGACGATACCTCAGGGCCCTGGGGTCCGCCCGTTCTGTCGAGCGCGGTCGAGGTCCTCCGCGAGGGCGGCCAGCGCGGCGTGGAGCGTGGGCTCGAAGGGCCGCCGCAGCGCGTCGATCTCCGGAGGGATCGGCGGGGGCTGGATCGGGTCGGGGAGGCCCGTGGCCCCGAACTGCACCGCCCACCGACGGTTGATGGCCATCGGGAGCCGTCCGAACATCTCCGCCATCGCGTCGCGCACGTGCGCGTGGTGCACCGGGTCGGACGAAGCGAGCCCCAGCACGACGCAAGCGTCGGTGGACTGCGGCAGCGCGACGCTCTCGCCCCGCAAGCACGCGATCACGCCGCGGATCTCGGCCGCGTCGTCGCGATACCCGTCCGGGATGCCCACCAGGATGGAGTGTGCGCCACTCAGGTCGCCGGAGACGATGCGGCACCGGGCCATGCGGTGCGCGGCTTCGTAGAGCATCAGCGGCGGACCGAGCGCCTCGCACCATGGGACGATGCGGTCGAGCACCCGGCCTCCGCGGGTGAACTCCCCGCACACCATGAGGACCTCGACCGCCCGGATGGCCGAGCCCGCGATTCCCTCCGTGTGACCCGTGCGCAGCGCGAGCTCGATGGCACCTCCGACCAGGCCCAGCGCGACGTCGGTGGCGCCCAGCCCGGCCAGTGCGATGCCGAGGTTCGTCAGTGCGGAGCGGAGGCTCGGGAGCACCCCGTGGCGTGCGGCGACCCGGGCGTTCTGCATCGTCGCGTCGATCGCGCCGCTCACGTCGAAGGCCTGCCACCGCGCCGCACCCAGGTTGCCGAGGAGCGCGCACCGGTCGGGGACCTCGTGCTCGTCGAGGCCGGCCAGTGCTTCTTCCAGGGCTCGAGCCCCCTCCTCGGGCCGCCCGTGGATGACGAGGGCCGTCCCTCGCTCGCGGGTCTCGAGCACGCGCCCCTCGTGGTCGTCTGGACCGAGGCGCGCGCGGACCTCCGCGTAGCCCGCGAGCAGCGTGTCGATCGGCGCTCCGGTGGTTCGGGCCCGCCTGAGCTGGGCGACCCGCGCATGGACCCATCGGCCGTGCAGCCCCGCCCGCTCGGCGTCGGCCAGGACGGACTCCAGGAGCCCAGGGACCTCGGGGTCGGTCGTCGGCAGGCAGATGGCGAGCAGGAGCTGCGCGTCGAGCCGCTCCTCCACGGTGCCCGCGAGCGCAGCCTGTGCGTACCGCGCGGCCGTGGCGAGCGCGCCGGACGTCTTCTCGGCGCGCGCGCGCTCCAGCGCGAGCCACGGCGGAATGGGCCCGTCCCACAGGGCTTCCGCACGCTCCAGCGCGCGACGCCGACGCAGGGGATGCCCCGCGGACCCGGCCAGCTCGTCGAGCCAGGCCCGACGTGCGGACGCCACGTCGCCCGCCTGCTCGAGGTGGACTGCACGGCTCGCCCCCGTCGCGAGCGAGGCGACCACCGTGTGCAGGCGCTCCGGCTCGCCGGTCGGGAGCGCAGCCAGCACGGCTCTGCGAACCTGGCGGTGCGGGAACGACGCCCAGCCCTCGTGCAGCTCGACCAGTCCTGCGTGGCGGGCCTCGTGGAGCACCACGGACAGCGCGCGCCCGGACAGCCCGGCGATCTCGCCCAGCGCCCGCACATCCACGTCGTCGGCGCCGATCGCCGCCGCGTTCACCCAGGCCCGCACGGGGGCATCGAGCACGCGGACCCGCGCGATGACGCGCTGCTCGAACGTCTCGGCCAGCGTGCCTCCCTGGCGCTGCCGCAGGCCCTCCATGCACAGCAGGGGATTCCCGCGAGCCAGCCTCAGGGAGGCCTCGCGCACTGGACCGGGGGCGTCGGGCGCCGCGAACGTCGCGAGCTGCTCGAGCGCGGCGGGAGCCAGCACGCCGAGCACCCTCCGATCCATCACCGTGCGCTCCAGCATCGGGATCGGCCGGCCCGCGTCGGTGTTCCAGGTGGTGACGAGCACACACCGGAGCTGCGCCGCCCGCACCAATCGCGCGACCCCACAGGCCGCTTCGACCGTCAGCGGGTGGGCTTCGTGCAGGTCGTCGAGCACGAGCACCACCGGACGCCGCGCCGACAGCCGCTCCAGCGCCGCGAACACCCCGTCGAGCAGGCGCAGCCGGTGGGCTTCGGCGTCGAGGGGTGGGGGTTCGGGCAGGTCGGGTGCGATGCCCAGATAGCGGGCGGTCGCCGCGAGAGCCCCGTGCGCGCGGGCATCCTCGAGGGCCCAGGCCGACCGGAGCACCGGAGCGAAGGGCGCGAGCGGACCCTGGCGCGTGCCCGCGAACGCCCCGCGCCCGTGCCGGCGACCCTCGGCGAACACCTCCATGGCCGCGCGCGTCTTGCCCACGCCCGAAGCGCCCGTGATGAGCAGCGACCCCTGGCTCGCGCGCATGGCTCCCTCGATCCACGCCACGATCTCGGGCCGACCGACGAAGGCCGGCCGGTGCAGCACGGGCCGGGGCCGCGGACCGAACGACGGGACCCCCAGCGCCCCCGCCAGAGCGTCGACATGGAGCACGCGGTCGTCGGGACGCTCGGCCAGCAGGGGCCGGATCCACGGAGCCATCGCGTCGGGCACGGCATCGTCGGGGTGGATCGGCAGGAAGCCCGAGAGCGCCTCCACCAGCATGCACCCGAGCGCATACAGATCCGCTCGGGAATCGACCGCTTCCCCGCGGGCCTGCTCGGGCGCCATGTAGCCGGGCGTGCCGCCGGGCAGGGACTCCGGCGCGTCGCGGGTGCCCGTGGGCGTCGCCATGCCGAAGTCGAGCAGCACCGCGCGGTCGCCCACCAGCATGAGGTTCTCGGGCTTCACGTCGCGGTGCACGATGCCTTCACCGTGCAGCCAGGCGAGCGTGCGCACCACCTGCCCCAGGGCCGTGCGCACGAGGGGATCGACGGGCTGGGAGGGCGGGTCGAGGTCGTCTGGATCGAAGGAGTCCAGAGCGCCCGCAGGCGGGGAGTCGCCACCGCCCGGAGCGTCCAGGGAGAACGTGTCGGCGCGGTCCCGGCTCCCCAACACCTCGCGGAGCGTGCGCCCCGTGAGGAGCTCGGTCGCCACCCACCGCCGCCCATCGGCCTCGCCATGGTCGAGCACCCGCACGACGCCAGGGTGGGAGAGGGCCGCCAGCACGTCGATCTCGCGGTCGAGCGACGCGCTGCCCCGCGTGTGCAGCACCTTCAGGGCGACCTCGGCACCGGAGCCCGCGTGGCGCGCACGGTAGACGACGCCGGCGCCCCCGCGCCCCAGCTCGCTCTCGACGGCGTACGGCCCGAAAGTGGTCAGCGTCCCCCCTCGTCCGCAGCCTATTCGCTCGCGACCGCAGCGGGGAGGTTCGGGCGCCGAACGCGTGCTATTCGGGGCGGATGCTCCGGTGCGTGCCGTTCCTGCTGTGTCTCGTGCTCGGGCTCGCGTGCCTGGGGCCCGGTGGGGCACCGTCCCCGAGCCGTCCGAACGCCGCGCCGCGGGCGGCCCGGAACACCGTGGCCGTGCTCCCGTTCACCCAGGCGGCAGGCGGTGAGGACTGGCGTGGGCTCGGTCCCGGGCTCGCAGGCGTGGTCACCAGCGAGCTCGCCGCCGTCGACGGGCTCGTCCTCGTCGAACGGGCTCGCCTCGACGCCCTCCTCGGGGAGATCGCGCTCGGAAAGGGCGGCTACGTCGACCCCGCTTCGGCGGCCCGGCTCGGAGAGGGACTCGGGGCCGAGATGGTCGTGGTGGGCACCTACAGCGTCGTGAACGGCCGGTTCCTCATGGATGCGCGCCTGGTGCGCGTCGAGACGGGCGAGATCGTCGAGGCCGGCAGCGGCAGCGCGACGGTCGACCAGTGGACCGACGCCAGCGCGCTCGTGGTCGCCGGGCTCGTCGGCCAGCTGGGGCTGACGCCTGCCCCGGCCGCGGCGCCTCCCGAGCTCGTGGCCATCGAGTCCTACGGTCGTGGCCTCGACTCGCGGCGATCGGGCGACGAGGCCGCCGCGCGGGCCGCGTTCGAGGTCGCGCGGGGGTGGGGGCCCGCCGACGCCGAGCTGGCCGGGCTCGATGCGGTCATGTCGCGCACCCGGGCCGATCTCGACGCCGTGCAGGACCGGTGGCGTCGCGCGGCCCTCGACACGCTCGGCACGGATCCGGTCGACCGCGCCATCCGGTGGGGCATCCTCGAGGCCGAGGGGCAGTGGTGCACGCTGGCGGCCGAAGAAGAAGCCTGGTTCGCCGAGCATCGCTGGAACCCACCCGCGGTCGGCTCCCAGCGGCTCGACCGTCGGCTCGCCGCTCTGGAGCTCGCCGAAGACGACGCGGTCGCAGACGCCTCCCGCCGTGGCGACCTCCCGTGGCAGCTCTACGGCAGCAAGCCCGTGTTCCCGACCTCCGGCTGGGTCGTGCACGTCGAGCGGTGCCACCACAGCCTCGCGCGCACGGCGGAAGCGTGGAAGACCGCTGCGGCCGGGGTCTCGAAGCAGACGGACGGCGGAGTGCCCCTGCGGTTCGCGCTCGAGACGGGGCATGCGTGGCTCCTGGCCCGTCACACCGGGGTGATCCCCGATGCGTACCCCGCAGCGGTCGAAGCGCTCGGCACGCGCGCTGCCGTCGCGCTCGGCGAGGAGGTCCGCGACGCCGCGCTGGACTTCCGGTTCCGCGGCGGGCGCACGGATGCGGAGCTGGTCGACCTCGCCGACGCCGTGGGGTCCGGAGACGGAACCCGTGTGGTCACCGACCGGGACCCCTGCCTCTCCTGGGTGTACAGCGACAGCCAGCGGTGGAGGGGGTCGGTCGCGGAGCTCCGGATGCACGGGCCCACCTACGCACAGGTCGCGGAGCTCGGGCGCATGGCGTGGGTCTACCAGGCGCGCGGCTGCGTGGTGGGCGGTCCGTCGCGATTCGCAGACGCCCGGGCCGTGCTCGCAGCCGCGAAGCATGCGCTCACGAGTGGGGCTTGTCCCGACGACGTGTCGCTCGACGTGGCCGTGAGGGTGCACGCGCCCTTCCTCGGTCGGGGCGGCGCGGATCACGAGCGCGCGCTCGTCGAGGCTCTGCACCACTACGAGCGGTGCCGCTGAGGCGACAGCTCGCGCCGGCAATCGTAGAGTAGCGGCCGGCGAGGTCGCCGACGGAGGACCGCATGCGCACCTGGACCCTGTGGGCGGGGCTGCTCCTGATGTTCCTGCCCGCGGTGATCTGGCGGAGCCAGGGCAACGAGATCGCGATGCCCGTCGACGTGCTGATCGACGACCTCGACGAGCGCCAGGTCACCCATCTGTGGTGGAGCGAAGACGGGTACCGGGTCGAGCTCCGCGACGGCTCCGCCTACCAGGTGGTCGACTTCACGGGCTTCGGCGACACCCCGGACCTCAACGCCACCCTGATGCGGAGCATCACGGAGTCGGGCGTGCCGTTCGAAGAAGAGGAATCGAACCCGATCCTCGTGCTGATGTTCGCGCTGGGCGTGCTGCTGGTGCTCGTCGGCGCGCTCACCTGGCTGCGGCAGCGCCAGATCCAGAACAGCGGCGGGGGCATCAACCTGAACACCCTGCGCGACAGCCCCGCGCGCCTGGTGCCCGAAGCGTCCGTGAAGGAGCGGTTCTCCGACGTGGGCGGCGCGGAGGAGGCCAAGGCGCGCCTGCGCGACGTGCTCGACTTCCTCTCGGAGCCCGACCGGTGGGAGGCCGCGGGCATCCGGATGCCGCGAGGCGTGCTGTTCGAGGGTCCGCCCGGGTGCGGGAAGACCTTGTTGGCACGCGCGGTCGCGGGCGAAGCGGGGGTGCCGTTCTTCTCGGTGTCGGCGAGCGAGCTCGTCGAGGTGTTCGTGGGCGTGGGCGCTGCGCGGGTGCGCAACCTGTTCGACGAAGCCACCAAGGTCGCTCCGAGCGTCGTGTTCATCGACGAGATCGATGCGGTCGGGCGGCGGCGGGGCGCGAACACCATCGCGGGGTTCGCGGAGTGGGAGCAGACCCTGAACCAGCTCCTCGTGTGCATGGACGGCTTCGAGAAGGGCGGCCGGGTCGTGGTGGTCGCAGCGACGAACCGCGCCGACATCCTGGATCCGGCGCTCCTCCGGCCCGGACGCTTCGACAGCCGCGTGCGCATGGGCGTGTTCACGACCGAGGACCGCGCGGCCATCCTCGGGATCCACACCCGCGGGAAGGCCGTCGGAGAGGTCGATCTCGGCGTGGTCGCGGAAGACTCCGCCGGGATGACGGGCGCGCAGCTCGAGCTGCTGTGCAACACCGCTGCGATCTTCGCGCTCCGTCGGGGAGGGCCGATCACGAATGCCGACTTCCGCGAGGCCCAGGCCATGCTGCAGAAGTACGACACCACGGTCTCTCCGCTCGACGAGGTGCTGATCGACTCCGACGTGCGGCGCGTGGAGCCCGACCAGGAGCTGTGGGTGGCCGCGACGCGCGTGGGGTCGTCGGAGCTCCGCGGGCGCCTGCTGTGGGCCGACCGCCGGCTCCTGAAGATCGAGACGGTCGACGGCCGCAAGGTCATCCTCCCGAAGGAGATGCTGCTCGGGCTCGAGGCCGTCGCGCCGGGCTCCGTGGCCCCAGTGGAAGACGAGGAGGCGTCGGCATGAACGAGTGGTTCCTGTCGCGCCTCGTCGTGCTCGTGCCGCTGATCCTGTCGCTGTCCGTGCACGAGTGGGCCCACGCCTGGATGGCGTTCCGGCTGGGCGACGACACCGCGATGCTCCAGGGGCGCCTGTCCCTCGACCCGCTCGTGCACATCGACCCCGTCGGCACCGTGCTGCTGCCGCTGTTCGGGGTGCCCATCGGCTGGGCGAAGCCCGTCCCGGTGAACCCGATGCGGTTCCGCAAGGTCTCCGCTTCGCTCGGCATGGCGCTGGTCGCCGCGGCCGGTCCGGCGAGCAACCTCGCGCTGGCCATGCTGGCGTTCGGCGTCCACACCGTGCTGCCCGGCGGGCCCGTGCGCGACGCCGTGTTCGGGATGGTGTTCCTGAACGTCGCGCTCGCGGTGTTCAACCTGCTCCCGATCCCCCCGCTCGACGGCAGCCGCATCGCCGACCACTGGATGCCCCGCTCGCTGCGGTCGACGTGGGATTCGCTCGGCACCGTCGGGCCCTTCGTGCTCGTGGGCCTCGCGGTGTTCCTCTACTTCTGGCTCAGCGTCGACTACTGAGCGGTGGCCGCGGTGAGCGTGCCGAACGACGCCGACTCGCCGAACCGCACCTCGCGGTGGAGCGCGAACGAGGTCATCGCGAGCGCCAGCGCCACGAGCGGGGCGGCGATCTCACCGACGCCGTCGCCCACCGAGAGGTGCGCCCAGGCGGCACCCGTGAACGTGAAGAACAGCCCCGCGTACGCCAGCTCCTTGAGCTTGCCGAGCCCGGGCACGAGCAGCGCGGGGGCCACGAGCAGCTTCCAGGCGCCGAGCAGCATCACGAAGTGTGCGGGATAGCCGAGGTGATCGACCATCGCCTCGTTCATGCCGCCGCTGAGGTAGCCCATGCCGGAGCCGAGCATCATCAGCGAGATCAGGCCGGTCGAAATCCAGTAACCAATCGTCTTCGCGGTCATCGCAGACCTCCCTTGTTCGTTCGCCTGCAATCTAGGGTCGCCCGAATCTGTTCGGTAGACTGAACAATGGGCATCATCTGACCGATTTTCGTGCCTATGCCCATGGATCCGCCCTTGACCCCGGTTCTTCGGTGAGCGACTGTGGTCCCGCAGGTCACTCCGGGTCCTGGGCCTGAAGCCCCCTCCGGAGCATCTCCGGGGCGATGAACGAAGCACCTTCCATCGGCTCGCTGCGATCCGGGCGCGCTCTGCGAGCCCGACGCGCATGCAACCGCGAGAGGCCGGAGTGACCTCGCGCCTCCATCTGGCCCTCGCAGACGCTTTCCTGGCGGGCCCGTGGACCGTCGCGCACCTCGTCCGGCGCGCGGAGAGCGTCGTGGGGCCGCGGCCCCGGTGGCTCGAGGCCCTCGCGCGCAGGGTCGTGCGCCGGTGGCCCCGTCCCGGCGGGCTCTCCGTGGATGCGCTCGCGCTGGACCTCGCCGCCGACCCGCGGATGCCCGCCCTCCCCGCGTCAGGCGAGTGGGGCCACTACGAGCCCGACCCCCGGATCGGCCCGCTGGCACGGGCGTTCCTCGGGGGGCCGTGGGACCCGCGCGCGCTGGCCGGGCGCGGCGAGGCGGTGCTGGGCGAAGCCGGCGTGCTGGGCACGTTCGCGCGGCGGCTGGCCCGGAGGTTCCCGGGCGGGGCGCTCTCCGTGGAGGACCTCGGGGACTGGCTCGCTGCGGACCTCCCGCTGCTGCGCGTGCTCGACGGTGTGCAGCCCGCGCGGATCCGGGCCCACTGGTTCCCGCCGGTAGGACGCCCTCCGCGGCGCATCCCGGTCGACCGGCCGCTGCCCGACCTCGCGAACCGCAAGGCGCTGGCGGGCTGGCTGGGCTGGTCGGCGTCGGTGCTGGAAGGCCACGTGGACGCCCGGCACTGGCATCGCGGTCAGCCGCGCTTCCGCGACTACCTGTACCGGTGGGTGGGCACGCGCCTCCTGGAAGTGCCGAAAGATCGCCTGAAGCGGGCCCAGCGGAAGATCCTGCACGAGCTGCTCGACGCGGTGCCCGTGCATCCCGCGGCGCACGGTTTCGTGAAGGGGCGGTCCGTGCGCACCCATGCCGCGCTCCACGCGGGGGCCCGGACGGTCGTGCGGGTCGACCTGCGGAGCTTCTTCGCCAGCGTGCAGGCCCCCCGTGTCTACGGGCTGTTCTGCGCGCTGGGCTTCACGGAGCCCGTCGCCACGGACCTCACCGGGCTCACCACCACCTGGACGCCCGCCGACGTCGCGAACCACGCGCCCTGGAACGCGCCGCACCTGCCTCAGGGGGCGCCGACCAGCCCAGCGCTGGCGAACCTCGTGGCCTTCGCGCTCGACGTGCGGCTCGCGGGGCTGGCCACCCGGTGCGGCGCCACGTACTCGCGCTACGCCGACGACCTGACGTTCAGCGGCCCCAGCCTGGGCCCGTCGTTCGTCGCGCTCGTCGAACACATCGTGCGGGACGAGGGTTTTGCGGTGCACCCCGACAAGACGCTCCGCATGGGCCAGGGGGTGCGCCAGCTCGTGACGGGCGTCGTGGTGAACGCCGCGCCCGCCGTGCCGAGGCCGGTGCGCGACCACCTGCGTGCGGTCCTGCATCGGGTGGAGACCCGGGGCTGGGAAGCGGTCGAGCTCGACACCCCCGACCCGGAAGCCTGGCTCCGCGGGCAGATCGCGTGGGTGCACGCCGTGAACCCGGAGCACGGACGAAGACTTGGCGCACGGCTGACCGCGCTCCCGCCGCGCAGGCGTTAGCGTTGCGCGATGGCGGCCCTTCCCCGGCTCAAGGTCTGCCGAGTCCGCTCCGAAACGGCGGCGCGCCCGGGAGAGATCATCGGCCTTCCTCGGACTTGTCCGAGGTGAACCAGTCCGCCCGGATGGCGTTGACAAGCCCGTCGAGCCGGTCGCGGGCGTCTTCGAATGTGCGGAGGATGGAGCGCACCTCGTCGGGGTCGTCGCGGTCGGCAAACCCATCGAGGGGGTCGGCAAGCGATAGTAGCTGCTCGGCCGCGGTCAGCGCGCGCCGGTGCCCAGAGGTCGGCGGTCGACCTCGCCGACCCCCCTCTCGGTGCGGTCGGGCGCGGTCGCTCAGTCGACGGACGCTCCACCGGTTGCGGCTCGCACGCTCGAGGAGCTCCCGTTGGAGACTGTTCGGAAGCCCGAGGACCTGGTAGACATGGCTCGCCGTGACGTGTCGCATCTCGGAGATCGCGAGTCGCCCTTCGATTTCGTACAGTTGAACCGCGCGCCAGAGCCCGGTTGCGCTGATTCCCCCCCCCCCCCGCCGGGGGGAGCCGAGGGCGATCGCCAGGCGACGGAGCGACGTCCGGTCGTTGGTTCTCGAGCTCGCTTCTACCTCGCCGTCGTAGAGGCGTTCGGTGATCAGGCAGCCGATGGCGATCGCGGTCTGGAGCGCACCCTGGCGAGCGATCTCCTGGATCGCTCTCGCGGTGTCCCGGATGAGCCGCTCGGACGGCACAGCGCCTGCTCTTCGCTCCATCGTCCCTCCGGTTTGATGGGCCAACGCAAGGCTACCACCAGCGAACAGGCTGATGCAATCGGTCCGCCTTCGTCGCGATCGGTGCCTGGAGAACTGTAAGTCAACAACGTGCAAACGACGCGAGGCCCGTCCTCGTGGACTCGCGGCCCTTTTCGAAGGGCTGGTGCGTGGCTCGGTCGGAGGTCGGCATCTGCCCACCTCGCCCGAACCGTTGGGCCAGGTGCGTGTTTCAGCGTTGAAACGGGCGTTCGGGTCGTGCGGTCTGCTCGGTGGCTGAGAGTGGCTGCGCGAAGGAAGTTCTCGGCACACTCACGAGGAGGAGCGTCCATGGGATGTGAAGTGACCAGGATCGCGGGCACAGCCGTCGTATACGGGAACAACACGACAACGGAACGCTTCGTACCCATCACGGGGGCGTTGCCGGGCAACACGCTCACCGAGTGTCGGGCGCAGTTCGATCTCAGCTCGACGAACGGCAATGTGAAGGTGCGCCCGGCGGTGCAGTATTCGAACGACGGGTACGACTGGACGGCGACGTCGGCCATCGGTGACTGGAGCTCGGCTCTGGACCAGGAGCTATACTCGTCGTGGGTAGACCAGAGCTCGGCCGCAGCGGTTTACGTTCGGGTCGGATTCCTGTGCGTGGGGCTTTCGAGTCCCACCCCACCGACCACCGCCGGTATCGTCCGCGCGGTCGTCGAGACGAGGTTGGTATGAAGCCGCGCGTCGTCCTGAGCGGTCCGAAGACCGCGGTGTCGAACCACTCCACGACGGACCACTTCACGCCACTGACGGATGCCTTCGACACGACCGACGTCGAAGCCTGCCTGTTCGCGCTGGAACTCATCTCCCACACGACCTACGCCGAGGTGCGCCCAGCCTACCAGTTCTCGGACGACGGTGTCACGTGGACCACGCACACGCCCGTCGGCGTGAACACGAACAGCGGCTCGGCATATGTGACCGCAGATGGGTGGGGGTTCGGAGACACCTGGATCGATCTCACGACGGGTTCGCGCCTGTTCGTGCGCTTCGGGGTGATGTGCCGCAACAAGGCGGGGCACGCCTCGAACAACGAGGTGGCTTCGGTGCAGCTCCGCGTCCAGCTCCGAACGGTGGCGGCGCGCACCATCTCGGGCGGCCCACAGGTGGTTCCGACGAAGCCGAATGCGTCTGCCAACTTCACGCCGCTCACGGGTGCGGTGCCGATGTCCGGGGTGAGCTCGGTGCGCGGCACCCTCTGGCGCGACTTCGGGACGGAGTTCGTGAAGGCCCGGGTAGCCTACCAGGTCTCGGACGACGGCGTCACGTGGGACGATCAGCTCGAGCTCCCCGGCTCGGCCTATACAGCGTCCGACGGGTATGCCTATTCGGCGGGCTTCACGAGCATCGCGGCGGCCCAGGACAACCAGTTCGTCCGGTTCGGCGTCCTGGCGACGAACAGCTCGGGATCCCCGAGCTCGGTCGAGTTCGTCACCGCATCTGTCCGCATCGACGTGAGGTCCTGATGAGCTGCCGAAACACGAGGAAGTTGTTCCGAACCCTGGTCTACACCCCGCGCGACGCCAGTGAGAGCACGGGTTGGGTGTTCATCCCGCTGGGCCCGCCGATGCGAACCAGCGACCTGACGCACGCGCGCGTTCAGATCGAGCTGTCCAGTCTCCCAGCGGGGGCGGTGATGAAGTTCCGGCGCGCGCGTCGGCTTTCCCAGGACGCCGTGACCTGGGCGAGTGCGGTGCAGTACGACGCGGTGAACCTCACCACGGCCGGCTGGCATTGGGAGGACGCGTTCACGGAGGTCGACAGCAGCGGAGGCAACCGATGGGTGCAGTTCGGGGTGGACGTTCTCAACGCCACCGGCACCAACAAGCACGGTGCCACGGTCCAGATCCTCGTCGAGACACAGTCCAGGTAGGAGGGGAGAGATGGTGATCGAGACCGGGCTCAAGCCCGTGGCCACGCAGAAGAGTACATCGACTCCGATGTGGAACCCGCTTTCGCAGATCCTACCGACGACCGCGCTGTCGTCGGCGCGGTTCGACGTTCAGGTGACGGGGGATCGCGACTGCGAGATCTGTCCGGCGGTGGAGTTCTCGAACGACGGGGTGACGTGGGACACCCCAGAGGAGGTGGACTGGAAGGGGTCGCTTCCGAACTACATCGATGGTTCCACGGAGTGGAACTACGGTGATGGCTTCGTAGACCTCTCCTCGGTGGCGGGCACGACCTACCGCCGGTTCTGCCGATTCGGCGCGCTCGCGAAGAACGCGACGGGAGCCGCAGCGGGCCCCCAGAACGCGGTGGTGAACCTCAGGATCCGTCCGAAGTCGTTGGCGACGCAGACGTTGGCTCCGCCTCCGCAGTTGGTGTCGTCGATCTCGTCCGCCGTGGACGTGACGTTCGTACCGGCAACCGGAGCGCTGAAGGCAGGAAACTACCAGGCGATGCGGGCGACGTGGCGGCTTCTGAGCACGACCGGGCTAGTGAGGGTGCAGGGCGGGCTTCAGACGAGCGACGATGGGTTGAGCTGGAATAGTGCGGTTCGCATCCGGGCGGCGGACAGTTGGACCTCGACGGCGGGGGCCTGGGACTACGGAACGGCATTCGAGGCACCGGTCTTCCTGGGGACGGCGGAGCTCGTTCGCTTCGGGTTCCTGGTGAGCAACGTGTCGGGCGCCGCGTGCGAAATGGGTTATGCCCGACTCGTGGTCGAGGGGAGGTCCACGTGACGGCCGCTGAGGGTTCGGCTGTGGGCGGCCGACGGAACTCGGTCGTAGACGGCGTCTGGCTCACCGCGCGCAGAATCAAGCGGTAAGGATTGGATTCCGGGACATTGGGTCCCGATCACCTGGGGGGCCGGAGTGAATGTCTGCGGCAGGCGCTTCGAGGGTCGGGCGCGATCCGCCGAGCCCAGCGTGTGGTCACAAACTCAGGATTATGGGAGAACCTGGAATGGGAAACAATCGCATCATCCATGTCGCCAATCGGGCTAGGAGTCACGGCCTTCGGACATGGACGCACTCCCTGTCTGAATCTCGCGTAGACGCGGAGATGGGCAATGGCTTCGACGAGAGTGAGTCGTCGCCAGAGACTCAGATCGGGCTGATTTGGTGGCTTATCGGATGCAGTCGAAACGGCTGCGGCGGAGGGGGTGGGGCTGGCGGAGACAGCTTCTTTGACTGCCATCCGAACTGTCAGGCCCATACGCATGCTACTGATGTAATCGCAGTGCCGACTGATGCATGCAGGGGGAACACCTTCAAGAAGTGTCAGAAGTGCTACACTTCGTTCACAACCTACGATCAGTACGCAGAGAACGGTGGGGAATGCAACCAGGACTGCGACCCGTGCGAGGAGTGCCCAATGGGAGCCGAAGGGGCTCCACCAGAGTCCGCACCCCAAGACTTGTGGTGGTATTGATGGTCGTTCCTGCGCTCCTGGCGCTGCTGGTCGGGTGTGACGGGCCTGGTCGCGAGAAGGTGATCCCGCTCAGGCAGCTCGCGCAAGAGCGTCCGTTGGAGCCGGGCCCCAACAGCGAGTTCCATTGGAATTTCGACGGAGTTGGTACCTTCAGGACCATCGCTCCGACAAAGTTCGCCATGGAGATCATGGGCAAAGAGGGTTGGGAGCGGTGTGTGGAGTTCCTCGACGACGGCGCCAACCACGGCATGTGCCTCGCCAGAAAGGGGTGTCTGGAGTTGCACGTTCAAAACAACGGCGTGACCCGGTTGCAGTTGTACACGTTCGGGTCGTGTGGAGAGGGCGTCCATCGCTCGTACCACATGAACACCTGGCCAGAGGAGGGTCCACCCCCAGATTTCCCTGCGGGGCTGTTCTGTGCGGATGCCCGTATGGAAGGCAGGCTCGGGTACGTGTGCTTCGAGTCGGAGGCGATGCTCGAGTCCCGTCTCCCGAACGCGGATGTCCTTCGTGGTGGGCAGTGACGCCAGCGGTCGGCGCGATCCCTGCGCCCGTCACACGGCCTGATCGCGTGGGTGCACGCCGTGAACCCGGAGCACGGACGAAGACTTCGCACACGCCTGGACGCGCTGCCGCCACGTCGGCGTTAGTCGTCGCGCAGAGGTTCGAACGTGCAGAGAAAGTGGCTCCTCGGGTGTGGTGCGCTGACCGTGCTCGGTCTCGCGGTGCTGGCCGTTCCCGTCGGTCTGATCGGGTCGGCGTTCATGGGGAACGTCGCGGTGGAGCCCGGCCACGAGATGGCGAACGGGCGCGTCACCACGGTGTTCGACGCGTACGTGGCGTGCTTCCTCGTGGACGTGGGGGGCGGTCGGTTCGTGCTGGTCGACGCCTGCATGGACGAGATGGCGGGCCCCGTGCGCAAGGCGCTCGAAGCGAAGGGCGCGACGCTCGACGCGGTCGAGATGATCGTGCTGACGCACGGCCACTCCGATCACACGGGCGCCACGGTGGCGGCCCCGAAGATCCCGGTGCGCGCGATGGCGGCCGAGCTCCCCCAGCTCGAGGGCAAGGCGGCCTATCGCGGTCCGCTGCCGTCGCTCATGGGTGCGGTCGACTCCCACATCCGCGTGGAGTCGCCGCTCTCGGACGGCGAGGTGTTCACGGTCGGCGACACGCAGTTCGAGGTGTTCGCGCTGCCCGGTCACACGGCGGGGAGCGCGGCCATCCTGGTCGACGGGCTGCTGTTCGTCGGCGACAGTGCGGGGTGGAAGACGAGCGGGAAGCTGGTGCCCGCTCCCTGGGTGTTCACCGACGACCTCGACCAGAACACGGCGTCGCTGCGCGCGCTGGCGAAGCGTCTGGAGCCGCGGGCCGCGGAGATCGAGTGGATCGTGCCGGCCCACACGGGTCCGGCGAAGGGTCTGGGGCCACTCGCCTCGTTCTGACGGGTCGTTGTGGTCAGGTTCGAATGCGTGGCTAAGGTGACCAATTTCTGATGGCGGGCACTACGGAAGAACCTCGAAGTACGTCTCGGATACGGCCTTATTGTTGTCTTCCCGAGACTCGTCGTATTGGTCGCCGAAGTCCGCGAGGACGCATAGCCTATAGTCTCCCGGAGAAATGGGAAACTCGTCTTCGTGGGGAAACTCCCACCGAAGGTTGCCGCCGATTTCCGTTGCTGAGTACGCGGGCAGATTTGGAAGTACATGCCGTTTGAGTTCGTACTTTCCGTAGAAAAGGTTTTGCTGAATCAACAAACTCGCGGCCGAGTCGCAGTTCTCCGAGTAACCGGGTGGCACGAGGAAGAACGAGAACTCCACTTGGCCTGTACCGGCACCGTTGTTGATTGCCCACAATTTGGTCGGGCCGTCACCGTCGGGGCTGAGCAGGAACGAGTTGGCTGTGGTTCCATTGATCATCTGTGGGTAGGCCCATGCAGCCCCGTAGTAGCTCTCTGTCGCCGCCCTCCAGCTTTCGTTCACCGCTAGGCTCGAGAGGGTCGTATCTGTGTGGTAAGGAATCACTGCGATGTCCCGTTCGGTGAGATTGAGTGTGGTGCCGAACCAAACGTACATTTCTGCCGCTTCGGTTGGCATCACCATCGTGCTGTGTGCGGATCCAACATAGCGCTCGTCGAACGTCGCGATCGGCACGGAGACAGTCATCGTTTGGGGCTCCTCACTTTCCACCGTGGAGTGCGAAGCCTCGCCAAGTCCATAAATGTGGCCCATCTCGTGAATTGTAACGCCGACGTTGCCCTTTGGCGTGCCGGTTCCGGGGGTCGGAGGCGGTGAACCTGGTGCGACGAACGAATCCAGGCTGTCGGAGTTTTCGCCCTCCAACAACGCTGGATCGCGAAAGAAGATCTCCGTCTCGGAATAGATGCAAGAGTTCTGACGGAAATATACTTGAGTTACTGCGAGAGCTGTGCTCTTAGATCCGACTGTCCACGGCCAGTAGCCGGCGGTGACTCGATGTGCACCGTTCCTTTCATCGCCGATGAAGTAGGTCGGGTTGAACTTCCAGATCTGCTCGTGCACGCCGAGCGTGATCCTCGGCGTGTTTGTGTGGGGTAGGTCGGCGGACCATGCCAGGGAGGCATCTGCGAAGTCTCCCTGTTCGACTTGAGTCCAAGCCACGGTGGCACCATTGAAAATCGATGTAAGTGGAGTGAAGTCATACCCAAGTCCTCCGGACATCGCGACCGCTTCCCTGCACGGTCGGTCGACGGTGTCGACGAATGTGGTCCCCGCGAGACTCTGGGTCGTCAGAACTAGGGCTAGAAAGGTGGTCATCGGATCTCCTCGTCGATGAGGTTGGTCTTGCGCTGTAGCATTGGCATGATGGCAGATTCGGCGGCACCGACGGCGCTCTCCCATTGCATTCCCCTTCGAGCGACCGTCGACAATGCCGTCGGATGCACATCATTTCGCCCAATTGAAACCTCACCCGAATCGACTCTAAACACCGGGTATCCTAGCGGTGTCGTTGTGCTTCCATCTGGGCGCCGAACAAGGATGGTGCCGAGGTCTTGCACCATTCGCCCGTCCGCCTTCACCTCCGCTGCTACGAACACGTGGTCTCCCGTGTGGAGATCGGGCTGGACTCCTTCCACACCATTCACACTGCCGCCTTGTAGCTCAAGCACGAACCTTTCCATGCCGAACTCGTTGTGGAGAAGTCTGACGGGCGACAGTTCCCAGTCGATTAGCATCATGCCTTCGCGTTCGGCGGATCCCACAATTTCGAATTCTCCGATGACGTTCCCCATGTACGCCGACATCTCATATTCTCCGCCCGAGAGAAGCGGATTTTGGGATCGTGCGAGGGTGAGAGCGGTCGGTCCCGCCCACTCCGACCCAACGCCTGGGGTTGGGCTGAGGGATAGTGGTATTGGGGGTAGACTGTTCTCTGGAGGCGTTTGAGGAGCCACGTTCCGCGCCTCAACATGGGCGTCGGCGACCCCATTCTTGACGTTGGGTGGGGCCGTGGAAGTCGTCTGGCAGGCATACAGCTGCCCAAATGAAAGTATTGCTGCGGTTACGAAAATAGGGGGTATTCTCACGAGAGCTCCTCGCCTGGTTGAGTTGTGGCCCGTAGCGGGATGTGCACAGCGGGCTCCATGAAGCGGTTAGTGGAGAGTGTACCGTACACCTGGAGCAGATGCCACAACGACCATCCCGTGGGCTTTGCCGATGGGTGGGGAAGCGCAAGCGACGCCGCTCGAACGCCGAGTAGCCTACCATGGACTGCAACGGCGCAATTGGCGTGGTGCACGAGATGGTCGGGATGCGACATCCCGGTCAGTCTACCTGCGAGCCCGGGTCACCGGACCCCTCCGGTCCTCGAGCTGTGCCGCGCGGTCCATGAGGTCGGCCAGCGCGTCGTCTTCGGCGGTACGGCGCGCGTGGCGCACCATCGCGGCGAGCTCGGTGTACGAGATCTCCGCGGCGTCCGGTGCGTCCCGCAGGCGCTCGCCGAACATCGCGGTCGCGACGGCGATGCGGAAGTCGGGCGTGGCGTCGGCGAGC
Source organism: Myxococcota bacterium (assembly GCA_041389565.1). Taxonomy (GTDB): domain Bacteria; phylum Myxococcota_A; class UBA796; order UBA796; genus JACKEQ01. The sequence goes on from JAWKRP010000002.1 coordinate 593,299, forward strand.
TCGTCCCGGACGGCGCGCATCGGCAGCGGGGTCGCGTGCTCCACCGAAGGCGCGTCCGGGCCGGGGGGCTTGCTGCGCACGCGGAGGGTCGCGAGGTCGGCGCCGGGGTCGTCGCGGAGCACGAGGTCGTACAGCGCGGTGACCGAGTGTCCCGAGCCGATCTCGCCGGCGTCCACGGCGTCGTTGCGGAAGTCGCGGTCGGCGATGTCGCGGTTCTCGTACCCGATCAAGCGGTACGAGAGGACGGACTCGGGGTCGAAGTCGACCTGGATCTTCACGTCCCGCGCGACGGTGCGCAGCGTGGCCGAGAGGTCGCGTCCGAACACCTTCTTCGCCTCGGCCATCGTGTCGACGTAGAAGCTGTTGCCGTCGCCGTGGTCCGCGAGCTGCTCCATGAGCGTGTCGTGGTAGTTGCCCGTTCCGAAGCCGACGGTGGTGAGCGTGATGCCCCGCTTGGCGTAGTCGGCGAGCTGCGCGAGGATCTGCTCGTGGGTGGACGCGCCGATGTTGGCGTCCCCGTCGGACAGCACGATGACGCGGTTCTCGGTGCCCGGCGCGTAGGTCCCGAGCGCCAGGCGGTAGGCGAGGTCCATGCCCGACGCCATGTTCGTGCCGCCGGACGTGCTCAAGCGGTCGATCGCGCGGTGGATCCGCGGCCGCTCGGCCACCTGGGTGGGCTCGAGGACGATGCCGGTCGAGCCCGCGTAGGTCACGAGCGCGACGCGGTCTTCGGGGTCGAGGTGGTCCACGAGGTAGTGCAGCGCGTCCTGCGCGAGGGCGAGCTTGTCGAGGCTCGACATCGACCCGCTCACGTCGACGAGGAACGTGAGGTGCACGGGGTTGCGCTCGACTTCGACCTCCTGCGCCTTGAGCCCGACGCGGAGCAGGTGGTGCCCGCGCAGCCAGGGGTGGGGCGCGGCCTCGAGGTTGGCGCGGAACCGCGCATCGCCCGTCGGGGCGGGGTCGTCGTACCGCTGCGCGTTCACGAGCTCTTCGACCCGCACGGCCGCAGGGGGCGGGAGCGCGGCCTGGGTGAGGTAGCGCCGGACCACCGCGAACGATGCGGTGTCCACGTCGATCGAGAAGGTCGACAGGGGATCCGATTCGGTGAGCACGTGTCCGCCGATGCCGTAGCTCGTGAAGCGCTCGGGGCTGGTGACGGGCTGGGGCCGCTGTGGGGGCGCGTACATCACGTCACAGCACGCGCCGGCGATGTTGGGGTTCCGGCCCTGACCCGCGCCTACCACGACGCCCGCGGCCTGCTGGACAGCCGTCTGGTAGGTGCGACCGCTCGGGATGCGCTGCAGCGACGTCACGTCGAGGGCGGGCTTCTCGTTCGCCGTGATCACCACGACCTCGCTCGCCTCGACCATCACGACCAGCGAGAACGTTCGGCCCGCCTTCAGGCGTACGCCGTCGACGAGGCCGTCTCCGGCGGCGGAGGACACGGTGACCGAGAGGTCGACCCCTGCGGGGAGCCCTGTGAAGAGGACCGTTCCGCTGTCACCGGTCACGCTGGAGTCGACCTCGTGGCGGTCCTGCGACACCGCCACGGTGGCGTTCGGGATCTCGAATTCGTCGGAGTCGACGACGCGCACCTCGAGCGAGGCGAGCTCGGCCGCGACCGCCGGGCTCGCGGCGCCGACCATGAACACGCACCACCACAGCCACCATCCCCACATCCCGAACCCGGCGCGCACCTGCAGCATCGTTCCATCCTGTGCTATCGCAGGAGGCCCGGGCATCGGGGCTCCACGTGGGGGTGCCCGCGGACCCTCGCTTCGTAAACGCACGGGGCGATACACTGCCCCGATGACCCAAGACCACCCGGCATTCGCGCTGTCCGATCACGTCGTCGACCTCCTCGCGGAGCTCCGACCCGCCATGGCCACGATGTGCGGAATCCCCGGTCACGACGGGCGCTGGGACGATGTGTCGCCCGACGGCCAGGGGGCGTTCCGCGAGCGCCTCGTGGCGGCCCAGACGCAGATCTCGGCGCTTCCTCGCGCGGAGGACCGCTGGGACGCGCTCGCCGTGCACGTGCTCGAAGAGGTGGTGGGGCGCGAGATCGCAACGATCGACCGCGATCCGCCGACGATGTGGCTCAACCACCTCGCGAGCCCGTTCCAGATGTTCCCGCTGACGCTCGAGAACATGGACCCGTCCACTCCCGAGGCCGTGGAGGACCTCGTGTCCCGCCTCGACGGGCTCGACGTTGCGATGGAGCAGTACCGGCAGCACCTGGAACACCAGATCGGGCAGGGACGCACGGTGTCGCGGCGGCAGGTGGTGTCGTGCATCGCGCAGGGGCGCACGATGGCGGAGCACCGGTCGTTCCAGCACCACGCCGACCGGGCCGCGCGGGCGGGACACCCCGAAGCGCTCGTCCAGCACGTGCGGAGCGCGGCCGACCGCGCGCAGGACGTGCATGCGCGGCTCACGGACTGGCTCGAGTCCACCTACCTCGCGGCGGCCGTGCCCCACGACGGGGTGGGGGAGCAGGCCTATCTGCCCGAGGCGGAGTCCTTCCTGCACGTGCCCATCGAGGTCGACGACACGCTCGCGTGGGGCTGGGACGAGGTGGAGCGCCTGCACGCCGAGCTGGTGCGCGAGCTCGACCGGGCCGCGCCGGGCCGCACGCTGGCCGAGGCCGTGCAGATGTGGCGCACCGATCCGAGCACGTCGGCACCGGATGCCGACGCGTTCCTCGACCGGATCCGGGCCTGGCAGTCCGACGCGATGGATCGCCTGGGAGCCGACCTCCCGATGCCCGAGGCCCTCCGGAACCTCGACATCGACGCGTCTCCGCCGGGCTCCCCGCCGGGTGCGTGGTACGCGGGGCCGTCCGAGGACCTCTCGCGTCCGGGCCGGGTGCGCTACTCGTTCGTCGGAGACGGGCCGATCCCGCTGTTCGACCAGCAGAGCACCGCGTACCACGAGGGATTCCCGGGCCATCACCTGCAGATCGGCATCCAGCGCTCGCTCGCGGGCAAGCTGTCGCGGCTCCACCGGGCCATGCACCACTGCTCGGGATTCGCGGAGGGCTGGGCGCTGTACGCCGAGCAGCGGATGGACGAGCACGGCTTCTACGAAGCACCGCCCATGCGCGTGGGCATGCTCGTGAACCAGATCGCGCGGGCGTGTCGCGTGGTGCTCGACCTCGGGCTCCATGTGGGCCGGCCGATCCCGAAGGGCGCGTGCTTCGAGCCCGGCGAGGCCTGGACGTTCGAGCGGGCCGTCGCATTCATGACGGAGATCGGGGGGCTACGCCCGGAGGTGTCGGAGAGCGAGGTGCTGCGGTACCTGGGCTGGCCCGGCCAGGCGATCAGCTACAAGGTCGGCCAGCGCGTGCTGCTCGACCTGCGTGCCGAGTTCCTCGCGCGCGGCGAGCACCCGGTGTCGGAGTTCCACCGGCGGGTGCTCGGGTCCGGCACGGTCGGGCTCGGGCGGGTGCGGGCCGAGGTTCTCGGCTGACGGGTCACTCGTCGACGACGGCCAGCACCATGTCGGCGAGCACCCGGTGCCCGGTCGGGTTCGGGTGGATGCACGTGTCGTCGAACCACCGCTCGGCCTCGGGGCCGCGGTAGCAGGGGTTGTTCGGGTCGTCGTGGAAGAACCCGTGCCCGCAGAACGACTCGTACAGGAACACCATGTCCGTCTGCGTGCGGACCGCCAGCTCCATGTACGCCTCGTTGAGGTTCACGTAGCCCTCGCCGAACTCCGAGATGTCCTCGGGGACGTCGAACAGGTCGGCGAGCGGGCACACCCCGACCTCGTTCGTGCCGTCCGTGTACTCGTACACGTTCGCGAACACCACGTTCACGCCGGCCGGGAAGCGCCCGTCGGGGTCGTCCTTGAACCACGTGAGCGCGGACTCGAGGTACGCGATGCCGGCCTCGAAGTCCGCCGTGACCTCCTCCACCGGCGTGCCGCCCGCGAGATCCCCGCCCCACGCGACCATGTCGTTGCCGCCGACGGTCATGACGACGAGCACGGGCTCGGTCTGGACCTCCGGGAAGCAGGACTCGATCTGCTTGCCCTCGCCCACGAGATCGTCGAGCCGCGCGCCCCACTCGGAGCAGTTGTCGAGCTCGAGGGAACCGAACCGCTCCGCGAGCTCGACGCCGAGCAGGTTGCGGTACACCTCGTCGACCGGGGTAGGCGGGGTTCCCGCCGTGATGGAGTCGCCGAGGAACACCACCTTGCCGACGGCGTCGATGTCCTGGTGGTTCGTGCCCATGCAGTGCCGCGGCACGGTGGGACCGAAGCCGTCGTAGCTCGGGATCAGCGCGCCCTCGCCGAGCTCTCCGAAGCATCGCTCGCGAAGCGGCGCGGTGGGGTCGTACGTGTCGGTGTCAGCCGGCGTGGAGGGCGTGCAGGCAGCGAGGAACAGCGCGATCATCGGTCCTCCGGCGCCGGGTACCCGGCCTCCGAGCGTCGTATCCCACGGTCCGGTCGCGCGCTCCCGGGCTGACCGGCCCCGGTGTGCGGGATATGCGGCGGCGTGCCGAGCCCCGAACGTCCACCTCCGCTGTCGATGCTGCGAACCCTGTCGCTGGCCGACCTGTTCACGCTCGCGAACGCGGCTTCCGGAGTGCTCACGATCTTCGTGTGCCTCGGCTACCTCGACCAGGGGAGCCCCCCGCTGTGGGTCGTGTTCGTGCTGCTCCCGCTGGCGTTCGTGTTCGACGCGCTCGATGGACGGGTCGCCCGCTGGCGCCACGCGCAGTCGCCCCTCGGCGGCGACCTCGACTCCCTCGCAGACGTCATCTCGTTCGGCGTCGCGCCCGCGGTGGTCGGCTTCACGCTCGGGCTGCGCGGCGGCTGGGACGCGCTCGTGCTGACCTACTTCGTGACCTGCGGGGTCGCCCGGCTGGCGCGCTTCAACGTCACCGCCGGCGACCTCGACGACGGCTCCGGCAAGGTGAAGTACTTCGAGGGCACGCCGATCCCCACGAGCCTCGCCGTGGTCGCCGTGTTCGGAGTGGCCTGGGGCATGGGGGCCGTGCGGGAGGCCCTGTGGCTGGGTCACCTCGTGATCGGGCCGTGGGAGCTGCACCCGATGGTGCTCCTGTTCGCGATCAGCGGCACCGGGATGATCAGCGCGAGGCTGCGCATCCCGAAGCTCTGAGGCTCACTGCGGCACGAGCGCGCGCAAGGCGGCGGGGACGTCGGCTTCGGAGTCGTCGTGCGCGGGGAGGGCCGCGATGGCGGACGCCAGGAAGGCGAGGTGTGCGGCGGCGCCCCGCAGGACGAGCGTCTGGCCCGGTCGGCTGACGGTGAGCGTGCCTCCGTCGAGCTCGACGCGCTGCTCGGGGTGACCGAGCGGGAACGTCTCAGTGCCGAACTTCAGCATGCGGCCCGTGAGTGTGACCTCGTACGCACGTCCGAGCCCGGGGTACGAGGTCCACAGCCCGAGCACCACCCACCACGGCAGGAGCACGATGCCGTTGGTGACGGCCATGGCGAGGGGCACGGCGAGCACCATGCAGAGCAGGCTGGTGGACGACACCCTGCCGAGCGCCACGTCCCGGAGGATGGGAGGGACGGACACGACCAGCCCGGCGACCATCATCGCGCGCCACGACGCGCCGAGCACCCCGTCGAGCGGAGGGGCTGGAGCATCGTGCGGCGGGACGACCAGCTTCACGCCGTCGTGCGTGAACGTCGTGTAGATGGGCGGCCGCTCGAGGGACTTCGCGACGAGGACCTCCGCCTCGGCGCGCTCGAGCCAGTACGGATCGTCGTCCACGACCACCCAGGGGTGGAGCCCGCGGAGGTCCCAGTCGGTGGGCATGCGGGTGGGTGGGCTCCGGTAGGGCCGGACCAGCACGAACGCGGCCAGGACGGTGGGGATGGGGCAGAACAGCGCCATCGCCCAGGCGCGCTCGGGCCCCACGTACGGCGTGGTCGCGATCACCGCGAGCATGGCGAGCACGTGGAGGCCCACGAGCACGGCGGACCGGGTGTGGTGGGCAGAGGGCTTCGCGAGGGCGTCGAGGATCGGTCGCACGGATGCAGTGTCCCACCGGAGCGGGCTGCGCGCACGCCCGGGTCGCGTATTCACGGGGAGTACGAACCCTGGGCGCTCGACTGGCCCGGGGTGCGCGTCAGCCGCTACACGTAGCGCATGCGCACACTGCCCCTCGCCGTCTTCCTGTTCGCCTGCAAGGGCGACCCCGAGCCCCAGCCCACCGAGTCCGACACGGACACCGATGCGGATGCCGACACCGATACGGACGCCGACACCGACACGGATGCCGACACCGACACGGATGCCGACACCGACACCGACCCACCGGGCGTCGGGGAGGCCAGCATCGCGGTCGTGGACGATACGAACGGGCCGCGGTGGATCGCGCTGTTCGGTGCCGACCTCCAGGGCTTCGTGAACCCCGCGGAGTGCTACCTCGACGACGCGCTGTGCCGCCCGGCCGTTCCCACCGTCGGTGGGTTCGTCGACGCGAACGTGGGCTTCGACATCAACCTGGCGATGCCCTCGCAGATCGGCGGGCTCCAGGTGGGAGGCATCACGCCGTTCCCGCCGCTGCCGGGCACCTTCGCGTACCAGGGGTTCTTCCCGGCCGCGCCGACGGCCGCCGTCAGCGTCGCCTGGACGGCCTTCCAGGGCTGGCCCGCGTTCAACGAGCCCATGCTGGTCGACCCGGTGGAGCCCCTGGTGCTCTCCGGGCCCGTGTCCGGCGTGCTCCTCGAGCCCGGTGGGGTCGTGCCGTTCCGGTGGACGGCCGGCACGGGCGTCATCGAGCTCGCGGTGACCGCCCGGGACGCCGGGGGAACCCAGCTCCGTCGGGTGTTCGCGCTCGACGACGACGGCGAGCACGACCTCGCGGTCGACGACCTCGGTCTGAACGGTCGGAACGTGCGCGTGGACTTCGAGCTGTCGCGGGTGGCGTACGGAACGAGCACGGCGGGCGCGAACCCGGTGACGTGGAGCTCGCGCAGCAGCGCCGACCTCACGGGCTGGGTGGTGGGCGACCGCACGTTCCTCACGGCCCCGACGACCTGCGCGGACGCCACCGCGTTCGCGCCCGTGGTTCCGGGTCGCTACCTCGGGGAGTTCGGCTCGCAGGCCCTCGACGCGGGCCAGGATGGGTGTGTGGGCTTCGCGACGCCCGGTCCCGAGGCGATCCTGCCGATCGAGGTGCCCGCGGGCACCCTCGCGACGGCCCGTGTCACCGACCTGCCGGGGTACGCGAAGGTCTACGCGGTGACCGACTGCACGGGAGCCGTGTGCGTGGCGGGCGCCGACGGCACGTTCTTCTTCGACGGCACGAGCGAGTGGACGTTCCTGAACGACACCGCCAGCACGGAATCGCTGCTGCTCGTGATCGAAGCCGACTTCGACTCCGCGCTCTGGCAGCTCGACCTCACCTACACCTCGCCCGTCACATTCGATGCCGTGGCCGACACCTGCGACGAAGCCGAAGCGCTGACGCCGTACTCGGCCGACGTGCGCCTGCTGGCCTCGCTCGCGGGGCTGGCCGACGACGTCGACCCCATCCTCGGCGGGTGTGGGTTCAGCAGCTACGACGGCGCGGACGCGATCGTGCCCGTCGAGGTGGAGCCGGGCGAGCGGATGTGGGTGCGCGGCACCGGTCCGGTCGGGCTGCACGCCACGGACGACTGCAACGCGGCGAACACCTGCACGGCGTCGGTGTTCCCGGCGCTCCCGCTGTCGTGGGTGAACACGGGCAGCACGGCGGTCACGCAGTACGTCGCAGCCGACAACTACTCCGTGTACGGCGACGTGCAGAGCTTCGGGCTCGACATCCAGCTGTTCACGCCCACGCCCGTGACCCCGGAGCCGACGTGCGCGACCCTCGCGTCCGCGCCGCTGCTGTCGACCGGGACGCACCACCTGTCCGGGGACCTCGGGCTGCTCGGGAACGACCTCGACCTCGTGTCGCCGGGTCCGAGCTGCACGGGCTACGAGTCGGCGGGCCCGGACGGCGTGCTCCGCCTGGCTCTGGCGCCCGGCGAGACCGCCGTGGTCGACTTCGTGGTGCTGGGGGGCGATGGCGTCGTGTACGCGCTCGAGACCTGCACGGACACGTCGACGGCCGTGGCGTGCGACGACAACACGTTCTTCGCGCCCGGGAACGACGCGCCGGAGCACTTCGAGCTCACGAACGAGGGTGCGGCCGCTGCGGAGTACGCGCTCGTGCTCGACAACTACAACGGCACCGTGTCTGCGCCGTTCTTCCTCGACGTTCGCATCGGGACGGACATCGACTGAGCCCGACGACGGCCTGCCCGCGGTTGTCGGGTCGGTGGCAGGGGATATGCTGCGCGACAGCAATCCCCGAAGGACCCCATGCGCGTCGGCATCCTCGCCACCGGTACGTACCTCCCGTCCCCCCGAATGGGCTCCGACGAGCTCGCGCGGCGCACCGGCATCCCGGAAGCCGTGATCCGCGAGCGGTTCGGGATCCACAGCAAGCCCGTGCCCGGCCCGGACGACCACCCGTGTGCGATGGGCGCCCACGCCGCGAATGCTGCGCTTGCGAAGTGCGGCGTCGACCCCGGGGAGATCGACGTCGTGCTGTCGATCAGCGAGGAGTACAAAGAGCACCCGCTCATGGTGTCGGGCATCAAGATCCAGCAGCTCGTGGGCGCGAAGAACGCGTGGGCGATGGATGTCGCGCAGCGGTGCTGCACCACGGTGTCGGCCCTGAAGCTCGCGCGCGGGCTGATGGCCACGGACGACCGTGTCCGCACGGTGCTGCTGGCGGGTGGGTACCGGAACGGCGACCTGATCGACTACCAGAACCCCCGCGTGAGCTTCATGTACGCGCTCGCGGCGGCGGGGGGGGCGCTCGTGCTGCGGCGCGACGTCGACGAGAACCTCGTGCTCGACGCGTCCCTGCTGTCGGACGGGGACTTCGCGGACGACGTGTCGGTGTGGTCGGGCGGGACGGTGGCGCCCGTCACGGCGGAGGATCTGGGCACGGGCCGCATGATGCTCGACGTGCACGACGTGGAGGCGATGAAGGCGCGGCTCGGAGAGCGCTCGCACGCGAACTTCATGCACGTCATCCACGAAGCCCGCGACCGCTCGGGCTTCGCCGCGGTGGACTACCTCGGGCTGCTCCACATGAAGCGGTCGGCGCACCATGCCGTGCTGAGCGACCTCGGCATGACGGAGTCGCAGTCGACCTACCTCGAGGACTACGGGCACATGGGCCAGCTCGACCCGATCTTCTCGCTGGAGCTGGGCGCTGCGTCGGGCCGCCTGCGGGACGGGCACCGCGTGGTGCTCGCGAGCGCTGGGGTCTCGTACGCCTGGGGCGCGGTCGGCGTGCAGTGGGGTCGCGCGTAGCGAAACGCTCCGAAAACGGCGTGGGGGCTCGGGAAGCCTGGGGATACCGGTCTCGCGAGAGGTGCCCGATGTCCGACCCGTTCCGCCCTGGGATTCCCGCAGCCCCGCCACCCCCGCCTCCCTCGAAGCCACGCGTCCGTGAGGTCCCAGCGCGGGACATGGGCACGCTGGCCGATGGCTCGCGGCTCCTGGTGTTCGAGAAGCGCCAGGTGATGGGTCCGGAGTGCTCGTTCGAGGTGGAGCGGCACTGGAAGGAGGTCGGGCACTGGGAGTGGGAGCCCGGGCCCCACTGCTTCGTCGCGGCGAAGGGGTTCACGTTCGGCATCCAGGCCCCGCCCGCCGACGCGATGTACGCGCACCTGATCGGCGATCGGAGCGAACAGTACGGGCCCGCCACGCACTCCCGCTTCGAGCACCCCGACGGGACGCCCTGCGCACAGGCCGTCGCGCGGCATCGCCTGCTGCCCGAGACGCGCCGCATGGTGTTCGTGCAGGGTCGGAAGGCGGTGCTCGTGTGCAGCCTGATCGTCCAGCGTGGCGCGCCGTCGACCGTCGACGCGGACTTCGACCGGTTCGTACGCTCCGTCTCGATGACGGGCTGAGGCCGAACGACCCGGCTCCGGTTACCGGGCGGCATGCTCGCCGCCGTGCGCCGGAACAAGCGAAAGACGCTCTACCTCACGCTCTACTCGGCCGTCACGGTGGGCGTCGTCCTCGGGCGGGCGTGGGTGTTCCGGGATGCACCGAGCCCGTTGGTGGCGGTCGCTCGTGGGAGCGCGGCCGGGATCTACCTGAACCTGGCGCTCGTCCTGCTGCCGATGCTGCGGTTCCTCATGTCCCGGCGGGCCTTCGCGATGGTGCGCGTGCTCATGCCGTTCCACAAGGCCGTGGAGGCGCACGTCATCGCGGGTACCGCGGTGTTGGTGTTCTCGGTGGTCCACGTGCTCGCGTACGCGGGACTGGTCGCATTCCATGCCGACGCGGTCGCCCCGCTGCTCACGGTCCCCGTGACGGTGAGTGGGCTCCTGCTCGTCGTGCTGTTCGCAGCGCTCGGCTGGGGCGCGTGGATGCGCACCAGCGAAGCGTTCGAGCGGTTCTACTACACGCACTTCCTCACGATCCCCATCGGCATCGCGTGCATCGTGCACGCCCCGTGGTTCGTGGTGATCTGCGGCGCCCCGCTCGTCCTGTTCCTCCTCGACCGCTTCACGCGCCTCGCCTTCATGACCTCCGCTGCCGTCGTGGAGCACGTCCAGCTCGACGGGCGCGACCTCGATCTCACGGTTCGGCGCCCGCACCACTTCGCCTACGAGGCGGGGGACTACGCATTCCTGTGTGTTCCGTCGATCTCGCGACTCGAGTGGCACCCGTTCTCGTTGATCAACGCGACCTCGGACGGCGGGAGCCTGTCGTTCCGCATCCGGCGGTACGGCGCGTGGACACAGGCGCTCGGACGGGTCCCGGTCGGCACGCCGATCTACGTGGACGGCCCGTTCGCGAGCCCGTGTCGCGACCTGCACGTGTTCGAGCGCGTCGTGGTGGTCGCTGCGGGTATCGGGATCACCCCGTTCGTGTCGTTCCTCGAAGAGGTGCGGGCCAGCGGGGTGCATCGGTTCGAGGCCATGGTCGTGTACTGGCTCGAGCGCGACGAGGCGTCGTTCGGGCGGTTCGTCGGGCTCCTCGAAGGGCTCGAGGGGTCGCTGGAGCACCACCTGACCGTACACCTCGTGACCCAGCAGCCGAGCGACATGCCGAGCCGCTTGATCCGGTCCGAGCGGATCGACTGGGACGCCGAGCTCGCCGCTCTCGCCGCGGACCGGTTCGCTGGCGCCACCGTGTTCTTCTGCGGACCGAAGCCGCTGAGCCAGGTGCTCCGGCAGAGCAGTCGGCGCGCCGGGATGGGCTTCCGGACCGAGAGCTTCTGAGCCCTCACGGGCCGTCGCGGCGAGCCCTCCAGACCCGTGGAAGCGGCAGCATCGGGCTTCGAGCGGGCATGTCGCGGGGGTTCGGGGTATAGGTCGGTGCGACCGGGACGATGCCGTGAGACCGATCCTGCCCCCCGACAGCACGTCGAGCGCCGCGAACCGCGGCCGCGCCACGGTCGATCCCGTGCCGTCGCGGATCCTTCCGCTCCCGGTTCGTCTCCCTCCCGCTCCGATCGCGAAGGGGCCGCTGCCATCGGCGCCTGCGTCCATCCCGACGTTCCACGTGCAGGTCGGTCCGATGCCGAGCCTCGAGGAACCGACCGACGAGATCGAGCTGAAGACCGACTGGCTCGAGCACATCGAAGCGCCGGTCGAGGAAGCGCCGGTCGAAGAAGCGCCGGTCGAAGAAGCGCCGGCCGCGGAGGTGCCGGTCGCGGAGGTCGCGTCGGCACGGCGCGTCTCGAGGCCGGGGATGCGGAGGTCCCGTCGGTCCGGGTTCGGCTGGGTCGTCGCTTCGCTCGCGGGCATGGGGGTGGTGTCGGCGCTCATCCTGGCGCTCGCCTGGGCGGTGCGGCCCTGATGTGGGCGCTCTGGCTGGCCCTCGCGCTCGTCGAGCCTGCGCTGGCGCAGTCGCCGTCCGACGCCATCGCGGCGCTCGAGCAGCAGCGGGGTCCGATCGAGTCGATGGTCCGCGACCAGATCGAAGCCTTCCGTCGCGACGATGCCGCGGCTGCATGGAAGCCCGTCGCACCGGGCCTGAAGCGGCAGCTCGGCACGGCCGACCGGTTCCTGGAGATGGTGCGCGAAGGGTATGCGCCCGTGTACCGCCCGCAGCGCTATTCGTTCGGTCGGATGCTGTACTTCGATGGCGGCCCGGCGCAGTCCCTCGACGTGGTCGGGCCCGACGGCAAGCCGTACCGCGCGATCTACCTGCTCGAGCAGCAGCCCGATGGCACGTGGGCGACGGCGGGGTGCATCCTGTTCGCGGTCGAGCCGGCGGGCAGCCCGTCCACCTGAGATGACGGACACGCACGCGCTGGTGGTCGAGACCGAACCCCCGTCGGACCGTCGGGTCGCGTCGGTGGCGGCCTCGGTCGTGACGGTGGGCGTGGTTGCGCTCGTGGTGGGACCCCTCGGGCTGCTCGGAGGGCTCGAGCTGGCCGTCGCTTCTGTCGGAGTCACGCTCGTCGTCGCGGGCTTCGTGTGGCTGGGCTCGCGACGGCGCACCACGACCGTGCGGCTCGACCATCACGGGCTGCAGTGGGGCGGGCAGGACGTGCTGTACGAGGCCATCCGGTCGGTCGACCGCGATGGAGGCCGCGTGCGCGTGGGATCCGACGCCCACGGGGTGCTGGAGGGGCACTTCCGGGAGGAGGACGCCGAAGCGCTCGAGGCCGCGGTGCGGCGCGGAATCCAGCTGGCCTACCGCCGGGAGGACCGCCCCGAGCTGCGCCGCGCGGTGCAGTCCCTCGTGGACTGAGTGTCTCGGGACGTTCAGCGGGAGGGAGGCCCGTCGAGACCGAGCCTGGCGATGCTCTCGGACCGGACGCGCGCGCAGAGCCCGGCGTCGTCGTGCATCGAGCGACCCCACGACGGGAACAGCTCGTGGAGCAGGGGACTCCAGCGGCCTGCCACGCGGTCGGGGAAGCACCGCTCCAGGAGGTCGAGCATGATGGCGACGGCCGTGGACGCGCCCGGAGAGGCGCCGAGCAGCGCTGCCATCGAGCCATCGGCGCTCGTGACGACCTCGGTTCCGAACTGCAGCCGACCGCCGCGCTGCGCGTCGGCCTTGATGATCTGCACGCGCTGGCCAGCGATCTCGAGCTCCCAGTCATCGTCCTGGGCATCGGGGAGGTACTCGCGGAGCATCGCCATGCGGTCGTCGGGCTCGAGCAGCACCTGACCCACGAGATACCGCGTGAGCTCGATGTTGTCGGCGCCGGCGAACACCATGGGCACGAGGTTGTCGATGCCGATGGACTGGAAGAGATCGAGGTAGGAGCCGCCCTTCAGGAACTTCGTGCTGAACCCCGCGTACGGCCCGAAGAGCAGGTTTCGCTCCCCCCCGATCCACCGGGTGTCGAGGTGGGGCACGGACATCGGCGGCGCGCCCACGGCGGCCTTTCCGTACACCTTGGCGGCGTGACGCGCGATGACGTTGGGGTTGGTGCACCGCAGCCACTGCCCGCTCACCGGGAAGCCGCCGAACCCGCGCCCCTCCGGGATGTCGGTGGCCTCGAGCAGCTGGAGCGTGCCGCCGCCGGCTCCGAGGAACACGAACCGGGCGCGCACGATCCGGTCGGTGCCGTCGGACCGATCGTGCACCTTGAGCCGCCAGATGCCGTCGGACTTGTGGCGGAAGTCGCGCACCTCCTGCCCGAACGCGACCTCGACGCCCGGCTGCGCGGCCAGGGACGTGAACAGGCTCCGGGTGACGTTCCCGAAGTTCACGTCGCAGCCGATCGCCATGCGCGTGGCCGCGACCGGAACGGACGGATCGCGGCCCTCCATCACGAGGGGCGCCCAGCTCGCGATCACCGCGGGATCGGTGGTGAGCTCCATGCCAGCGAAGAGCGGGGACTCCTGGAGGGCGGCGTAGCGGGTCTGCAGGAAGCGCACGTTGTCGGCGCCCCACACGAACGCGATGTGCGGCACCGTGTGGATGAACGCGGAGGGCTCGGGCAGCATCCCGGACTCGACGAGCGCCGCCCAGAACTGCTTGGAGAGCTCGAACTGCTCGGCGATCCGCACGGCCTTCGTGACGTCGACCGTGCCGTCGGGCGCCTCGGGCGTGTAGTTCAGCTCACAGAACGCGGAGTGGCCCGTGCCGGCGTTGTTCCACGCGTCGGACGACTCGGTGGCCGCGGTGTCCATGCGCTCGAACACCTGCACGGTGAGGGAGGGCTCGAGCCGACGCAGCAGCGCGCCGAGCGTCGCGCTCATGATCCCGGCCCCCACGAGCACCACATCGTAGACCTGGTCGTCCATCGGTCCTCCGCTCCGTACCCCTAGCGCACACGGGCTCGTCGGCCAGATGCCCGGTTGTCTGGTGTGCTCCTGGCTGCGGTGCGCTACCATCCCGCCGTGGAGTTGGTCCCCGGCGCGATGGTCGATCGGTACGTGGTCATCTCCCGCCTCGGGGCGGGATTGATGGCGACGACGTACCACGTGCGCCACGGGGTGCTCGACACCCACCACGCGCTCCAGGTGCCGAACCAGCACCGCAAGGGCCTGTTCCGGCGGCTCGTCGCGGGCGCGAAGATCCAGGCGAAGCTGCGCCACACCGGGGTGGTGTCGTGCACCGACGTGCTCGATGTCGAGGGGCTTCCGGTGCTCGTGCTCGATCACGTACAGGGCCCCAACCTCGATCAGCTGATCCGCTACCACGACCTCGACGAGGCCCGCATCGACTCGCTGGCGGGCGGGCTGTTCACGGCGGTCGACTTCCTGCACGCGAACTCGATCATCCACCGGCACCTGAAGCCGAAGAACATCATCGTCGACATGGCGCATGGCCGCGAGGTGCCCCGCGTCACCGACTTCACGCTGGCCGCGACGTCCGGCACGACGTCGATGCGGGTGCGCGAGAAGCCCCGTGTGTTCGGCACGCCTTCGTACATGTCGCCCGAACAGACCGAGAACAGCGACCTCGTGGGGTACCGCACCGATCTGTGGTCGGTGGGCTGCATCCTCTACTACATGGTGACGGGCAGCGAAGCGTTCGGTGCGGCCGACGCCGAAGCGACGATCGCCCAGGTGCGCGCCGGCCTGTACGTGCCGATCAAGCGCCGGGTGCCCGCCGCCCCCGACCGCTGGGCGCGTGCGATCCACAACTGCCTCATGGTCGACGAAGACCAGCGCATGCAGAGTGCCGAGGAGCTGGCGGCCGTCTGGTTCGAGGGCATGGAGAAGCGGCCGCTCCAGACCGTGCTCACCGCGCCGGTGGGCAGCGTCACGCTCGTGTTCACCGACATCGAGGGCAGCACGAAGCTCTGGGAGGCGAACGAGGAGGTGGCGCGGCACTCGCTGCACGCGCACGACGCCGTGATGCGCAGCGTGCTGCACCGGTTCGGCGGGTACGAGGTGAAGACCGAGGGCGACGCATTCATGGTGGCCTTCTCGAAGCCGTCCGCCGCGCTCCGGTTCTGCGTCGAGGTGCAGCTCAGCCTGCACCAGCACCCGTGGTCCGATGCCCTGCTCGATCGTCCGGAAGCCTCGGTGAAGCCCGGGTTCCGCGGGCTCCGCGTGCGGATGGGCGTGCACGAGGGCGTGCCGGAGTGCCGCCGTCGCGGGGGCAAGGCCGACTACTACGGGCCGATGGTGAACCGGGCGGCGCGCATCGCGGGCTCGGGGCACGGCGGGCAGATCCTGGTGTCGGCCCACACGTGGGAACAGGCCGACCGCAGCGTGCGGAGCGCGGTCACGGCCACGAACATGGGCACGTTCGAGCTGCGGAGCCTGTCGGGCACGCAGGAGATCATCCAGATCGTGCCCACCGAGCTCGAAGACCGCGAGTTCCCGCCCATCAAGGCCACCAAGGTCGACGAGTAGCGAGTGCGGGGGGCTCGGGCTGGCACGTGGGGCCCGATGCCATAGACGACAGGCGGAGCTGACATGATCTACGCCTTGATCCTCATCCCCGTGCTGCTCGTGATCGTCGGGGTGGCGTGGCTGCTCCTCCGCTCGCGCAAGCCGGCGGTCACCCTCGCAGACCTCCGGTCCCAGGCCCCGGCGCCGCCCCGGGTGGCCTCGGGTCTGCAGAACGTGACGCCGAGCGGAGATCTGCCGGAGGATCCGACCGAGGAGGTGCTCGAGAACGACGAGCCCACCGAGGAGCAGCCGGGCGAAGATCTCACCGACTTCGCGATGCCGGTGGAGGAACACACCGAAGAGACGGTGCTCCCTCCACTTCCGCCCGTGGGCGACGACGCGACGGGCCCAGTCGAGATCACGCTCCCCGACGTCGAGGAGGGCGGCGAGATCACGCTGCCGCGACCGGAGCGCGAAGACGACCTGGAGACGCTGTCCGACGGCCCGCCCCCGGTGCCCGAGAGCGAGATCGAGACGATCCTGCCGGACGATACGCTCCACGACGAGAACCAGGTGCCGTTCGAGCCCGAGCCCGAGGAGCCGGAGCGCTCGGAGGCGATCCCGGTGGCCGCGGGTCCCGCTCCGGAAGGGCTGGAGCCCGTGGAGACGGCGAGCGCGCCGGACTTCGAGGGGACGGAAGCCGCGGAGGTCCCCGAATCCGGGCCCGACGGAGTGGAGCAGCCCGTGGGGTCCGAAGCGCCGGACCTGTCGGAGGCGGCGGTGCACGAAGCGCCGGAGCTGGCGGCGGTCCACGACGCTTCCGAGATCCATGACGAGTCCGAGGTGCACGACGAATCGGGGGTGCACGACGAGGCCGAGGTCCACGACGCCTCCGAGGTCCACGACGAATCCGAGATCGACGCCGAGTCCCAGATCGACGCCGGGTCCCAGATCGACGCCGGGTCCGAGATCGACGCCGGGTCCGAGATTGACGCCGGGTCCGAGATCGACGCCGGGTCCGAGATCGACGCCGGGTCCGAGAGCGACATCGGCGGGAACACCGACGGGACGGGGCCATCGGCCGACGAGACGGTGGAATCGCCCGTGGCGGACGGGTCGGAATCGGAGCCCGAGCCCGAGGCGATCGAGCCGGAGGTCCACGACGCCGCCGAGGTGCACGACGAGTCGCGGTCCCGAAGGGACGAACCAGGTTCGCCAACGGCCGCGACGGTCCGTGAGTCGGAGGTCCACGACGCGGCCGAGGTCCATGACGCGGCCGAGGTCCATGACGCGGCCGAGGTCCATGACGCGGCCGAGGTCCACGACGAGTCGGAGGTCCACGCCCGAAGGGACGAACCTGGTTCGCCAACGGCCGCGACGGTCCGTGAGTCGGGGGTGCAGAGCCCGGAGGACGAGTCCGAGGCCCCGGTCGACGAGGCTGCTCCCGAGGTCGGGGTCCCCGAGACCGAACCCGTGGATGCAGAGAGGCCCGTCGAGGCCCCCGCTGCGGTCGAGGACGAGGCGACTCCGGAGGCCGAGGAGCCCGCGCCCGGCGCGGTCACGGACGACGACCCCCGCTTCGGCGCCGCATCCGCCGAGCTCCGGGCCGCCTACCAGCGTGGCGCGATCGCGTCCGTGGCGCGCCAGCTCGCCTTCCAGGAGATCGTGGCCGGGCGGTCGTGGAACGTCGATCTCCGCGCCGGTCTGTTCGTGCTGGGCATCGCCGAGACCCGCTCGACGTACCCGCTGAACGTGCTCGGCAGCGTGGACTCCGAGGGCACCCACTTCCTGTGGGGGTGGGCGAACACGGCGATGCACTTCGCGGAGCCGCTGATCGCCGCCGGACGCGCACTGTCCACGCACGACCTCCCGGAGTTCGCAGACGGGCTCGTCGAGATCGACCCGAACACCATGTACATGCTGTTCGTCGCGCAGAGCACCCTGGCCGGCCGGCCCTACTTCTACGGTCGGTCGCCCCGCGGCGGGCCTGGCGTGCTGCTGCTGGTCGACGACGAGGTGGAGGTCGACGCCGACACGCTGGTGCGCGGCATCTCGGAGTTCACGCTGCTCGGGCCGCCGGTGCTCGACCACCGGGCGTCCCTCGAGGCCGGGCTCGATCTGCTGGGCATCCCCTGGGAGGCCCGCGGAGACGCCGTGATCGCGCACCTCGCTTCCGGAGACGTCACCGTGGAGCTCGATGCCGACGGGCGCATCTCCGCGGCACGGTCCGCGGACTGAAGACGAGCGCGAGGCGCTGACGCGCGTCAGGGCGTGCGGGTGATCACGCGCTCGAAGTCCGCGACCCCCTGATCGTCGTAGAACGTGCCCGTGAGCGTGTCGCCGTCGATCACGACGTACAGGAAGCCGAGCGACGACGCCTGGAACAGGGTGGGGTTCAAGCCGTAGAGCATGCGCAGACGGGCTCCGGCGCCGCTCACGACGAGCTCCGTGCCGCACTGGGGCTCGAGCCACTGCCGGTCGTGGTCGTGGCCCGCGAGGTACAGGTCGGCGGCACCGCAGATGGAGTCCTCGAAGAACGTCTGCATCAGCGCGCCGTTCCCGATGGGGTCGGTCGCGGGGACACCGTCGTACGCGCCCGCATTGCCGTGTGCGCCGTTGCTCAGGTACGGGTGGTGGCCGAACACGAGGGTCCACCCCGACCAGGTCTGCGTGGCGGCCTCGACGAGCGGAGCCTGGGGGCCCCCGTCGCCGAACTGGATGGCCGTCGTGTCGATGCCGATGAAGCGCACGTTCTGTCGGTCGAACACGTAGGAGAGCGCGGGCAGGCTCCACTTCTGGGAATAGAACGTGTAGGCGACCTCGTTCGGCGGGAGCGAGGGGTCGTAGGTGTTGCCGTAGTCGTGGTTGCCGACCACGACGTGGAACGGGAAGTCGAGCGCGGCGTACGGCAGCTCGAAGGCGCTCTGGAACTGCGGGGCCGTCGGGCTGTTGGCGCCCGCCGGGTAGAGGTTGTCGCCCAGGTAGAGCGCGAAGTCGCACCCGCGCTGGGCGCATACGGCCTCGATGGCATCGGCCACCGCGAACTGGCCGGGTGAGCCGTCGCCCGCGTCTCCGAGGGCCACGAAGCGCACGCGGGTGTCGGGAGGACCGGTGTCCGGAGCGTCGGTGTCCGGAGCGTCGGTGTCCGGAGCGTCGGAGTCGGGAACGCTCGTGTCGGCGGGGGCTCCGGTGTGCGGACCGGTGGAGAGGCCCGTGCTCGCGGTGTCGTCGAAGGGCCCACCCGTGGGCGGGGAGACCCCGGTGGGGTTTCCGGCGGCCGGGCCGGTGTCGGCGGTGAGGACCGGCGTGGCGCTGTCGGGAGCGTCGGAGTCGGTGGACGGGCCCGTGTGGACGGGCGGATCGGTGGGCCGAGGCACCGCGGGGTCGGTGTCGTCGGTGTCGGGACCGGGGGTCTCGATCGGGATCGGAGTGGAGGCGACGGTCGAGGGACCGGCACAGGCGAGGATCAGGAGCACCATGCCGCAGTCTACCGGGTCTGACGTCGCCCTGACACACAGGGGCCCGCTGACTCCTCGACGGAAATGGGTCACAATGCGCCCGCTGCTCCTGGAGGTCCGTCATGCCGTCGCTGTTCGTCCTGTGGTTCACACTCGCCGCCTGCGGGACCGTCGACGCGGATGGTGATGGCTACCCCGAGGACGTCGACTGCGACGATGGTGACGCGAGCGTGAATCCCGATGCCGTCGAGGTGTGCGACGGGATCGACAACGACTGCAGCTTCATCGCCGACGATGTCGACCTGGACCGCGACGGGTTCGCCTGCGACGACTGCGACGACTCCAACCCCGACATCCACCCCGAGCACATGGAGATCTGCGGCGACGGGATCGACAACGACTGCAGCGGTGACATCGACGAGCGCGAGGTGTGCACGGTGTACGGCCACCCGTACGCGATCGAGATCGTGGGGGCCGCGGCCGACGCGAGCTGCGACGCCGTCGACCCCGCTGCACCGGGCGCAGAGGCGTGCGATCTCGCGTTCACCTGGGGCGCCTGGTCCGAGGAGCGGGGGTGGGGCGAGCACTGCACCACCGAGGCCTACGTCGACGACGACCAGCCCGCGGTCGGTGTGTCGTGCGAGGTCACGTTCGCGCCCGACGAGGGCTTCCAGGTGGTGGTCGAGGAGCTCGACGGCACGGTGGGCGAAGAGGTGTTCCGCGCCACGCGCTTCGACGACCTGCTGATGACGCTGCTCGACGGGCCGGCGGTGCTCGAGGGCGGCGGGTACCGCGTCGACGTGTCGTCTACGGAGCTGTAGGCAGGATGTCGAGGCGCCCGAGCGCGGGGCGCCACTCCACGGCGGGGCCGTACGCGACGATGTGCGACGGGAGCACGGCGGCGGGGTGCGGCCCGGTGCCCGAGTCGAGGTCGAGGTAGGCCCGCTCGAGGAAGTTGAAGCCGTGCGCTTCGGGGAGGGCTTCGACAGCGAGCTCGATGCACGCGGGCCGATCGCAGGTGCGCGCGACCTCCAGCGCGAAGAAGGCGTCGAGGTGGGCGTCGGGCACTCCGGGCACGCCGTTCGGGAAGCGCTCGCGGGCCGACCCGAGCAGGTCGGTGTCGAACCAGCCTCCGAACGACGCCCGGATGCTGGAGTCGAGGATGTCGAGGTTGTCGTACGCGAGCCGCGGGCCTTCGCCGGTGAGCTCCGGGAGGGCCGAGTGCACGACCCCGATGACGGTCGCGCCCCCTCCGGGAACGTGGCTCGGCAGCAGCACGCCGGGAGATGCGGAGTACCAGGCGTCGTCGCTGTTGCCGCACGACAGCCCGCGCTCGACGCATCGGAATCCCTCGAAGTCGGCGGGGTCGAAGCGGGCCCGTGCCGCGACACGCCCATCGGCTTCGGCCTCGGCGACCACGGCCTGCGCGACGAGCAGGAGGGACGCAGCCACCGTGGGGGCGGGCGCACGGGACGGGTCGCGCGGAGGCGGGAGCTCGGGCCACTCCCACTCGGTGAGGGGCTGCGGGACGGTGGGGCGGACCTTGAAGACCGCCGCCGGGATGCGCTCCGGATCGAACCAGGCGTCGTCGGGGTCGGCGCCCGCGATGCGCCAGGTGAACGAGAAGCGGTCGGCGTCGTCGCTGTAGCCCGTGCGCAGGAGGACGTGGCCATCGGCACCGGACGCCTCGACGAGCGCGTCGTACGAGGGCCCGGTGAGCATGGGGAGCTCGATGACGTCGAGCACGTCGGGCTCTCCGGCGGACGCCAGGAAGGGCCGGATGCGACCCGCGAGCGCGTCGGCCGTGGAGGGTCGGCCGGTCGCGACGAGGGTGGTGCGCTGGCCGAAGGGCTCCGAGCCGGCGTGCTGGATGCGGAGCAGGTTGAGCGACCGCGCGATCGAGCCGACGGGCGTGCGCCAACCATCGTCGTACAGGCGCTCGTGGACGGCCGCCTGCAGGCTGAAGTAGCGGGACTCGGGCGGGGTGAGCCCCACGAACACGACCGCTTCGTCGGCATCGAGGTGGAGCGCGCCGAACGGCGTGTCGTACCCGTCTTCTTCGAAGAAGATCGACATGTACGGCGTGGCGGAGTTGTTGCCGAGGCAGTGCCCGACGTCGTCGATCACCGACCCGCAGCCGGGGAACGGCTGGACGCGGCCCTCGCGCACCTCGAAGCCCGGAAGCCCGGCGCGCAGGGCGTCTGCGAGGGGGTGCCGCCAGCCGCTGCCGGGCCCGGCATCGACGGGGACGACCGGGGCGTCGGAACACGCGGAGAGGGCGGCCAGCAGGAGCATCACGGGATCATAGCCACGCCACGCGCGTCACGGGCCTTCGATGTCCTTGATGCGCTGCGCGATGCGGGTGGTGAACACGCGCGCTCCGGACGCGCTCAGGTGGCTGTTGTGCTGCGGGAGACGCGTGGCGGACATGTCGAAGTGCGCGATGCCGTACTCGCGTGCGAGCTCGCGGAGCTCCTCGACGAGGAACGGCTCGTTCGTGGGCGGCGAGATGACGTACACCGTGATGTCGTGCTCGGTGGCCCACTCGAAGAAGCGCCTCAGGGGCTCGAGCGGCGGCTCGTCCTCGACGATGACGCGACCGCGCGCCCGGGTGAGCCAGGCGGGGGGCTGGGGGAGGCGCTCGGCCAGGCGTGGCTGGCGTCGACGGCGCTGCAGGGCCTGCGGGTACGGCTCGAATCCCTGCTGGCGGAACACGGACGGGTGTACCTGGGGCTCGCGGCGCAGGCGCAGCAGGTGGTGGAGGCGGACGAGCCCGAGGTACTGGCCCCACACCCGCTCGCCCCGCACCTGTCGGGCGACCTGGGACGCCAGCACCATCTCGGTCTGCCCTCGGGCCTCGGGCCGGAACCCCTGGCCGGCGAACGACACGAGCATGCGCTTCGGGAGGTCGGGGATCTCCTGGAGGAGGCCGCGGGTCATGACGACGTCGAAGGACCGCGGGAAGTTGCCCGGCGTGCCGTAGTTGAACGAGCGGCTGCCCAGCACCTCGTCGAGCGCGGGCGGGAAGAGGTTGAACGCCGCGGAGCTGTCGCCCACGATGAGGGTGTCGGGGCCACGGTGGCTCTCGTACATCCGCTCGAGGATGCGGTGCTTGGCGGCGACCGTGCGCGTCCAGAAGCGCCAGCTGACGTCGTCGCCGGTGTAGCGGCGGGCTGCGACCTCGGCACACGCGACCACGGCCAGCGCGATGGCCCACACGACGAGGAGCCCCCGTGCGGCCGCCCAGAGCTCAGAACTGGAAGTAGACGAACGGGACATCGTTGTCCACGCCTCCAGCCACGAGGATCCAGACGAGCATGCCGCCGAACAGGAGCCCCTGGAGCGGTGCAGCGAGCTCGAGCATGGGCTCTTCCTCGCCGGAGATGCGCTGCCAGAGGTCGAGCACGAGGACGGGCACGCCGTACACGACGAGCCCCGTGAGGAACACGTCTTCGAAGCCGACGAACCAGGGGCTCAGGAGCATGGCGGCGAACACGGTCCAGGCGTGCGCGAGGCTCGTGGACCGGAAGACCACGAGGGTGAGCGCGAACGTGAGCGTGGTGGCGATGGCTCCGGCGATGCCGCGGACGCTGTCGCGGGGAACGGTCACCCCGCGATTGAAGGGCAGGCGGTCCCAGGCGCGGTTGGCCACCAGGAGCACGCCACACAGGGCGCCCCAGGTCACCCACGTCCACCCGGCGCCGTGCCAGAGCCCGGAGACCGCGAACACGACGAACAGGTTGAAGCTCGTGCGCAGCTCGCCGCCCTTGCTGCCGCCGAGGGGGATGTAGACGTAGTCCATGAACCAGGTGGACAGCGAGACGTGCCAGCGGCGCCAGAACTCCGACCAGCTGCCGGACAGGAAGGGCTGCTCGAAGTTCCGCATGAGATCCACGCCGAGCAGGCGGGCGCTTCCACGGGCGATGTCGCTGTAGCCCGAGAAGTCGCCGTACAGCTGGAGCGCGAACAGGAGGACGCCCGTGAACACGGTGACGGCGCTGAAGCTGCCGGCATCTCCGTAGACCTCGTCGACCAGGGGCGCGACACCGTCGGCGATGCCGACCTTCTTGAAGAACCCGATGGCGATGAGCGCGACGCCCGTGCGGAGGAAGTGCGGCGTGAGCTCGCGGTCGCCCTCGAGCTGGGGGAGGAGCCGCCCGGCCCGCTCGATGGGACCCGCCACGAGCTGCGGGAAGAACGAGACGTACAGCATGAACGCGACGAAGTCGTCGGTGGCCCGGATGCGCCCCCGGTACACGTCGATGGTGTAGGCGAGCGTCTGGAACGTGTAGAAGCTGATCCCGACGGGTAGCACGATTCCGAGGGTGTACGGGTGCACCTCGAGGCCGAGCGCTTCCAGGGCGAGCGTGGCGGACTCCGTGAAGAACCCGAAGTACTTGAAGAACCCGAGCACGCCGAGGTTGACGACCACGCTCGCGGCAAGCGCGAGCTTTCGTGCGGCGGGCCCGGCTCCGTCACGGATGCGACGCGCGGCGAGGTAGTCGACGACGGTGCTCAGCAGGAGCAGCCCGCAGAACCGCCAGTCCCACCAGCCGTAGAACAGGTAGCTCGCCGCGACGAGGAACCCGTTCTGCGCGCGCTTCGGGAGGAGGTGCACACACGGGAGCACGACCACCAGGAAGACGCCGAACGCGAGGGAGTTGAAGCTCACGCACCACCGTTGCCCGTTCGGCCTCCGCGTTCAAGCGGAGGGGTCATGGAATCTCCACGACCACCTGCAGCGGGCGGAAGTCGACCTCGGGCCCGTACCACACGGCCCACGGTGCATCGATGGCGGCGGCGTGCGGACCGGTGTTCGTGCCGAGGTCGAGGTAGGCCCGCGAGGTGATGTTGAACACGTGCGTGTTCGGGACCTCTTCGGGGCCCGCACCGATGGCCGTGCACAGCGGCTCGGTGCCCTCGCAGCTCCGGGCGAGCTTCCACACGAAGATGCGCGCGAGGTGGTCGGCGGGCACGCCTTCGACGCCGCTCGGGAACCACGCCTCGGCCGTGCCGCGGAGGTCGACGTCGTAGTACCCGACGATGCCCATGCGCTGGTCGACGTTGCGGAGCGCGATTCCGGAGTACGCGAGGTGCGGCGCGGAGCCGGCGATCTCCGGCAGGGCCGTGTGGATGCCGCCGATCACGTACATCCCGCCAGGGGAGGTCTCGGCGAGGCGCGCTCCCGGGCTCTGCATGTACAGCACGTCGTCGGAGTTCCCGCACGCGAGGCCGCGGTCGACGCACTTCAGCCCGTCGAGATCGAGGGTGTCGAAGCGAAGCGCGAGGATCTCGTCGGTGGCGGGCACCAGCTCGGCCTGGACGGCGTCGCGCACGAGCCGCAGGGACTCCGCGAACCCGTTCGGCGGGCGGGCCTCGCCGTTCCGGATCGGCGGGATGAGGGGGTACGGGAAGGGCGTGTACTCGGGCTCTTCGACGAGCGAGATCTTGAAGGGCACGAGCGGGGTGTGCGCAACGTCGAGGTAGGGGTCGTCGTCTGCGATTCCCGCGATGCGCACGGCGATTCCGTAGATGTCGTCGTCGGACTCGTACCCCATGCGCATCTCGGTGACCGTGATGTCGGCGTAGGCGGGGTCGGCCGCCGTGAGCTCGATGTCCTCGGGCGTGAGGTAGGGGATGGGCAGCACGTTGACGATGTCGGCCTGGACCCCGGCGCTCGCGAGCAGCGGGTCGATCTCGCGCACGATGGCCTGGGCGAGCCGCTCGTTCGGGCTCCAGATCGCCACCGTGTACACGCCGAACCCCCCGGGTGGGCCTTCGTGCTTCACGTTCCGGTTGTGGAGGGACGGTGTGATGGTGCTGACGATGTCGCGGCGGTCGCCCGGGGCGTACTCGCGTGAGTGGACGTGGGCCTGCCACGACCAGTACCGGCCGGGCGGGGTGTACCCCACGAACACCACGGCCTCGTCGGGCTCGAGCTGGAACGCCCCGATGGGCTCGGCGTACCCGGCGGGCTCGTCGAAGCGGGGCGACAGGTACGGCGTGAGCGGGTTGTTGCCGAGGCACGTGCCCTTCACGGCCAGCACCGGACCGCACAGGTCGGGCGTGAGCACGTGGAAGTTCCCCTCTTCGATCACGAACCCGTCGATCCCGGCCCGTAGCGCATCCACCACGCTGTCGGAGTAGTCGGACACTGGGAAGTCCGACGGAGTGGGGGTGTCGGTGTGGGTATCGGTGTCGGAGTCGGTGGGTGCGGCGGGCTTGCAGCCGACGAGACCGACGAGCGACATCCAGAGGAGGGTGCACATGGCCCGACTCTAGCCGTGCGGCGTGCGGATCGCGATGAGGGCGACGAAACGGGCCCGCTGCGGTACCCTCGGCGCATGAGGCAGTCTCCCATGGTCCGACGCATCCTGGTGTTCACCGCGCTCCTCGCCCCGCTGGCCGCCATGGCGGCGGATCCCGCGTCGTCGGGTGCCTGCGCGACGCCCAGCCAGAACACCGACGTCCGGTCGTCGATCGACGCTGCGGCCTCTGCGTTCGGGGATCTCGACCTCGCGACCTTCCAGTCCACCCACGCCGAGACGCGCGCGAAGCTGGCGTGCCTGAACGAGCCGATCTCGCGCTCCACGGCCGCGGAGTTCCACCGGATGGAGGGGCTCTCGCTGTTCATGGACCGCAACAAGCCCGAGGCGGTGAAGAGCTTCGCAGCCGCCCGTGCGATCGAGCCGAACTACGTGTTCCCGTCCGACCTCGTGCCCGAGGGGAACCCCGTGATCGCGGCCTACACGGAGCTCGACCCCGACGCCGGTGCGAAGGAGATGCTGCCGCGTCCGAAGGTGGGGTCGGTGAAGGTCGACGGCTCGGGGTCGCTCGAGCGCAACTCCACGCTTCCGGCCATCGTGCAGCTGTTCGACGGTACGGGGGCGGTCACGCAGACGGTGCTCCTGAAGGCCGGCGAGCCGGTGCCTTCGTACGACGTGCCGGATTCCGCGGCACCGGAGAAGCCTCCGAAGGCGAAGGGGGGCGGCCCCAACGTGCCGCTGCTGATCGCGGGCGGCGCTTCGCTGGCGGTGGCCGGGGGCCTGTACGGAGGCGGTGCGGTGACGCGCGGGGCCTGGAAGAACGCCACGTCGGTCGCAGACGCCGACCGCAGCCGCGGCACCACCAACGCGCTCGTCGTGGCGTCAGGGGTCGCCGGAGCCGTCGGAGTCGGGCTCGGCACCACGTCGTTCGTGCTGTCGGGCCGGTTCTGACGGGCCGCCTTCGGACGGGTCAGTTGCGGCTGACCGCCAGGCTGTAGGTGTTGCAGTTCGGCCCGCCGTTGCGGCGGAACGAGCGCAGGTAGACCGTGCGCGGCTCGAAGATGTCGTTCCGGTACTGCACCGACTCGTTCGAGGTGTTCGTGGTGCCGGCCGCGAGGATGCGTCCGCGCTCGTCCCGCAGCTCGAGGTCGAGGTTTCCGCCGCCGTTCGAGAACGTGGAGTCGACGGTGAGGGTCTCTCCGGGGTTCAGGGTCGCGACGAACCAGTCGTCGGCCGTGCCCGTCTGCACGAGGTTCGTGTAGGTCTGGAGCGGCTCGGCCGTGCGCGGGCTGGCGTTCGGCGCGAGCGCGTCGTCGGCGCACGGCGCGACTCCGAACGAGTACACGTTGCACCCGGCGTCGCCCCCGTACCGGTAGACCTGGGCGGTGTGGGTGCGCGCCAACGACGAGGTGTTCGTGACCACGAAGGACTCGGCGTCTTCGATCGTCCCCGAGACTCCCACGGCGGTCCCCGCGAACCGGACCTCGAGGTCGAGGTCGGACTGGCGGTGCTCGAACGTCGCCTGCACGGTGCGGGACGACGCTGCGGGCACCGAGAACGTGTAGAAGTCGGGGTCGCTCGCGGTGAGGCCCGGCTGGAACTGCACGTTCGCGCCCATGGCCTCCGTATCGTTCGGCTCCGCCGAGTCGATCGGGCACACGGCGTTCGACAGCACCTGCAGGGTGTAGGGCTGGCACAGGGTGGTCGTGGAGTCGACCGCCACGCGGTACTCGATGTCGGCCAGGCCCGTGTTGGTGAGGGGCGGTGGGCGTTCGATGCCCTGGTCGTCGAACACCCGGAGGTTCCCCGAGCCCGACAGCATGACGCTCATCGTGTCGCCCGCGGGCACCACGAGTCGGTACCAGTCCTGGTCGCTCGTGCGCGCGCTGCCCGAGTACACCCCGGGGCCCGGGAGGTCGGCCAGGAAGTCCCATCCGCTGCCCGGCTCGCTGGAGTCGACGCACACGAGGTTGGCGTCGAGGTGGTACTGCACGCAGCCGGTGGTCTCGGCAGAGATCTCGACCACGAACTCGATCGCGTTCGCGTTGCCCTCGTTGGTCACCGCGAGGCTTCCTGCGCCGTCGATGCCCGTGACACTGCCGAACCGGTCGCCGTTCAGGTCGTACACGTTCAGCGCGACGCGACCGCCCACCACGTCGGTGAGCAGGATCTCCGTGACCTGGCCGGGCGGAACCGTGACCGTGAAGAAGTCGGGGGAGGCCGGTGACACCCACTTGTTCGGGCCGGGCGCGATGGGCAGGGCGTCGCCGAAGGTGTCGTTCGGTTCCTGGGCGTCGTCGTTGCAGGCGGCCGAGAACTGGTACGGCGAGCAGACGTTCGGGGAGAGGATGCGGGCCGAGAAGGTGTGCCAGCCGTCGGCCGCCGAGTTGGCGGGGATCTGCGTGAGCACACCGTCGTTCGAGGCACCGGACGCCACCAGGTTGCCCGACTCGTCCCACAGCTCGATCTGCACGTTGCCAGTGGACGAGAAGGACACCGTGCGCGTGGCCTGGTGGGCGACCTCGAACGAGTACCAGTCTTCGTCTCCCGGCACCGCGACGCCCGCAGCGAAGGGCAGGGGGCGGGCCGCGGAGAACGAGTCGTTCTGCTCGAACCCGTCTTCGATGCACGCGCCGGTGTCGGCCGTGAGCGTGATGGTGTAGGTGTTGCAGTCGGTCGAAGTGAACTCGTACAGGAAGACCTGCACGAAGAAGGTGGCGACCTGGGCGCCATTGTTGCGGAGCGTGACGGATTCGCTGTCGCTCACCGACTGCGACGTGTCGATGATGGTGCTCCCGTCCGAGCTCACGGCGAACACGTCGATGTCGCCGGCCGCATGGCTGAACACGGCCGACGCGGTGACCTGCGCGCCCGGCGCGAGCGTGACGCGGTACCAGTCGGGCGACGTGCGCGTGACCACCCGGCCCATCAGCGGTGTGCCGACGCTCAGCCCGGTCGCGGTGGACGGCCCGTCGTTGGGCTCGGCCGCGTCGTCCGGGCATGCGTCGGTGTCGGTGTCGGTGTCGGTGTCCGCGTCGGCATCCGTGTCTGCGTCGGCATCCGTGTCTGCGTCCGCGTCGGCATCCGTGTCTGCGTCCGCGTCCGAGTCGGCGTCTGCATCGGTATCAGCGTCTGCATCGGTGTCGGCGTCGGCGTCGGCATCGGAGTCCGCGTCGGCATCGGTGTCGGCGTCGGAATCCGCATCGGCGTCGGTGTCGGCGTCGCCCGTGTCCGCGCTGGTATCGCCTGTGTCGGCGTCGGAGTCGGCGTCTGCATCGGCATCCGAATCGGTGTCGGTGTCCGTGTCGGTATCGGTGTCAGCGTCGGTGTCCGTATCGGTGTCGGCGTCGGCGTCCGTGTCGGCATCCGTGTCGGCGTCAGCGTCGGTGTCCGAATCCGTGTCGCTGTCGGTGTCGCTGTCGGCATCGGTGTCGGTGTCGGTGTCGGACTCGCCACACTCGGGATCGGACGGGGACGACTCGCAGATCGTCGCTTTCAGCATCTCGTGTTCGCCGTTGCCGATCCACACGCAGCCGCCCAGCAGGACACACCAGATCACACGCACTTGCGACTCCCTCGCCGACGCCCAGTCTACCCGCTACAGGCTTCGAACTCCCGCGATTTCCCTGGCGTCGACGGGGCGGAACGCCCAACAGGGCTCGACGTGCCGTACACCCGGGCGTGTCGCATCGTCGAGGCCGAGGGATGTGCAGGCGGTGTGCCCGCGCCGTGCCCGGCTCAGCCGTTGCTGGCGATGTTCTCGGTAGGAGCGTGCTTGTCGGCCGTGAGGATCTGGACCATCGACAACCGGGGATGGAGCGGGTCGCGCGGTGTGGCGCCGATGTCGTAGGCCAGGAAGCTGAGCAGGAGCTGGATGCCCAGGAGGACCGGCAGACCGGCGAGCATCACGGTGCCCGCCGTCGACGCGTTGGCGGTCTCGAGCGCCACCCACCAGCGGTACGCGCCGAAGCTCGCTCCGAACGCGACCAGCGCGACGCCCACGAACAGGTTGATGCTCGCGATGCTGAAGTTCCGCAGGAGGTAGTTGAACATCACGCGCTTCAGGAAGTTGCGGGCGTGCAGCACCGGGAACGTCATCAGCGTGCTGACGACCGACAGGTTGCTCGTCTCGTCGCCGTACACCGCCATCGCGGGCAGCTCGACGACCCGCGCGCGCAGCACTCCGAGCCGGAAGAGAAGGTCGGTCTCGAAGAAGAAGCGGGGGTGGATCGACCCGAACGGAAGCTCTCGTGCCACGCGGGCCTCGAGCGCGGTGAAGCCGTTCGTCGGATCGAACAGATCCCAGTAGCCCGTCGACAGCTTCGTCATGAACGAGAGCCCCGCGTTGCCGAACAGCCGCACGAACGGCATCTGCGCGACGGTCTCCGCGCTGAAGAACCGGTTCGCCTTCACGTAGTCGGCTTCGCCCCTCACGATCGGCTGGACCAGCGCGGGCACGAGGCGCGGATCCATCTGGCCGTCGCCGTCGACCTTCACGAGGATGTCGGCGCCGTCGTCGATCGCCGCCTGATAGCCCGTCATCGTGGCGGCCCCGACGCCTCCGTTGCGCGGGCGTCGGATGACGCGGATGCGGGGGTCGGACTTCGCGATGCCGTCGATGAAGTCGCCGCTCTTGTCGGGACACGCGTCGTCGACGCAGTAGATGCCCCAGGCCCACGGGCCGATGTCGCCCAGCACGCCGGCGATCGCCCGCGTGACCTTGTAGCAGGGGATGACGACGGCGATGCGTGGACCGGCGGTCTGCGCGTGTTGGCTGGACATTCGGCCCCATAACCGCCACGCGCGAGGGTGGGTCGCGCGCCGAGGTTACGGTTCTGCGGTGACGACCCCGGACCCCCGTGAACAGGTGACCGAGGCGGCCCGCGGGCTCGCGGCTGGAGGGCGCTACAGCCTCGGCCGGCTCGGGCTGGACGCAATCCTGTGGGTGGGGCTGGCGAGCGTCGGAGAAGCATCGGGACACCCCGCCGTCGTGCTCGTGTGCGCGTTCCTGATCGGCGCCTTCCCGCTGCACGACGTGCTGGTGCACGGGCACGAGGCGATGCACGGCAATGCGTCGCGCCATGCCGGGCTGAACGCTGCGGTGTTGTGGGCCACCCACGCGCTCGTGGGCATCTCGGGTCGTGCGCACCGCAGCTTCCACTTCGACCACCACCGGTTCGTCGGCACGGACCGGGATCCCGAGCATCGGATCCACGGCGCGGTCGGCGGTCGGACCACCTGGCGGGGCCTGCTCCGGATCGTGGCGCTCGCGCACCTGTTCGTGAACGGGCACGTGTGGCGCGGTGCCGTCACGCGGGTCACGGTCGCTCAGGTGGCCGTGGATCTGCTGGGCGCTTGCGCGCTGCACATCGCCCTGATCGCGGCGCTCGGTCCGCGGCTGTGGCTGGTGTACGGGGTGATTCCGGCGGTCACCGGACTGCCGCTCGTCGCGGCTCTGCGTGCAGCCGCGGAGCACCTGTCGCCGCGCGTGGAGGACCTCGCGGGAACCCGCCTGTACCGGGCTCGACGCATGGGTCAGCTCGCGTGGAGCAATGTCGACCACCATGTCGAGCACCACCTGGCGCCAGCCGTGCCGTTCCACCGGCTGCCCGAGCTCCGGGAGCGCCTGCAGCCGCTGTACCGCGAGCGCGGCATCGAGATGGACCCGGGGCTGTTCCGCACGGCGCTCACGGTGACGGCCGACGCGCTGGCGGGAGGTGGCGCCGACCGCAACTGAACATGTTATGAATTGAGAGTGAGCGGATAATGAACATGTTCGGGTGGTTCGATCCGGTCGACGCGCGGAAGGCCCGCTCGGGCTGCGCCTGATGGCCGGGGAGTCGCGGCTCGCACGCCTGGCCCGGCTCGGCGGCCTCACGTCCCGGATGACCGGCTACGGGGTCCGTGAGCGGCTGCTCGGTGCCACGGTCGACCGTGCCGAGGCCGCGCGCGAGCTCGTCGATTCGCTGTCCCGGCTGAAGGGCGCCGCCATGAAGGTCGGGCAGCAGATCTCGCTCGTGGCCAGCGCGCTCGACCTGCCCGACGACGTGCAGCGGTCGCTCCGCCGGCTCGAGCGCGAAGCCGAGCCCGTTCCGTGGTGGACCGTCCACCAGATCCTCGAGCGCGAGCTGGAGGAGCACCCCGACGACGTGTTCGCGTCCATCGACCGGGAGCCGCTCGGCACCGCCAGCCTCGCGCAGGCCCATGCCGCCACGCTCGCCGACGGCCGGCGTGTCGTCGTGAAGGTGCTGCACCCGGGCGTCCTGGAAGGGCTCGACACCGACCTGCTCGCGCTCCGGGCCGTGCTCGCCGGCGGACGTCTCGTGGGGCGCAGCGACCGTGAGCTGAAGGGCATCCTGCACGAGGTGGAGGCCCGGCTCAGGGAGGAGGTCGACTACCTCCAGGAGGCCGCGAACCTCGAGGCGTTCTCGACGCTGTATGCGGGCGATCCGCGCGTGGTGATGCCCGCACCCCACGTCGACCTGTGCACGCGGCGGGTGCTCGTGCTCGACCGCGTGGAGGGCGTCCCGCTCCACGAGCTCGTCGCGACGGGGTCTGCCGAAGCCCGACAGCGCGCCGGGCTCACGCTCGCCGAGCTGTTCTTCGAGATGACCTTCGTGCACCGCCTGCTGCACGCCGACCCGCACCCCGGGAACTACCTGTTCCAGCCCGACGGCACCGTGGGCCTGCTCGACTTCGGCTGTGTGAAGCGCTTCGACGAGTTCTTCCTCGGCGGGTACGCCCGCACGGCCCTGTGTGCGCTCCGCGGAGATCGCGAGGGCACGCTGGCCGCGGCTCGCGATCTCGGCACGTGGACGGGCGAGACCCCAGAAGCCGGCGAAGCCCTGTGGGCCTTCTGCAACGCGGCGCTCGGGCCCTGGCGCGCCGGGCCCATGGTGCTGGGGAAGGGCGAGAACCTCGTCACCCGAACCCGGGCCGCCGCGGAGGAGATCTGGAAGCACCCCGAGATCATGGGCGTTCCAGACATGGTGTACCTGCATCGCACGCTGGCCGGGCTCTACACGATGGCTCGCGCGCTCGAGGTCGAGCACGACTGGGCCGCGCTGCTCGAGCGCTACCTCGTGTACGCGGTCGACGTGGCGGAGGGGCGGAGCCGGCCGGTTCCCTGAACGCCGGCGTTCAGACCGTGAGCTCCAGGGCGTCGAGCACTTCGTCGGCATCGACCGGGCGGTCTTCGGGCGACTTCTTCAGCAGGCGCAGCACGATGGCGTCCATCCACTCCGGAACGTCGGGGTTCCGGGACGATGGCGGAGGCGGCGCGTTGTCGACGTGCATCTCGAGCACCTGGTGCGGCCGCCCGATGAACGGGGGCTCGCCGACGAGCATCTCCCACATCAGGATGCCCAGGCTGTAGAGGTCGGATCGAGGCTCCACCTCGTACTCGTCGATGTACTCGGGGGCCATGTACGTGGGGTTCCCGATGCGCACCCCGGCCTGCGTGAGCGCCGCGCCCTCGGTGTGGGCGAGCCCGAAGTCGAGGATCTTCACGATGTCGGGCACGCCGTCGAGCTCGCACACCATGATGTTCGAGCTGCTGAGATCGCGGTGGATGATGCCGTGCCGGTGCGCCGCGCCGAGACCCGCAGCGATCTGCGAGGCGAGGTTGGCGACCCGCATGACCGGGAGCGTCTTCTGCTCTTCGAGCAGCTCGTCGAGCGTGTCGCCCTCGAGGTACTCGATCACGAGGAACGGCTGGCCGCTCTCGATCTCGCCCGACGCGAGCACGCGGAGGGTGTTCAGGTGGTCGATCGTGGCGCTCACCTGGGCTTCCTGGCGGAATCGGTTCACCACCTCGGGATCCTCCAGGGCCTCCGGATGCAGCAGCTTGATGCTCACCCGCATGTCGTCGGAGGTGCGTCGGGCGACGTACAGATCGCCCATCCGGCCCTTCCGCTGGAACCCGGTGACCTTGTAGGCCCCGTCGCCGATGACCCGGCCCGTGATCGGTGTGCTCATGGCGGTAGCCTACCCCGGACGACACACTCCATGTGTGTGGCGGCTCTGGTGTGTAACGTAGTGCCGAGGAGGCCCCATGAGTCCCGACCGTGTCGACCCCGAGATCCCCCCCCGCGGCGACGTCGACGTCACGGGCA
The DNA here is from genome assembly GCA_041389565.1 of Myxococcota bacterium. Taxonomy (GTDB): domain Bacteria; phylum Myxococcota_A; class UBA796; order UBA796; genus JACKEQ01. The sequence goes on from JAWKRP010000002.1 coordinate 626,932, forward strand.
TCTACACGAACCGCACCCTGTTCGTGTTCTTCGCCATCACCGTTGCCATCTGCACCGCGATCGTCGCGGGCTACGCGCCCGTCGACTGGGGATGGTTCCGCACCGTCGCAGCGGGCGGCCTGCTCGGTGGGCTCGCGTTCTTGTCGCTGTTCGTGAACCACCTGATCATCCCGCCGCTCGAGAGCTGACGCCCGCGTGCCGCCCGAGATCGTCGTCGCCGTCGTGCCCGATGCGCCCGACGCGGTGGTCGAGCAGCTGGGGGCTCAGCTGCGCGAGTTCAATCGCGTGCGCGCACCGCGCCTCGAGGTCGACGGGCGCCTCGTGGCCCTCGCGTGGACGCGCGACGGGTTCGTGCTGGGCGGCGGAATCGCATGGTCGTACGGCGGCTGGGCCGAGCTGACCGACCTGTGGGTCGCGGAGCAGGCCCGGGGGAACGACCTCGGCACCCGGCTCATGGATGCCCTCGAGGCCGAAGCCCGCAGGCTCGGGTGCACGGGCATGCACACCGACACGTTCTCGTTCCAGGCCCTCCCGTTCTACGAGAAGCGCGGCTTCACCGTGTTCGGCACCCTCGATGGGTACGTCGACGGAAACGTCCGCTACTACCTTCGGAAGTCACTGGTGCTGCCCGGTTCGTGACGGCCGGGTGCCGGTCGTTCGAAAAGAACGCGAAAAGGCGTCGTGAACGCTCCCCACCGGAACCGGGATTCGGTTATCGGGCCGTCGTCCATCGATACCGGGGTATCCATGCGCATCCTGCTCCCACTCGTCGTCCTGTCCGCGTGCTCCAGCGAGAACGAGATCATCGCCACCGATGCGGTGCGCGGCGTCTCCCTCCCGCCCGTGCCCGAGAACCCCGTGCAGGAAGACCGGATCGTCCAGGTCGTCGTGCCGGTCGTCGACATCCTGTTCGTCGTCGACAACAGCAGCTCGATGGGGAACGAGCAGCAGGCGCTCCACACGAACTTCCCGCAGTTCATGGAGCACTTCGTGACCTCCGGGATGGACTACCACATCGGCATGGTGTCCACCGACATGCAGCGCGCCGCGCACTCCGGAAAGCTCCGCGCGGCACGGGGCTACCGCTACATCAACGACGAGACCGACGATCCCATCGGCGTGTTCGAAGACATGACGAACGGCCTCGGCGTGCTGGTCGGCTCCGTCGAGTCGGGTCGTGCGGCCGCCTACACGGCGCTCGAGCTCATCGCCGACTCCTCCACGAACACCGGGTTCCTGCGGGACGAGGCCGATCTCCACATGATCTTCGTGTCCGACGACGAAGACCAGTCGGGCGCCAACCCCATCCGCCGCAGCGAGTTCATCCAGTGGGCCACCACGATGAAAGACGGCGCGGCGTCGGTCCAGATGCACGGCATCGTCGCTCCGCCCAACGGCTGTGGCACCGAGACGGCGCCGGGCCTCTCGTACATCGACTACGCGGTCGCCACGAACGGCATCACGCAGTCCATCTGCGCGGCCGACTGGGGTCCCGGGCTGAACGCGCTGGGGCTCCGCACCGCGGGACTCAAGCGCGAGTTCTTCCTCACCCGCGTTCCCGTCATCACCCCCGAGCTCCTGCTCGAGGTGCAGGTGCGCACCGTGATCGAAGGCCAGGCCGTCACGCTCGACTTCGAGCTCTGCCTGGCCGGCCAGGAAGACGAGACGTGCGAGGTGGTCTACAACCCGGGCCGCAACAGCATCTCGTTCATCGAGTACGTGCCCGACCCGCTCGCCGAGATCCTGCTCACCTACAAGATCGCCGAGAACTACTCGGCCCAGTAGACGCGGAAGCACGCACCCCCGAGGGTGGGCGACCGGTCGACGGTGACCACTGCCCCCCACCGGGCCGCGGCACGCCGAACGAGCGCGAGACCGAGCCCCACGCCGCCCAGTTGCCGGTTCCGGCTCGGATCGTTCGATGCGAACGACTGGAAGATCACCGACTTCGCCGACGGGTCCACGCCCTCGCCGTCGTCTTCGACCGTGAGCTCGCCGTCGACGACCGTGATGCGGATGCGCGACCGCGCGTGGCGCTGCCCGTTCGACACCAGGTTCTCGAGGATGCTGCGCAGATCGCGGCGGCTGATGGGGAGGGTGCCGCGGACGTCCACGTCGAGCACCACCTCGGACAGCACCGACATCGTGTGGGCGATGGCTTCCACCACCTCGCGCGTGGCTTCGGGCTCGGCGGGCTCTGCTGGAGCCTGCTGGAGTCGCTGGAGCGTGAGGATGTGGGAGAGCAGGGTGTCGACCGCTTCGAGCTCGCCGTCGAGCGCCGTGACCCAGGGCTTCTGCGCTTCGCTCGCGGTGTCTGCGAGCGCTTCGAGCTGGAAGCGCATGCGGGCCTGGGGCGTGCGGAGCTCGTGCGACACCGCCTGGAGCAGGCGTCGCTGATCGAGCAGCATGCGCTCCACCTGGTCGGCCATGGTGTCGAACTGCGCACCCACCTCGCCGACCGGGCCGTCCTTCAGGCCGGTGCGCGCCGTGAAGTCCCCGGCTTCGAGGCGTCGCGCTGCGGACTCCAGCGCGCCGAGATCGCGGAGGAGGGGACGCGCCAGCCACGCCACAGCGAACCCGAACCCGACCACCGTGAGCCCGATCTGGACGATCACCCACCCGAGATGGAGCGGCGGGCCGTGCCGTGGGGCACCGAGCAGGCGTGTGCCGTCGGGCAGCGTGACGACCACCACCCCCGAAGGAGGCACGTGTGCGGGCTCGAGCGCGAGATGCAGCGCCAGGCTCCGCTGCAGGCGGTCGATCTCGGCGACCCGCTCGCTCGGCGGAATGTCGGCGAGGCGGTCGACGGCGAGCGCGACCTTCTGGTCGAGCAGCTCCTCCTCGATCTGCAGCGTGCGCCGATCCCGGAGGGCGAACCCCCACACCACCCCGAACACCTGGATTCCCACGAGGGCTGCCAGCGCTGCTGCGAGGAGCTGGATCAGCAGGCGCCGCATCAGACGTCCGGGACCAGGAGGTATCCGCTGCCGCGCACCGACTTCACGATCTCGGCGTCGTCGTCTCCGAGCCGCTTTCGGAGTCGGCTCACCCGCAGATCGATGGACCGATCGAGGCCGTCCCACGGGATGCCCCGCAGCTCGAGCGAGAGGTCGTCGCGGCTCAGCACCTCGCCCGCGTTCCGGGCCAGCACGGCGAGCAGGTCGAACTCGGCGGTGGTGAGCGATACCCGCTCCCCGTCGAGCCGCGCTTCCCGCGCTGCGAGGTCGAGCATCAGCCGGCCGCGGGACAGGGTGGCCTCGCGAGGCTGCATCCGGCGCAGGACCGCCTGCACCCGTGCGAGCAGGACCCGGGGCCGCACGGGCTTGGCCAGGTAGTCGTCGGCCCCCACCTGCAGCCCGAGGATCTCGTCGAGGTCGTCGCCACGGGCCGTGAGCATCACGATCGCCCCCGCGAACCCACGCTCACGGGCCTGGCGGCACACCTCCATGCCATCGAGCCCGGGCAGCATGAGGTCGAGGAGCACGAGGTCGGGACGGCCCTCCACGATGCGGTCGACGGCGCGGTCTCCGCGCATCTCGGTGTCGACCGTGAACCCGTGGCTGCGCAGGAACCCGCCCACGAGGTCTACGAGCGTCGCATCGTCTTCGACCAGCAGGAGGGCGGGCATGGCCTCGGATAACCCGTCAGGCCGGGAGCAGATGGGCGTCGAGCGAGCCCTGCTCCTTCACGACGTCGGTGTGTACGCGCCCGTCGACGAGCCCCACGAGCCGCTTCGCGTAGCGCATCACGCGAGGGTCGTGCGTGGAGAAGATGAACGTGGTGCCGTGGTCTTCGTTCAGCTTCGCCATGATCGTGAGCAGCTTCTCGGCCGTCTCGGAGTCGACGTTCGCCGTGGGCTCGTCGGCGAGCACCACCGCGGGGTTGGACGCGATGGCCCGCGCGATGGCGACGCGCTGCTGCTGGCCGCCCGACAGCTCGTGGGGACGGCGGTGCTCCATGCCCTCGAGCCCCACGTCCTTCAGGAGCTGCATCACCCGCGACTTCCGCTCCGCCGCGGGGGTGCCCTGGAGGGCCATCACGGACTCCGCGTTCTCGAAGGCCGTGAGCACCGGAATCAGGTTGTACGCCTGGAACACGAAGCCGATGCGGTCGCGGCGAAGGGCGGACAGCTCTCGCCGGCTCATCGTGCCGAGCTCGTGCCCCTCGAGCTTCACGGAGCCCGAGGTGGGCGTGTCGAGCGCGCCCACGAGGTTGAGGGCGGTGGTCTTCCCGGAGCCCGACGGACCCCACAGTGCGACGAACTCGCCGGGGTGGACGGTGAAGTCGAGACCGCGCAGCGCGTGGACGTCGATGTCGCCCTGCTTGAAGACCTTCGTGACGCCCGCGAACTGGACGGTGGGGGAGCTGGACATGGGTCTCTCAGACGAGGTTGATGGACTCGACGGGGTCGACGCGGCCCGCGCGCCAGGCGGGGTAGACGCCCGCAGCGAGCGTGGCGAGGACGATGAGCACCGCGATGGCCGCGGCGTTCTCGGGGTAGATCCCGATGCGCAGGATGGGGTCCATTCCGACGCCGCCGATGTCGATCCCTCCCTGCTGGGCGTACACCTCGGTCATGTCGATCCCGGTGCCGTGGAGGTACGAGTAGGGGCCGGCGGACACGACCGCGGCGCCGAGGAGGCCGAGCACCGCGAGGAAGCCGCTCTCGAACATCACCATCGAGAAGATCTGGCGCGGGGAGTAGCCGATGGCGAGCATGATCCCGAACTCGCGCGTGCGCTCCAGCACACTCATGAAGATGGTGTTGAAGATGCCCGCGGCGACGAGCACGGCGATGATCATCTCGAACAGGCGTCCGCCGCCGATCTTCATCGCCACGAAGGCCTTGATCTCGGGCTGGAGCTCGTCCCACGTCAGCACGGACACGTCGTCGCCGACGCGGCTCTCGAGCGCCGACGCCACCTGGGGCGCCCGCCGACCGTCCTTCAGGAACACGGCCACCTGGGTGCTCTCGGTGGGGGCGTAGCCGACGACCTTGCGAACCGCCCCGATGGGCAGGAGCACGAGCGCGGCATCGGAGCTGGAAGCGCCCGTGTTCACGGTGCCGGAGAGGCGCTCCATGCCCGACACGATCTCGCCGTTGCGGTCGGTGAGGGTGTACACCACCTTGTCGCCCAGCTCGGCGCCGAGGTTCTTCGCGAGGATGTGGCCGAGGAGGATGCCGTCGTCGGAGGCGGTCTCGAACGGCTTCCCGGACACGATGCCCTGGGTGAACTCCATCGTCTCCTCGGTCTCGAGCTCGGGGTCGAACGCGATGAAGAAGCCGCCGAAGCTGTCTTTCGCCGTGGAGATCATCGCCTGGCCGGAGGTCCGGTCGACCACGCGCTCCACACGCGGATCCTCATGGGCGCTCGCCCGCAGCGCGTCGACGTGCTGCACGGACTTCGACAGGGCCGGGGTGTCGCGGAATGCGGGGTTCTCGAGGGTGACGTGCCCCGACCCGAACTTCGCCGCGTTGTCGATGAAGTCGGCGAACGACTGGTCCTGCATGGCGGTCATCATGACGGCCAGGAAGCCGCCGAACGCGATGGACACGAGCGTGAGCACCGTGCGGCGCCGCTGACGCCACAGGTTGCGCCATGCCAGGGACACGAGGTTGGGGCCGTTCACTCCGCGCTCCTACTGGTGGTGCATCGCTTCGACGGGACTGATCCATGCGGCCTTGACCGCCGGGTACAGCACCGCGAAGAACACGATGAAGAAGAGCATGAACACGGGGACCTGGGTGGTCTGGACCGTGTAGTAGGCGTTCCACACGGCGGGCATCGTGAGCCCGGCCATCTGCATGCCTCCGAGCGTGCCCACGTCGATGCCGACCACCTGCAGGTAGTACATCGCGGGCGCCGCCAGCACGACGCCGATGACCGTCGCCACCACCGCCTGCAGCAGGCCTTCGGCGACCATCATCGAGAACACCTGGAACGGCCCATACCCGATGGCCTTCAGCACGCCGAACTCGCGGATGCGCTCGAACACGGCCATCAACATGGCGTTCAGGATGAGGATGCCGACTGCGAGGTACACGATGAAGTACAGCACGACGACCACGCCCGCGACGCTGTCGATGTACTGGGCGAGCATCGGCTGCACCTCCTTCCACGTCATCACGTCGATCGGCGTGCCCTCGGGGGTACCGACCAGCGCCTTCACGGCCTCACCCGCTTCTGCGAGCCCCATCTCGCGGGGCTTTCGCACGTAGATCCGGTGCGCTCCCGACGGGAACACCATCAGCTCACGGAACGTGGACTCCGTCATCAGGATGCCGCCACGGTCGAGCCCGGCTGCGACGGAGAACAGGATGCCGCGGACCTCGAACAGGTCGTTCGCGACACTCCCGTCGGCGGCCTGGGAGAGCACGAGCACCTCGTCGCCGAGCTCGAGATCCAGCACGCGAGCGAGCCCTCGGCCCACCACCACGCCTCTCGGGTCGGCATCGTCGAGCCACCGGCCCTCGGCGACCGCCGTGTGGAGGTCCATCGTGGCGGCGTCGCGCACGGGGTCGATCCCGACGAACGACGCGCCGGACGACAGCTCACCGGAGGCGGCCAGACCGCCCCCGAACAGGCGTGCCGTCGCGGGGAACCCGCCTGCATCGAGCTTCTGGAGCAGGGCGTCGGGATCGTCGACCTTCTCGTAGATCGACGGGCGGGTGGGGTAGTCCTTCGCGAAGATCTGCACGTCGCCGAGCTCGTACGCCGTGGCGTCTTCCTCCATGCCGTACACCAGGCCCGTGACGAGCCCGGCGTAGAGCAGCTCGACGAACAACGCCAGCGTCATGGCGGCGATGGTGACGAGCGAGCGACGGTAGTTCCGCCACACGTTCCGCCACGCCATCTTCAGCACGATCACGCGTGCCTCCGTGCGATGAACCCCGCAAAGACAGGGAACGACCGGCATGCGGCCAGGTTTCGCGTAGCGTTCGACCCGGAGCGCGTCAAGCCTGGACTACCGTGGAGACCCAGGAGCCCCCACGTGCGACTCGCGACCTTCAATGTCGAGAACCTGTTCACCCGGTACCTGTTCGCGCGCGGCATCGATCCGCGCTCGGCCGGTCGGCATGGATTCACGGCCGACGACCTCCGCTTCCGACTCTCGGAGCCCGAGTCGAAGCGCCTCACGGCCGAGACCATGCTGGCGACGCGCGCCGACGTGTTCGCGCTGCAGGAGGTCGAGAGCCTGCCCGTGCTGAAGCAGTTCCGCGACCAGCACCTCGGAGGCGCCAGCAACTGGCCGTACGCGCTCGTCATCGACGGGAACGACAGCCGCGGCATCGATGTGGGCGTGCTGTCGCGGTACCCGATCGTGCACGCGCGGTCGTGGCAGTACCTCGAGATCGGCGACCGGTACGCGTTCGATCGCGACTGCCTCGAGGTCGATCTCGAGACGCCACTGGGTGTGCTCACGCTGTACGTGAACCACTTCAAGTCGATGCGTGCCCCCAATCGCACCGACGGCCACGGGCGTGCGCTCACCCGCGCACGTCGTGAGGAACAGGCCCGGTCCGTGCGGGAGATCGTGTGCAGTCGGTTCGGAGACGACCCGTCCGACGGCGCGTTCGTGGTGCTCGGCGACTTCAACGACTACGTCACGGACGACCACCAGGGCCGCAGTGGCATCCGCTCGCTCGTGCAGTGGAGCGCCGTCGAGAACGTCGTCGACCGCCTGCCCGAAGCCGAGCGATGGACGCACTACTTCCCGGGCTATGCGAACGAAGGGCTCGCGCCCGCCTACCGGCAGCTCGACTTCCTGCTGCCGAGCCGTCGCCTCGCGCGACTCAATCCCGGCGTCCCCGAGATCGAGCGCCGCGGGCAGCCCGGTCGGGCGACGCGGTATGCGGGTCCGAGGCTGCCCGGCGTGGGCCACCGGAGGCCGAAAGCCTCAGACCACTGCCCGCTCGTGTTCGAGATCGAGGCCCTGTGAGCCGGGCTCGCAACCAGGTGCTCCGCGGCATCCTCCGGAAGCTCGTCGCCAACCCGTTCCCGCCCGACCAGCTGGAGGCCCTGCACGCGCTCCTGTCTCGCGAAGAGGCCGAGCTGGAGGCCCTCGGCCCGACCCTCGCCGCCGAGCGGGCCGACGTCGACGCGCTGGATGCCCCGCTCACGCGCGCACTGCTGTGGGTGACGGGCCGATTGGCGTCCACCGAAGCTCGGGAGCGCAGCGAGTACGACGCCGTGATGCACGACGTGATGCAGCGCGGCGCTCGCATCCAGCCACTCCGGGAAGCCCTGGAGAGCCTGGGCCCGCCCGTGCGCCGGATCGACGTGGCGCACGCGCTCGAAGGGCTGTCGTCCGCGGATCTCGCCGAGTGGCCCCACCTCGACCTGCAGCCGCTGCTCGAGCGCACCCACCGCGCGTCCGAGCTCGACGCGATCTCGGCCCTGTGCCGCTCGCTGTTGGGGGTGTTGGGGCGCGCGCAGTCTCCCCGGCGCGATGGCGAAGCCCAGCAGCTCGTCGCGCGGATCGTCCAGCGCCTGGAGGGCGCGGGGGAGGGCGTGCTCGTGGGGTCGCTCGAAGCGGTGCCGTCGGGCGACCGGAGCATCGACCTCGCCTGCGTGCGCGAGGTGCGTACAGCGCTCGAAGCCCGCACGAACGCCCTGCGTGACGGGCTCGACGGGGCCCTGCGCGACCTCGTGCTCGCTCGTTGGCAGGCACGTGTCGGGATCACGGATCGAACGTTGCGCTGACGTCTGCAGGGTTCGCCGCCCGACGTCGTGGAGCGAGACAGGAGGGGCCCGCGCGGCCCGTGGAGGTCTCGTCATGGCAGTGCGGCGTCCGAGTGGGGCCGAGCGCGCGTTCAGCGCCGGGTCCCTGTTCCTGCCGGGGATGGCGTCGATCCTGGGGGTGGCCGCGATGCTGGCGCCCCTGCTGGGAACCGGGGACTACGGGCCAGCGCTCGAGACCTGGATGCTCCGTGCGCTCGTCGGGATCCCGGGCGTGCTGTGGCTCGCGGGGTCTGCCGTGCTGGGCGACGTGCTCCTGCGTCCCGGGGTGCGCGGAGATGCCCGGCTCACCCTCGCCGTCACGGCGGGCGGTCCTGCGGGGGCCACGGGAATCGGGCTCGTGCTGGCGGGGCTCGTGGCCCTGTTCAGCTACGGCATGAGCGTGGGGTTCGGCACCCTCGACCTCGTGTCGTGGCTGAGCGTGCTGCTCGTGCTCGTCACGGTGGTCGCGGCCATCGTGTGTGTGCACGCCATCGCCCACGCGCCGCTCGGCCTGCTCGTGGGCTTCGCGCATCTTCGCTGGGCCGACCACGTGCAGCAGTCCGAGGCCTGGGACGCCCTCGCAGACCTCCCGCCCCCCATCCCGTGAGGATCGGCCGGAGATCCTGGAACCTCCGGTCAGTCCTCGTCGAACTCCTCGTCCATCGGGGGCGACCCCACCGTCCAGATCTGGCGGCCGGTCTTCAACAGGCGCTTCTGGATGGGCAGATCCTCGACGCCTTCGCTCTCCGCCATGTTCCGGAGCTCGGCTTCGTCTTCCTCGGTGCCGTCGCAGTACCCCATGGGCAAGCGCCGCCCGGGGATGTCGATCTGCACCTGCAGCTCGCCGCGGTTCCACTTCCGCAGCATCTCGTGGTCGTACGGGTAGATCACTTCTTCTTGGCCTCACCGGCGTCGCGTGTGCCGCCGGACTTGCAGGGAGCGATGGGGGTGACCGGAGTGACGACGGGAACGCCGCCCTTCGACTGGACGAACGACCCGGGCGCCTCGGCGATCAGGGGCTGGTAGAGCCATCCAGTGGCCGCGCGACTCCGCGGCTCCGTGCGCGGAGCCCCTGCGTTCGGGGCCGGTGGGGGTCGGCACGGCTCGGAGGTCTCGAACCACAGGCCCGGCAGCACGCCGCGATCCCAGCGCGTGACCTCTTCGGGCACGGCGGGGACGGGCCCTTCGAGGGACACCCCCGTGGTGAAGTCGGCGGCGAGCCAGCTCGAGTCGGCGGTGCGGACCTCGACCGTGTCGGCGGAGGCCCAGCGCAGGTCGACGTCGATCGAGGCCAGGTGCCACATGCCGCGCTCGTCGATCGTCAGCTCGCCCGTGGGCTTGCAGCGCCCCGCGAGGCAGGCTTCGTCGGCGCGGATCTCGACCGCGCCGTCGGGCGTGCGGATCGACCACCCACCGTCGACGAGATGGAGCGTGAGCACGGCGATCGTCATCGGAGCACCTCCGGTCGGTGACGCCGATCCACGCATAGCGGGTTGTGGGGCACGCGGTAGGGGGCTCGCGTACCTGGCCGCTACTGCCCGCTGCCGTCGGCCTCCGGCTCGTCCTTCATCGTGCCGATCAACAGGCCACCCACGACGACCCCCACGAGCACGAACACCCCGATTCCACCGAGCAGGGCGAACAACATCGGGTCGATCGACTCGAGGAGACCGGGCGGAGGCTGCTCGACGGGCACGTACACGCCGGGGATCGCGGGAATGCCGGGCTCGGGCCGCACCTCGTGCGCGACCCCGTCGATCTCCGCCTGCGCGCCGAGCACGAAGAACAGCATCCCGAACTGCAGGATCACCCCGCCGGCGAAGTTGATCGCGAACGGCTTCCACACCGCCTTGAAGTCGAGGAACAGCATCACGATCACGAAGAACGGCAGCACCAGGAGCGCGATCACCCACAGCATCCCGTTGCGGAGCGCCTGGAGGAGGAGCCCGGCATACCCGCCGATCGCCATCACACCGCCCACCACCATGAGGCCCAGCCCGAGCTCGGTCATGCATCCTCCGCGGGCATTCTCGCTCAGGGCCCGTCGGCGGGTGCGGTGCTACCAGGGGTCCCGATGACCGAAGCGCTGCCCGCACCGACGCGACCGTGGCTCCGCCGCGCATGGTGGGTCACCCGCGTCGGGCTCGTGCTCACCGGGCTCGTCGTGCTCGCATGGGCCGTCGACCGCGAGCGCCTGGAGCACGTTGCCCGCGAGCTCCCGGTGCACCTCCTCGTCGGCATGCTGCTGTGCGGGACCGCCGCGCGGCTGTTCGGGGTGCTGCGCTGGCGCGTGTCGTGCGGCGGGCTGATGGCCGCTCCGCCCGGCGTGCCCGCGCTGTTCCGGGTGGAGCTGCTCGCCGAGTTCGTGAACATCTGGGTGCCGACCTTCATCGGCGGCGAGGTCGTCCGGATCTGGGGCGTGCGCGATCCCGACGACCCGATGCCCGCGGTGTGGAGCGTGGCGGTGGATCGCCTGCTCGGGCTGCTCGGACTGGTGCTCGCCGTGATCCCCGTGGTGCTGCTCGTCGACCTGCCGCTGCCGGGATGGCTCGTGTGGGCCGGGCTCGGCGGGGTGGGGGCGGTGCTCGGGGTGGGCTTCGTGCTGCGTCCCCACCTGGTGGGGCTGGGGCCATGGGCCGCTGCGCTCGCAGGCCTGCGGATCCCCCGTGTGTTCGGGGCTCTCGCGCTGTCCGTCGCCTCCCCGTGGTGCCTCGTGCTCGCATACTGGGGATTCTTCGGCACCGTGTACCCCTCGCTGAGCCTCGCCGGCGTCGCGGCGTTCGTGCTGTTGTCGAGGTTCGGCCGCGCGGTTCCGGTGCAGCTCCTCGGCCTGAACTCCGTGGAGGGCGCGATGTGGGTGCTGGGCGAGCTGTTCGGCATCCCGCGCGAGATCCTGGCGCTGTCGCTGGCCACCAACTACGGCGACAAGCTCCTGCACAGCCTCGCTGGCGGGGTGGTGGAGCTCTCCGTGAACGGCGCCGACATGCTGCAGCGCGTGCTCGCCGCCGGGCGAGGGCCGCGATGACCGCGAGCCCGGCGTCCTGGCGCTCCCTCCCCACGATGGCGCTCGACGCCTTCTGCGTGGGCTTCGGCGTGTGGTGGCTCGTGTCCGTGGGGCTCGTGTACACGCACCAGACGTTCGCGACGCTCCAGATCGCCGCGATTCCCGCCGTCGCGCTCGCCATCGCGGCGTGTGCCGTGCTCGTGCGGCCCGACCCCGGGCCCCGCGCGGTCGCGACCCCTCGAGAGCCCGCGCCCGACTGGCTCCCCGCGGGCCTGATGCCCATCGGGTTCGCGCTGGGTGCGTGGTACGCGCTCGGGCTCCCGTACGCCTTCGCGTGGGCGCCCATGGCGATGTTCGCGCTGTTGGTGGTGTGGCACACGGGTCCGGTGTCCGGCCCGGCCTCCGTGGCGCTCACCGACCGCGATGCGGTGTCGCTCGGGCTCGCCGTGCTCGTCGCGGCCGTGCTGGTCACGGGGATCTGCCGCCCGGAGATGGACGACGCGTACCACATCAACGCCATGATCAGCGCGCTGGAGCACCCCGAGCTCCCGCTGCTCTCGTTCGATGGGATGCACGGCGACCTCACCGCACCCATCCAGCAGGTCATCCATCGCCCGCAGACCATCGAGGTGTTCGTCGCGACGCTGGCATCGTTCACGGGCGCCGACCCGCGCACGCTCTACTGGATGGGCCTGCCGCTCGTCTATGCCGCGATGACGGCCATCGCGACGTGGCGCTTGATGAAGGCCCTGGCGCCCGACACCGCCTGGCTGGGCCTGTGGGTGGTGTTCGTCGTCTGGCTCGCCTGGGGAGACGAGCGGGAGTACGGCGCGTACGTGTTCCCGCGCCTGTTCCTCGGGAAACCCGTGTTCATCTGCGTGTTCGTGCCGTCGATCCTGTACGGGGCCGCGCGGTTCTCCGACCGCCCTTCGTGGCGAACGTACGGGGTGCTGGCGCTCACCGTGTGCGCGGCGGGCACGTTCACGTCTTCGGCGCTGCTCCTGGCCCCCGTGGTGCTCGGGCTCGGCCTGCTCGCACAGGTGCGTCCCGGTCGAGCGGGCTGGGGGCTCGCCGCGGCGGGCCTCACCGCGTGCGCGCCGCTGCTGGTGGGCCTGCTGGCGATGCGGGCCGAGGTGTCGGGCGTCGGAGGGCTCCGCCACGACGGGTGGATGCGCGAGATGGCCACCGTGCTCGGCAGCACGTCGCGTGCGCCCGTCGCGCTGTTCGGGATGGCGGCGCTGCCCGTCCTGGCCGCCCGTCTGCGTAGCCCCACCGCGGCCTGGGCCGCCCGAATGGTCGCCGTGAGCCTGCTCGTCGTGTTCAACGACGTCACGGCGCCGATCCTGGCCCGTACGGTCGCCGAGCTGTTCTCGTGGCGGCTGTACTGGACCGTCCCCGTGCCGCTCCTGGCCTCTCTCGCCCTCGTGCTGGCGGTCGAGCTGGGGGTGCGGGCCTCCCGCACCACGGGCGTCGTCACTTCGGTCCTCGCCGTCGTCGCGCTGGTGGGGTTCTGGACGGCTGGCGACCGGCCCCTCGAGGGCTTCGGCACCGAGTGGCACTGGTGGACCCACAAGGTCCCCGAGCTCGATCAGGCCGCCGCGCTCGGGGTCGTCGCGCTCACCGACCCCGAAGACCTCGTGCTGGCGGCCCCGCGCGTGGCCGAGCGCATCACGGGGCTCGACGGGCGCCCGCGGTTGGTGTCGGTCCGCGAGTCGTACCTCACGAACCTCTCGCGGTACTGGGGGGAGGAGGAGGCCCACGAGCGCCTCGTGATGATGGACTACGTCGCCGAGCCCCTGGCCCCGCGCCGGGCGGAGGAGGCCCTCACGTTCATCAGCGAGTGGTGCCCGGCCGTGGTGGTGTTCCGCATCAACAACGGGAAGCGCCGCGTGGCTCCGCGGATGCGCGAGCGTGGGTACGTCGTGGTCGACACCTCGAAGAAGTACCAGACCTGGCGGCTCGCCGGAGACTGTGTGCCCGTCCGGCCCGGTCCGCGGCCCCCGGCCGAGGACGGCGCGTCTCTGGCTCCAGCTCCGGGCGACGGCTAGACGTGCGCATGTCGCGCAAGATCGCCTTCGTCATCTCCGCCGGGCGCACGGGCACCGTGTTCCTCACGCACGTGATCGAGCAGCACACAGGCGCGTTCTGTGTGCACGAGCCGCGGGGGTCGCGCTCGAACCTCGTGCTCGCCAACTTCCGGAACCTCGTGGGGCCGGGCACACCCGTGATCCGGAAGCGGTTCCGCGACCGCCTGCAGCGCCGCGTCGACCGGCTGCCGGAGGGCACGCCGTACATCGAGGTGAACCCGATGCTGTGTGCGCTCACCGACGTGCTCGCCGAGCAGGTCTCGCCGCTGCACGTCGTGCACCTCACGCGGCACCCGGTGGGCTGGGTGCGCTCCATGCGCGCGTTCAAGGCCTCGACGAAGTTCCGCCACGTCATCGACTACGCGCCGTTCGCGAACCCGTACCCCGTGCCGCGCCCTGCGGGCTGGGTGTCCGCATCGCGCGTCGAGAAGGCCCTGTGGCGCTGGCGCTACTGCAACGAGCAGCTCCTGGAGCTGGCACCGCGGTGCGACCGGTACGTCCACGCCCGCTACGAGGACCTGTTCCACGCCGACGACGCGGTGCGGCTCGACACCTTGCAGCGCATCCTCGACTGCGTCGGCATCGAGGTGCCGCCGACGCAGGCCTGGCTCGCGAAGGAGCCGCGCAATCCGGCCCCTCCGGTGGAGCGGGTCGACGTCGACCCCGAGCTGGTGCGGTCCATCTGCGGGCCGCTGCTCGACCGCTGGGGCTACGGGCAGGGCTGAGCGGGGCGCGTCCACAGGTCCCACGCGCGGCGCTTCTCCCGCTGGAACCCGCGCTCCTTCAGGGCGGCGTGGGACGTGCCGCGCTTCCGGGCCTCGGGGCCGGTGACGACGACGGAGATGCAGCGCGCATCGAAGGCCTCGAGCGCCTGACGCGTGCGGGCCGGGTTCGTGTCGCCCTCGACGAGATCCTGGAGGAGCTGGCGGTCGCGGGACTCCTCGGCGCCCCAGAACCGGGCCAGGTTGCTCGTGTAGAACGGGCGGACCGCGACGAGCGCGGGCCCGTCGTCGAACGACGTGAGCCAGCACGCGAGGCGGGTGGGCGCCAGGACCTCCGTACCCGGAGGCGTACGCTCGACGACCTCGGTGGCGAGGCCCCACAGGAAGTCGGGGCGCTTGGGCTGCGCGAAGGCGAGGTCGACGTGGTTGGTCGGGTCTGGGGTCCAGCGGCCGGACAGCACGAACACCCCGATGGCGACGGCCGCGAGCGCACCCAGCACGAGCGCTTCCCGCCGGGACGGGGCCGGGTCGGGCCCGGACGACCGGAAGGCCGCCCACACCCGGCTCGCGACGACCCCGAGGCTCGCGGCGGCGAGCACGGGCACGAGGGCCGCCCAGTAGAGCCGCCAGGACAGGAGGGCGACGGCGCCCGCGAGCAGGGGGGCGGACACCCCGTTGAGCACGAACAGGAACGTCGCGCCCACGAATCGCGTAGCGCCCGCCGCGGCGGGGCTCCCGGCGCGATGGAGCAGCCAGGGGAGCGCCAGGGCGAGCGCGATGGCGAGGGGACCGCGCACTCCCGTGCCCGTCACGGCATCCAGCGCGAGCACGTCGCCTTCGGTGACGAGCGGGGCTTCGTGCGCGATCTCCCACTGCACGAGCGCGAGCACGGCCAGCACGGGGCCCACCGAGGTCAGCCCCGCGACCAGCCGCAGCCCACCGGAGCGATCCGGGGTGGTGGCGCCGAGCAGGGCGAGCCCGGCGACCACCGGGGCCAGCACGAGCGCGGACGACGTGGCGCTGGCGGCCGCCGCGACGGCGCACACGAGCAGACCCCAGCGCGCGGGGGTGGCCCGCTCGACGAACGCGAAGGCCTGGTGCACGACCAGAGGCGCGAGCGCGAGGAGGAACACCGACTTCCCCTGGAACAACCGCACGAAGGCGTAGTTCCCCCAGGTGCGGTGCCCGTCGCCCCACACGAGCAGGAGCAGGAACCACGCCACGAGCGCGGGCCCGACCGACCCCGGAGCGAGCCGGCCGAGCACGAGGCCCGTCGCCAGGGCCGTCAGCGCGCCGAACCCCGCGGGGAGCACGACGTAGTAGGCGTCTTCGGCGCTGAGGCCCGGTACCGACGCCACGACGGCGGCGAGCAGCTCGAGGGTCTGCGGGCGGTGGATGAGCTGCTGGATGGGGGCGCCCGGTACGCCGTGCATCGTGTCGAACGACAGCACGGCGCGGTCGGGGTGGGCGAGCGTTCCCAGGATCGCGCTGAAGTAGTACGCGTCGTCGATGTCCGGCCGGCTCAGGGCCAGCGTGACGAGCACGGTCGCGACGGCCGCCACCGCGACGGCCACGCTGTCGACGGCCCGCCACTCGAGCGGGGGCAGGGGAGCGCGCGCCGTGCGGAGCAGGGTCGCGAGGTGCACGACCGACAGGCCCCCCGCCAGCGGCAGCGGTACGAGCCCCTGCCACCAGCCGAGCCACGCGAGGAATCCGACGGCGAGGGTCCCGAGCTCGAGCGCCCCGGTGGAGGGCCCTGCGGGAGGGGCCGCGGCCACGGGCCCGGCGGCGGGGTCTCGCAGGGATGCACCGAACAGCACGGCTGCAGCGACGACGGCCGCGGGAACGCCCATCCGCAGCACGTCGAAGCTCGCGCCGCCGTACACGGCCCCCCACGAGAGCAGCGCCCAGCACCCGAGCAGCGCGGTGAGCCCGTCTGCGAGGCGCTCCACGCGCGGCGTTCCCGGGGGCGACGACATGCGCGGTCCTACCGCAGCGAACCAACCCGGGCAATCCGCCCCCGCCCGTCAACAGACCGAAAATCCCCTCGTGCGCCCGCGGGGATGGGCATACATGGGGGCGCTCGTACGGAAGGAGGCGAACCGATGTCGGCGACCATCACCACCACCGATCCCAAGTGGAGCCCGCCGGCACGCCACTCGCTCCTCGAGCGAGCCTTCCTCCCGCTCATGCGCGACGAGCGCGACCTCATCTTCATCCGCGTCGCCGCGCTGATGACGTGCACGGTCGTCCCGCTCGGGCTCTCGATGTTCCTGCTGCCGCCGTGGGCCATCGCGCTCGCCGCCCTGCCGTACATCGGCTTCGTGTTCCTCGGCTTCGGCGGCCGCTACGGCCTGATGCTCCACGCCACCGGGCACCGCGGCATCTTCAAGCGCGAGCACATGTGGATCCAGAACTACATCCCCTGGGTGCTCGGCCCGTTCCTCGGCCACACCCCCACGTCGTTCGACGCCCACCACATGTGGATGCACCACGCCGAGAACAACATGAAGGGCGACGGGTCGTGCACGCTCGGCTACCGGCGCGACTACTTCCCGCACTTCCTGCACTACTTCGTGCGGTTCTTCTTCTTCGGGTACGTGCACGTCACCCGGTACATGCTGCTCCGCGGCCGCACCCGGGTGCTGAAGAAGTTCTACCTCGGCGAGTTCGCCTGGCTGGCGATGGTGTCCGTGGCGCTGTGGGTGAACTGGGCCGCCGCACTGCTGGTGTTCGTCATCCCGCTGTGCCTGATCCGGTGGTTCATGATGGCCGGCAACTTCGCGCAGCACTCGTTCGTCGACATCACCGACCCCGACAACCCGTTCAAGAACAGCACCTGCCTCACGAACACCCGGTACAACCACAAGGCGTACAACGACGGGTACCACATCGTGCACCACGCCAAGCCCGGCCTGCACTGGACGGAGATGGCGAAGGCGTACGAAGACAACATCCAGGAGTACGTCGACAACGACTCCATCGTGTTCGACGGGATCGCCGACAACCAGCAGATCTGGTTCCTGCTGATGACCCACAACTACGACAAGCTCGCCCGCCACCTCGTGAACTTCCGGAACCGAACGCACGAGGAGAAGGTGGCGCTGCTGCAGGAGCGCGTGCGCGGCAGGATCGGCGGGCTGCCGAGCTTCACGCACATCGAGACGGTCGAGGAGATGCGCGCGTCCGACCGCCACCTGTCGATGACGATCGACGAGGCGCTCGTCCTGGAGTGATGCCCGAGGCCCTCGAGCGCTACGCGCTGCTGTTCGTGGTGTGCGCGCTCTCGGGAACGGCCATCCCGATGCCCGAGGACGTGGCGCTCGTCGGAGCGGGCGCGACGGTCGACCATCCCGCGGCCTTCGCCGGGATGACCCTCGCTGCGATGGGCGGCCTGCTCATCCGCGACTCCGTGTTCTTCCTGCTCGGGCACGCCGTGGGGGAGGGCATCTTCCGGTGGCCGCTCGTGCAGCGTCTGGTGGGTCCGGCGCGCGTCCAGCGCGGACGCGAGCTCGTGGAGTCCCAGGGCGGGCGCGCCGTGCTGATCTCGCGGTTCCTGGTGGGCATCCGGTCGACGGGCTTCCTGGCGGCAGGCGCCATGGGCGTGCGCATCCGCGACTTCTTCTTCTGGGACCTGGTGGGGCTCGCGATCAGCGTGCCGCTCGCGCTCCTGCTGGGGTATGCGCTCGGAGAGCCCATCCTCGTGGGCGTGAGCTGGGTGCTGGAGCGCAAGGGGCTCGTGGCTGCGGTGGCGATCGCCGGCATCGCGGTGTGGGCGTGGCGCACCTTCCGCGCTCCGCCGGGCGCCTCACCGGGTGGTGAGGGCGACGAGCCGGCCTGAGTCGGTGCCCACGTAGATCACGCCGTCCACGACGGCCGGTGTCGCATACACGGTCTCGCCGAGCGCGTACGACGCGAGCTCCGACCCCGTGGTGAGATCGAGCACCAGCACGGTGCCGTCCATCGGGATCCAGACCACGCGACCCTCGGCGACCACCGGCGACGACCAGCTCCCTCCGTGCTCCTTCACGGACCAGCGCTCCTCGCCGGTGGCGCGGTCGTAGGCGAACAGGCTGCCTCCCCAGGCGTCCGTGCCGGTGGCGCCGGGCTCGCCCGACTCCGCGAACAGCACGGTGTCGGCGGTGATCGCAGGGCTGGCCTTCGCGCCCACGGAGTGACCGTGCGACCACAGGCGCGTGTCGTCGGAGACCCGGTACAGACCGAGCTGCGCGTCGCTCGACGACCCGTCGTACCCGCCGGGCACGGCGTAGACCTCTGGGGTCCACGCGATGGCCCCGTAGGTGTCGGACCCGTCGCCGGGGATCGTGAAGGTGTGGCAGGCCCGCGAGGTGAGGTCGCACCAGCCCGCACGCCCCGCGTTCAGGCCGAAGTACGCCCGCGAGGCGCCCACGGTGTGGTTGCGGACGGTGCCCTCGATCGGGAACCGGGCCCGCTCGGCACCGGTGGCGGGGTCGAGGAGCGCCAGGAGGTCGCGGCCGGACACGAGCAGGCCCGCATCCGTCGGTGTGGGCGGGCTGTACAGCTTCCCGGAGCCCACCTGGGCCCGGAACACCGCGTCGCCCGAGAGCGTCCACCCGAACGCGACCCCACCGTCGGTGACGGTGTAGACGCGGGTGCCGTCGGAGGAGAGACCGTTCGCGTCGCAATCCGTGGGCCAGGTGGCGAGCCGGGCTCCGGACGTGCGATCGATCACGGCCACCCCATCCTCCGCGTCGCACTCGTTCCACGTGGACCCGTACGTCGGTACGTACACGCGGTCTCCCACGACCACCGGGCTCGAGTGCCAGCCCTGGATGCCGACGGGCTCCGACCACAGCTCCTGGAGGGACGTGCCCACCGGACCGGTCACGACCCCGACGCGCGCGGGGTCTGCGGAGAAGCCGTACACGCCGGCGGGCGTCGCTGCGAGCGATGCACCGAGGGGCGGGGGCGGTTCGGTGGGTGCGGGCGCTTCGGTGGGAGCGGGCGCTTCGGCGGGCGCAGGCGCTTCGGCGGGCGCGGGGACGACCGGGAGCGGGTCGGGTGTCGGAGCGGCGGGGCCGAGCCCGCATCCGGCGATCATCCAGGACACCATCGACATGTCTCCTTCGCGTGGGGCGAACGCGCCCGCGACACTGTATCCTCCGACCATGAAGCGATTGTGTGCCGTGTTCCTCCTGGGAGCGCCGTCGATCGCCTTCGGGCAGGAGCTGTCCGAGGTCGAGGCGGAGACCACCGAGATCGAAGCCCGGGTGAACAAGTCGAAGTCCACGCTCGACGAGCTGCGCGCGCGCATGGAGGAGTCGGGCGAGCCGGCACCCCTGAGGTTCGCGAAGGCCCCCGCGGTGCCGGGCTACCGGGTCGACGAGCTCGTGTACCTGATCGACGGCGTGATGGTCGATCCCGCGAGCGCCACGGTGCGCCCGGGAGAGCGTGAGATCACGGCCTCGGCGGTGCTGCGCGGAGACGGGTCGGCCTCCGCGTACATGGGCACCTACGCGTTCCGGCTGCAGGCCTCGACGGCCGTGCACGTGAAGGAGGGCGTGCCGCTCGAAGCCGCGCTCACCGTGTCGGTCGACCCCACGAGCAAGCGCCCGAGCCTCGCGCTCGACGCCCGGCCGGTCAGTCCCGCGACACCCTGACGCGCCCGCCCGCATCGCGGATCCACGCGCGCACGACCTCCATCTCGACCTCCGTGAGGCCGTGCAGCAGCTCCACGGGGAGGGTGCGGAGCGCGACGAGGGTGGTCTGGGCATCCCAGCTCGTGATCTGGCGCACGGCGTCCGCGACCTCGGAGGGGCGCGTGCCAACGCCCATGAGCTCCACGCGCCAGGGCCCGTGGTCGATCCAGCCTTCCTCGAGCGTCGGGGCGGGGGACTGGAGCTCCTCGACCAGGGCTCTTCGTCGGGCGCGTGATCCAGGGGAGCGAAGCGGTGGTTCGGCGGGTCCCACGCGTTCACGCCACCCGACCCGATGTCGTATACCCATCCGTGGAGCGACACCCGGCCTTCCGCTTCGGCCCGCGCGACGCTCGGGTGCGTGCGCAGGTGCTCGAGCTGCTGCAGCACGTTCAGGTACACCCCGGCTTCCACGCGGCGCCCCCCTTCGAGGTCGGGCCAGCGTCGCTTCACCTCTTCGCGCAGGTCGCCGGCGTTCGCGAGCCACTCCGCGATCACGTCTCCGGAGTGGCCTTCGAGCGCGGCGGTGACGGCACCGCAGCCGGAGTGGCCGCACACGACGATGTGGTGCACCTCGAGCTTGTCGATGGCGTACGCCACCGTGGCCGCTTCGCCTCCGGCTCCCATGTGCGCGGGCGGCACGAGGTTGCCGGCGTTCCGGAGCACGAACAGCTTGCCCGGCTCAGTCTGGGTCAGCAGGCTCGGATCGACGCGGCTGTCGGCGCAGCACACGAACAGCACCTCGGGCGACTGGCCGTGGGCGAGGTGCTCGAACAGATCGCGGTGCGACGGGAAGATGCTGCGCTGGAATCGCTGTACGCCGTCGATCAGGTCACGCATCCGGGTCGTCTCCGTGCGGCACCGCGCGCTCTCCGGCGAGGAGCAGCAGGCGGTTCACGGCGCGGATGCTGCCATAGGTCGTGGTGAGCACGGCTCCGTGGGCGCTCTCCACGAGGCGGGTCGGTGCGGACAGCGGTGGGATCGCGGAGAGTGCGCCGTACACGGCCTCGTTCGCCCGGCGATGGTGGCGCTCGACGAACCGCGAGCCTTCGTCGACCCCCTCGTGGAGGAGGGTGAGCGCGCCGCGCAGGCGCCTCCGGTCATGGGCATCCATCGGCGAGCCTCTCTGCGATGGCCTCGAGCACTGCGGGGTGCCGGGCGAGGGACAGGTGATCGAGACCGGGCAGGAGCACCGTCTCCAGGGCGTCGTCCGGACCGGCGCTGTGGCTCTGCACGATGCCGTCCCCCACGAGACCGAGCCCCGGGATCACCTCGCCGACGACGTGATGGTGCCGTGCCGACGGGAGCCACGGCACGCTCGCAGCGCTCCCGAGCCCGTACCGCAGGTCCTTCACGCCGGAGCTGCGGGAGTCGAGCACCTCGCGGATCACCCGCGTGGCCGTGGTGTCCACGGCACCGAGGAGGCCCGATGCCACGTTCGCGGTGCGCTCGAGCGGGGCGCCGAGGTGAGGCGAGCCCAGGTAGAACACGTGCCGGACCTTCGCGGCCCAGTCGGCTTCGCGCCCTTCGTGGCATGCGCTGCGGAGCACGAGCCCGCCCATGCTGTGCCCGATGAGCACGAGGTCGGACAGCGTGGTGGCGTGGAGCGACGCCCAGGTTTCGAGCAGGGCGGCGAGGGCCCGCCCGTTGTCGGAGATGCGGAGCCCCGTGTTGTAGCGAACGTAGAGGGGACGGTACCCGAGCCGTGCCTCGAGCGCCAAGCCGTAGTCGCCGGTTCCGCGGCTCCTGGGCCAGGCCCACAGGCCCTCGTTGCAGGCGAGCCCATGGACGAGCACGGCCACACGGCCGGATTCCGGGGGTGGGAGCGCTGCGGGCTCGACGGGACGGTTGTTCGCGTAGAGGGCGAGCGGCGTGTGGAGCGGGTTGCCGGACGACTCGAGGTGGTCGCCCAGCCAGGCGCTGAGCGCGCTCACGGCGTGGTCGACGAAGCGGGGGGATGTGGGGTCGTCCGTGGGCATGAGGGCTCCGTCCTCTTCCACCTAAGCGCTGGCCGGACACGCGTGTCACGGGAGTGTCCGGGCGCAGGGGCACACGGGCGCTGCGAGGGGCGTGCCAGGAAATCGTCGAACACGAAGGTCGCCGATCCGCGGCGGTGGTCCTCTGTTCCGGGCCGAGGTGTGGGGTGGGGTGTAGGAGGCGGGACGAGCGGCTCACCCACCGACGTGGCATGTTGCCCCAACAGAGGAGGACGCAATGCGTACCATGAGCCTGATCTTCGCGATCGTTCTGGGCGGTTGTACTGCCGGAAAGGACGAGACCGACACCGACACCGACACCGAGACCGACACCGACACCGACACCGACGCGGATGCCGACACGGACACCGACGCCGATACGGATGCCGACGCCGACACCGATGCTGACGCCGACACCGACGCCGACGCCGACACGGATGCCGACGCCGACACGGATGCCGACACGGACGCGGACACCGACACCGACACCGACACGGATGCCGATACCGACGCCGACACGGATGCGGACACCGACGCCGACACGGATGCCGACACCGACGCCGACACGGATGCGGACACCGACGCCGACACGGATGCGGACACCGACGCCGACACCGACACCGACACCGGCGCGCCCGACACGGGTCGGGGCGACACCGGCGGCGGCGTGACGCTGCCGCAGGCGGTAGCGATCCCCGATCCGGGGACGTCGCTGACGATCACGGGTTCGCTCGACGTGACGGATCCCCTGTGGGACCGCCTCTTCTCGAGCTGCTCGCCCAGCGGTGGTGCGGCCGACCACCACTACGACCTCGTCGTGCTCGAGAACACCACGAACGCCGTCCAGGCGGTCGACTTCCTCGTCACCTGGACGGGCGTCGACGGCTTCCTGCACGTGTTCGACGCCACGTTCGACGGCACCGACATGGGCTGCATCACGGGCAACGACGACTTCAACTTCGACGCCGACTTCAGCGGAATCACCGGCTCCATGGATCCGGGCGAGGTCGTGGTGCTCGTGCTCTCCACGTTCGATCCCGGCGAGACGGGTGCGTGGTCGCTCGAGGTCACGACCGCGGCCCCGCTGCCGCCCCTGGGCGGCGCCGAGCCGAACGACGACTCCGCCACGGCGACCGCCCTCACCATCGGCACCGCGATCGACACCGAGATTGCGACCGCAGGTGACGTCGACTGGTTCAGCTTCACCGTGGTCACCGACGGCGACTACGACATCGAGACCCGCCCGATTGGCATCTACGACACCGTCGACACCCGGATCTGGGTCTGTGACACCACCGACCCGACCAACTGCACCTACGTTGCGGGCAACCTCGCCTCGGACGACGACGACGGCGTGCTGAACTACAGCTTCCTCACCGTGAACCTCACGGCGGGGTCGTACTTCGTGGCGGTCGAAGCTCCGTTCTCGGACAACATCGGGTACTACAACATCGACGTGGTCCCCACGCCGACCCCGTGATCGACTGATCCGACGGGCCCTTCGGGGCTCGACCTCGAGGGCGGGCACCGTGGCGCGAGCTGCGGTGCCCGTTCCTGCTCAGGACCTCCGCGACCCACCCGGTCGCGGTGTACACTGAGGGCACGGGCCGTCGGCGCCGCACCGTGGGTCCGGTGGGGGAATCGTGCGGATCGAGCAGGATGCAGTCGGGCTGTCGGTGTTCCTGACCGCCCTCCCGGATGCCCGGGTGGCGCTGGTGTGGGCGCTCGTGGGGCTCGCGGCCCTCGTTCCCGGCATGGGGTTCACGATGCTGGGCTGGCCACTCGTCGGGCCCGCGCTCGTGTTCGTGGGGCTCGGCTGGTTCCTGACGGCGCACTGGCTCACCGTGTTCACGCGGGAGGTGCCGTGCGACCACCTCCGCATCGACCACCTCGGAGTGCGCGCGAACCTCACGCGGCTCGGTCCCGACGCGGAGGTCGAAGAGGTCGAGCGGGGCGTACGCATCCACGACGACCGCACCTACGTGCTCACCGTGCCCGACCCCGAGGAGCGCGTTCGGCTCGTCGCGCTCATCCGTACGGGGCTCGTCGGGTCGAAGGGTCGCTGGGAGGCCGGCCAGGGCGTTCCGGGCGAGCTCCGCGCGCTCCTCCCCATGGCGCCGGGCGAAGCGCGTCCGCTCGGCGAGCTCCACGCCGTCGCGGCCCCACCCGGGGTGCGCAGGGCGCGGGTGTCCGCGACCGGCTGACCTCGCGTTCCGTGCCTGGTGAATGCCGGCCGCATGGCCTATCCTCCGCGCCGGCACCCGTGGGGTGTCGTCCGGGGCCCCGGCTCCGCGAGCTCTCTGTCCGAGCAGGGGTCCGATGCAGATCGAGATCGAGTCCGCGCCGTCCTACGGGATGGCGATCGTCCGGCTGGATGCCGGCGAGCGAATCACGGCCGAGTCCGGGTCGATGGTCGCGATGAGCAAGGGCCTCACGGTCGACACGACGTTCAACGGCACCGGGTCGGGCGGGTTCATGGACTGGATCCAGGCCGCCATCACGGGGCTCGTGCGGCGGTTCCTCGCGGGCGAGACGCTGTTCGTGAACCACTTCACCGCGCAGTCCGACGGCGAGCAGGTGATGTTGTCTCCGGCGCTCGTCGGCGACGTCGCGCACATCCAGCTCGACGGCACGAACCCCATCACCGTGCAGTCCTCGAGCTACCTCGCGAGCAGCCGCGACGTGTCGATCGACCTCGTGTGGGGCGGCTTCTCGATGCTGTTCAGCGGAGAAGGCGCCTTCTTCCTGAAGTGCAAGGGCAAGGGCGACCTGCTGATCAACGCGTACGGGGCGATCGAGAAGGTCGAGATCGACGGCGCCTACCGCGTCGACGGCGGCCATGTCGTCGCGTTCGACGGCGACCTCACCTACGCGGTGCGCCGCGCGGGCGGCCTCAAGTCCACCCTGTTCTCCGGAGAGGGCATCGTCCTCGAGTTCAAGGGCAAGGGAACCGTCTGGATGCAGACGCGGAACCTGTCCTCGCTCATCTCCTGGATCTCCCCCTTCCTCCCGGGCTGAATCATGCGCGTCGAAGTCCAGTACCGCCCCGCCTATGCGCTCGCGATCGCGCACCTCGATCCCGGCGAGACCATCCTCGCCGAGGGCGGTGCGATGGTGTCCATGAGCTCCAACGTCACCATGGAGACCTCCGCCGGCGGCAAGGACGATGGGTTCATCGGGGGCCTGTTCAAGGGCCTGAAGCGGATGGTGGCCGGCGAGTCGTTCTTTCAGAACCGGTTCACGGCGACGGGATCCGAGGGGCACGTCACGCTCGCGCCCGGTCCGCAGGGCGACATCGTCACCTACGACCTCGCGGAGGAGCTCGACCTCTACCTCCAGTCGTCCGCGTTCCTGTGCTCCGACGACGCCATCACCACCACCGCGAAGTGGGGCGGTGCGAAGACCTTCTTCGGCGGCGAAGGGCTGGTGATGCTCAAGGCCACCGGGGCCGGGCCCATCGCGTTCAACTCGTTCGGCGGCGTGCGCGTGATCGAGGTCGACGGCGAGTTCACCGTCGACACGGGGCACATCGTGGCGTTCGAGAGCACCCTCGACTTCACGGTGCGGCGGTTCGGAGGCGGCTGGAAGGCGTTCATCTTCGGCGGCGAGGGGCTCGTGTGCCGCTTCACCGGCAAGGGCCGCCTGTGGATCCAGACCCGCAACCTCAACGAATTCGGAACGCTGGTGGGGCAGAAGCTCCCGCCGGTGACGAGGTGACGCCATGAGGCACGAGATCCGCAACAAGCCCGACTACGCCTCGCTGGTCGCGTTCCTCGACGAGGGGGATGCGATCGTCACCGAGGCCGGCGCCATGATGGCGATGCACCCGGGCCTGAAGATGGAGACGAACATGAAGGGCGGCCTGTTCGCGGCCGCCAAGCGCGCCCTGGGCGGGGAGTCCGTGTTCCTGAACACGTACACCGGCACCGGGGCCGAGCAGCGCATCGACATCGCGCCGTCTTCGCCGGGCGACCTGATCCACATCGCGCTCGACGGCTCGCGTGCGATGACCGTGCAGAAGGGGTCGTTCTGCGCGTGCACGCCGGGAGTCACGGTCGACAGCAAGTGGGCCGGCGCGAAGGGGTTCTTCGGCGGCGAGAGCCTCATCATGCTGAAGTGCTCGGGCTCGGGCGACCTGTGGTTGTCGAGCTACGGCGCCATCCACGCCGTCGACGTCGAGGGGTCGTACGTCGTCGACACCGGGCACATCGTGGCGTTCGACGACGGCCTCACCTACAACGTGACGAAGACGGGTGGGATGAAGAGCCTGTTCCTGTCTGGCGAGGGGCTGGTGTGCCGGTTCACGGGCTCGGGTCGGGTGTGGATCCAGACCCGGAACGCGCCCGCCCTCGCGTCGTTCCTGCATCCGTTCCGCCGCGTGCAGAAGCGTGACTGACGCCGTCTCGTGCCCCGGATGCGGAGCGTCCGTGCCCTCGGAGCTCGTGAGCGCCGAGCTCGGGATGGCCCAGTGTCCGTCGTGCGAGCAGGTGTTCGAGGTCGCGGCAGCCCCGCCAGCTCCGGTGCCTGCGCTGCCTCCGGTCGCTCGCGAGCCGAAGGCCGCTCCGCCCGAGCTGCCGCTCGCGCCCTCGGGCGTGTCGCTGGCGCGGACCGCCGACAGCCTCGTCATCACCTACACGTGGTCGAGGCTCGGCGGTGTCGGGCTCCTGCTGTTCTCGGGCATCTGGTGGACGTTCCTCGCGTTCTGGCTCACGGGCGTGCTCGCGTCCGGGGCGTGGATGATGGGGCTGTTCGCGATCTTCCACGTCGGCGCGGGCGTGTTCATGGCCTACTCCGGCGTCGCGAGCCTGCTGAACACCACCACGGTGGTCGTGCATCGGGGGCGCCTCGAGGTCGAGATCGGTCCGGTGCCGTGGCCGGGCGCGCACGACATCCCGGTGGCCGACCTCTCCCAGCTGTACGTGCAGCAGGTCCGCAAGCGGAACAAGAACGGCGAGACCATCACGTACGACCTGCACGCGGTCTCGCGCGGTGAAGACTTCGTGCTCGTGAAGGGCTTCACCGGGCACCAGCCCGCGAAGTTCATCGAGCGCGTGATCGAGCAGCACCTCGGCATCGTCGACCGCGCCATGCCCGGAGAGCACTGAGACCCGGCGGAATCTCCGGGATGGATGTCCGGTTCGAGGGGGCCCACGCGTCTGGGGATCGGGAGTGACGACGTGCAGGACCTCGAACACCACTACCGCCGGCTGTTCCCGATCGTCCGGGCCAAGTGCCTGCGCCTGCTGGGGAGCGAAGCGGAAGCCGAAGAGGTCGCCCAGGAGACCTTCATCCGGCTCTGGAAGGCCGGCCAGAGCACGAGCCCCCCACGCGAGCTGCTCGCCTGGGCCCACACGGCGGCGACGCGTCTCTCCATCGACCTGCTGAGAAAACGCCGGCTGCGCCGGACCATTCCGCTCGACGACACCGCGATCGCCCACCAGTCGCACCTCCGCCTCATGCTGGCGGAGCTCGCGCGCGGCGTTCCGGACGACCAGCTCACGGCGGTCCTGCTGCACCGGGTCGACGGGGTTCCCCAGGACGAGATCGCTCGCTCCCTCGGGTGCACGGCGCGCACGGTCCGCCGCTGGATCCAGGACTTCGAAGCCCACCATGTGGAGGCGTCATGAGCCACCCGACTCCCTGGCAGCTCGAGCTGTTCGCGCTCGGGGAGGAGGTCCCCGAGGTGCGGGCGCACCTGCCCTGCCCGCGCTGTGAAGACGACCTCCACACCCTCACGACCGATCCAGGTCCCGTGCCGCTGGTGATCGCGACGGCTCTCCGTCCCGAGGCCGCGCCCGTGGGGGCCGGCGCGACCGGTGCGGCCCTCGGTGCCGCCGGGGTGGGCATGGCCGTGATCGTGGGTGCGCTCGTCGTGTGGGGACTGTGGGCTGCGGAGGCCCCGGACGTCGGTGCAGTGCCCGACGACCCGGAGGCGCCGTCGGTCCCCGTTCCGGTGAGCGACCCGGATGCGGAGCCCGTAGACGGTCCGGATGCGGGATCGATCGCTGGGGCCCCCGTGTCGGTGGGCTCCTTGAAGGGCAGGGTCGCGGAGGTGACCGGAGGGCGACTGCGCGGGCACGCGACGAACCCCGTGTGGTCGGCGGACGGCCGCCACCTGGCCTACGAGGTGAACGACGACGGAACCCTCGCCGAGCTCTGGGTCGCGGACGTGGGCCAGGGGAGGATCGGTCGCACTTCCAGCGTGAACCTGCCGGGCGGTGGGGGGCCGTTCGGGGGGACGCAGCTGGCCATCGCGCCCGTGTGGCACCCTTCGGGGATCCTGGTGTTCGAGGGCTCGAACACGGGCGGCACGTTCCGTCTGTACTACTTCCAGCCCGGTGGGGGCGCGGCATCCGAGATGATCAGCGCCGACGACGTGCCCGGAGACCTCACGTTCCCCGCGATCTCCGCGCGGGGCGACCAGATGGTGTTCGTGTCGGAGGCGTCGGGCCACGACGACCTCTTGATCCGCGACACCAACACGGGGGCGATCACGAACGTGGTCGCGTCTCCCGAAGCCGAGCAGTTCCCGTCGTTCACGCCCGATGGCGACGCGCTCGTGTTCACCCGCCGCATCCCGGGGAGCGGAGAGGACGTGCTCCGGCGGTCTCTGCGCCGCGGCGACGAGGTCGTGGTGGCGGACGGGGAGGGCGACCAGACGCGGCCCGTCGCGGTGGACGACGGGGTGGTGTTCTTCGATGGCGGGCCGGAGGGAGATGCGTGGGAGATCCGGTTCGCGGGGGCGGACGGGGAGGTCGTGCTGGCCGAAGGGGTGCGCCTCCCGCTCAGGGCCCGCCCGGCGGTCAGCCCGGATGGGGCCTGGGTGGCGTATGCCCTCGAAGACCCCGCCCAGTCGGAGGATCTGTGGTTCGCGCGCGTGGACGGGTCCGATCGGGTGCGGGTGCCCACAGGACGGTTCGCGGTCGGAGAACCTGCGCTCACCGAGCGGGACGAGGGGCTCGATGTCGCGTTCACCGCGCTCGCGACGCGGGACGCCGACGTTCGCACGCTCCATGTGGCGCGCGTCGATCTGGAGTGAGCGGCCCTCAGAAGGCCACGGACCCCTTGGCGTACGTGCTCCCTGCCCAGTCCCGGCGCGCGCGGGGGAGTCCGGGCGCGATGCCGGCACCGAGGTCGAGCGCCCAGGACCGGATGCCGACGTGCACGTACCCACCGACCCCTACCGCCGTACGCCCGTCGAACCACGCGGCATCCACGATGGGCGCGACCCAGTGCTCGCGGACGGTCAGCCGGGGGCCGGCGCGCACCGCCGCGTAGTCCTCCACCCAGAACTCCGCCCACGCCGCGCCCGCGAGCGGCACGACGTACGGATTCAGCCCGCCCAGTCGGGTCTTCGTGACGATGTCGGTGTTCTCGGCCACTCCCGCGCGCACCTCCAGCCACGGCATCAAGGGGCCCGGCGGGTGAACGCGCAGGGTCGCGTGCAGGCCGGGCGACAGGATTCCGGGCATCACGGCGACCCCTCCGTGCACGTACAGGTCGGCGGGCTCGCTGTACCAGCCGAGCACGGCTTCGGGGTGGGCGACGAGCCGGTCGGGGGCGACCTCGGCCGTCGCGGGGAGCGCGGCGAAGGCCACATACCGCACACTCGCCTGGAGGCCGGCATAGGTGCCCTTCGGCCCGTAGCGGACGACGCCCCCCTCCGGGCCCACGTAGAACCCCAGCTGCGAGGCCTCCGGAGAGGGCACGCCGTCCACCCAGCGCGTCGACACGAGCCCGACCGCGCCGGCTTCCCCGCGGAGGGCGGCCCACCAGCGCCCGTGCGACATGTCGTCGTCCCAGCGCACCTGGAGGGTGTCGGTGTACAGGGCGAGCTCGAGGCCGCCGCGACGGGCCACGAAGTTGGCGATGCCGTGCGACTCCTGCTCGAACTGCCCGCCCAGCTCGGCCTCGAAGCGCCAATCGGTGTCCGGAGGCTCGGCGGCCGCGACCGCCAGGACGGAGATCATCGCTTCCGGCGCTTGGCGGCCCTGCGCTCGGCGCGGTTCATGGGCGGCCCGGACCCGGGCTCCGGAGCCGGGGCCCCCAGTGCGAGCGCGACCACGTCGGAAGCGCGCAGCCCGGTGAGGCGCTTCGCCCACGCCTCGTGATCGAAGCGGGCCCCGGATGCGCCCAGCCCGGCGAGCTGCTCCGCGAACACCTGCATCAGCGCGTGCACGGCGGGGTGTCGCTTCAGCCCCTCGTCCTGCAGACGGGCCAGCGTGGCGCGGGTGATCGCGGGCTCGCCCGTGGCGATCTGGGTCTCGATCACCGCGTGGAGGGCCGCGTGCATGATGGGGTTCGCCCCCTCGGAGTGCAGGGCGTCCGGGAAGCGCCCCACGTGCGCCTGGTTCGCGGCGGTGATGCGCGCCTGCTCGTCGAGGGCGAGCCACTCGGTGGGATCGGGCGCGACCTCGGGCTCGTAGACCTTCACAGGACCGTGCAGCCGCCGGGGAAGCCGGCGTAGTAGGACGGATCGTCGCCCCAGACGTAGCAGGTGCCCGTCGTGTCGCCGAGGAGGATGTACGTCAGCGCGGGCGTGGAGCCCGGCGGGGTCTCGATGGGGACGAGGGTGGTGGAGCCCTCGACGAGGTCGGCGAGCGCGGCGACCGTGACGAGCGTGGCCCCCGTCGTGCCGACCGGATGGCACAGGTTGTAGGACGCGGTGCCGAGGTAGCAGTCCTCTCCGAACCACCCGTTCCCGGAGGCGGCCTGCACGGCTGTCTGTGCGAACCCGAAGTGGTACGGCTCGGCAGCGTTGGTCAGCGTGATGGTGATGCTGTCGGGGTTCCCGTCGAACAGCGTGATCCCGATGGACAGCGTGCCCGGGTTCCCGGTGTCGGTATCCGTGTCGGTGTCGGCATCCGTGTCGGCGTCGGCATCCGTGTCGGCGTCGGCGTCCGTGTCGGAATCGGCGTCGGCGTCCGCGTCGGCGTCCACGTCCCCATCCGTGTCGGCGTCGGTGTCGGTATCGGTATCGGTGTCCGACTCGGGGTCGGTGTCGGTGCCGTCGCAGTCTGGCGAGCCCGCGCAGTCGGGGTCGTCGCAGTCGAACGCTCCGTCGCGGTCGTTGTCGGCGGCGTCGGCACACTCGCCGGGGTCGTCGCCCTCGTGCCCCTTGCAGGCGACCAGCGCGACCAGCATCCAAATCCCGAAACGCATCCGAGCCTCCAAGGTGGGCGGTGGCGTGGCGAGCGCGTCGCCGAGTCGCCCAGAACCCGGGAGGTCGGATAACGCTTCGGTCGCGACTCAGCCGTTTCCGTCGGGATCTCCGTGCGAGACGACCGTGACGATCTCGGATCCCGGACCGAACGTCGCCGTGATCGTCAGCTCGATCAGGGGCTCGCCCGCGATCTCGATGCGGTCGCGGCGCACCTGCACGGTGTCGGCGGGCTCGTCGAACTCGGCGTTCCACTCGCTCGGACCGGAGCAGCCGTAGATCCAGTGCTCCGACGGATCGAGGGTGATGGTGCGCCCGTCGACGAGCCGGTCCGTCTCGAATCCCCCCGCGAGCATGGCCCAGTCGCCTCCGGTCGCGTTGACCTCGAAGTCGGTCCAGCCGGTCGACCGCGTGATCGTGCCCGAGGTGATGTCGCGGTCGAAGGCTCCGGTGGGCGGGGTCTGTCCACGCATCTGCCCGCTCGCGACCCACTGTTCGGACGCCTCGTCGTCCCAGTCGTCCCAGGACCCCGTGTCCACGTAGGACGGGTCGCGGTCGAGGGCGTCGACGAGCAGCACGGCGGCAGGGATGGCGCAGCCCGTCGACACCGCGAGCACGGAACCGAGAGTGAGCAGCTGGACAAGGGCGAATCGGGACATCGGAGTCTCCTGGAGGGGACGGGCGGCCGTCCATCGACCGCGACCCCACAGTGGCCTGTTCGGGGTTCGCGGTCGCTTTCCGATGCTTACTCTGAAGTCAGTCAGGGGCACTCGGGCGACGGCAGCTCGGTGTTCCCGTTCTGCTGGAGCCACAGGCTGGGCCGGTCGTTCGCGACCCCTTCGTACGGGTCGACCCGCTCGCCGCTGCGCGCCACCTGGAAGTGGAGGTGCGGGAACGAGGAGTACCCGCTGCTCCCGACCCTCGCGAGAGGCTCGCCGCAGCGGACCTCCTGGCCCACCTCCACCACGATCGACCCGTTCATCAGGTGGTAGTACGAGCTGACGAGCCCGCGACCATGGTCGATGCGCACGATGTTGGGCCGCCCGTCGTGGCCGTCACAGTCCACGTCCCCGAGCTCGACGGACAGGTGGCACCGGTCGTAGTTGCCGTCTTCGACCTCGATCACCACACCGTCTGCGGCCGCGAGCACTCCGGTCGAGCCGGCGTCCATCGACTCCCAGCCGTCGCGCAGCAGGTAGTCGGAGCCGGTGTGGCCGTCGTAGCACCACGGGAACGGCCGATCGTCGTAGTCGCGGCATGCGGTGGCCGCTGCGATGCCCTCTCCGCCGGCCGTTCCGTCGTGGTCGATGCCGATCGTCTGGTAGTACCGGTCGGGCTCCTCGAGGGGGAGCGCGAACACTCCGGAAGGCGGCGTGACCATGGGCTCGACGGCCGGATCCGTCACGTGCTCGGCCGTGCAGCCGGCGAGCAGGCAACCAGCGATGATCCACGGGATGCGGGACATCTTCGGTGACGCCTCCAGGTGCCAGAGTATATTGCCCGCCTTCCTGCCGTCCCGAGGACTCCATGCGCATTCTCAAGCTCGTTTTCGGCCTCGCCCTCACGCTCGGCGCCAGCTCGGCGTGGGCCACCGACGCCCTCACGCAGCGCTTCCTGTCGAGCGACTACACGCTCTGCGACGCGCTCATGGTGTCGAAGCTGTTCGACTTCAGCCAGGCCGACGCGAAGTCGTACATCGGTCAGAAGATCGAGTGGGGCACGACGCACATCCTCGACGGCGACCTGAAGCGGGCACGCGAGAAGGGTGCGAAAGACGCCACGTATCGGTGTCAGTTCCACCAGTCGGGCTACGGTTACGACGATGCCGAGGTGCTCGCGAAGTACTGGGGCCTGAACGTCTCCGACGCCAAGACCCGCGTGGAGCAGAAGATCCAGGCCGGCAACGAGAGCTTCTTCCGCAAGGAGGTGCTCCCGGCTGCCCGGCGCGAAGCGGGCCTGCCCACGGGCGAAGACCCCGCGTCGACGATGGCCCGAAAGACCGACCTCGAGGCGTTCTTCGACTCGAAGTACGACTACTGCCACGCCAAGATGCTCGTGGGCACGCACTTCGGCAGCAGCGCGAGCGAGGCGAAGGAGCTCATCGGCTACAAGGTCAAGAACGGGTGGACCGACTTCGTCGACCAGATGCTCGATGGCGTGCGGAAGAAGCACCAGTCCGCGAACACGAAGCCCTGCACCTTCGCGGAGACCCGCTACACGCCCGACGACGCCGAGAAGCTCGCGCAGCTGTGGGGCAGCTCGCTCTCCGAGACGAAGGCCCGGATCGAGAGCAAGTACGTCTGGGGCTCCGAAGAGGTGATCGCTTCCGAGCTCGAGCAGGCCAAGCTCGGCTCCGGCCCGCGGATGGGCGGTCAGCCCTAGGATGGGAGCGCTCGGCTGGCGCGTCGGAGTGGAGCTCGAGCTGATGGCTCCGCCCACCCGCACGCGCCGCGATCTCGCCGAGGCGCTGGCGGGCCCCGGGGGGAGGGTCGAGCGGTTCTTCCACCCCCAGTCCGAGCCCAGCCTCGTCGAGAACATGGACGTGTTCGACTCGCTGACGCTCGGGTTCCGTGCGCTCGACCGCGAGGGGCGCGAGGTCGCGAGCTGCGTCGACGACCTCACGCTGCGGGACGGGCTCGACCGGACCCGTGCCCCCCGCGATGGCTGGTTCCGGATCGTCAGCGACGACCGGCGCCTGCTGCACCTGATCCGTCGACAGGCCCGCGCGGACGGGTCGCTCCGCGATGCGCTCGCGCCCACGGCCGCCCTGTTCGGGACGGACCTCGAGGAGGTGCCCGGAGGCATGCTGAAGGTCGTCGACGAGATCGGCAGCCCGATCTGCATCGGCGCGCAGCTGCCCGGAGAGCGCGAGCGGCCCTGTGAGATCGTCACTCCGCCCATCGCGCCCGAAGCCGACTTCGGTGCCACGCTGGAGCGCCTGCTGGCGACCGCGCGCCGCCTGGGGTTCTCGGTGCCCGCGGAGTCTGCGACGCATCTGCACCTCGAGAGCGCGGCGCTCGAGAGCGCACCGGTGCTCGCCAGCCTCGTGGAGCTGCTCGCCACCTGGGGAGACGCGCTGAAGGCGGCGGTGCGCAGCAACCCGCGGTGTGTGCGGCTGGGGCCCATCCCGGACGCCCTGCTCGAGACCGTGCGGACGCCGGGCTTTCGCGAGCTCGACTGGCCATCGGCGCGGGCTCGGCTCGCCTCGCTGAAGCTGTCGAAGTACGTCGACTGGAACATGAAGAACCTCGCCCATCC
Organism: Myxococcota bacterium; assembly: GCA_041389565.1. Classification (GTDB taxonomy): domain Bacteria; phylum Myxococcota_A; class UBA796; order UBA796; genus JACKEQ01. Next base: position 661,540 of record JAWKRP010000002.1, read on the forward strand.
CCGCGCCGACAAGCCCACCTTCGAGGTGCGCGTGCTGCCGGGAACCCTGCGGGCCGAGCCCGTGGAGCAGGCCGCGCGGCTGTTCGTGGCCATCGCGCAGCGGTGCGTGCACGGCCCGCCGGTCGAGCCCGCCGATCGCGCGCCCCTCGGGGGGCTGCTCGATCAGCTCGAGCAGGGCGGGTACCTCCGGGATGCCGGCGTGTGGAGAGCCCGTGCCTGACGCCACGCAGGCGATCTACGCCGACGAGCGACCCGGAGGTACGGAGCTCCTCGCGCTGTACGCCTCCGTCGGCTGGACGGCCTACACCTCGGATCCCGCCCGGCTCGACCGTGCGATCCGCGGCTCGGCCTGGGTGCGTACCGCTCGGGTCGACGGCACCCTCGTCGGCCTGTGCCGCGCCATCTCGGATGGCGAGACGATCTGCTACCTGCAGGATGTGCTGGTGCATCCCGACCACCAGCGGTCCGGGATCGGGCGCTGCCTGGTGTCCGACTGCCTCGAAGCGCACCGCGAGCTCCGGCAGCTCGTGCTCATGACCGACGATCGGCCCGAGCAGCTCGCGTTCTACGCGTCACTCGGGCTCGCCAGCATCGACGCGCTCGGCTCCGTTCGCCTCAACGTGTTCGTGCGTCCGCCCTCGCGGGGCGAGTAGTCGTGGAGGGGCGCCGTGCCTGGGGGCTCGCGCTCGCGCCGGCCGCCCTGGCCCTCGGGCTCACGGCGTGGCGCTACTTCCCGTTCTTCGCCGACGACTCGTTCATCAGCCTTCGCTACAGCCGGCGCCTGCTCGCGGGCAAGGGCCTGACCTGGGACGACTACGACGCGGTGGAGGGGTACTCGAACCTGCTGTGGGTGCTGCTCGTGGCGCTGCTCGGGGCCTTCGGGATCGAGCTCGTGCTGGCGGCCCGCATCCTGGGCGCGGTGTGTGTGCTCGCGATGTTCGGCGCCCTCGCGTGGACCGTGCGTCCCGACCGGCACGGCCCGGTTCCCGCGGGCCTCGCGGCGCTCGCACTCGCCGTGGCGGGCCCGTTCTCGGTGTGGGCGCTCGCCGGGCTCGAGCAGCCCCTCGTGGCCGCGACCCTCGCGTGGGGGGTCGCGCTCGCGCAGCCCCTGCTGAACGGGCGTGGCGACGTGCGGACCGCCCTGATCGCAGGTGTGCCCCTGGCCCTGCTCGTGTGGAGCCGTCCCGACAGCCCGCTGTTCGTGGCCGGTCTCGCGATCGGAGTCGTGCTGGCCGGCCGGATCGAAGGCCTGCGTCGCGCGGTGGCCCTGGTCGCGCTGCCCCTGGGCGCCTGGCTCGCGCAGCTCGCGTTCCGCGTGGTGACGTACGGCGAGGTGGTGCCGAACACCGCGATCATCAAGGCCCGCACGGGCTTCACGTCGCGCGGGATCGACTATGTCGGCGAAGGCCTGCTCGTGTTCCTGCCGATCCTGCTGCTCGCCGCGCCCGCGCTGCTGACGCGCACCCGGCGATGGGAGGTCGGCACGCTCCTCGGGATCGGCGCGGCGTGGCTCGTGTACCTCGCATCGGTCGGAGGCGACATCTTCCCCGCGTACCGCCACTTCGTGCCGTTGCTGGCCCTGATCGGGGTGCTCGTGGGGGAGGCCGGTGTCGTCGTGGCGTCGTGGCGCCGCAGCCTCCAGGTGGCGCTCGGTGTCGTGTCGGTGGGGCTGCTCGGGATCTCCGTGTACCTCCAGCTCGACGGTGACACCTACCGGAAGGCCGCTCGCGAGGACTTCGAGTGGGACCACAAGGTGGTCGGTGAGCTCCTGAACGCCGCGTTCTCCGAGCAGCAGCCGCTGTACGCGATGAATGCCGCGGGCGCGCTGGCCTACTACGCCGACCTCCCGAGCCTCGACATGCTCGGCCTGTGCGACCGTCACATCGCGAGAACCCCGCCCCGCAAGGGCTATCCGCTGGCGCACGACCACGGAGACGGCCGGTACGTGCTCGACCGCGGCACCGACCTCGTGCAGAGCCAGCTCAACGGGAAGGGGCTCGCGTACCTGAGCGGACGGCAGCTCCTGAAGGATCCGCGCTTCGCCCGCGACTACACGGAGGTCCGGTTCCTGGCGCAGCGCGGGGAGCGCACGCTCACCATCCCGATGTACGTGCGCACCGAGGGGCGCGTGGGCCTCCAGCGCTCCGACGACCGGGTGCTCGTGCCCCCGTTCCTGTTCGGCGGAGCGGCGGGGAGGCTCGACGACGGGCAGATGGTGGGCGTGATGCAGCGCGCCCGTACGGAGACCCTCGAGGTGCCGGTCGACCGGGGAGTGTGGAGCGCGCGCGTGGTGCCCGCGACCGGCCCGTCTCCGACGGTCGATCAGCAGGGGGAAGGGTGCGAGGGGCCCGTCTCGCTGGCCGTGGTGGGCCGGCGACGGGTGTTCGCGGGCGTGGAGCTGGTGAGAACCGGCGACTGCCCGTAGACGCGCCCGGAGCGCGGTCGCTGGACTTCGGGGTTCTCTCGGGACAACCGGGAGTGTAGGCTGCCGTATGCGCCCTGGAAGCCCCCGCGGCCTGGTCCGCGAGATCCTCGACAGCCAGCCCGGACTCGTCATCGTCGCCCTCGACACCGAGTATCGATACCTGGCGTTCAACGAGAACCATCGCGCAACCATGGCGCGAATCTGGGGCGCCGACATCGAGGTCGGCATGAGCATGCTCGACTACGTCGGGAGGGTCGACGACCGGGAACGGGCGAAGGCGAACTTCGACCGCGCGCTCGCGGGGGAGGCGTTCACGCTCACCGAGGCCTACGGCGACGAGAACACCGGGGAGCGCCGCTACTACCGCGACGCGTACGCGCCCATGATCCGCGACGGACAGGTGGTCGGCCTCACCATCTTCCTCACCGACGTGACGGAGCAGCGCCGGGTGGAGCTCGCGCTCGAGGCGATGCAGAGCGACCTCGAGAGCCTCGCGCAGCGCCGGTCCGCCGAGATGCTCCATGCGCAGAAGCTCGAGAGCCTCGGGGTGCTCGCCGGGGGCATCGCCCACGACTTCAACAACATCCTCGCCATCATCATCGGCGCTGCCGACCTCGCCGGGCACTACCTCACCCAGCCGGAGCAGCTCACCGCCGAGATCGGGCGCATCCAGCGGGGGGCCCAGCGAGCGGCCGAGCTCACGAACCAGATGCTGTCCTACGCTGGCCGGGCCGAGCGCCGGCCCGAGCGGATCTCGCTCCGGTCCCTCATCATCGAGATGTTCGAGCTGCTCGGGGCCACGGTGTCCGGTCGAGCCGCGATGGAAGCCGACATGGCGAGCGACTGCCCCGACATCGTCGCCGACGCGAGCCAGATCCGGCAGGTCGTCATGAACCTGCTCACGAACGCCTCCGACGCCGTGTCGGACGGGGGGCGCGTCATCGTGCGGGTCCGTCGCGATGCCCGGCCCGACGGGGTGTTCGCGCTGCTCGAGGTCGAGGACGAGGGCGTCGGGATGGATGCCGACACGATCGAGCGCATCTTCGATCCCTTCTTCACCACGAAGTTCCAGGGGCGCGGTCTCGGGCTCGCGGCGGTCCAGGGCATCATCGTGAGCCATGGCGGGCACCTCGAGGTGCGATCGGAGGTCGGGAAGGGCTCGGTGTTCCGGGTGTGGCTCCCGTCCGTGCCGCGCGGCGGGCTCATCGCCATGGAACCGAAAGACCCCACGCTCGACGGAGACGCCCCGCGGCACGTGCTCGTGGTCGACGACCAGCCCGAGGTGCTCGAGCTCTGCGTGTCGCTGCTCCAGTCCGCCGGGGTGAACGTGAGCACGGCGAGCGAAGGGAAGGATGCCCTCGCGATCCTCGGAGCGAAGCCCGACATCGACGTGGTGCTGCTCGACCTCACGATGCCCGGCCCCACGCCGGAGCACACCATCGAAGCGCTGCGAGCCCTGCGTCCGTCCGTGCCGATCGTGGTGTTCTCCGGGTACGACGAGGGCGAGGTGCGCACACGGCTGGGCGACCAGATCAACGGGTTCGTTCGCAAGCCGTTCCGGCGGGCGGTGCTGCTCGGAGCGCTCGCGAACGCCATGGAGCCCACCGACTGACGCCGTGCGCCTAGTCCGCTTCGGGCTCGCGAGCCCTCAGGCCCCACACGACGAGCGAGTTCCCGACCAACGCCAGCACGCACGGGATGGTTGCGACGCGGACGAGGGTCGGGTCGACGATCGACACCACGCTCGCGATGGCGAACACGACGGCCGCGACCATCAGGCGCGAGTCGATCATCAGCGCGCCCACGCTCACGAGGGTGGTGCCGAGCATCACCTCGAGCACCGTGGCCTGATCGATGTCGAGGCCCCATCGGCTGCCCGCCACCAGGAGCGGGAAGTTCATCGTCGGCTCGAGCAGCAGCAGGATGAGCACGGTCTGGTTGAGGCGGGTCTGGACCATCGTGCGGTACGCGAACGCGAACGCCAGGGCCGTACCCACGAACTGTGCCACCGCGACCCCCATCGCGCGCGGATACCCTGGGCCGATCCCGAACAGCGGGAGGATCGTCGGGCCGCCCAGCCAGATCACGCCCAGCGCGCCGAGCACCAGTAGGCGGGTCTGGGAGCCGGTGGTGGGGTCGGCCTCGGCCGTGAGCCGTGCGAGGCGCTCGCGGTCGGCCTCGATGGAGCGCTCGAGCGCTTCGAGGCGCGCCACCACGTCAGGGGGCGGGTCGGCGATCTCGGACAGCAGCACCCGGGCTGCGCGCGGGTCTCCCTGGTCGAGCTCGTACGTCGCCATGTGGAGCAGCAGACCGCGGAGGGCCGCCGAGGCGGCCTGGTGCTCGGGCCACCGCGCCAGGACCTCGCGCAGACCGAAGCGGCACGCGCCGAACAGGTCGTACACCTCGATCCGGTCGGGCTCGGTGCGGTCGAGCAGCGCGCGGAGGGCGTCGATGCGGTCGCCCGCGTGGGCGAACAGCTGGAGCACGTCGCGGCGACGGAGGTGGCGCTCCACGGCTTCCCGGAACGCCGTGGCGGTGGGGCGAGCTGCGGGGTCGAGGGCGAAGCCGCGGGCCATCAGGTCGCGGAGGTCTTCGGGCCAGCTCTCGTCGAGCACGATGGGCTCCTCGACCGTCGAGAGCACGTCGTACAGCGACGCTCCGACCCGCGGGGGACGCCCGGCCAGCAGGCGGAACAGCAGCCCCGCGAGCAGGAACACGTCGGTCTCGCGACACAGGGCGCTTCCGTCGTCCGAGGCCATCTCCGGGGCCATGTAGATCGGGGTGCCGGTGGGGAAGCGCTGGTCGCGGGCGAGCGGGAATCGCCCCGAGGGGTCGGGCTCGAGCGCCGCCGCGATGCCCCAGTCGAGCAGGAACACCTCGCCGAACCGGCCCACCATGATGTTGTCGGGCTTCAGGTCGCGGTGCAGGATGCCGCGGCTGTGCGCGAACTCCACGGCGTTGCACACCGACACGAGCACGTCGAGGTGCCGCGCCACGGGGTCGGACCGGTGCGCCGGGTCGAGCAGGGTCGGGTCGTCGAGCAGGTCGGTCCAGCAGGTGCCTTCGATGCGCTTCAGCACCACCTGCGGCAGGGCGTCGCGGTCCATCGTCACGTCGTAGATGGGCACGACATTGGGGTGCTCGAGCGAGCCCGTGACCCAGGCCTCCTGGAGCAGGCTGACCGACGCCTTGGGGTTCACCCCGGGACGCAGGGTCTTCACGGCGACCTCGCGACCGAGCCGGCGCTGGATGCCGAGACGCACGAGCCCCATGCCGCCCTCGCCGAGCGTGGCGCCGAGCTCCAGGGCCTCGACCTCCTCGCGCAGCGCTTCCACGGCGCGGACCTCGGCGGGCGTGGGCGTGGGCGCGCGCGTCATCGTGAGGTGCGGGGACGCGGCCTCGGGGTCGGGGAAGAAGGTCTCCTCGGGCCCGCTCATGGAGAGCCGTCCGAACCGCGCGCCGTCGCTGGGTCCTGGCGGTAGTAGCGCGCCATCACCTCGTACAGGCGGGGCTCGGCGCGCTTCAGCTCGCTCGGTTCGTCGAAGAACGACTCGGTGGCGACCGCGAAGAACTCGGCGGGGTTGGTCGCGCCGTAGGCATCGAGCACGTGGGTGCGGCGGCTCGCGACGTCTTCCTGGAGCTCCGCGTAGACCGCCCCCAGGACCCGGGCCCACGGGCCGTACAGCCCGCGGGGGAGCACGGGAGCCCCGTCGGCCACGCCATCGGCGGTGTCGAGCTGGTGCGCGAACTCGTGGAGCACGACGTTGTGCCCGCGCCCGGGATGCGTGGCGTCGCGTCGCACGGCGTCCCAGGCGAGCACGATGTAGCCGTGGCGGCTCGACTCTCCGAGACGGTGGGAGTCACCTTCGATCCGGATGTTCCCGAGGGTCTCACCGGACCGGGCGCGGTAGGTGCCGGGGTAGACGCGGATCACGTCGAGCCCGGGGTAGGGGAGATCGACCTCGAGCCCGACGAGCAGCAGGCATGCATGCGCGGCGATGGTCACGCGGATCTCGTCGGTGAGGACGAGCCCGCCGCAGCCTTCGAAGGCCTTGTCGTCGAGGAAGAGCTGCACGAGACCGTCGAGCGTGCGGCGCTCTTCCACCGAGAGCCGTGTGGCCAGCGGAACGTTCGCGTCGACGAGCGCGCCCCAGGCGTCGGGCAGCGGTGCTTCCCGCAGCCTCGCGCGTCTCCTCCGCACCCAGGGCCACCATGACATTCGGCGAGCATACCCCTTCGGTGGCGGAGTTTCCGGTTGCGATCCACGCGGGTGGCGGGTCTACTCGGAGGGAGGCCGGATGCTGCTCGTCGCACTGCTCGCTTGCAATGGTCGTGGAACGGTGGAGGTCGAGCCGCCGCCCGTGGTCGTCGAGCCCCCCGAGGTGGTCGAGGAGGAAGACGACGGGCACAACGTCGGGTTCGACATCGACGAGCTGATCGAGGTGCGGGTGACGATGGACCCCGCCGACTTCGAGGTCCTGCGCGGCCAGGCGCGCAATGTGTTCGACATCCTCGGTGGCGACTGCACCGACCGTGACTTCGGCGAGCCGTTCACGTGGTTCGAGGCCGACGTGGAGATCGACGATCAGGCGGCGGAGCGCGTGGGCATCCGGAAGAAGGGGTTCCTGGGCTCCCTGTCCGAGGAGCGGCCGTCGCTGAAGATCAAGACCGACAAGTTCGTGGAGGGCCAGCAGTTCGGCGGCACCGAGCGCATCACGCTGAACAACCAGCTGCAGGATCCCGCGGTGGTGAGGGCCTGCCTGGCCTACGACGTGTTCGAGGCCGCCGGGGTGCCCGCGCCCCGCTGCAACTTCGCACGGGTCGAGGTGAACGGCGAAGACCTCGGGGTGTACGCCCACATCGAAGACGTGAAGAACGACTTCCTCGAGGATGCGTTCGGCGGCTCGGAAGGGCACCTCTACGAAGGCACGCTGTCCGACTTCCGCGCCGGGTTCACGGGCACCTTCGAGGCGAAGAACGAGCAGACCGACCCCACGGGAGCCCCGCTCCAGCCGCTCGTCGACGCCCTCACCGTGCCCGACGCCGAGCTGGAGGCCGCGCTGGAGCCCGTCCTCGACGTCGATGCGTTCCTGGCGTTCTGGGCCGCCGAGATCCTGGTGGCCCATCGCGACGGGTACGCGATGAACACGAACAACTTCTTCGTGTTCGTCGGTCCCGACGGCCGCGCGCGCTTCATCCCGTGGGGCGCAGATCAGACGCTCCTCCAGGGCGACGGCGCCGTGTCGGACTTCGCGCTCACGGGCGAGCTCGCGCGTCGGATGTACGGCATCCCGGCGCTCCGCCAGCGCTTCGTCGCCGAGCTCACCCGCCAGCGGGACGAAGCCTTCGACGTCGACGGGCTCCTGGCACGCGTCGAGCGGATGGAGCGCACCATCGCGCCTGCCGTGCTCGAGCCCCTCGAGGTCGCCGCGGCCCTCGACGAGGTGCGGGCCTTCATCGAGGCCCGTCCCGACGGGATCACGGCGCTCATCGACGCCCTGCCCGACGACGTTCCACCACCGTCCGAGCCCCTGTGCCTCGAGATCATCGGCACCGTCTCGTGGGCCTTCACCACGGCGTTCGACCCGGCGCTCGAGCAGGTCACGCTCGACGACACCGTGACGGTCACGCTCGATGGCGCCACGACGACATGGTCCGACACGTTCTCGGCTGCGGGGTACGCCGAGGAGGGCGACGCCGTGATCACGACGCTGGGAACGCCCTCTCCCGACCTGTTCGCGCAGATCGTGGTCGGCGTGCCCCCCGATCGGTTCGAGCCCGGAACCGTGCCGATCGACTTCGTCTCGGCCGAGGGCTACCTCGTGATCGTCGACGCGGTCACCGAAGCGCCCGTGTTCCAGGGGCTGATCGTGGGCGACCTCGTGCTCGACGCCGCCGGGGTGGGCGCCGGAGACCCGGTGTCGGGCTCGCTGCAGGCCGACGTGTACGCGTTCCCGTGAGTTCGCCCGTCGAACGTCCGTCTCCCGGGTAGACTGCCCCATGCTGTTCCTGCTCGCTGCCTGCATCTCCCCCGACCACACCGCTCCCCGCGTGTTCGTCGAGAGCCCGCGACGCGAGGAGGCCATCGAGGGCTACCGGTTCCTCGAGGTCGAGGTGTCGGTGGACGACGACCGGAAGGCCCCGATCGACGTGGAGGTGCTCGTCGACGGCGAGGTGCTCGGTCTCGCGACCGTGCGCGACTGCGAGCAGGAGACGTGCCTCGCGTTCGTCGTGGTCGACCTCGACGACTTCCCGGAAGGTGTGCACCGGGTGGGCGCGCGGGCCATCGACGCTGCGGGCAATGCCGACGAGGATCCCGGCGTCGACATCACGGTGTGGGACGTGCCGTACATCGACGAGATCACGGTCCACGACAGCCAGGAGTCGGGCTTCAACGGTCCCGACCTCGAGGTCGAGGTGCACCTGGAAGACGAGTCGGGCGTGTGGCGCGGGTGCGCGGCGCTCGAGTCCGTCGACCTCGACGACCGCATGTTCCGCGATCTGCTGGCGCCCTTCGTGCTCGACGGCTTCGGGAGGGCCGTGCGCTGGGACGACCTGCTCGACGCCCCGTTGCGGCTCGTGGTCGTGGAGAGCGACGCGGGCGTGCACTGCCCTGTGCCCTACGATCTGGGCGACGACCCACTGGTCGACGACGACGATCTGTACGGGTTCGGCCCGTTCCTCGACTTCACGGAGATCGACGGGGAGGTCGAGCTGACGTTCGACGACGTGACGGGGCTCGTGCTCGCCCGGGGGCGTCCGCGCGGTCGCTGGGCTCGCTGAGAGGCCCTTCCGTACGGTTCCGTTGCGGTGTGTTGCAGGACGCGTCCTGGCGGTGTGCGGGCGGCGGTCCGTGTGGACACTGGAGGTGCCGGGGCGCTGACCGACCCGGTCCCACTCACCGAGGAGCTCGACACATGCCGTTCATCATCTGGGGTACCCGGGGCGTCACGTCCACCGCCGAGTCGGGGCAGTTCCACTGTCCGCGGTGCGGGCAGACCCCGTACGACCTCAAGCGGGTGCGGCGGTTCTTCACGCTCTACTGGATTCCGCTCATCCCGCTCGACACCCTGGGTGAGTACGTCGAGTGCGGGGGCTGCGCGAACACGTTCGACAAGGCGGTGCTCGACTACGACCCCGAGGCCGACCACAAGAAGTTCCTGTCGAAGCTCGACAAGGCGTCGCGGCGTCTCATGGCGCTCATGGTCCTCGCGGATGGCGACATCGACGACGAGGAGATCGCGGCGATGGTGAAGGTGTCGGAGATGCTCCCGGGCGGGAATCTCACGGACGCCGAAGCGCGGGCGGAGGTCGACGCTGCCGCGAAGGGGTCGCGCGACATCGTGGAGCACGTGATCGACGTGCGCGACTTCCTCAACGACGCCGGGAAGGGGCTGCTGTTGCGGGTGGCGCTGGCCATCGCGATGGCGGACGGGGAGTTCGCGGACGAAGAGAAGGTGTTGCTGCTCCAGATCGGCGAAGCGCTCGGGATGGACGGCGCCAGCATCCTCGCGGCGATCGGGTCCGATGGCGAGGCGTAGCGCGCTGCTCCTCGGGGCGGCGGCCCATGGGGCCCTGCTGGTGGGGCCCGCGCTGCTCCTGGGTCGGCTGACCCCGTGGGGCGCGGCCGCAGCGGGGGTGTTCGCGCTGGCGTCCGTGCTGGAGGGCTCGGTCGCGAGCTCGAGCCGCTCCGTCGGGCCCCCTCCGATGGGGGAGGTGGCGCGGGGACTGGCCCTCCTGGTGGCCCTGTGGGTTGCGGTGGCGACGCCCGGAGGGCTCGTGGGCACGGCGCCGCTGGGGTTCGCGTGTGTGCTGGGCGGCCTCGGGCTGCGCGTCTGGGCGGCCCGGTCGCTCGGCGAAGGGTTCGGACCGGGGTTGGCGCCGACGGTGGCCTGGGTGTCCGACGGGCCGTACCGGTGGCTTCGGCATCCGTCCGAGGTCGGACTGCTCGGGAGCGCCCTCGGGGTGGCCCTCGTCGCGGGCTCGTCCCTCGGAGCGCTCGTGTGGGTGGGCCTCGTGGCGGTCCCCGGTGTGGCGAGGACGGTGCTGGAGGACCGCGCCGTTCGGGTCCCGGGTGCTGCTGCGGCCACCACGCCTTAGGGGAGGGCGCGTGGAGGGTCGATGCGGACCGTGCTGAGTGTGCTCGTGGTGCTGGCCATCGGATGCAAGGGATCGGTGGAGGACACCGACCCGGACACCGAGACCGACGCCGATGCGGATGCAGACGCCGACACGGATGCCGATGCCGACATCGACGCGGACACGGATGCCGACACCGACGCGGACGCGGACACCGATGCGGACTCGGACACCGACACCGACACCGATACCGACACCGACACGGACACGGATTCCGACACCGACACGGATTCGGACACGGACACGGATTCCGACACCGACACGGATTCCGACACCGATTCGGACACCGACACGGATTCCGACACCGACACCGACACCGATTCGGACACGGACACCGACACCGATTCGGACACGGACACGGACACCGATTCGGACACCGACGCGGACGCCGACACCGACACCGACGCGGACGCCGACACCGACGCGGACGCCGACACCGACGCGGACGCCGACACCGACGCCGATGCGGACACCGACACCGACGCGGACGCCGACACCGACGCCGATGCGGACACCGACGCCGATGCGGACACCGACGCGGACGCGGACACCGACGCGGATGCGGACACCGACGCCGATGCAGACACCGACGCGGACGCGGACACCGACGCGGATGCGGACACCGATGCGGATGCGGACACCGACACCGACACCGACACCGGCGTGACCACGGTGGCCTGCGAAGGCGTCTGGACGGGCCTCCCCGCGGGGGGCGTCACGTTGCCCGGCAACAGCCCGGAGGGGGTGCGGCTCGGTCCGGACTGCGGGCTCTACATCGCCGAGGGCGACGCCATCTACCGCATCGACCCCGCGACTCCGACCGTCGCGACCGTCTTCGCGACCGACAACCGCGCGAACGGCCTCCAGGGTCTCGACTTCGGCGCGGACGGGAACCTGTACGTGGCCGCGCGGGGCACGACCAACGCGGTGGTGCGCTTCGATGGCACGACCGGCGCCTACATCGACGAGTTCGCGACCGCCGACTTCGACCAGCCGAACACCCCGCGCTTCGGGCCCGATGGCCGGCTGTACGTCTCGTCGCGCAACACCGGAGCGGTCGTCCGGTTCGAAGCCGATGGCACGCCGCTCGGGGAGTTCGCCACCCACCCGTCGCTCGGGAGCCCCGAAGGCCTCGTGTTCGCCGCCGACGGCTCGCTGCTCGTGTCGGGCCGCACGAACTCGGTGGTCCTCCGCTTCGACGGGACGACCGGGAGCTTCATCGAGACCGTGATCTCCCAGCCCGACGTGAACGCGCCCGAAGGGCTCGGCTTCACGTCCGACGGGTCGCTCTGGATCAGCAGCCGCGACTCCGGCCAGCTCATCCAGCTCGAGGGCGGCACGTGGACGGAGCTCTCGCGGTTCACGTTCCCGGTGAACGAGGAGCCCATCGGGCTCGAGATCACGCCCGTCGACGTGGTGGTCGTGGCCCTGCGCGGCACGGGCCGCATCACCGAGGCGCCGTAGCCCTCAGCGCTTCGAGCGCGGTGCGGGCGCTCGCCATGAGCGTCGGCAGGTCGGCGCCCTCGGTGGGGATGGGCTCACCGTAGGTGACGTGCACGCGCTGGCCGGTCACCGAGACGAGCGAGCCCGCCGGGATGACGTCGTCGGTACCCACGATCCACGTCGGCAGGATGGGCACGCCGAGCTGCATCGCCACGTGGAACGGGCCCTTCTTGAACGGACCGAGCCCCGCGTCCGCGGAGCGGCCCCCCTCTGCCGCGATCCACAGCGAGCTGCCGGACTCCGCGAGGTGATCGACGTGCGACAGGGCCTCGATCGCGCGTGCACGGTCGTTGCGATCGACGAAGATGATGCCGGCCTCGGCCATGGCGCGCCCGAACATGGGCACCTTGCGGAGCTCGGCCTTCGCCACGAACCGCACCCGACCCGGGAACGTCGCGCAGATGGCCGGGATGTCGAGCAGGGATCGGTGGTTCGACAGCAGCACGTACGGCTGGTGGGGGTCGAACCGGTCGAGGCCCTCGGCCGTGAGGGTGGTCTTCGACAGCCGGAACACGTGCCCGCACCAGCGGTCGACCACGGCATCCACGGAGCGTGGCGACAACCGACCTGCGGCCGCACGCCCCACGACGCGCGCGGAGCACGAGAACGTGTGGCCGAACACCGCGAGGGTACGCCACCGCGTGCGCTCCACGGACGCCTCTGAGTGGTCGACGAACACACGGCTCATGGCGCCTCCGCGTCCGATCTACCTGGGAATGTCGGCTCGCGCCCGGCCGACCACGTCGATACGGACGAGCCATGTGGCTCCTCCTGCTCGTGGCGTGCGCCGATCCCCTGCTCACCGAAGCCGTCAGTGCCGACCTCGGCACGAAGCTGTGCTCGCTCGGCCACCCGAACGCGGAGTGCGGGAAGGGCCGCCGGGTGGGGTGGGCCGGAGGGGCGTGCGCCAACCGCGACCGGAAGGATCGCTGGGTCGACATCGCGGTTCCGTACACGCGCAAGGGCGACGACCACGAGATGGTGGTGCGCGTTCATCTGAAGAGCGTGACGCCCTGCCGAGCAGGGGTCGCGGTTCAGTCCGACGACGGGCCGAATCCGGTGCTGCTCGACAACCCGATCACGTCGGGCATCGTCGGCGAAGCCCTCTGCAATCGGGTGTCGGGGCCGTAGCCCGGCAGCCTTCGGTCTCCCGAGTCCCGAGGCCCGCAGGGACGATCCGTGAGTCCCGAGGGCCCGCAGGGACGATCCGTGAGTCTTGGAGCTACGGAACCGGCGGGGGCGGGGGATTCGTGTCGGTGTCGGTATCCGAGTCGGTGTCGGCGTCGGTATCCGAGTCGGTGTCGGCATCCGAGTCGGCATCGGTATCCGTGTCGGCATCGGCATCGGCATCCGAGTCGGCATCGGCATCCGTATCGGTATCGGTGTCGGAGTCGGTATCCGTATCGGTGTCACCGGTGTCGCCGGAGCCGCCCGAGTCGGTGGTGGGGAGCGTGCCCCCCTCGGTGATGTTCAGCACGTAGCCGCCGCACGCGCTGTTGTAGCCGGACACGATGATGACGATCTGCTCGCCCTGGAGGAAGTCGCGGACGATGCGCGACTGCAGCGTGCCGCCGGAGTCGTCGTTGCAGTCGAGGCCGACGGTGCTGGGGCACGGCTCACGCAGCCCGAGCGCGGTGTCGTACTGCGAGCCGAACGTATCGATCGTGTAGATGCCGTCTTCCGGGGCTGTCCACAGGAAGCCGATGTCTTCGGAGTTCAGCGCCGACGCACACGTCAGGTTGAACTGATCGCCGGAGCCGCAGGTGTTGCCGCCGGACACCGCGAGCCCGATGTCGGACGCGAGATCGATGTCGTACTCGGGGCACGTGAAGCCCGTGCTGCTCGTGTCCCCCGAGCTGCCGGAGTCGCTGCCGCCCGAGCCACCCCCGGAGTCGCTGCCTCCGGAGTCGCCGCCGGAGTCGCCGCCCGAGTCGCTGTCGGTGTCGGAATCCGAGTCGGTGTCGGCATCGGTATCCGAGTCGGTATCGGCATCGGCATCGGCGTCGGCGTCGGTATCCGTGTCGGACTTGTCCTTCTTGCATCCGACGATCTGGATGGCCAGGAGGACGGCAGCGGCGGTCGAGACGCGGCCGGGTGCCAGCAGATCGAACAGCGGAAGTCTCATGAGCGTGGTCTCCGACCCCTGACGGGGCTCGCGGCAATGTACCCGACCGTGCGCCGTCTGGCGCGTGATCTCCAAACGTTCCGGGAACACCGGGCTGCGTTCCCGATTCCTCCTGGATACCGGCGCGCATGGACAATCCCTTCGAAGCGCCCGAGGTCGAGGACGAAGCCCCTCCTTCGTCGGATCTCGTCCCCCTCTACAGCTCGATGAACGTGGCTGGAACCACGTTCCTCGGGTCGTCGCTCGCCGGCTCCGTGATGGTGATCGCGAACGCCTGGCGGCGCCAGGAGGGCGTCCTCGCCGTCGTGCTCGCATGTGCCGTGTTCAACACCGTGTTCTTCGCGTCGGCCTTCGTGCTGCCCGACGAGATCCCATCGTTCGTGTACACGATCGTGTCGATCGGCGCCCTTCGCTGGATGAACGATGCCTTCCACGGCACGGCGATCGCACAGCGCGAGCTCGAGGGCGTGCCGCCCGCGCCCTGGTGGCACGGGCTGCTGGTCGGGCTCGCCGGGCTCTTCGTGCTGCTCGGCGTGATCCTGCTCGCGATCGGTGCGCTCGTCGTGCTCGAGGTCTAGCGAGCCTTCGGAGGCGGGGGCGGCGGGCTCACGTCGAGCACGGTGAGGCGCCCCGCGACCACTTCGAACGGGTCGCCGTCGATGCTGTACGGGCCCGGAGGCAGGAGCCCGTCGAACACGCCGGTCTCCTTCATCTGCTCGATGGCGTAGTCGACCGCCTTCACCTGGTTCGGATCGAAGGGATGCTCGTAGTCTTCGAGCTTCGCGCCCTTCACGGCCGTGAGCTTCACCCGCCCGTAGATCCGGTCGAGGCCCGCGATCTGCTCGCGTGCATCGGTCGACTCGGGATCCAGGAGCACGGCCGCCGCGAGCCGGGCGTACACCGCACCGAGATCTCCGCGCGTCTTCGCGGCCTCCGCAGCGGCCAGATGATCGGCGGCACCGAGCTTCAGGCCGGCCACCCGGGCCTCTTCGTAGTACCGCTCGACGCGCGTCCACGCGTTCTTCTGGACCGCCTTCGCGATCTCGCCCGACATGCGGCGCGACTCCGCTTCGATCTCGGCGGGAGTGGGGGGCGCGGGCTCGGCGGCGAGGGCCGAGAGGGCGAGCAGGGTGAGCATTCCGAACATGCGCGCCTCCTATGGGGTCGTGCGCGGGTTCACCAGATCCACGGGAGCAGGACCCGCCGGCCAGCCGGATAGTCCGCGAACGTCTCGCGGTACCAGGCGTGGTTGCTCCGTGCCCGCGGCACGAGGTTGGCCGCCGTGAACACGAACATCGCCAGCCCCGCCGGCGTGCTGGTCGCCAGCGCCCATCCGAGCCAGGTGACCAGCTCTCCGAGGTACGCGACGTTCGTGACGTGGGTGTACAGCCCTCCGGTCGGCACGGAGTAGCCGGTGTCTCCGCGCGCCCGGAGGCGCATCAGCACGTGGTCGCCGTGGTGGTGCACCGCCTGTCCCGCGAGGAACACGACGACACCGAGCCCGAAGCGGGGGTCGGTCGCCCACCCGCCGTAGTCGGCCGTTCCCAGGGCTGCCGCATTCGCGGAGGCGTTCAGGAGCTGGAAGGCGAGGCCGGACCCCACGACGGGCAGGGGCATCGGACGTACCGACGGCAACCGGAGCGGGTAGACGACCGTGCGGTAGACGTAGTGCAGCCACCACAGCCCCGCGAGCGCCAGGGGAACGGGTTCGCCCCCGTGCGGCGACAGCGCGAGCACCGCGCCGAACACCACGATTGTGGGGGCTTCCATCACCATCCACCCGATCCGGCCCGGAATCGTGGGGCCCCAGCCCTGACGCCCGTGCCGGCCGTACGGAGCCGGCAGCCACCACAGCACGACGAACACGGGCACGGCCAGCACGAACAGGAGGGTGACGGTCGCGGAGTGGACCGCCGGATCGAGCGGGCTCACGGAGACGGACAGAACCCGGCGTCGCGCTCGTACGCCGTTCGGGTCTTCGTGCGGGCGTCGGGCGACACCCACGCATGGCTCTGGAGCGCTTCGAACAGCCACAGGGCCCGTGCGCTGCTGCGCTCGTCGAAGCCCTCGTGGTCGGCTTCGATCGCGAAGCTGAGCTCGGCGACCTCGACGTGCCCGTCGACCCGCCACAGGGTGAGCGCGGGCTCCGCTTCGAGCGGGCCGAGATCGATGGAAGCATCGCGGAAGACCGTCTCGGCGAACGTGGTGCCCCCGACCACCGCGAGGGGTGCGCTGTCGTCGAGGTCGGCGAAGTAGGGCGCGATGCCCGGCACCAGCCGCAGGGGATCGTTCAGCGCGTTCAGGTTCTTCGACGCGCTGATGGGCATCGTGGTGGAGTGGCTGAACCGCGACACGAAGGGCGCGGAGATGTCTTCTTCGAGCTTGGTTCGCCCCTCGCCATCGGTCTCCATGGGCTTGGCGGCCGACACGTAGCGATCGGGCGAGCGGAACTTGATCGTGACGCTGCGCTCCCCGTCGACCACGCGCTCCCGGAACACGAAGCCCCGCGCGTTCAGCTCGCAGGAGCCGGGGGTGTCGTAGAACCGCACCTCACGCTCGGGGCTGGCGACCGTGAAGTCGCCCTCGACCTCGAAGTCGGCGCTCTGGGCGAGGGTGGCGAGGTCGCCCCAGATCACGGAGCGCGCCCAGGGCTCGTCCTGCTCGAACGGGACGGGGTCGAGCAGGAGCTTGTACTCGCGCGAGCCGACGACACCGCGCTCGGGCCGCGAGGAGTAAGCGGCCATGCCCCGCACGTCGGCATCGACCCAGGGGGCCAGCGCGGGCGTGCATCCAACGAGGAATCCGGCGAGCACGGGCGCGGCGAGCAGATCGTGGAGAGCGCGGTGCGAGATGACGGGGCCTCACGGGATCGTCCATGTGACGGTCCCGTGACACCCGTGTACCAGAATCCGGATTCTAGTGCAACGACCCACCACGTGGCTGTTGCACGTTCGGCACGAATCTCCTGCCGGTCAAGACCGTCCACGGCGCGCGAGCACTCCGAGCATCGCGAGCAGCGACAGCCCGAACGGAGCGCCGCCCGACTGGTCGCATCCGCTGCCCATCACCGCGATCGCCACGTCCTGCTGGGCCTCGTTGCCGAGCTCGTCGCGCACCGACACGACCACCACGTCGTCGCCGGTGAACCTGAGCTCCGGGCTGAAGTACAGCACGCCCTGATCGATGTGGGCATGACCCGTCGCCGGGCCGGTGACGATCTCCCACTCGAGCGCACCCACCGCACCCTCGGCCGTCAGCTCGAGGGCGCCCAGGCGGTTCTTTCGGAGCACCATCAGGTCGCTCGAGATCGTCAGATCTCCCGTGACGTCCGGCTTCTGGGTGTCGTCGGGCTCCTCGACCGGCGGGGGCTCGGGGGTGTCGGTCTGCACGTCGGGACCGCCGCACACGGGACGGGGGAGGGGGCCCACGATGCTCTCGACCCAGCCGATGTAGGTGTCGGGGCGCACGTACACACCGCCCGATCCGCAGTCCTGCGCGGCGAATCCGCGCGAGGTCACGCCCGCGAGGTACCAGGCACCGTCGGTCCCCGGCACGTACAGCGGACCGCCCGAGTCGCCGTAGCAGGAGTCCACCCCGTTGCCGCCCGCGACGAGCTCACCGGTCGGGCGGAGGGACGACTCACAGGTGGTCTGGTAGCCGCTGAGCACGTCCTGGCTACAGTCGGCGTCGCGGATGGAGGACGACGCCTCGTACAGCACGTCGGGGTACTGGGTTCCCGCGGGGTTGGTGGACCCGAAGCCCACGATCATCGCCGGCCCGCCGTCGTACAGGGACTGGCTTCCCACACAGTCCGTCGCGATGGTGGTGGTGGGGGCGTTGCTCGGCGACGCCAGCTGCAGGACCGCGATGTCGACCCCTTCGTACCCGTCGTACGTGGGGTGGAAGGTGGCGTTCGCGATCTGGAGGACCTGACCGCCCTGGCGGGCGTCCACGCTCCCGGTGCGCACGGCGTTGGGCGCCTCGGGCGTCACGCAGTGGGCCGCGGTGATCACGACGTTCGGGGCGACCAGGGTGCCCGTACACCCGGGCTGACCGCCGAACAGCACGGCCACGGTGCTCGGCCAGCTCCCCGGTGCCGACGGAGCGCCTCCGACCACCTGCGTGGATGCGTCGTCGGGCCGGTGGCCGAGGTCGGGGACGTCCGCATCCGGGGAGTCGGCGAGCAGGTCCACGTCGAGCGCGTCGGTCGCGGGAGCAGGAGGGACCGCCAGAGCTGCGGACAGCAGTCCGCCGATGAGTCCATACATCACAAACCTCACAAACAAGAAAACGGGCAAAGGCGCCCATGCGGCGCTCCTGAGAGTGTACGGGACGACCATCGCACGCAGTGTTCGAACTCTCAGAATGCGATTGTTCGGAATGACGGGTGCTCGAACCGCCGGGTGGTCGCGGCCCGGGGGAAGGCGTATGGTCCTGGTGTGCTGTTCCCGTTCGAGACCCTGCGCGCCATCGTCGGCGGAGCGTCCGCCATCGACGTGCCGCGCCTGCGCCTGAACGACCTCGACGACGCCGAGGGTTTCCTCGACTGCTACGGGTTCTCGTGGGCCGACCCCGCGGATCGCGAAGACCTCGAGCAGGTCCGCACGAGCGCGCTCGCGTTCCTCCGCAACGTGCTGCTCGAGCCCGGAGAGGTGGTGCACCCCGAGATCGCCGCCGAGCAGGACGTGCGTGCGCTCCTCCTCCGCGTGTCGTCCGACGACACGAGCCGCGAGCGCCTGTGGGCCTGCGCGCTGCTCCGCGTGATGCACACCTTCGCGCACGCGCGGTCCGACCTGAGCGAGCGCTACGCAGAAGCCATCGAGGCCCAGATCCTCGGGCGCTTCCAGGCCCACCTCCGCGAAGAGGACGGAGGCCTGTGGCTTGGAGACCTCCCGCTCGTCGCGTTCGAGGCCCGTGCGCGCAAGCCCATCGACTCCATCGTGCTGAAGCTCCTGCACAAGCCGGAGAACGTGGCGGCCGACGTGTTCGACCGGCTCGGCGTGCGCTTCGTCACGCGCAGCCGGCTCGATGCCCTGCTCGTGGTGCGCTTCCTGCGGAAGAACAACGTCGTGATGTTCGCGAACGTGAAGCCCAGCCGGTCGAAGAACACGCTGGTCGATCTCGACGCGGTCGAGCGCGCGTTCGCCACCGATCCGGATCTCGAGTCCCTCCGGATCGAGATGCAGCGCTGGCCGTACCCCACGCGTCCGGAAGACAGCGCGAACCCGCACAGCAGCCGCGTCTACCACGCCATCCAGTTCACGGGCCGCCAGCGCGTACGGGTCGACGACGGCGGGCGTCCGCTGCGGTTCTTCTTCCCGTTCGAGGTGCAGGTGCTCGACGAGGACGCCTACGTGACGAGCCGCGCCGGGTACGCCTCGCACGAGGAGTACAAGGCCCGCCAGCGCCAGGCGGCCCGTCGGCGCGTGCTGCCGGGGCTCATCAACCGGTGGTGAGTCCCGAGGGCCCGCAGGGACGGCCCGTGAGTCCCGAGGGCCCGCAGGGGCGGCCCGTGAGTCAGCCGGGGCAGACGGTGTCGGGGTAGCTGCCGAGGGGGGCGTGCATGGGGACGGTCCAGGTGCCGCCCCCGATGGGCGTGGGCTGCACGAGCGTCGCGCCCTCTCCGAAGTCGACCGGCGCGCTCTCGCTGTACAGCCAGCTCGGGCCGTACTCCGGAGAGTCGGGCTCGGACGCGCCGAACTCCAGCTCCCACTGGCCTTCGAACATCTTCATCCGGAAGTGCCCGCCGGTCGCGGCGTAGTCCCCGCTCCCGGGCAGGAACCACGCGCACGTGAGCGGACAGCCGGGCTCGAACGTCGGGGTGCCCGACGTGGTGACGACCGCGCGTCCGCCCATCGTGTCCGAGTGGAAGTCGAGGTCGACCGTGAATCCGCACGTCACGGACGGCTCGGATCCAGCGAGGTCGGCGATGGTGACCGTACCGGCCAGCCCCTCGAACGAGGCCCGGCTCGACGCCCCGAAGTCGGGGAGCGGGAGGATCTCCGCTTCTGCGAGGGTTCCGCCGTGGAGGTCGACCGTGGCGCGGTACCGGCAGCCCGCGTCGAATGCGTGCTCGCAGGAGTACGAAGCGGGCGCGGGCTCCGGATCGCCCCCGCTGCACGGGCCCGCAGCGAGGGTGAGCACGACGGCGGCCGTCTTGGTGGCGGACATGGAAGACCCCTGCACAGAAGAACAGAACCAGAGAGCCGCCCGGTTATGCGCTTCTGTCCGTGCACGCCACTCCTCAGAGCCCGGGGATCCCCGAGAGGTACTCCGCCAGAGGGTCGCGCATCAGCACGAACGTGTAGATCAGCGTTCCGAGCCAGCCATGGGCGACGCCGAGCGCCCACAGGTTCCGGTGCTTCAGGTACAGCGGCGCGAACACGAGCCCGAGGAGCAGGGTTGCCACCATCAGCACGCCGTGGGGCCAGTGCACGAGGCCGAACAGCGTCGCCGACACGCCCACCGCGACCCAGGCGGGCGCGAGCCGGCGGAGGTTCGCGGTGACCAGGCCCTGGACGAGCCCCTGCTGGACCAGCCCCCACACCGGGTAGATCACGAGCGTCAGCCAGGTGGTCCACGGGATCTCGACGTGGTGCGCGAGCCCCCAGCCGACCATCGCGGGCCCGGCGAGGGCGAGCAGGGCCACGCACGCGAGCGCCGACTCCTTCAGGCCCTCGCGCCGGAACCCGAGCTCGCGGACGGCGTCCGGGTCCGCGTTCCAGCGGAGCACGAGGTACCCGGCCCAGCCCGCCACGAGCGGCACGACGAGGAACGCGCGCGACAGGTCGGTGAGCGGCCAGGCGAGGTGGAGCACCGCCGTGAGGAGCACGGCGCCGAGCTCCAGCGCGGGTCGGACCGGGTCGAGGGTACGGGCCCAGCGGGCGTGTGTGGCGGACAGGGTGCGGACCATGGATGAACCTCCGCGTCCCTCGTCGCCCCGCCGTGTCGCTCCCGTGCCGACGCCGCGTGAAACGGACGTGAACGCGCTCAGGCCCCGCGCTGGATGTGCAGGTTGAAGTCTGCCGTGCCGAGGGCGCGGTACAGACGGGTCCACATGGGCAGCCACATCTCGAGCGCGCGGGCGTTCGTGAGGTCGCCGAGGTCGATGGGTGCGGCCCACCCGAAGGACTGCAGGAGCTCGGTGACGGTGCGCTTGGCGCTCGCGTCGTCGCCGCACAGCAGGATGTCGTGAGGCCCGGCGAGACGGGCTGGATCGAGCATGAGCGGGTTGGAGAGCGTGTTGAGCGTCTTCACGACCCGCACCTGGGGGGCAGACCGCTGGATCTGCTCGCCGAGGCTGTCGTCGTTGCACACCGACAGGCGGGGCGGGAACCCGACGCTGAAGTCGAGCGGGTTGGTGAGGTCGATCAGCACCTTGCCGTGCAGGCCGGCCCCCGCGCTCTCCACGACCGACAGCGCGTGCGCGCCCGACACCGCGAGGATCGCGAGGTCGGCGAATGCGGCGGCATCCGCGAACGTGGCCAGCGCGGCGTCTCCCTGCGCGGAGGCCGCCCAGGCCTGGCCCTTCTCGTTGTCCGTGCTGCGCGAGCCCAGGCGCACGGCGTGCCCCTTCGACAGGACGCGATTGGCGAGCATCTGCCCCACGTCTCCGGTTCCCAGAACTGCGATCCTCATGGCGACCTCCTTTGGTGTCGGGAGTCTAGCCGCGCTGAACCGGTCAACAATCGGACATCCCGTCACGATATCTTCAACCAGGAGTTGAAGAACGGGAGGACCGATGAACGTGGAGCCCTTCGTGCTCACCGCCGAGCTGCGGAGCTTCAGCGCGGCCGCTCGCCGTCTCGGCGTCTCGCCCGCTGCGGTGAGCAAGGCGGTGGCCCGGCTGGAGGACGAGCTCGGCGTGCAGCTGCTGGAGCGCACCTCCCGTCGCGTCGGGCTGACCGCGGAGGGGGAGGTGTGGCTGGAGCACGCCCGCACCGCGCTGGACGCGCTCGCAGCGGGTCGGGATCGCATCCAGTCGGTGAGCCGCGCAGCCCGGGGAGAGGTGCGGCTGACCGCCCCGCCCGTGCTGGCCTCGCTCGTGGGTGCGGCACTGGGACGCCTGCTCGATCGCCACCCGGATCTCGAGCTCTCCTGCGCGTTCACCGACGGCTACCTGAGCCTGGCGGGCGACGAGACCGATCTCGCGCTCCGTGTGGGGGCGCTGGCCGACAGTGCGCTCGTGGCGCGGAAGGTCCGGACGTGCCGCCTCGTGACCGTCGCTGCGCCGGCCTACCTCGCGCGGGCTCCGGAGCTGCGCCGACCTCAGGATCTCGCTGCGCACCGGTGCCTCAAGTTCCTCGGCCCGGAGGGGCGCATCACGGAGTGGACGCTGTGCGACCCGCCTCCGCCGACCTCCGTTCGCATCGGCGACGGGAACGCCTTGATCGAAGCGGCCATCGCGGGGGTCGGTGTGGTGAGGGTGTTCGACTTCGCGGTGGAGGAAGCCGTGCGGCAGGGGAGGCTGGTGCGCGTGCTCGAGCGCTGGGACGCTGAGGGCCCGCCTGTGCACCTGCTGTGCCGCCCTGGGCGTCAGGACGTGCCGCGGTTCCGGGTCGTCATGGACCACCTCGTGGCGTCGATGGCGCGATCGCCGCATCCCTGACGATGCGGATGCGCTGGCGGGTCGGCACGTCGGGCACGGTCTGCACGGCACCGTCGGGCCAGGTGACCTCCACGTCGACCGCCTCGAACCCGGCGAGCCCGAAGTGGACCTCGGGAGGCCCGCCCGACGCGAGGCTGCGCCCGCCCGCCCGGATCACGCGGGCCTGGGTGTGCGCGACCTCCGCTTCGATTCCGCGGGCCACGACCCGCACGCGCGCTCCGACGCCCCGGGTGTTCGGAGACGTGGGGTTCGCGAGCTGCACCTCGAGCCACGCGGCTTCTCCGCAGCGCGCCGGACGGATCGTGGCCGGAGCCCACCGGTTGCGTTTCAGCAGGTCGAGCCAGCCGTCTCCGTCGAGGTCGACCAGCATCGCGCCTCGCGTGATCGCGGGATCCGCGAGCCCCCAGGTCGCGGAGACCTCGGTGAACGTGCCGCTCTGCTGCTCGTAGAGGGCGTCGGGCTGGAAGAACGGATTGTCGAGGTTGGCGTAGATGTGCCCGAACCCGATGAACAGGTCGTCGTCGCCGTCGTTGTCGACGTCCCCGAAGTCGGCACCCCACGCGACGTGCCGGTTCAGGTCGCCTTGCACCGACAGACCCGACACGAGCGTCTGGTTGGCCCACACGCCCGGCGCGACGCTCTCGAGCAGCGCGAGCTCGAGCCACGACGACAGGAACAGGTCGGGCACGCCGTCGTCGTTCAGGTCGGTCTCGGCGAGCCCCATGCCGCAGACCCGCAGGCCGAGCCCGTGCCCCGGGACCGCGGGCGTGAGGGTGCCGCCGTCGTTCCAGAGCAGGTGGTTCTGGAGGATCCAGCCGTAGTCGTTCACCAGGTAGACGTCGGGGTCGAGGTCGGCGTCGAGGTCCATCCACCCGCCGGCGAGCGTGTGCCCGTAGGCGGTCTCGTCGGGCAGCGCGCCGATCACCTCGACGAAACGGCCGCCGCCGAGGTTCTCGTACACGTGCGACCGCTCCGACCGGACGGTCACCCAGTTCCCGTGCTCGAGTGCCAGCAGGTCGAGGTCGCCGTCGCCATCCATGTCGGCCCAGCTGCTGCCGACCCCGTAGGGATGCTCGCCGATGCCCGCGCGCTCGGTGACGTCGCGGAACCGCGCGTGCCCGTCGTTCGCCAGCAGGATGTCGTGGTACCCGTACTGCGACAGGTACACGTCGAGATCGCCGTCTCCGTCGAAGTCCACGACCGCTGCGCCCACCCCGCCGCGCCCGACCGCGGGCAGTGGGGCCTCCACGAACCCGCCCGCGCCGTCGTTCAGGTACAGCTCCACTCCGATCCGGCGCGGGATGACGATGTCGTTCCAGCCATCCCCGTTCAGGTCGCCCACCGCGGCGCCCGAGCCGAGGATGAAGTGCATCGCGCCCATGTCGACGGGCTGATCACCCCAGTCCCCCGCATCGAAGGTGGCGAAG
Organism: Myxococcota bacterium; assembly: GCA_041389565.1. Taxonomy (GTDB): domain Bacteria; phylum Myxococcota_A; class UBA796; order UBA796; genus JACKEQ01. The sequence goes on from JAWKRP010000002.1 coordinate 685,767, forward strand.
GGACCGAGGGTGTCGCGGGCATCCGGTGCGGCACACCCCCGAGACGGGAGCACCTCCCAGTCGGCGGAAGGCGCGGGGATCTCCGCGGTGTCTCCCGTGTGCGGGTCGACGGGTGTCGGCGTCGTACCGGAAGAATCGCCGGTACATGCCGCGAGCGCGAGCACGATGGGAACTGTCACACTCATGACCTCAGCGTACCGCGTCGCACGCAGGGGGCTACTCCTGGCGTGTGCAGCGTGCTCTCGCCGATGTCTGGAATCAGAAGGTCGCCCGGCTCCCCGCCGACGGCGTGCTGCTCGTGTGCACCGATCTCCACGGCAACCTGGCCGACTTCGAGCGGATGCTCGAGCTGTACGACGCCGAGGAGGCCCTGGGGAACCGCCCGGTGCTCGCGTTCTGCGGCGACCTCGTGCACGGTCCGTCGAAGCGCTGGGTCTCCACCTGGCCGAGCCACCTCGGAACCCCGTTCGTCGACGCGTCCGCCGAGCTGATCTGCCGCTTCGAGGAGATCACCCGCGAACGCCGGGTGTTCACCATCATGGGCAACCACGAGCACAGCCACGTGGGCGGCCCGGTGGTCCCGAAGTTCTACCCGGACGAGGCGGCCGTGCTCGAGCGCACGCTGGGAGACCGCGCCGACGGGATCCGCGACTTCATGGGCACGTTCCCGCTCGTGGCGGTCGGCCCGTGCGGCATCGTGCTCACGCACGGCGCACCAGCGGCCACGCTGCCGAGTGCCGAGGCCTTCGAGGACCTCGACTACGCCGGGTACGACCACCTCCCGTTCCACAGCATGTGTGGGCTCGACGTGATGGGCACCCTGCTCTGGGCCCGTGGATGCGGGGACTCCGAGGCGGTCGCGCTGCTGATGGCCCTCACGGGCAGCCCCGACGGGGTGGTGGCGTTCGGGCACGACATCGTGCGCGAGGGCTACGCGGTGGAGGGTCCGCACCACATCTGCGTGTCGACGAGCTTCGGCGTGTTCGATGCGCGCAAGCGGTACCTCCGGCTCGATCTCGGCGGGCGCTATGCCAGCACGGGCGACCTTCGCGAGGGCCACGAGATCCTTCACCTGTACCCGTAGCGTCGTCGCCGGGGTTGCATGGACGCTAGACGGGAGTCGCGCTCACGCGATTCCCGAAGCGCGTAGATGCGGGCAGAACCCAGGAGCTGCCATGCATGTCTTCGTCACCGGCGCGTCAGCCGGCATCGGCGCCGCACTCGCCCTCGAGCTCGCGCGAGCCCTGCCCGGAGCCCACCTCACGCTCGTCGCCCGCACCGAGGCCCGCCTGCAGGCCGTTGCCGCGGAGGTCCGGCGGATCGGCGCGACCGCGACGGTGTCGGTGTGCGATCTGTCGGACGCGGACGCTGCAGAGGTCGCGCTCCGCGAAGCCGTGGCGTCGCACGGGCCCGTCGATGTGCTCGTGAACAATGCCGGCTCCCAGGTGGTGGGGGCGACCGCCCGCGTCGACATCCGACGTGCGGAGCGCAGCCTGGCGCTCGACCTCGTGACGCCGCTCCGGCTGGTCCATGCCGTGCTCCCGTCGATGGAAGCGCGCCGCACGGGCCGGATCCTGAACATCGCGTCCGCTGCGGCCCTCGCTCCGACGCCCGGAATGACCTGGTACAACGCGGCGAAGGGCGGTCTCGCGGCCGCTTCCGAGGCGCTGCGCGGCGAGCTCGCCGGGTCGGGCATCACGGTCACCACGGTCTACCCCGGCATCATCCAGACCGACATGGCCGACGCGGCGCTGCGGGCCTACGGCTCGAGCCTCGCGATCCGCCTGCAGCCCGTGACCTCACCCGAAGCGCTCGCCGTTCGCGTCGTGCGGGCGGGCCTCGCGGGTCGGGCGCGGCTCGTCCATCCCCGCTGGTACGGGCTCTCCCGGTGGTTCCCCGCCATCACCCGCTTCCTCATGGACCGCCTCACGCCCGCGCTCGCCACGGGTGCCGCATGATCGAGCGCCTCGCGAACGTCGTGCTGTGGACCGCCATCGTCGTGTTCACCGCCGTGGGGGCGCTCGGCGTGGCCACCAGCTGGTTCGAGCTGGAGTGGCTGTACCCGGTGCAGGTGGTCGGCGACACCGTCACGCTGCACGACCAGCAGCGGTTCCTGAAGGCCCTCGAGCTCGCGTGGGGCATCGCGCTGTTCCAGCTCCGCCGCGACGTGTTCGTGGTTCCCCACGTCACCCGGCTCGTGCTGTTCCTGTTCTGGATCACCCCGATGTCGCGGGTCGTGTCGCTCGTGCTCGACGGCCTCCCGCACCCGTACTTCCAGGCGCTGCTCGCGGTGGAGCTGCTCGGCGCGGTCGTGCTCACCGCGCGTGCCGTGTACGCTCCGCACGCGGAGGGCGTGCGTGGACGCGAACCAACTTCTCTGGGTCGCACGGCTCGGGCGTAGCGGCTCGGTCTCTGCGGCCGCCCGGGCGCTCGGAGTCGCGCCGTCCACGCTGTACCGACGGCTCGACCGGTTGGAGTCGGAGCTGGGCGTGCTGCTGTTCGACCGGCGCCAGGGCGTGCTGGAGCCGACGGAGGCCGGACGCCTGGTGACGCGCGCATCCGACGACGTGGAAGCGCGCCTGTCGGGGCTCGAGCGCGAGCTCGCCGCGCTCGGCTCGGCGGTGTCGGGGCGCGTGGTGGTCGCGGTGCCCGAAGCGCTCGCGCTGCTCGTGATGGACGCCGTCGCGACCGTCCAGAAGACCCACCCCGACATCGCGGTCGAGGTGCGCGTGTCGTCCGAGAAGGCCGCCATGGCGCGCGGGGAGGCCGACATCGCGCTGCGGGTGTCCGCCGATCCCGGCGACACGCTCGTGGGGCGCCGCGTGGGCATCGTGGGTGTGGCCGTGTACGGGACGGCTCCGATCGCGGGCCCGTTCGATCCGGGCGCGCACCCGTGGGTGTGCTTCGACGGGAGCCTCGCGCACACCGCGCAGGGGCGGTGGGAACGCGCGAACGTGCCCGAAGACCGCGTGCGCATGCGGCTCGCCTCGCGCACGCTGTTCGTGGAGGCCGTGGCCTCGGGCGTGGGCGTGGGGGTGCTCCCGTGCGCGCTCGCCGACCGTCGTGGCGGGCTGGTGCGGCTCACGGAGCCCCTGATGGACGACTCCCTGACGCTGTGGGTGCTCTGCCACCCCGCCGTGCGCGAGCTCCCGACGGTGCGTACCGTGATGGACGCCCTCGTCGCGCTGGGTCAGGGCTTCGGCACCGCGATCTCCGCGAGCTGACCGCCCACGGCGCGCAGGTAGTCGGCGGGTGCCAGGAAGATCTGGAGCCCGCGCTTGCCGGCCGACACCGAGATCACCTCGTGCAGCTCGACGATCTCGTCGACCCAGGTGGGGAACGGCTTGCGGGCCCCGAGCACGGTGACCCCACCCCGGATGTACCCCGTGAGCCCGGGCAGCTCCTTCACGGCGACCGGCTCGACCTTCCGGTCGCCCGTGCATCTCGCGAGCGCCTTGAGATCGAGGGTGTGGTCGCCGGGGATGACCGCGAACGCGTAGCCGTTGCGATCCCCCCGCACGCACAGGGTCTTCCACACCTGCTCGACCGGGAGCCCGACCTTACCCGCGACGGTCTCGGCGGTGAGGTCTTCAGGGTCGACCTCGTACTCCACGAGGCGGTACGCGACGCCGAGCTGATCGAGGATGCGGGCTGCGTTCGTCTTCGCCGACATGAGCGCAGGTACCCGACGGAGCCCCGGCCGCCCAGACATTCCGCGACTCCGCCTCGAGGTGTGGCTGGATATCGGGATCGCATGCGTGGCCGCACCATCGCCGTCGTCTCCCTCGTGGTCGTGCTCGGGCTCGGCGCGCTGATCGGAGGTGCGTGGGTCGCCTCGGAAGACGTGCGTGCGGCTGTGCGGCTCGCCGACGCCTGGGTGAACGCGCCCGAGACGATCCGCCCCGATCCCGTGGCGCTCGTGCGCGGCGTCCAGGAGCTGGCGCGGCTCGAGACCGCCAGCGTGCAGATCGAGCAGCACGTGCGTGGCCAGCGCGGCACCGACGGCACGTGGTCGCTCGTGGGCGAGCGGCTCGACTTCGTCGCCCGTGCGGAGGTCACGGCGGGCGTCGATCTGGCCCGGCTCACCGAGTCCGACCTCGAGGTCGATGCCGAGGGGCGGGTGGTCGTGCGGCTACCGCCCTCCGAGATCTGGCACGTGACGCTCGACGAGGAGCAGAGCTTCGTGGCCCTGCGCGAGCGGGGCTGGCTCGGGTGGCCCGACGCCCAGCTCGAGAGCCGGGTGCGCCAGGAGGCCGTGAAGGCCGTGCGCGAAGCGGCCGAAGCACAGGGGATCCGCGATCGCGCCGACGCCAAGGCGCAGCAGGTGGTGCGCGAGCTGCTCGAGGGCGCGGGAGTGCCCGAGGTCCGCTTCGAGTGACCGTGCGCTCGGCCGTCTCGCTCACCACGCCGTCGGGTGCCGTGCACGACGCCGTGCTCGTGCGGCCGGAAGGGGAGGGGCCGGTGCCTGGCGTGGTGGTCATCCACGACATCACCGGCCTCCGCGACGACACCGAGCGACACTGCCAGCGGTTCGCCGAGGCGGGGTTCGCGGCGCTCGCGCCCGATCTCTACATGGGCTCCGTGGGGTGTGTCCTGCGCACGATGGTCACGATGGTGCGCCAGCGGGGGGCTGCGCTCGAGGTGATCGAAGCCGCACGGGCCCACCTGGCAGGCCTCCCCGAGGTCGACGCCGCGCGCATCTCGGTCACGGGCTTCTGCATGGGCGGCGGGTTCGCGCTGCTCGCGGCAGCCGATGGCGACTTCGCGGTGTCCGCGCCGTTCTACGGGCGCGTTCCGCTCGGTCCCGAGCGGCTCGAGGGGATCTGTCCGACGATCGCGCAGTTCGGCGGCCGAGACCTGCTGTTCCGGCGCCAGGCGTCGTGGCTGTCGCGGCACCTCGACACGCTCGGGGTGCCCCACGAGGTCGTCGTGTACCCGGAGGCCGGGCACTCGTTCATGAACGACCACCCGGGCCTCGCGTTCCAGGTGTCGCGCTACACCCCGCTGCGCGCGGCGTACGACGCAGAGGTGGAGGCGCGCGCGTGGGCCGCGATGCTCGCGTTCCTGGAGCGGCACGGGTGAGCCCCACCGTGCTCCGGCTCGCATTCGGAGCCGTGTGGGCAGCCGTCCTGGTGGGTGCAGCGGGATTCCTGTCGTTCGAGATGGCCCCATCGATGGGCCAGATCCCGGATCCCATCCACATCGCTGCGCACCTCGCGCTCCTCGGTGTGCTCGCGGGAGTGCTCGTGCGCGACCTGTCGCCCCGCACCACCCTCCTGCTCGTCCTGGTCGCAGGCGCGCTCGTGGAGGTGGTGCAGATGGCGGGGGTCGGTGTGCTCCTGCTGCGAGAGGCGCGGTTCGATCTCGGGGTCGACCTTCTGGGAGCCTGCATCGGGCTGCGGCTGGCCGGTGGACCGGAGGGGGCGGTCCTCGTGAGGAGCGTGCTGCATCCGGTCCTCGTGGCCGGGGTCGCGCTCGTGGCGCTCGGCGTGCCGTCCCTCGGGCTCGTCGGCGTGGCCGCGACCCTCGGTGTCGTGGGCCTGAGGTGGGGGCGGCACTGGCCGTGGTCCGTGATCGTGCCTCTCGCGCTGGCGGTTCCGATGGCCTGGGTCACGCCCCGTGGTGCGGGCTGCCTGTGTGTGGTGGCGGCGCTCCGGACACCCGACGCGCCCGGTCCATCGAGCCCCTGGTGGGCCCTGGCGTGGATCGTCGCCTGCGTGGCGTGGGCGGCCGGGTAGTCAGGTCACTCGCAGGTGCCCGGATCGGGGGCCTGTGCGTCGGCCGCGAAGTCCACTCCCTCGACGCGGGTGGCGGAGAGCCCCGTCACCGTGAGGTCTGCGCAGTACGACTGGCCGTCGGGGCAGGCGCCGCAGGGCGCTCCGAGATCGCCGAAGCTCTCGCACAGGCCGTCCGGGGTGCCGAAGGAGCTGCCCTCGGCGAGCCGGAAGTCCACCACGCCCTGGAGCACGAGGTCGTCGATGCGGTTGCCGTCCGCCGAGAACGTGCCGTCGAGCGCGAGGTCGCCGATCGAGAACGACCCGGTGGCGCTGGGGATCTCGAGGTCTTGCGGGCCCAGCGAGAAGGTGAGGTCGGCGAGCGACACGGGCGGCAGCGAGATGTCGCCGAAGCACGGGTTCCGCTGGATGGGGTCGGTGTTCTTGATGCCGAGCGCGAGCGTCATCGTGAGGCTGGTCTCGGACACGTTCGTGACCTGCGCGAGCACCTCGTTCGCGAAGAACAGCTTCACGAGGTCGTTCAGGCCGTCTTCGGCGCCCTCGATCGTGAGCCCGCCGACGCTGAGCCGGTAGACCGAGCCGTCGAGCATGGGGTCGATCGGCAGGTCGGTGTCGGTGGTGCCCGTTCCGGAGCATCCGGCGAGGACGGCGAGCAGGGAAGCGGTGGCGAGACGGTTCAAGAGGACCTCCAGGGAAGCGCAGCATACCGATCCCGCCCCTGCGATACGATGGAGCATGTCGCCGACCCTGTGGGCTCTCGTGCTGACGGGTGCGGCTCGCGCCCAGGAGGCGCCACTCGACGCAGTCCGACCGATTCCGGCGGTCGACGCCGTGTACCTCCCCGACCTCACGTGGATGGAGGTGCGCGACCGGCTCGAAGGGGGCGCGACCACGGTGCTGGTGCCGACCGGGGGCATCGAGCAGAACGGGCCGTACCTGGTGCTCGGCAAGCACGACCGCATCGCGCGGGAGGTGGCGGAGCGGGCGGCCCGTGAGCTGGGGGATGCGCTCGTCGCGCCGGTCGTGTCGTTCGTGCCCGAGGGCCGGATCGACCCGCCGGACGGGCACATGCGGTACGCGGGCACGATCTCGGTGCGCCCGTCGACGCTCGAGGCCGTGCTCGAAGACACCGCGCTGAGCCTCGCGGCCCATGGCTTCGAACACGTCGTGCTGGTCGGCGATTCCTGGGGCAACCAGGACGTCCAGGCCGTCGTGGCGGCCCGTCTCGACGGTCTTCCCACGCGCGTGCACCACCTGGCGGAGTTCTACGACCCCGACGCTGCGGTCGGCTTCCTGATGGATCGCGGGCTCGAGTGGTCGCCCGACGACCTCCACGACGACCCGGCGTTCACCCTGCAGCTCGCGGCGATCGACCCGGTGGCTGCCCGCTTCCCGCAGCGCCTGGAGGCCGGGGTGCTCGTGGGCGACGGCTTCTCGATCGAGCCCGTGGACGATCGGATCGCGCTCGGCGAGGCCCTGCTGGACTGGCGGGCACGGCGCACGGCCGAGGCGGTCCGCGAGGCGCGGTCGAGCCCGGTGCCCTCGCCGTGGGCGGGCCTGCGGGAAGCCCTGCTGGCGCCGCTCACCGCGCTGACCCGCCCGGAGGAGCGCACCCACGTGGCCTGGCTCGCGAGCTCGCTGCTCCTCGCCGTGCTGGCGGTGGGGTGGAAGCAGGGCAGGGGAGCGTCTGCGGGCTCGGTGGCGCGTGCGGTCTTCCCCCGGGAGGTGTGGGCGTCGAGAGATGCGGTGCACGACCTGCTGTTCGCGCTCTGCGGCGGTGTGTTCGCGTTCGCGTGGTTCGGCGGCACGTGGGCGGGGCTGTTCGATGGCGCGGCCGATCAGGTGCTCCGGATGCTCCGGTCCACCGGCATCGACGGGCTCGGGCTGACGATGGGCCTCCCGACGCGCATCGCGGTGACCGTCGTGTTCGTGGTGGTCACCGATCTCGCCGTGTGGCTCGCGCACTACGCACAACACCGCATCCCGGTGTTGTGGGCGTTCCACAAGGTGCACCACGCAGCCGAGCACCTCACGCCGCTCACGGTGTTCCGCCAGCACCCGGTCGATCTGCTGCTCGCGGGCGTGCTGGGCAGCGTGCTGGGAGGTGCGGCGTACGGGGCCTTCGAGTGGGTGTCGCCGGATCCGCCCACGGGCATCGACCTGTTCGGGCTCAACGTCGTTCTGGTCGCGTTCTACGCGGGTGGGTACCACCTGCGTCACTCGCACGTGTGGCTGTCGTTCGGCCCACTCGACCGGGTGTTCGTGAGCCCGGCGATGCACCAGATCCACCACAGCGCTGCACCTGAGCACCACGGTCGGAACCTGGGGCTCACGTTCAGCGTGTGGGACCAGCTGTTCGGCACGGCGTGGATCCCGGAGCGCGAAGAGCGCCTGCGCTTCGGGATCGGGCCGGAGGGCGAACGGTTCCGGACGGCGGTGGACTTCTGGGTCGCGCCGTTCGGAGAGATCCTCAGTGGTGGTGGTGACCGTCGGGACCGTGAGGATGCCCGTGAGCCTGCTCGTCGGCCGTGGCGTCGCGAATCCCGGTGACCTCGACGTCGAAGTGCAGCGTCTTGCCCGCGAGCGGGTGGTTCATGTCGATGAACACGGTGTCGGCTTCGACACTCGCGATCCAGATCGGGATGGCCTGACCACCCTCGGTCTGGGCCATGAGCTGCATGCCCGGGCGGAGCTGCACGTTCGGCGGGAACTCCTGGCGGGGCACGGGCTGCGGCGACATGCCGTTGTGCTCGCCGTAGCCGTCTTCGGGCGCCACGTCGGCCACGAAGCGGTCGCCGACGGCCTTGCCCGTCATCTGGGTCTCGAGGCCGGGCACGATGTTGCTGGCGCCGTGGAGGTACGGCATGGGCTCGCCGCGCTCGCGGGACGTGTCGAGCACCGCTCCGTCGTCGTCGGTGAGCGTGTAGTGGAAGAGTACGACTTTGCCGTCAGCGACGATGGACAAACCTGGCCTCCGGGGCGCGGGTGCGGGGGTGGGTCGACCGGGAGCGAGCCCGAACGAGTCCAGCGAGTAACGTGGTGATGGAACGAACGGGCGAACGGAGCGGGAACGATGGCGATGTGGTTGGCGTGGATCGGAGGAGCCCTCGCCGCAGACGGTGCCGAGCCCCAGATGTGGGACCGGTGCGTGTCCGAAGGCCTGTTGAGCGCCGAAGATCACGCGATCCTGCGAAAGCAGCTCGACGCGAACCCGCCCGGGTCCGCCGCCCACAAGGCCACCATCGAAGCGGCGCTGGCGCGCAACGAGGGCTGCCCCGCGCTGTGGATGGCAGCGGCCGGGGTCCACCACGCCGAGGGCAAGCCCGAGAAAGCGCTCGAGGACCTGAGAAAGGCCGCTGCGGCGGGCCCCGACTGGCCCCAGGTGCAGCGCGCGCTCGCCGTGGCGCTCCACAACGACGGCATGGCGGGCGAGGTGCTCGACGTCGCGGTCGATCTGAACCCGACCGACGGTCTGCTGAAGATCCTCCAGGCCGAGGAACGGCCCCCGTCCGAGCGGGCGGGGCTCATGCGCGATGCGGTGGAAGCGCACCCCCACGACGCGGAGGTGGCGGTCGCCGCGGTCCGCGCGCTCGACGAAGCCGGCCGGCCGCTCGAGGCCATCGCGCTCGCGCGCGAACGATACACGGTGCTCGACACGCCCGAGCTGGCGGCCCTGGTGGCGTCGATGGAGCGTCCGTTCGAGGTCGACGAGACGGAGCGCGCCCGTCGTCCCGGCGAGTTCCGCACGCTCCCCGACGGCACGGAGGAGGTCATCGTCTACAGCCCGGCCCGCGCGCGCCAGGAGCTCGAGAACCGCCTGTCCGCGAAGGGATGGACGCTCACCGAGACGATCGACGGCGGCATCCGCTACCGCACCGAGAAGCCGGTTCAGCCCTGGGTCGAGATCTACGACGACGGGCGCGTCGAGGTGCAGGAGAGCGGGAAGATCACGCCGCCCGAGGGAACGCTGCCCGAAGGCCAGACGATGATCCCGTACATCTCCGCCCGAAAGCTCCAGAAGAAGCGTGCGAAGCTGATGGAGGACATCTGGTACGAGGTGACGGTCTGGCAGCAGGCGCAGATCCGGGTGTCGTTCCAGGAGCAGCTCGGCGAGCACCTCCCCGACCTCCTCACGGGCATCTGGGAGCGGGGCGAGCCGATGTACGGGAAGGGCACGCTCGACAGCCCCGAGGCGCGCCGCGGTGCGCTGCTCGACTACTGGGCGACCCGCGCGTGCTCGGAAGACGGAGACGCGGCGCGTGCGGTGGTCCAGACCTTCGTGCGCCGCGTCGTCCAGGAGTCCGAGACGCCCGCGTCCGCCGAGGAGATCGCGGCCGCACAGGGCAAGAGCACGTGTGAGGGCCGGGTGCTCGAGGTGGAGTCCGAGTGAACAGCGTCGCGAGCTACGAGGCGGGGCGTCGGCTGCTGGAGCAGGGGCGGCGGGCGATGGCGTCCGGGCGTCCGGAGCGTGCGGGCGAGGCGTTCGCATCGGCAGCAGCGTGCTTCGCGGGGCCCACCTCGCTGCTCGGGGGCGGCCACGCGTGGCGCGGGCTCGCCGAGGTCGCCGTGCTCCAGGCGCGGTTCGAGGAGGCCAATGTCGCGCTCGACGCCGCCGAGCGGTTGTTCCAGCTCGGCCGGGCGCAGCAGGTGGCGCTCCCGCCCGACCCCGAGGTGGAGCGGAGCCTGAACGAGGGCCTCCTGGTCGTGGGGGTCGCGCGGGCCGATGTCGCGCTTCGGCAGGGCGATCTGCCCGGTGCGCGCGCTCGGCTGGGGCAGGCGGCAGCGCACTACAGCGCGTCCGGGCAGGAGGGGCGCGCCGACCTGTGGCGCCTGGTGGCCCGGCTCTCCGAGCGCGAGGGGCGGTGGAACGCGGCGCGCATGGAGTGGCGCCGGGTGGCGAAGGCCTGTGCAGCCTGCGGCGACGACCGCGGGCGCACCGACGCCCTGGTGCGGCTGACCGAGGTGCTCATCCTGATGAACCGGCCCGAGAAGGCCGACGCAGCGCTGTCGGGAGCGGAAGAGGCCGCGCGCAGCACCATGGATCCGGCCCTGCTCGGGCGGGTGCACATGGCGAAGGCCGGTCTGCTCGAGCTGAACGGCGACACCGAAGCGGCCTGGGAGCGCTGGGAGTCCGCGCTCGAGGCGCTGGTGCACGCGGGGGGCATCCTCCAGGGGCTGGCCCGGGTGCGGATGTCGCTGCTCGCGGCCCGGTATCGCCCGCTCGAAGCGAGCTTCCTGCTCAAGGAGGGCCTGAAGCACCTGCTCGATGGGCAGCACCCCGACGCGCTGGGGCTCGTGCACCACCAGATCGCGCTCGTGGCGCTCGCGATGAACAACCAGCGGGTGGCCGCGCTGGCCGTCGTGGGGGCCGAGGCCGCGCGGGGGTTCCGCGGGGTCGCGACGCAGAGCATCCTGTCGCGTGCGCTCGCGCAGGCAGGGGAGGGCGCCACCGTCGACGATCTCGCCCGCCTCGAGGGGCTCGTGGGCACGCCGCTCGGCACGCGTCGCAGCGCGATGGAGCTGTGCGACCGGCTCGCGAACCGCCCGCAGACGCCCCGTCCGAGCGCAGCGCGAGAGCTCCGCCCGACGTCGAAGCTCCTGTGGAGCGAAGGGGCCGACGTCCGCGAAGAGCCCCTGCCACACGGGCTGGTGACGGTCGGGTCGCGCGACGACGCCGACATCCGGGTGCCCGCGGACGGGGTGAGCGTGTCGATCCGGAAGGACGCCTCCGGGGTGCGGGTGGTGGTCGACCCGATGAGCCCGCAGCCCGTGCTGCTCGACGGGCACGCCATCCGCGGGGAGCACTTCCTCACCGACGGAGACGTGCTGACGCTCGGCGATCTCGAGCTCCGGCACGTGCTCCCCCCTGCGCCTGTGCGCCCGCCCACGAAGACCCAGCCGCCCGCGCCGGAGCGCCCCCAGGAGGTGCCCCCCGAGCCCGTCGAAGACGACGCGCCGGAGCCGGTGCAGCGACGCGGATCGGGCCGTCTGTACGGGCTCGTGTTCGTGCTCGGGGCCGCCGCGGTGAGCGCGCTGCTCGGGGCGCTGGCGGGTGCGCTGCTCGTGCTGTTGTTCGCCGTGTCGTGATGCCAGAGCGTCGCGACTGAATACAATCGGCCGCGGTGCGTCTCGGAGCGGGACGGAGGTGCTCATGCGTGCGGTGATGGTGGCAGCGGTCGCGGTTCTGGCGACGGGGTGTGCTCGGGTGGAGACCACGTTCTCGGACACCGTGTCGTCCGAGGGCGTGTTCGTGTTCCAGGGCACGACGGATCGCGGCACCATCCGGTACGACGGCGGGGGCATCGGCGAGACCTTCGACGTTCGCGGCACGAGCTGGGCGACGGGCGGCGGCAAGGCGAAGGCGGAGCGGCGCGAGGCCGACAACCAGTACGCGGTGTCGGTGCAGGACCGCGTGCTCGTCGCGTCGGGCGTGTCGTTCGACGGGCGGGCGGGCGTCGACTTCTCGGTGCTCGGGCCCTCGGTGATGGACGTCGACATCCTCACCGACCGCGGCACTGCCGAGCTGTTCGACGTGAACGGCATCCACGTGGTCACCGCGAATCGCGTGTACGGCCGCGGAATCATCGGTGACGTCGACTTCTTCGCCGACAGCAACGGCATCGACGTCGAGGTGCTGCCGTTCGAGTTCGGCTCGGTGCGGGTGGAGTCGCGGTCGGGCGACGTCGACCTCTACATCCCGTGGGGGCTCGACTACGACCTGACGGTGGTCGGAGACCCCGAGTACGAGATGGTGATCGAAGACCTCGGGTTCGACACGTTCGTGCTCGAGCCCGGGCTGGCGATCGGCTGGCGGGGAGGCCGGTCCATCCGGGTCGACGTGGTGGTCACCGGTGGCGACGTGCGCGTGCTGTCGGCGTTCTGAATGCCCGTCGTGACCGCACGCTTCCGGTTCGAGTACCGCCTGTTCGACTGGGCCGAGAGCCACGTGCGTGCGCTGGGCGGCGAGCGGATGGCGTTCTTCGTGGCGCTCCGCGAAGACGGCTCGCTGCGACGGGCCTACTACGCGGTTCCCGGGCGCCCGTGGGACGGCGAGCAGAAGACCAGCATGGCGCAGGCCCATCCGCGCTGGTTCCTGTACGTGCCCGACGAGGAACCGGGCCGCGGCTACCTCGAGTGGAGCGAGCTGCCCGTGTCGGTCGCGCGGCGCTGGCTCGGCCGCGCGATCCTGGCGACCGACCTGCAGGATGTGCGCGGAGGCGATCCTCTCGATCACTGGCCGGAGAGCTGGCGGGTCGTGGTCGGCTGATCGCGTTAACCACACGGAACCCCTGACAGGAGGATCGCCGTGTCGTCCAATCCGCTCGCCGAGCTCGACTCGGTCGTGAAGCTCCCGCCCAAGGAGCGCGTCGTCTCGCTCGCCGCTCTCGGGCGCCGCCTCGTGGAGCAGGGCGCGAACGGCTCGACCGGGGTGCTCCTGTCGCACCTGGTCGATGCGCTCGAGTCCGGAGAGGGCTCGGGCCGCGAGCGGATGGAGCTCGGCGAGGTGCTCGGCCTCCTCGGCGACCCCCGCATCGCGACGCCGGAAGAAGACCGCTACTGGGTACACGTCGAGGGCGACACGTCGCTCGACATCGGGCGCTTCCCGGTCACGAACGCCGAGTTCTTCCAGTTCGTCACCGACGGTGGCTACGAGAACCGCGAGCTCTGGTCGGAAGCGGGCTGGGAGTGGGTGCAGAACACCCCCGATCCTTGGCCGACGCACGCCCGCAAGGAGACCAGCCGGGTGTTCGTGGTGGCGAACCAGCCGGTCGTGGCGGTGAGCTGGTTCGAGGCCGACGCGTACGCACGGGCCCACAAGGCCCGCCTTCCCCGGATGGACGAGCGCGTGTGGGTGGTGCGTGGCGCGCAGAAGCGGCCGTACCCCTGGGGCGCGCCGTTCGGCGAAGGGAACGCGAACACCCAGGAGGAGGTGCTCGGGCGTCCGTGCGCCGTCGGGCTGTACGTGAACGACCGCACTCCGGAAGGGGTGTCCGACCTCGCGGGCAACGTGGCCGAGTGGACCTCCGACGAGCTGGGGGCCGAGTACCTCGTGCACCCGGGCGCGTGGGATCAGCCTTCGCTCGCCGCATGGGCCAAGGCGGCGACGATGCACCACCCGTCATCCCGGTGGACGAACCTGGGCTTCCGCCTGGCGCGCTGAGGCGTGTCGAAGCAGAAGCGGCCGCCGCAGCACGCCCTGCCCGAGCGCGCGCTCACCCGGGAGACCACCTCCGAGGTGGAGCTCAGCGAGCAGTCGTCGATCGGCAACCAGGCCGTGCAGGCGCAGATCGACGGGCTCGACACTGAGGGGCCGGCTGCCGACATGGAGGCGGTGCGCGCCGAAGCGATGCCGGTCGTCGAGCGGGCGATGATCGCGCTCTACACGGAGCCCCGTCCGGCGGAGCGGATCGACCGGTTCGTGTCGGTGCTCGAGACCTCCCGCCTCCCCGCCGACCGCAAGGCCGTGCTCATCGAGAAGCTCGTGAGCGAGCAGGAGGCCGCCGTCGCGGTGGCTGCGGCCGCGGAGCGCTGGTTCGGGAGCGCCGATCTGGAGGCCCGCACGAGCGCGCTAGGATCGCTCGACGCCGTGTGGGCTGCGCTCGAGAAGGGGTCGCCGGGCGAGTCGACCTGGCGTACCGAAGCCGGTGAGGTGGCGCTCACGGAGCCCGCGGGCTCCCTCGGAGAGCGCGCGGAGCAGCTGATGACCGACCTCGCGCGAGCCAGCGCGGGCACCGAGATGGGCGACGCCCTGCGCGGCTTCTGTCGCGAGGTGTACCTGATCGTGGCGTGGCACCAGGAAGAAGAAGAGGAGGAGGAGTCGGGCGACGCGTCCGCTCCGGAGATCGAATGAACCCCGCACAGATCCACAGCGAGCTCCTCGAGCAGCTCCCCGACATCGAAGACGACTTCCTCGAAGCGCACCGCGACGTGCTGCTCGCCGCGATCGGGCAGGTCCCCGGCGTCGATGCCGTGCGCGCGGTCGTCATCCGGCACCTGCCCCGGCTGGTGTCCGAGCCCCTGGAGCTCGAGGCGTACCTCCAGCAGGCCGCCAAGGCGCTCCGTGCGTTCCCCGATGCTGTCACCGCCGGCGATCCCGTGGCGCTGATGGCGCGTCACCCCGCGTGGGTGGGGTTGGCGCACCTCGAGGTGTCCGAAGCGCTCGGTGGAGACGCCGAAGATGCGATGACGGTCGCGATCCAGCACGCCCGGCTGGGCTTCTCCGCAGCATCCGGCGGTGCGGTGCAGGACGGCGAGGTCCTGTGGGCGATGGCGGAGACCGCCGAGGACGCCGGCTGGGAGGAGCGCGCCACCCAGCTCCTCGATCGCGCGGCCTCGTCGCCGTTCGCGGATCCCGTCTCGCAGGCACAGGTCCAGCTGCTCGCGGGGCAGCACACGGCCCACAGCAATCCCGATCGCGCACGAGGCCTCCTCGAGGGCGTGGTGAACGCGGATGTCCCGCATCCACTGCGCGTTCAGGCCGCCTACGTGCGGTCCCACATCGCCGAGCACGACGACGACCTCGCGGCGGCTCGGGCGTGGGTGGAGCGCGCGTTGGAGCTCGTCGAGGACGACGACGATCCATCCGTTTCCGAGCATCTCGCCGGTGAGCTGGCCCGACTCGCGGACGCTCCCTGAGGTCTGGGTTACAAGGCGCGGCCATGCACTTCCTGCCCCCCGAGCTCGCGAGCACACTGGCTGCCCAGGGAACCTGGCTCTCCGGTAGCCGTGCCGAGGAGGCCCGGAATCGCATCGAGCTGTTGCTGAGCTGGCTTCCAGAGCCGGTTCAGGCGCTCGTGGTCGACCAGCTGATCGCGGATCCACAGGCCGCTCGGGCCATGCTCCAGGCGATCGCGCTCGCGTCGACGGCCGGGGCTACGGCCACCGGGGTGTACGGCGAGGGGATCGTCGCGATGCGCGATCACCAGGGGCAACCGTTCGCGCTGACGGTGCTGGCGTGGACGACCGGCACCCATCCGAACGGCGAGCCCGACGACGTGGCGCGGCTCACGGCCCTGCTCGACGGCACGTTCCAGGGCCGGCAGTACGCCCTCTACCTGCGGCGCGCGGTGCCTCCGGGCTTCAACCCCGGTCCGGTGTCGCGGGCGGTGCAGCTCTGGCTGGCCGCGATCGACCGCGGGGAGTGGAAGGGCCGTCACGCGATCTACGAAGACGACGAGATCGCGCTCGAGCTCACGCTGGTGCAGCAGCACACGCCACGGGGTGGGGGCCGCGTGATGACGGTCGGTCCGGTCACCGCGCTCGAGCGGCTCGCGGCGGTCGACACCCTGGTGGTCGATCTCGTGCAGCGCCATGCGTCGGAGGAGCCCGAGGTCCCGATGGTGGTGGCGCTGTCCGCGCAGCCCGCGTGGCGCGTGCCGCGGGGGTACGTCGAGCAGCTGCTGTACGGAACGGCCGACTGGACGGTCGCGTCGACGACGGCCCGCGGGCGCACCTACACCGCGCAGTTCCAGGCGAACGGGCGCAGCCTGTTCTCCGACCCCGTGTGCAGCAACCTCGCCGGGCTGTGGTGGCTCGAGGGGCTCGGGTCCGACCCGATGGCGTTCCGCGCGTGGGCCCACGACAACCCGTGGTGCGACTCCCCGGAGCGCATCCCCACGATCGACGTGCCTCGGTTCGTGGCGCAGAGCGGCCACCAGGGCTCGGGTCGCGTGCTCACCTGGTCGCAGCCCGTGCCGAGCTGGCGGCCCGCGTGATCCCCCGCTCGTACCCCACCAGCGGGTGGATCGAGGTGATCTGCGGGTGCATGTTCTCCGGCAAGACCGAAGAGCTCCTGCGCCGCTGCAACCGGGCGCGGTACGCGAAGCTCGAGGTGGTGCTGTTCAAGCCCAGCGTCGACGTGCGGTACGCGGTGGAGGACGTGGTGTCGCATAGCGACCAGCGCCTGCCGTGCATCCCGGTCGGCAATGCATCGGAGATCCTGCGCCACGTGGGCACCGCGCGCGTGGTGGCCATCGACGAGGCCCAGTTCTTCGGGTCGAACCTGGTGTCGGTGTGCAACCAGCTCGCCGACGACGGGCGCCAGGTCATCGTGGCAGGGCTCGACCAGGACTACCGGGGTGTGCCGTTCGAGCCCATCCCGGAGCTGCTCGCGGTCGCGGAGTTCGTCACGAAGGCGCTGGCGGTCTGCATGGTGTGTGGAGCTCCGGCGAACCGCAGCCAGCGGCTGGTGCAGCGAGACTCCCGGGTGCTGCTCGGAGCCTCCGAGAGCTACGAGGCCCGATGCCGCGCGCACTGGGCGCCCGATTCGTTCGACGGCACACAGGAAGAGCTCCCGCTCCGTACGGACTGACGGGCGTGGACAAGAGCGCCCCGCATCGGGTACGACATGCCCGGTCATGCGACCGAGGAGAAGACGTATGCGGAACCTGCTGCTTGGGGGCATCGCGGTCCTGGCCGGATGCGGCATCAGCGAAGACAAGTTCGCCGAGGACTGGGTCGAGACGTACTGCGCCGCGTACGACGAGTGCGACACGAGCGGTCGGCCGTGCCCGGTGAACATCGAGAACCAGACGCCCGCAGCCAGCTGCGAGTTCGACAAGAAGGCCGCGAAGGACTGCCTGTCGGCCGACCTCACGTGCGACGACACCATCGCGGGCTTCGAGGTCGTGGAGGCCCCGGAGTCCTGCTACATCGTGTGCGGGCAGGATTCGACGACCGAGGCGTCGGGCGAGTGAGCGCGGTGTACACTGCGACATCCGAACGTCGTCCGGGCCCGCTCCGGACGCACCCACAGGGGGGCTCCATGCGCTTCACCCTGCTCGCCGCGCTTCTCGCGGTCGGCTGCTACACCGAGAGCGACTTCATCCCCGCGAAGACCACCGCGTTCTGCTCGCTGGTGCTCCAGTGCACGGATCCGGCGACGCTCGCGTTCGACGGTCTCGATGCGACGAGCTGCGAGGCGCGGTACGGGCCGATCTTCCGCGACGAGGCGCAGGGCTGCAAGATCCGCAAGAGCGCCGCGAAAGACTGCGTGGCGGCCCTCGAGGCGGGCACGTGCCCGGCGGATGGCTCGGTGGAAGACAACCTCCCCGAGATCTGTGAAGCGGCGCTCACGAAGTGCCCCATCACCTTCGAGCCCGAAGACACCGACGTGGTGCCGCCGGGGAACGACACCGGCACCGGTACCTGATTCTCACGCACCGTCCCCAGGGACTCTCGGGACTCAGGTACCGTCCCTGCGGGCTCTCGGGACTCAGGTACCGTCCCTGCGGGCTCTCGGGACTCAGGTGCCGTCCCTGCGGGCTCTCGGGACTCAGGTACCGTCCCTGCGGGCTCTCGGGACTCAGGTACCGTCCCTGCGGGCTCTCGGGACTCCTGATCTCCGGCTCGGGGTTAGAGTCGCTTCGGCGACCACCGCCGAGAGGAGACCCGATGTCCTGGAGTCGTAGCCTGTGCCCCCGCACCCCCTGGATCGGGGCCCTCGCGGCACTGATGCTCGGAACGCCCGCGTTGGCGGGGGTCTCGGCCTCCAGCGAAGCGAAGACCGCCGACGCGACGCACCCTGCGAGCGCGGCGGTGGATGGTCTCCTCAGCACGGCGTGGGCCGAAGGCGACGAAGGCGACGGCACCGGAGCCTGGCTGGAGCTCAAGCTCGACCGGCTCACCGACGTGAGCTCCGTGTCCGTGTGGCCGGGGCGGTTCGACCAGGGCAGCCGAGGCCTGCGGGAGTACGGCCGTCCGCACACGATCACGGTCACGCTGTCGGGTGGCGGGGAGGACGTCACCCAGCAGGTGCGGGTGCTCGACATCGCCGACACCGGGCCCACGCGGATCGACATCCCCATCACGGGGAAGGCGAAGGCGGTGCGCATCACGCTCGACCAGGTGTACGCGGGCGGCATCCACAACGACACCTACATCACGGAGGTCGCGGTCAACTACGTCGCCGGTGCAGGGCATCCGTCGCTCGAGAAGCTCGTCGAGTGGGCGGCCAGCAAGGCGGGTCAGGAAGGCGCCGCGAAGCACACCGAGGAGGTGGGCGAAGCGAAGGCGGCGTTCGCCGGGCAGGACTTCGGCGACCGTGACGCCATGGCAGAGCTCAAGTCCGCGGCCTCCGACGGTGCGCCGTACCTCCGCGATCGCGTCGCGAAGACGGTCGCCGACGGCTACCGCATGCTCGCCATCCCGCCCAGCCAGGACGCCCTGAACGCCCTGCTGGAGCTCGAGGATCCGAACGCCATCGCAGCCCTCGAGCTCGCGGCCACCCGTGCGCGAGGCGACCTCCAGACGGCCCTGCGGGACCGGGTCTCGCGCTTCCGGGCCCTGCAAGACCTGAAGGGGGGTGGGAAGCGCAACGTGAAGCCCAACGGAGAGACGGGGTTCTGCAAGGGCTGTCTGCAGTCGTTCGGAGAGCCGCTCGGCGTCGCGGTCGACGGGTTCGGCGGGGTGTGGGTCGCCGACCTCGGGAACCACCGCGTGCAGCGCTTCGACTTCTCGGGCATCAGCCAGGCAACGATCGGCGGTGGGGAGCCCGGCATCTCGAACGCGTGGCTCGCGACCACCCGCGACTGGTACGCCGCAGGGAACACGGCAGGCACGACCGATGGCAGCTTCTCGCTCCCGCTCGACCTCGACGTGGTGCCCGACAAGAAGAACGGCGACGGCGTGGTGGTGCTCGATGCCGCCGGGCGCGTGTCGCTCGTGGGCGGCAACGGCGCGGTGACGAAGAGCTGGTCGCTGGGCGTCACCGAGCCCGTGTCGCCGGGCGTCGGGGGCGAGGCCCACATCGCCGTGGCCGGCAAGAAGATCGTGGCGGTGTGGGGGAACGAGGCCTTCGTGTACGACCTCGAGGGCGCCGAGCTGTCGAAGTTCGAGATCGAAGACGGCGTCGCGAACGGCATCGTGGGCTTCAAGAACGGGAAGGTGGCCTTCCTGTTCGATGAGGGGCTCGTGCTGTACAGCACCGACGGCTTCCGGCACGGCGAGCTGCTCGGAGACACGGTGCCCGACGGGTACGAGTACTACGACGTGTTCACCGACGAGAAGGGCAAGCTCTGGGTGGTCACCGACCACGGGTTCGCGATCAAGTACAAGAAGCCGGGCACGGTCGACTACCAGGTGGAGTTCGTCGAGTACAGCCTCACCGTGCCCCGCGCCGACGCCTACCAGGACGTGCTGTTCATCACCGACCGCGACAGCTTCCTGAAGGTCGACGCGCTCGAGAAGAAGGCGCAGGCCGAGCAGGCCGGGAAGTGACCATGGGGGTGTTCGCGCTCGTCCTGGCGCTTGCGGGCTGCCTGCCGCCGCCGCCCGACACCGCCGAGCCGGCGGCGCCGGCTCCGCAGGCGAAGCCGGTGCGCGTCCAGGCCCCCGAGGTCCAGTTCACGCTCCCCACACGAGACGCGAAGTCGCCCTACCTCCGGCCCTCGACCGCCGACCTCGACGCCGCCCGCGCCACGCTCATGAAGATCGTCACGACGTACACGGGCGATCCGAACGACCCGTGGGCGATCGGGCACGGCCTGCTCGCGCAGGGCCCCGCCATGAAGCTGTCCGATGGGCGTGACGCGGTGCCGTTCCTGTTCGAGCAGTACGCCGAGTGGCGGAAGGTCGGCTCCGACGACCTCGTCGCGTTCCCCACGACGCAGGGCCCGATCCGCGTGGAGCCCCACGACGACCTGATGCTGAAGGTGTTCATGGAGGTGGGGGTCCCGCTGACCGACCGCTTCGTCGTGCAGGGCAAGCCGGCGACCCTCGAGCAGCTCTACAAGAGCTCGCTGTACGACGCGTGGATCCACGACGGCGTGACGAGCTTCGAGTCCATGAACAACACGCCGTGGGCGCTCCAGGGGCTCGCCACGGTCGCTCCGCCGGGCCTCGAGTGGGTCGCGAGCGACGGGAAGCCCATGACCATGGACGCGTTCACGGACGCCGTCGTGGCCGACCTGCACGAGCAGACCGCGTTCATGCGGGCCGCGATGGCGAAGGGCGAGAAGGTCGAGAAGCGCAGGCAGGGCATCTTCGCGTACACGTGCGGCGGGCAGCACCTGCTGCAGGGCGCGGCCTATGCGGTGGCGCGTGGCTTCGGCTCCGCGCAGTCGCGGCAGTGGGTCGAAGACGAGGTCGCCGTGCTGTTCTGGCGGGTGGATCTCGAGCTCGAGATCGTCGACACGCTGGTGGAGGAGAACCCGACGTACGCCCGGGTGCTGCTCGAGCAGCGCATGAAGTTCCTCGGCCACTTCCTCGAGTCCGCCCACAAGCTCGCCGCGCTCGGCCTCTACGAGCCCACGGCCGCCCAGCAGGCCACCCTCGACAAGGCGCGCGACGAGCTCGTGAAGACCGTGCAGCAGCTCGAGAGCAAGGGCCTGCTGGAAGGCCTCGACGGGCTGCGTGACGCGCCCGATCCGCGCATGAACCAGGCGTTCCTCGACTTCGTGGGCGACTCGGCGCACTCGGTGCGCGGCATCGACCTGTCCACCGGAGCGGGGTCGATCCGCTACTGAGCCGCGTCAGAGACCCTTGCTGTCGAGGGCCTGGCGCACCGTGAAGGTGGTGGTGTTCACGATCTCGCGCACGCTGGCATGCACGGGGATGACGTTCACCGCGCCTCCGAGCCCGACGAGCAGCGGCCCGAGGACCTCCGCGTTGCCGAGCTTGTCGAGCAGCTTGTAGGCGATGTTCCCGGCTGTGAGGTCGGGGAACACGAGCACGTTCGCGGGCCCGGTGAGGGTGGCGAACGGGAAGAACTGGCGCATCTTCTCGACGTCGACCGCGGTGTCGGCCTGCATCTCGCCTTCGACCTCGAGATCGGGACGGGCCGCGCGGACCTTCTCGAGCGCGCGCTGCACGGTCTTCACGCGGGCGTCGCGGCGATGCTCGCCGAAGTCGGAGTAGGAGAGCAGCGCGACGCGGGGCACGGTTCCGAAAGCCTCGGCCACACGGGCCGTGTTGAGCGCGATCTCGGCGAGCGTGTGCTCGTCGGGCGCCACGTTCACCGTGCAGTCGCCGAAGAAGAACTTCTGGTCTTCGATCATCATGACGTACACGCCCGACACGGCCCGCGCGCGCGAGTCCATGCCGAGGATGCGGAGCGACGGGCGGAGCGTGTGCTTGTACGGGCGACCCGGCCCGCCGACCATGCCGTCGGCCATGCCGGCCTTCACCATCATCGCGCCGTAGTAGTCGCGGTCGTCGAGGATGGCGCGCGCGGCGGCCTTCGTGACGCCCTTCCGGCGCCGCATCTGCCAGAAGTCGTCGGCGAGCTGGTCGCGCTCCGGCCCGTCGGTGTTCCGGATCTCGACCCCTTCGAGCACGGCGCCGGCTTCTTCGGCCCGCTGGCGGATCTTCCACTCGGGACCGAGGAGGATGGGCCGACACAGGTTCTCTTCGACGAGCACCTGCGCGGCGCGGAGGATCTGCGGGTTCGTGCCGTCGGGGAACACGATGCGCTGCTTCGGGGCCGAGCGTGCACGCCGGATGAGCGGGTGCATCAGGCCGCGGCTGCGCTCCACCAGGCGGTACAGCTGCTCGCGGTAGGCCTCGATGTTCTCGATGGGCTCGCGCGCGACCCCGCTGTCGGCGGCGGCCTGAGCCACGGCGGGCGCGACGAACAGCAGCACGCGGGGATCGAAGGGCTTGGGGATGATGTAGTCGGGACCGAACCGCAGGTCGGCGTTGCCGTACGCGCGGCGCACGGTGTCGGGCACGTCGGTACGGGCGAGCTCCGCGAGAGCCCGGCACGCGGCGATCTTCATCTCCTCGGTGATCTTGCGGGCGCGACAGTCGAGCGCTCCGCGGAACACGAACGGGAAGCCGAGGACGTTGTTCACCTGGTTCGGGTGATCGCTGCGGCCGGTGGCCACGATGGCGTCGGGACGGGCATCCTTGGCGACCTGGTAGGGGATCTCGGGATCCGGGTTGGCCATCGCGAAGATGATGGGCTTGGGCGCCATGGTCTTCACCATGTCTGCCGTGAGCACGCCACCCACGGAGAGCCCCACGAACACGTCGCTGTCGCGCATGGCGTCGGCGAGCGTGTCGATGTCGCGGTCGGTCGCGAACGTGCGCTTCTCCTCGGGCAGGCCCGGACGGTCGGCGCGGATCACCCCGCGGCTGTCGCACATCACGATGTTCGCGGCCGTGGCCCCCATCGCGACGTAGAGCTTCGCGCACGCCATCGCGGCGGCCCCCGCGCCCGACACGACGATCCGGCAGTCCTTCAGGTCGCGCTCCCGCAGCGCAGTGGCGTTCAGGAGCGCAGCGGCCGAGATGATGGCGGTTCCGTGCTGATCGTCGTGGAACACGGGGATGTCGACGGCTTCCTGGAGCCGGCGCTCGAGCTCGAAGCACTCGGGAGCCTTGATGTCTTCGAGGTTGATGCCGCCGAAGGTGGGCGCGATGGCCTTGCAGACCGCGAGCATCTCGTCGACCGTGCGGCAGTCGAGCTCGATGTCGAACACGTCGATGTCGGCGAACTTCTTGAACAGGTTGGCCTTGCCCTCCATCACGGGCTTCCCGGCTTCCGGCCCGATGTCACCGAGCCCCAGCACGGCGGTTCCGTTCGTCACCACGGCCACGAGGTTGCCCTTGGCGGTGTACCGGAACACGTCGTCCGGCGTGGCCGCGATGCGGCGGCAGGCTTCGGCCACGCCTGGGGTGTAGGCGAGCGACAGGTCCCGCTGGGTCTCGAGAGGCTTGGTCGGAACGACCTCGATCTTTCCGGGGCGACGGTGCTCGTGGTATTCCAGCGCTTCCAGGTCCAGCTCGGACATCCGACCTCCAGGGGCCGGCACCGTATCACACCGTCCCCAACGGAAGACGCCACCCCCGAGGGGGTGGCGGTCCGAGCGGCCCGTAAGCCGAGTTCTGTGCCCGTGGTGGTCACCCACGTCCGGGCGGAGCTCATTCATCTAGGACCGCCGTTACCGACGGCCTCCAGCGACCTACCCGGGAGCATCGGACGAGCCGCCCTCGAACGCTCCACGTTTGGTCTTGCACCGGATGGGGTTTGCCTGGCCGATCCCGTCACCGGGACCGCCGGTGCGCTCTTACCGCACCCTTTCAACATCACCGAACCCCGCCCTCTCTCCAGGACCGTGCCACGAGGGATGGCCCGGCGATCAGCGGGAGGCCCGAAGGCCTGGCGGTCTGCTCTCTGTTGCGCTTTCCTCCGGGTCGCCCCGACCGGGAGTTACCCGGCATCCTGCCCTGCGGTGCTCGGACTTTCCTCTCGGGACGCGAACGCCCCCAGCGAGCTCCTGGTCCACTCGAACGGGACGGCCTAACCCGCTTCGTCGGGCGCGAGCCAGCGCCCGCAGCCGCGGCAGGGGAGGATGAGGCCGCGCTTGAGGTCGGCGAGGTGCTGCTGCTGGATGACCATGCGGCACGCGTGGCACGCGCCCTTCTCGATGCTGGCGACCGCGAAGCCCTTTCGGTCGCGGAGCACGATGTACTTGCCGCGGGTCTGCACGTCGAGGGCGTCGAGCTCGGCGTCGCGGAGGGGGACGGTGGCGTCGAAGCGGGCGCGGAGGGCGTCGACGGCGGGACCGTGCGCGGCCTCGAGCCCCGCGAGGGTGTCGGACGTGGTGGCGACGGACGCCTTCGCGGTGGCGAGCGCTTCGACGAGGGTGTCGGCACGCTCCATGGTCTCGAGGAGGTCGGTCTCGAGCAGATCGAGCTGCTCGGTGCACCCCTGGATCTGCCGCTCGGCGGCCTCGGGGTCGCCGCCACCGCTCTCGAGCACCCGGTTGGCGCTCTTGCGGCGGGCCTCGTAGGTCTCGATGGACCGCTGGAGCTCGCGCTGGCGGGTGCGGTTGGCCTCCTGCTCCGCGGTGAGCTCGGCCAGCGTGGCGCTCGCGGCCTCGGCGCCCGTGCGGGCGGCTTCGAGGGCTTCGTCGAGCTTGCGTTTCTGCTTCTTCAGGTCGAGCAGCTCGCCGTCGTAGCGGTTCGCGGCGATGAGGCGGACGAGATCGGGATGCATGGAGCCTCTGGACGCGGGAGGACCCGCATCCTGCAGCACGGACGCACGGAAGTCACCCGCGAAAAGGGGTGGGCCCACCAGGACTTGAACCTGGGACACTCCGGGTATGAGCCGGGTGCTCTGACCAACTGAGCTATGGGCCCGGGCGAGAGGGTACCACCCGCGGGCCCGGGGGCCCCGGTCTCAGTTCTCCATGAAGGAGCGGAGACGCTTGCTGCGCGAGGGATGGCGGAGCTTGCGCAGGGCCTTCGCTTCGATCTGGCGGATGCGCTCGCGCGTGACCTCGAAGTCCTGACCGACCTCCTCGAGCGTGTGGTCGTGGGGCTGCCCGATTCCGAACCGGAGGCGCAGCACGCGCTCCTCACGGGGCGTCAGCGTGGCGAGCACCTTGCGCGTGGCTTCGGTGAGCGACGCGTTGACCATGCTCTCGGCGGGCGACAGGGTGGCCTTGTCTTCGATGAAGTCGCCGAGGTGGCTGTCTTCCTCTTCGCCGATGGGGGTCTCGAGGCTGATGGGCTCCTTCGCGATCTTCAGGATCTTGTGGACCTTGTCGACCGGCATCTCCATCTTCTCGGCGATCTCCTCGGGACGAGGCTCGCGCGAGAGCTCCTGCTGCAGGTGACGCTGCGTGCGGATGAGCTTGTTGATGGTCTCGATCATGTGGACCGGGATGCGGATCGTGCGCGCCTGGTCGGCGATGGCCCGCGTGATGGCCTGACGGATCCACCACGTGGCGTACGTGGAGAACTTGTAGCCCCGGCGGTACTCGAACTTCTCGACGGCCTTCATGAGCCCGATGTTCCCCTCCTGGATGAGGTCGAGGAACTGCAGCCCGCGGTTCGTGTACTTCTTCGCGATGGAGACCACGAGGCGGAGGTTCGCCTCGACGAGCTCGCACTTCGCCTGCTCGGCGAGGGCTTCGCCGCGCTTGAGATCCTGCGCGGAGACCTGGAGCGCGTTCCGGCTCATGCCGGTGGTGCTCTCGATCTTGCGGATCTTCCGCAGCTCGCGCCGCACGCGGCTGTCGAACTCCTTCCACTCGTCTTCGGGGATGCCCGTCTTGACGATGACTTCCTTGCCGGCGCCATCGAGGTTCCGGCGCACCTTGCGGATGGACGGGCGGAGGTCGCGCACGGGCAGGCGGGCGTCGCGCGCCACCTTCTCGATCTCCTTCTCGGCGCGCGCGACCTGGATCCAGGCATCCTGGATGCGGTCGCTGATCGTGGCGATCTGGCGCTTCGACAGCTCGAGGGTCTCGAGGAGATCGTACAGGTGCTCGCCGTGCTCCAGGACGGTCTCTTCGAGCTCGTCGCGCTTCTTCTTGCTCTTCGCCTTGAGCAGGTGGTCGGTGGCGTCGATCAGCGCGTCGTTGTGCTTCTTCGCGGCCGCGTACAGCTGGTCGAGCGTGCGACCGCCCTTCGCCTTGTAGGGCTTGGGCTTCTTGCCGCTCTTCATGGCCTTCTGGATGCGGGAGTCGTCTTCCTCCATGAGGTCGCGGATGAACTCCACGCCCACGGCGGAGGTGAGGGCGATGCGCTTGACGGTGTACTCGCCCTCTTCGATGCGCTTGGCGATCTCGATCTCGCCTTCGCGCGAGAGCAGGCTGACGGAGCCCATCTTGCGGAGGTAGACGCGAACGGGGTCGTTGCTGCGGGTGCCATCACTGGTGGCGGGCTGTTCGTTGGGCCCACGACGCTCGGCCTCGGCGCGCTTCCGCTGCTCGTTGACGATCTCGATGTCCATGTCGGAGAACATGATCATCACGTCGTCGAGGCGGTCGCTCGACACGAGGTGAGTGGGGAGGACCTTGCTCATCTCACCGTAGGTGACGTACCCACGCTTCTTGCCCATGTTGATGAGTTGCTGGACTTCCGGCTCGGAGAGATCCTTGGGCATGGACATCGACCGTGACTCCTGGTCTGGCGTGGGGGCGCGAGCGGCCCGAGGGGCACTGCTCCAATTGGCGAGCTAACCGAGCACCGTGGCGTCTGCCATACGGTCGCCCCGAAAGTCAACTCTCGGAGGCTTCGGTGTGCGCGGGTCGTCAGTCGTCGCTCGGGAACGGCGCGGCCCGCCAGTCGTCGTCTTCTTCGATGGGCTCGTAGTCGTCCATCGGTGGAGGCTCGTCGTCGTCGTCACCACCCCAGTCGGGTTGGGGGACGAAGGACGGTGTGTCGGGACCGTCGTTCGCGGCCACCGGATCGGGCGGGAGGCCTCCGGACTGCGGCGCGTCGACCGGGACCGCCGGCTCGAGGGGAGGTGGATCGGTGCCGAGCGCGTCGAGGGTGGCGACCAGCTCGCGGACGAAGGCCCCGAAGTCGTTCGCACGCAGGGCGGACTTCAGGCGCGTGTCGTGCTCGTTGAGCGCCTTCCGCTCGATCAGCAGGTCGCGCAGGCCGACCCCGGTGCGCTCGCTGTCGTCGAGGGCGCGCTGAAGCCAGGTGGTTCTCGCGGCCATCCGCGGCTGGACGAGCCGCAGGAGCATGTCGCACACCCCTCGCGCCGCGCGGTCGGGCTCGTACAGCCCCTGGCGCGCCACGATGGCGAGCAGCGCGCGACGCACGCCTTCGTCGGCTTCCTCGGCGATCACCGCTGCGGCCGGCTCGCCCGTGAGCAGGCGCGCCATGGCGGGCATCACGGCACGGTGCGCGGCGAAGACCGCGACCGGCACCTGCTGCAGGAGGTCGGCGACCTGGTCGTAGCAGTGCACCAACAGCCAGAACACGTGCACGATGTCGCGCTCCGCCTTCCAGCCCCCCGTGGGTGCCGGACGCCGCACGGGCGCGATGACCTGGGGCTGCGCCTGCACCTCGTTCCGGATGGCGGCCTCGGAGATGCCGAGCAGGCCGGCGATCTTCGCGAGCTGGCGCGGATGGAGCCGCCCGAGCAGGGGCCGCAGCTCGTCGATGATGCGCTCGGACGCTTCGGACGTGCGCAGCAGGCCGCGGGACGTCTGATCGGCGTACTGGCGCACCTTCCGGCCGACCACCCACTCCACCAGGCTCTGGCGCCGGTCGAGCGCGGCACCGAGGGCTTCGACCCCGTGGGCGCGCAGAAACTCGTCGGGGTCCTTCGCACCGGGCAGCTCGACGCGGAACCCGTGGACGTCGGCTTGCAGGAGGAGGGGCAGGGAGCGCTCGGAGGCGTCCTGACCGGCCTTGTCGCCGTCCATCACCATCACGACGTTGCGCGTCATGCGGCGCAGACGCTCGATGTGCTCGGGCGTCATCGCGGTTCCGCACGTGGCCACCGCTTCGTCGAACCCGCCCTCCTGCATGGCGAGCACGTCGAAGTAGCCTTCGACCACGATGGCGCGGTCGGCGCGCTGGATGGCCGCGCGTGCGGTCTCGAGGCCGTACAGCACGCGGTTCTTCTTGTAGACCGCGGTCTCCGTCGTGTTGATGTACTTCGGACCGTCGCCTTCGAGCAGGCGGCCGCCGAAGCCCACGACCCGGTTGCGCTCGTCGCGGATGGGGAACATCAGGCGCGCACGGAAGTTGTCGTAGTGGCCCTCACCTTGCTTCCGGGGGCGCGCGAGGCCCGCCTGTACGGCCTTGTCGGGCGGGTAGCCCTTGCGCTGCAGGTGGTCGAGCAGGCGCGTCCAGCCCTCGGGCGCGAAGCCGATGCGAGCCCTGCGGCACACGCGGTCGGACAGCTGGCGCAGCTTGAGGTACTCGCGGCCGGGTGCCCCGTCGGGGTGCGTCCACAGGGTGCTCTCGAAGAACGACGCGGCCTCTTCGAGCACGTCGAACAGCGTGGCGCGGGACTTGAGCGCGACCCGCTCGTCCATCGACATCTCGCGCTCTTCGATCATCACGCCCGCGGGGCCGGCGAGCTCGCGCACGGCCTCGCCGAACGAGAGCCCCTCGATCTGCATGAGGAACCGGAAGACGTCGCCGCCCGCCTGGCATCCGAAGCAGTGGTAGATGCCCTTCGACGGCACGACGTGGAACGAAGGGGACTTCTCCTGGTGGAACGGGCAGAGCCCCTTCAGGTCCTTCCCGCTCCGCTGAAGCGTGACGTGGCGTGCAATCACCTCGACGATGTCGGTGCGATCGCGAACCGCGTCGACCACATCTCTTGGGATTCGCCCCATGGTGCCCCCGGTCCGGACATCGGATAACCCAGCGGCATGTCGCTGCTCGCCGAGATCCTGAGAACCTGGGGAGCCCCCGGTGTGCGCAAGCTCATCGTGGTGATCGCGTTCCTCGTGGTTCCCGTGGGCGTGTGGTGGGCGGCGATGCCGATGATCAGCACGCTGCCGCTGCCGCCTGCCATCCAGACGCTCCTCACCTGGGCGGTGGTCGGCACGGCCCTGTTCGGCGCGGCGTCCGGCGTGCTCGTCTGGCGAGACCTCGACGCCGAGCCTTGATCCGCTGAACTCCCTGCGGGCTCTCGGGACTCACGGACCGTCCCTGCGGGCTCTCGGGACTCACGGACCGTCCCTGCGGGCTCTCGGGACTCACGGACCGTCCCTGCGGGCTCTCGGGACTCACGGACCGTCCCTGCGGGCTCTCGGGACTTCAGTCGTTCCAGGCACCGCCGCAGCTCGACCGATCGACGAACTGACACGTGCACACCGCTTCGTCTGCGCCCTGGCCGAGCAGCGCCTGCTCGCAGTCGGACTGCTCGCCAGCGAGCGCCTGAAAGCCGGACGAGCGGGCTGCGGCACAGTCCATCTCGCCGTCGCTGTACGTGCCGGAGTCCGGGACGCCGCCCACGGACGAGGTGAAGGTGCACTCCCAGGTGACCGGACCGCCACACCCCGTCAGGACGCCGAGCAGCAGGAGCGCAGACCGCCCCGATGGGCCAGCTCCCGGCCTCACGCGATGCCGACCTCGACCAGGAGCGACCCGCGCATCTTGGCCTCGTCGCGAACCTCCTCGCCGACCCGACCGATGCGCGCGCCCACCCCGCGGAGCTTGCCCACCAGATCCTCGTAGCCGCGGTCGAGGTGGTAGATGCGGAGCACTTCGGTGAGCCCGTCTGCGGCGAGCCCGGCGAGCACGAGGGCCGCGGACGCTCGCAGATCCGAGGCCATCACGGCCGCGCTCGTGAGGCGCGACTGGCCCGTGATCTCGGCCACGCTGCTGCCGTGGTCGATCACCGCGCCCATCCGGCGCAGCTCGGCCGCGTGCATGAACCGGTTCTCGAAGATGGTCTCCTCGATGCGGCTCTCGCCTGGCGCCAGGCACGCGACCGTCATCAGCTGCGCCTGCATGTCGGTGGGGAAGCCCGGGTGGGGCTGGGTGACGAGCGAGAACGCGCGCAGCGGGGTGCTGCGGCGGCACCGGATCCAGTCGGGACCCGTGGTGATCTCGCATCCGGCGCTCTCGAGCACGCCGAGCACGGCGCTCAGCAGCTCGGGACGGGTGTTCGTGACCGTGATGTCGCCGCCCGTGACCGCCGCCGCGCACAGGTAGGTGCCGGTCTCGATGCGGTCGGGGAGGATGCTGTACGGCCGGCTCGCCGCCCACAGGCGCGGCACGCCCTCGATGGTGAGCGTGTCGGTGCCGATGCCCTCGATCTTCGCGCCCAGCGCGACCAGGAAGTGGCACAGGTCTTCGACCTCGGGCTCGCGCGCGGCGTTCCGGAGGATGGTGGTGCCACGGGCCAGCACGGCGGCCATCACGACGTTCTCGGTGCCCGTGACCGTGACGCAGTCGAAGGTGAAGTCGGCGCCGTGGAGGTCGGCCGCGCGGCCGTAGATGTAGCCGTTCGCCAGCTCGAACTCGCAGCCCAGCGCTTCGAGACCCTTGAGGTGCTGGTCGATCGGACGCGTGCCGATCGCACATCCGCCCGGCAGCGACACCTTCGCTTCGCCGCAGCGGGCGAGGAGCGGGCCGAGCACGAGCACGCTCGCGCGCATCTTGCGGACCACGTCGTACGGCGCCTCGTTGAACGCGATGCGGGTGGTGTCGAGGCGGATGGAGTCGCGCCCGATGAGGCTGGGGCAGCCGAGCCGACCGAGGAGCGACAGGGTGGAGCTGGTGTCGGTGAGGGCCGGGACGTTCGTGAGACGGTGCTCACCGGGAGCGAGCAGGGTGGCGATCAGGATGGGCAGCGCCGCATTCTTGGCTCCCGACGCCCGAATGGTCCCATTGAGCGGCACTCCGCCGTCGATCACGATCTTTTCCATGTCCGGGCTCCTGAGGATGTCCGCGGGACCGTCCGCGGAACGACTGGGGTTCGAGGTGGGCCGAGCACTCGCGGCTCGGGGGACGAGCCATCGGTTTGCACGAGCCGTGCCAGGTCGGTGGGGCCCGGTGAGGGAGGACCGGGCGAGGGGAGTGGCGTGCGCCACGGACGTTCGTAGCCCGTCATAGATCGCGGGGCACGGCCGTTGTCGATGTGCGCGTCGTTCGATCGCGATCAGGCTTCGGAGTCCCGAGGGCCCGCAGGGACGGTGCGTGAGTCGCCGGGTTCGCCAACGGCAGGGACGGTCTGCGAGTCTCGCGAGCTCGGGGCGCGTGGGTCGAGATCCGGGTGTTCGAGCGCCCAGCGCGTGCGGCTGACCATGCCTCGCAGGGCTTCGAGGTGCCGGATGCTGATGCTCGAGCGCTGCAGCGCCTGACGTGCCGTGAGCCGCACCTTGTCCTCGGGCGTGCTCCGGAAGTACCCGACGCGGTCGAGCAGGTCGATCAGGTCGGCCACAGCGGGCTCGATGCGCCTCAGGTCTGCGAGCTGATCGCGCTTGTCGCCCTTCGACTTCGACGCGGTCGTGCGCTTTCCGCGACTCCCGCCGAGCGTGCGACCGGTGGCCGCGTGACCCCGTGCCCGGGCTTCGGTGAACAGGGTGTTCGCGAGCAACAGCACGGCCTGGGCGAGGTTCAGGCTCGCGTGCTCGGGCGTGGGGATACGCACGATCGACTCGCACCGCAGGATGTCGTCGGTGGACAGGCCGAAGTCCTCACGGCCGAACAGCAGCGCCCAGGTACGGTCGTCTTCGGCGATGGCGGAGGCGAGATCGGGAGGCGTGAGCACCGGCTGGCCCTGCTTCCGGTGGCGTGCGGTCGAGGCCACCGCCACGTGACAGCCCTCGAGCGCTTCGTCGAGCGTTGCCACGATTCGTGTACTCGCCAGTAGATCGCTGGCGCCCGGAGCCATCCAGCGCGCCTGCTCGGGGTCGTACGCGGGCGGAGCGACCACGACGAGCCGCGAGAGGCCCATGTTCTTCATGGCACGCGCGGCCGCCCCGACGTTTCCGGGGTGCTGCGGCTCCACGAGCACGACGACGATGCGGTCGAGCACCGGGCGTCAGCCCCCGAAGAGGCCCTTGAACCAGGCGATGATGCGCCCGAAGAACCCGGGCTGCGCGACCTCTGCCGGCGGCTGCTCGGGAGCGGGAGGCGGCGGCGCGCGGCCCGATTCCTTCTTCGTGGGCGAGATGGGGAGCGGCGCGTCTTCCTGGGCCGGCTTGCCGATGTTCGGCTTGGCCTGGAGCTGCGAGTTCGGCATGTTGAGAGAGGGCGGCGGCTTCGCGGGCGGCGCCTCTTCGGTCGACTTCTTCAGCGGCTTGCGCTTCTTGGCCGGTGCGGCCGGGCGCTTCGGAGCATCGGGATCCTTCCCGAGCTTGAGGCGCGACTCCACCAGCTGGCCGGTGTCGATGTCGCGCGCGGTGAGGTTGAGGATGCCTTCCGAGTCGATGTGGAAGGTGACCTCGATCTTCACCATGCCCTTCGGAGCTTCGCGCAGGCCCGAGAACACGAACGTTCCGAGGAGCTCGTTCTCGGCGACGAACTTCGACTCGCCCTGGTAGATGCGCAGCATGATCGAGCGCTGGTTGTTCTTGCTCGTGGTGAGCGTGCGCGTCTTGTAGTCGGGCAGCGGCTGGTTCTTCGCGAACAGCACGTGCATCGAGCCGTCGACCTTGTTGATCCCGATGGCCATCGGGAGCACGTCGAGCAGCATCATGTCTTGCGGGCCCGCCTTGGACGACAGGCTGTGGGCCATGATCGCGGCACCGATGCCGACGGCTTCGTCGGGGTGCACCTTCTCGGAGGGCGCCTTGCCGATGAAGCTCTGGAGCTTGCTCCGGACGAGCGGCATGCGGCTCTGACCGCCGACCAGCAGGATCTCGTCGACCTGCTCGCGGGACGTGCCGGCTTCCATCAGGATGCGCTCGCACGTGGCGATGGAGCGATCGATGAGATCGGTGGTGAGCTCTTCGAGCTTGGCGCGCGTGACGTCCATCTCGAGATCGAGCGGGGTGCCGTCGTCGTCGTCGCAGATGTGCTTGAGCGAGATGTGCGTCTCGGTGGTGGACGACAGGCTGATCTTGGCCTGCTCGGACGCGTCGCGGATGCGCGTGACCGCCGCGCGGTCGTACGAGACGTCGACCCCGGTGTCGTCGACGAAGGTCTGAAGCACCCACTGCATCAGGCGGTCGTCGAAGTCGACGCCACCCAGGAACGTGTCGCCCCCCGTCGCGATGACCTCGAAGATCTTGTCCTTGATGTCGATGATCGAGATGTCGAACGTGCCGCCGCCGAGGTCGTAGATGGCCACGCGCTGGTTGAGCGTGCGCCCGAGCCCGTACGCGAGGGCCGCTGCAGTGGGCTCGTTGAGCACGCGCAGCACCTTGAGGCCCGCGAGCTTGCCCGCGGAGCGCACGGCCTGCCGCTGACGGTCGTTGAAGTAGGCGGGAACCGTGATGACCGCCTGATCGACCTCGTCGTTCAGGGCGTCTTCGGCCTGATCCTTGATGCGCCGGAGGATGGCCGCGGAGATCTGCTCCAGGGTGAACACCTGGTCGGCGACCTTGATCAACACCTCGGAGGACTCGCCTTCGACGAGCTCGTAGGTGAAGACCTGCTGCATCTTCTCCATCGCGTTGGACCCGAAGGACCGACCGATGAGGCGCTTGGACGCGGCGATGGTGTTCTGGGGGTTCAGCGCCTGCTGATCTCGCGCCTCGTTGCCCACGAGGCGGTTGCCCTTCTTGTCGATCGCGAACATCGACGGGATGGTCCGGGAGCCGTCCTTGTAGGTGATGACTCGCGGCTTTCCGTTATCGACGAATGCGGCACACGAGTTGGTGGTGCCGAGGTCGATCCCGATAGCTCTGCCCATTCTGCGGTGGCCTCGAATGAAACGGTCTGGCTCGGCGCGATACGGCCGATGATGCCGTTCGATAGCACACCCGGGAAACACGGGTCAATGGAATCGCCAGCCGTACCCCTGGCGGAGGGGTCGGGTTAGATCGGGCGTCTGTGACGGTGTCGCTGCATAGGCGCATGGAGGGCAGGTAATGGCGCGAAGGGGATCGGGGCTCGCCGCGAGACTCAGGAAGGCCGTCGAGCAGGACCAGAGCGCGCGAACCGTCGAGGAGAAGGAGCGCTCGGAGCGCCTGGAGGCGGCGAGGCGCGCGCGCGTGGAGCTGTTCGACGATCTGGCGGAGGTCGGGCGGGAGCTCGGGTTCGCGGCCGTCGAGCGGTCCGACGAAGGGGTCGTGCTCCGCCGCGTCGACCGGTTCCTGAAGTTCACGGCCAACGGGCCCGGAGAGCAGGTCGACGTCGACTTCACGGGCCGCGACGAGCACGCCAGGCACCGCCTGTACCGCGAGGCCGCCCTCGATCTCCGGTGGATCTGGGTGCGCGAGCGCCGGGGCCGCGAAGACCGCGTGCCGCTGTTCGATCAGGGGCTCGAGGTGCTCCTGGTGCACGCGCTCGACCTCCCGGATCCCGCTGCATCGTCCGAAACCGCGGCGGCCGTGCGCCCGGGCGCCCCCGACGCGAGTGGGGCCCACACCGACCGCTCGGGCGGCGATCCGGCGCCCACCGAGCCTCCACCCGTGAAACGGACGCTCTGAGCGTGGTACACCGCGGGGGTCGCGCGAGGTCCACATGAAGATCGAAGTCGCCCACGAGGGGAGCGCACCGTTCTCCCTCGCCCTGTCCGATGCGCCGGTCTTGATCGGCCGGGCGCCGAGCAACGATCTCGTCGTGCCCGACGAGCAGGTGTCGTGGCACCACGCCGCCGTGTGGGTCGAGCGGGGCAAGCCCTCGATCCGCGACATGGGGAGTCGCAACGGCACCTTCCTGAACGGCCAGAAGGTCCGTGGCGCAGAGTCGTTCGGCGCCGACGACGTCGTGATGCTCGGCCCCACCACGCGTCTGCGCGTGATCGGCCCGGCTGGGCGGGCGTATCGGCAGATCCTTCTGGAAGAGGTCGACTCGGGGGTGCGGATCCCGCTCCGCACCGACCGTTTCCACATCGGAAGCGCCGAGGATGCCGATCTCCGCGTCGAGACGGCCCCCGCCCGTGCCGCGACGCTGCTCGTCGAGGAGTCCGGAGAGGTCGTGCTGGGCACCGACGACTCCGAGATCCCACTCGTGGCGGGCCAGGTGTTCGAGGTCGCCGGGCGACGTCTGCGCATCGTGGAAATGGAGCCCACCGCCGAACCCACCGTGGAGCCCGAGAGCGATCGGTACCGATACCGCCTCACTGCATCGCTGAACGGGGCGGTCGGTCCGGAGGCGACGCTCGAAGACCCCGTCGCAGGCACGCGCTACGTCGTCGATGCCGAGAACCGCGCCATCCTGCTGTACCTCCTGGCACGCCAGGTCGCGACCGACCTCGCCGAGCGCAAGCCGGTCACCGACGTCGGCTGGATGTCGGACGATGACGTGAACACCGGCATCTGGGGCAAGGGCGGCTCGGGGGATGCGAACAGCCTGCACGTGCTCGTGTACCGCCTGCGGAAGGAGATCCAGAAGGGCGGGTTCGACCCGTGGTTCATCGAGAAGCGCCGCCGCGCGCTCCGCATCCGCCTGCGGGACGTGAGCGTCGACTAGGAGCCTGCCGCGCGTAGCGCGCTCCATGCTCCTCCCGTGCCCGTGCCCGTGCCCGTGCCCGTGCCCGTGCCCATGCCCGTGCCCGATTCAGGACGTCGGGAGCGCCCTCTCAGACGGGGGATCGACGGCGTTTCAGCGCGGTGATCTCTGGGGCATGAGCTCCAGGAAGTACCTCTCGTCGTCCTCGCCGCAGCAGTCCTTCCTGCTGCCGCCGTCTCCTCATGACTGGCTGCCGGAGGACCATCTGGCGTTCTTCGTCCTCTCCGTTGCCGAGATGCTGGACCTCAGCGGGATCGAGGGAGTGATTCACTCGAAGGACCCGCGCGGCCAGCGTCCGTACTCCCCGAGGACGTGGGGACGTGGGGACGCGGGTGGTGGCCGGTGAGAGCCACCCCGACCAGCGGGTCGGGAGAGCTACGTCGTCGACGATTCGAGTGGTTCAGATCCGCCGGAAACGGCTCGGGACTGGATGCGAGCGAAGCAGAAGCGATCAGAAGGCAGAGAACAGTACAGAGCGAGAAAATGGATGGTCGAACCCGTATTCGGCCAGATCAAGGAGGCGATGGGATTCCGCCACATGACGCGTCGGGGCGTCCAAGCGGCTCGAGCCGAGTGGGGCTTCGTGTGTAGGGTCCACAACCTCCTCGAGCTCTGGCGAGTCCGAGCGCCCCTGCCAGCCTGAACGTGCACGGGCACGGGCACGGGCGCCGCCTTGGGCTGGGCACGGGAGGAGTCCGCCACGCAACACGCGACGGGCTCCTAGGCGCCGTCCTTCCAGTCGGCCGGGAGCGTCATGCGGACCAGCAGGATGGCGCGCTCGGTGGCCTGCTCGATGAGGAACAGGATCCGGTCGACCTTCACCACCTCGCCCGGGCTCGGGATCCGCCCGGCGTGGTGGAGGATGAGCCCGGCGATGGTGTCGTACTCGCCCTCGGGGAGCTCGTAGCCCACGGCATCCACGACATCGTCGATGTCGGTGCGGGCCGGGATGCGCCACTCGCGCTCGGAGAGGCGTCGCACCCCGGGCTCGTCGGTGTCGCGCTCGTCGAGGATCTCACCGACCATCTCCTCGAGGAGGTCTTCGAGCGTGACGAGCCCGACGACCCCGCCGTACTCGTCGACCACGACCACCACCTCGACCTCGGCGTTCCGCATCTCCTCGAGCATCTCGTCGGCGCGCTTCGACTCCGGGACGAACTGCACGGGCTTCAGGTGCTTCGCGACGGTGTCGGTGGCCTGCGCGTCGAACAGCAGCTCCTCGTGCGTGATGAGCCCCGTGATGTTGTCGATCCGGTCGCGGAACACCAGCAGCCGCGAGTGCCCGTACTTGAGCACGGCCTCGGCGGCTTCGGCGATCGTGGCGTCCTCGGCGACAGCGCGGATCTCGACGAGGGGGGTCATCACGTCTTCTGCGACGGTCTCGTTCATCTCGAGCACGCGCATGATGATGTCGCGCTCGTCGGGATCGATGTCGCCGCCCTCGTCGGCGTCGAGCAGCATCACCAGCTCTTCGCGCGACGGACCCGGCGCGTCGCCCACGATGCGTCGGAGCACGGCCGCCCAGGCGCCGACGACGAGCAGGAGGGGCGTGAACAGCACCTGCGCGCCGCGGAGCGGGAACGCCAGCACGGGCGCCAGGGGAGTGGCGTAGTGCTGGAAGACCGTTTTCGGGACGGCTTCGCCGAGCAACAGGGCGAAGGGCGCGAACAGCAGGGTGGCGACGACCTCCGTGCCGCCGCCCGCCAGCACGAGGCCCGACGCCAGCGTGGCGCCCGAGATCAGCGACAGGTTCGTGCCGATGAGGCAGGTGCCGAGCAGCTGGTCTTCGCGCTCCAGCATCGACAGCGCCAGCGACGCTCCCCGGGAGCCCTGGTTCTTCTGGTCTTCGAGCTTGGCGCGGTTCGCGCTCACGAGCGCCATCTCGGAGCCCGAGAAGAAGCCCTGCACGAGCACGATGCCCGCGATCACGCCGACGCCAGCGAGCGCCCAGGGGGTCACATGGCCTCCCGGGACTGCGGCAGGATCTCGACGCGGACCTCCGCGATCCGCCGGTCGGTCATCTCGACGACGATGTACCTCACACCGCCCTGCTCGATGGCCTCACCACGGCGGGGCAGGCGACCGAACGCGTGGAACACGAAGCCACCGAGCGTGTGGTAGTCGCCTTCGGGCACCGAGATGCCCGTGGTGTCCTCGAAGTCCTCGAGGTCGACCGTGGCCTTGCACACGAACCGGTTCTCGCGCGGGCTCGCGATCTCGGAGTCTTCGGTGTCGGGCTCGCTGGCCCCGAGCAGCTCGTTCACGAGGTCGTCGAGCGTCACCAGGCCCACCAGCGTGCCGTGCTCGTCGACCACGAACGCCATGTGGTACTTCCGACGGATGAACTCGCGGAACATGTCGTCGGCCGGCTTGCTGGCGGGCACGAACCGCGGCTGCAGGAGCAGGGGGTCGAGCCAGTCGGGGGCGTTCCGGCGCTCGGGATCGTCGCGGATCCGAAGGAGGTCCTTCAGGAGCAGCACGCCCTTGATGTCGTCGGGACCCTTGTCGTAGACGGGCACCCGAGACATCCGCTCCTCGCGGCAGAGCTCGATGATCTCGTCCCACTGGATGTCGAACGGCACCGCGAACATGTCGGGCTTCGGCGTCATCAGACGGCCGACCGGCATCGCGTCGAGCTCGAACACGTTCTCGATGATGTCGCGCTGGGTGCGGTCGAGCGCACCTGTCGCGGCGCCGCGGTCGACCAGCACCAGGAGCTCGGCTTCTTCGAGGCCCTCGGTGATCACGTGCGGATCGGCCCGGAACATGCGGGCCATCGCGATGACGATGCGCTCGAACACCCACCGGAACGGGCTCACCACGAGGGCGAACGCGGAGAGGGGAGCGGCGGCACCGAGCGCCCAGGCGCGGTTCGTGCGGAACGCGACGTACTTCGGGGTGATCTCCGACACGAGCACGAGCGCGGGCGTGAGGAGCACGATGTTCAGCCAGGGCTGGTTCGGGAAGAACCGCATCACGAGCGCCGCGGTGGTCGCGGCCAGGGCGGTGTTCGCGAACTCGTTGCCCATCAGGATCGTGGTGAGGGTGGTGGCGCGCCGCCCGAGCAGGCGGGCCACGAGGTTCCCGAGCCGGCCACTCGTCGCCATGTGCTGGCGGTCGATCGCCTGGAGGCTGAACAGGGCCGTCTCGGTGCCGCTGAAGAAGAAGGAGCACGCGAACAGGAACGCCACGAGCACGAGCGTGGGCACGATCGGCGCGTTGGGGTCGACCTGGAGCCCGCCCGAGGCGATCACTTCCGCTTCTCGACGAAGTGCGTGAACATCGGGGCCGGCCAGGGCGCGCCGACCAGCACGAGCTCGGGGTCGGCCGTGAACACGCCGATCTGCGTGGCCGCGACGCGGTGCTCGCGGGCGAGGTCGAGCACGGCTTCGCTGGACTGCGGAGGCGCTGCGAACAACAGCTGGAAGTCGTCGCCGCCGTGTACGCGGAGCCGCAGGGACGCGACCCCGGGGATGGCGTCGGGCTCCACGCGGGCCCCCACGCCAGAAGCCCTGCACATGCGGGGGAGGTCGGCGCCGAGGCCGTCGGAGAGGTCCATCGCGGCGGTCGCGAGGCCCTGACGCGCGAGCGCGAGGGCGAACGCGAGGGGGGGATCGGGGCGCCGCAGCGCTCGGAGGGCCGACGCCGACGGCGTCTTCGCAGACCATCCCTCTCCGGCCAGCCCGAGCCTCCCGGTGATCCAGATCCGGTCGCCGGCACGGGCTCCGGAGCGCAGGAGGGGCTCTCCCACGAGGGTGCCGCCGAGCGACGTGGTGACGACACGCGTGGGCCCGCTGCGCGTGGTGTCGCCCCCGACGAGCGTGACGCCGAAGTGCTCCAGCGCGTCGCCGAGGCCCTGAGCGAACCCCTCCACGAAGGCGTCGTCGCCGTCACGACCGACCGACAGCCCGAGCAGCAGGTGCTTCGGCTCGGCTCCCATCGCAGCGAGGTCGCTCACCGAGACGGCGACACACTTGTACCCCACGTCCGCTGGGGTCAGGCGCTTGTCGAAGTGAACGCCCTCGACGAGGGTGTCCAGCGTCCACACCGAACCATCGGGGAGCACTGCCGCGTCATCACCGGGCCCGACGACCACGCTGTGGGGACCATTCCCAGAAGCGAGGAGGCGGGCGATGATTCGCTGTTCGGGTTCACTGTCCTCGGGAGGAGGGGGTTCCAGGGCCGGGCTCCGAAAGGGACGTCGAGTGTATCACTCTGGCGTGGGCACGGGACCGTCGACGGGCTGGATTCCGTCGCGGTCGATGCTGAGGATGCGGATGCGGGACTGGATGCGTCGGCGCTCGGAATCGAACCCGGTGGCGCCCGTGGGGGCCCCCGTGACCTGGGCGGTGGCCAGCGCCTGACGCAGGTCGTCGCGGCTCGCGATGCTCGACCGGGTGGCCGTGCCCAGCACCCGCGCAGCGTCGACGGCCACGGCTTCGAGCGAGCTCGGCGTGCGGCCGAGCGAGGCCTTGTAGGTGAGCGCGAACTCCTCGCTGTCGGACACGAAGAACGCGTCGGTGAAGCGCGATCCGCGCACGTACTCGCCTCCGGCGGCGACCAGCTCCGCGTTGTTCCAGCCCGACAGGCCGAGCACGGGGATCAGCTTGTCGTCACGACGGGGCTTGAACTCCCCGATGGGGAACTCCTCGTACGCGAGCGCGGCGCAGGCGATCGGGATCTTCCGCGAGTTGTCGGGCAGGAAGATGGCGTCGTAGTCGATCACGGGCGGCAGAACGACCTGATCGGGGTTCCCGCCCTTCTCCTCGGCTTCCTTCTTGAGCTTCCACAGCTCCGCCTTGCGGTTGCCTTCGTCCTTCCGGCCGAGCTTCGACGCGAACTCCATGAGCGCGGGCGCGTTCGGGTCGTAGTAGGTCTCGACCTTGATGGCGCCGCCCTTCGCTTCGACCGACTCGCGGAACTCCTTGCCGGCGCGCTGGCCGTAGGCGTTGTCGGGCGCGAAGATCGCGAAGGCACGCCGGTTCTCGCGGGTCATCTCGAAGTCGACGAGGGCGTCGATCTGATCGCCGATCGACGGAACGCCCTGGAACACCCACGGGTGCGTGTCGGACTCGTTCGACTGCGACAGCGACAGCAGGGGCACCTCGAGAGCCGCAGCGGCTTCGACCACCACCTCGGTGGCGTCGGACAGCAGCGGACCGACCACGCCCACCGCGCCGTCCTGCAGCACGGCCTTCTCGAGCGCGAGCACCGCGCCGTCGGGCGTGGCGTCGGTGTCGACGAACGACAGCTTCCGCGTGCCGCCGCCAGCCTTGTACCCGAACTCGAAGGCCTCCTGCACCTGGCGCCCGACCGCCTCGTACTTGCCGCTCATCGGGAGCAGCACGACGATGAGGTCGGGGTTCACCACGGTGGAGGCCTCCGCCCGCTTCACCATGTACTCGGCCTGGAGCTTCTCGAACGAGCCGTCGGCGGCCTCGGACACCGCGGTGGCCGCGAGCTCGGCGGCGCGCGCGCGGTCGCCCCGCTCCAGGGCCGCACGGGCGCGGTCGATCATGGAGTCGTTACCGGCCTGCACGATCTGCACGGGCCCGCCCGACGCGAGCTTCTCGAGCGCGGCCTTCACGCGGGCGTTCACCGTGGGGTCGGACTTCGCGTAGCCGAGCGCGCGCTTCGAGTACTGGTTCACCTTGCCCGCGTCGTTGTTGCGCGTGGCGTCGACGGCGAGGAACAGGAAGCGGTCGGCGTTCTGGGTGTCGAGGACCTCCTTCTCGCCGATGCGCTTGAGGTCGGCGACCCCCGCGGCGTCGAGCCCGCGACGGGCCCCCACGAGCACGATGCCGAGGCGCGCGGCATCCGAGAAGACGCCGCCGGAGTCGGCCTGGAGGGACTGCTCGAACCAGGCCTGCGCGGCATCGAGATCGCCGGACAGGCGCCGCTGCTCGCCCGCGTGGAGCGTGAGCACCGGGAGCTCCTTGGCCTTCGGGCCCTCGGCGATGGCGTCTTCGAGCAGTGTGACGGCCTTGGTGCGGTCGGTGGTGGCGAACGCGAGGGCATCCTCCACGACGTCGGGGATGACGGGGCGCTTGCCGGCGTGTCCGGGCGAGACGAGCAGGCTGAGGAGAAGGGCGATCATGCGTTCCGGGCCTCCACCGCACGACGGAAGGCCGCGCGTCTGGGGTGCGCTTCAGGGGGGAGGGAGCGGGCCAGGGCCTCGATGGCCTGGCGCTGGAGCTCGTCGATGGACGTGGGCAGCTCGAGCACGATCTGCAGGTGCAGATCGCCGCGCCCGCTGCGCCCGACGCGAGGTAGACCGCGGCCGCCGAGGCGGAGCACCTTGCCGGGCTCGCTGCGCGGGGGGATGCGGATGGTGGTGGTGCCATCGAGCGTGGGGACCTCGACGTCGGCGCCCAGGGTGAGCTCGTCGAAGCTCAGCGGGAGATCGACCACGATGTCTTCGCCACGGCGCAGGAACAGCTCGTGGTCGGCGACGCTCACGATGACGTAGAGATCGCCGTACGACCCGTCGCCACGGGGTGCATCGCCCTTCTCGGCGACCTTGAGCTTCTGCCCGGCCGCCACTCCTGGCGGCACCTTGACCACGAGGGTGTCTTCGATCGACACGCGCCCGTCGCCCGCGCAGGCCTCGCAGCCCGACTCGGCTGTGAAGCCGCGGCCCTCGCAGTGGTAGCAGGCGCTGCGGAACAGGCGCGTTCCCTTGGCCTTGCCGGAGCCTCCGCAGACCTCGCAGTCGCGCCGGGCCTCGGGCACGGCGCCCACGCCCGCACACGTCTTGCACGGCACCTTCCGCGGCACGACGATGGACTTGTCGACGCCCGTGGCGACCTCCTCGAGGGTCAAACTCACGGTGTACCTGAGGTCGTCCCCGCGCGTGCTCTTTCCGCGCCGGAACAGGCCGCCGAACATCGAGGTGACGACCTCGTTCACGTCTTCGGGACGCGGCGGACGGCCATCTTCGCGGTACAGCGGCCCGAGACGGTCGTACCGACGGCGCTTGTCGGGGTCGGACAGCGTTCGGTACGCCTCCGTGATGTCCTTGAAGCGCTGAGCCGCTTCGGCATCCCCCTGGTTCTTGTCGGGATGCCAGCGCCGCGCGAGCCCACGGTAGGCCTTCTTGACGTCGTCGGGCGACGCGTCGCGCGGGATTCCGAGCACGTTGTAGAAGTCGCGGGTGGCCACGGGCTCTCCTGGACGGTGTCCG
The DNA here is from genome assembly GCA_041389565.1 of Myxococcota bacterium. GTDB lineage: Bacteria > Myxococcota_A > UBA796 > UBA796 > JACKEQ01. Next base: position 728,460 of record JAWKRP010000002.1, read on the forward strand.
CACTAACCGATTCTGGACACGCGAAGTCCACGGGCCAGCGCGCGAACCACCGCGTCGGCGACCGGGAACCCCTCGTACGCCAGGCGGATCCGCCCGGGCTCTGCGCTCAACAGGCCCGCTCCGACGAGCTGACGGACGGTGCGCTCGTCGAGCACCGAGGGCGCGAGGCGGGTGAGATCGAGCCACTCGGCGCCACGCAGCCCGCTCACCAGGGTGTCGGTGGCGCGCTGGAGGTCGTCGGGGTGCTCGACGGCGGGGAGGGTACCGTCGCGCCAGGCGGCCCACGGGGCGTTCACCCAACGGCGTCCGTCGGGATGGAGGCCGTGCGCGGACGGGCCGAGCCCCATGTACGGATGGCCCCGCCAGTACAGCTGGTTGTGCGCGCTCTCGTGACCGGGCTTCGCGAAGTTGCTCACCTCGTACCGCGCGAGACCGTGCCCCCCGAGCCGCTCGACGATCCGGTCGTACATCGCGCGCCACACGTCTTCGTCGGGCACGGGGAGGGCCCGTCGGGCGTCGAGCCGCGCGTACCCCGTGTCGGGCTCGATCGTCAGACCGTAGATCGACACGTGGGGTGGGTCGAACGCCAGGATCCCGTCGAGATCGGCCTCGAGGTCGGCCAGCGTCTGATCGGGCAGGCCGAACATCAGATCGACCGACCACGAGCGGAGCCCGGCACGCGCGACCTTCGCGAGGGCCCCGTGGCCGTCGTGGTGCGCGCGGCCCACCCGGCGCAGCAGGCCGGGCTGGAGGGTCTGCACACCCAGCGACACGCGATCGAACCCGGCGTCGCGGGCCTGATCGAGCCAGTCGCCCCGGAGGTCCTCGGGGTTCGCTTCGACCGTCACATGGGGACGGCCCAACCCTTCATGCAGTACCTGAAGGGTGTGGACGGACACCCGGGAGGGGGTACCGCCGCCGAAGTACAGGGTCGCGGGAGACCCCGTGAAACCGGGCCTCCAGCGCTCCCAGTCCCGCAGCACGCCGTCCCGCCAGGCTTCCTCGGGCGGTCGTGCGTCTCCGGTCTCGATCTCGAAGGCGCAGTACGGACACCGGATGCGGCACCACGGGACGTGGACGTAGACGCCCCAGGTCATGCCTTCGGCCGCACCACGACCGCGAGGGGATCCGGGAGGGCGCGCAGGGCGTCGCGCACGTGGGCTGCCGTGGTGTCGGCGAGCTCCTGCTGGTACGACGCGATGTCGGCCGGACGCCCGTAGACCGCCGACAGCCCGAGATGCACGGCGCGGCCGCCGGCCCGCTGCTGCCCCATGGCGAACTGCCCGAGCAGCATGGTGCGGTTCCGGGCGAGCTCGTCTTCGTCGGGACCGGTGTCGCGCAGGAGATCGAGCTGCTCGCCCAGGGCGCGTCGTGCGGCCTCGGCACGGTCGGGATCCGTGGACAGGCCGATCGCGAGCAGGCCGCCGTCGTGCCCTTCCCAGATGCGCGACCACACGGAGTAGGCGAGCGACTCCCGCTCCCGAAGGGTCATGAACAGCCGCCCGGACTGGGCCGAGAGCAGCGCAGAGGCCATGCGGAGCCCGGGATCGTGGACGCTCCCGAGCGCCGGCGTGCGGGAGGCCAGCACCACCACGGCGGCTTCGTGCCCTGCGAACGACCGGCTGATCGCGCTGGTGGTGGGCTCGGGCACGGGACGGGGGGCCATCGCCGGGCCGTCGGGGAGGTCGGCGAGGATGGGCGCGAGCGCTCGAAGGGCCGTGTCGCGCGGCACGTCGCCCGCGATGGCGACCTTCAGGTGCGTGCGCGTGACCCACCGCTCGTGGAACGCCCGGATGGTGCGCGTGGTGATGCGGTCGAGCGTGGTGCGCCCGAGCGACCATCCCCACGGGTGCCCGCCGAAGGCGCGTGCCCACATGCGCCGCGAGCACACCTCTTCGGGGCGGTCGCCGATGGTGTCGAGGTCGAGACGGGTCTCCTCGGCCAGACGCACCAGCTCGTCGGCATCGAACCGCGGCTCGAGCAGCATCGTGTGCACGACGCCCAGCGCGGGCGCGAGGTTCGACACGGGCACGTTGAGCTGGAGCCCGAGCGTGTTCCGGCCCGCCACCGCGGACACCGACGCCTGCAGCGCGTCGAGACGGGTCGCGAGCTCGGTGTTGTCCATGTCGCCCGCACCCGTCGTGACGAGCGAGGCCCACATCCCCACGAGGCCCGCGCGCTCGCGGCTCTCGAGCAGCCGACCGCCGGGGATCGCGAAGTACACGGACGCGAGCGGGCCCTGGGCCTGCCAGCCGTCGTCGGGGCCCGAGAACCGCACGTCGACGCCGTGCAGGTCGGGCTCGGCACGCGGACCGATCGGGGTGGGCGCGACCTCGGCTTCGGGGTCGAGCACCGTGATGGTCGGCGTTCCGAGGGTGCGTGCGACCCGCTGCACGTCTTCGGCCGTCACCGCCGAGACCACGGACCTCCAGCGCTCGCGGGTGTCGAGGGTGCCGTGCCGACCGACGTGCCACGCGAGGTCGTGCGCGACCCCGTCGACCGTCTCGGCCGTGTACAGGATCTCGGAGAGCACGCCCATACGGGCCCGATCGACGGCATCCGCCGCCAGCTCGCCGTTCCGCACGGACTCCACGAGCTCGAGCGCTGCGTCGACCGCTTCGGCCGTGCGACCGGGCAGGGGAGCGAGCCCGATCTCGAGCGACCCGCACTCGCGGCGCGCGTAGCTGGTGCACCACGCGTCGGCGACGAGCCCGCGGGCGTTGCGCAGCTCGCTCTGGAGCAGCGAGGCCCGCCCGGATCCGACGGCGTTCGACAGCACCTCGAAGGCCGCGGTGTCGGGGTGACCGTCGCCCGGGATGGGGTACGCGATGGAGACCAGGGGGGTCTCGAAGTCGCGGTCGAGCTTCGCGACGCCGGCGGCGGGTGCAGGCAGCGCAGGAACTCCGGCACGTGCCGGGCCGTTCGGGGCATCGGCGCTGAAGCGGCGCACGGCGTCGAGCACGGACGCGGTGTCCATCGGCCCGCACACGCCCACGACGCAGCGATTCGCGGTGTAGTGCCGGCGCCAGAAGGCGACGAGGCGCTCGCGGTCGATGCCCGACACGCTGTCGAGGGTGCCGAGCACGGGCCGACCGTACGGATGGCCGGGGAAGAGGCGCGCGGTGGTGTGGTCGTCGAGCACCGACTCGGGATCGTCGTCGTACCCGCGGATCTCTTCGAGCACGACGGGCTTCTCGCGGTCGAGCTCGTCGGGGTCGATGCGGCTGTGCCACGCCATGTCGGCCAGCACGTCGAGCGCGGCCTCCCAGTGCTCGGCCAGCACGGTGGCGTGGAGCACGGTCTGGTCCCACGTGGTGTAGGCGTTGAGGTCGCCCCCCATGCCCTCGACATCGGCGGCACACGCGCCCACGCCGCGCCGGTCGGTCCCCTTGAACAGCATGTGCTCCAGGAGGTGCGCCGCGCCGGCCTCTTCGGGGCCCTCGTCGACCGTGCCCACATCGAACCACAGGTACAGCGCGGCCACGGCGCCGGGGAGGGGTTCGTGGACGACCCGCAGGCCGTTGTCGAGGGTGTGGATCATCCTCCGATCTTTCGCGCCAGGCTCTCGGGGCAGTCGGACCGGGAGTCGACCTGGTACCAACCGAGCTCGTCGGCCCAGTACTCCCCTTCGAACGGCCACACCTCGTAGCCCTTCTTCTTGCGCAGCTCCCGGAGCTTGCCGATGCGGTCGGCCTGGATGTCCTCCATCACGCCCGTGGCCGCCGCGCGCTCGTAGAGCCGCGACTCGAGCTGGAGGATGTCGATGCGGGCGAGCTCGAGGTCGGTGAGCATCTGGTGGACCTCGTCGCGGTCGCGCTTGAGGCGCGTGAGCACCCGGCTGCCCTCGCGCTCGACGAGGGTGTCGGCGCGCTCGTCGAGCCAGCCCTTCACGGTGTCGGCGTGCTTTCCGAGCGCCGACAGCTCACCCGCTTCGGTGCGGTAGTGCTTCACGGCCGCCCGGGCCTCCTCGACGCGGTCTTGCGTGCGGTACGGACGCAGGAGGAGCCCCGGGATCTTCGTGGAGCCGCCGTCGAGGTACTGCTCGAGCTCCGCCCAGGTGCCCTTGGCGTCGAGGCCGGACAGCGCGGCGTCGAGCGACTCCTCGATGGGCTGGTAGCGCTTCTCGAAGCGGTCCATCTCCTCGACGGCCGTTCCGAACTTGCACATCATGAACAGCGACTGGGCGCGGAGCATGTCGGCTTCGGGGAACCACAGCCCTTCCATGAACGGCGAGCCGTGGCTGTGGAGCAGGCCGAGCGTGCCCGCCATGTCGGCGCCCCGGAAGTGGGCCCAGGCCTCCTCGAAGTGCGCTTCGGCCCAGTACTCGGAGTCTCTCGGCACCTGCTTGAAGTGGTAGATCGACTGACCCCAGTTCCCGGCGCCGTAGTAGACCCGTGCGAGGTTCATGAGGAGCTTCGTGTCGAATCGCTCGCCCTTGTTCAGGGTGACGCCGAGCGCGCGGGCCGTCTGCAGGGGCACCAGCGCGGCCTCGTTCTTGCCCTGGTTCGCCAGCACGATGCCGCGCACGGACTCCGCGTCGGCGAAGTCGGGCGAGTCGCCGTCGACCTTCTTCAGCCAGTCGAGCGTGGGCCCGAGCTTGTCGCGGCGGAGGAGGTCTCGCGCGACCACGTAGGCCACGTGGGACTTCGCATCCTTCGCGTCGATCGACAGCTTCTCGAGCTCCGCGAGACCCTCGGCCACGACGTTGTGATCGCCCACCTGATCTGCGAGCGCCACGGCCTCGACGGCGTGATCGGGCACCTGGGCCGCGAACGCACGACCCCATGCGATCATCGCGGCACCCTCGAGCTTCTCGCCCTCGAGCACCTCCCCCAGGTGCGACCACGCCATGCCGTGGTCTTCGGCGAGCGCCTCGTCGTTCAGCACCGTGAACAGCGCGTCGAGCTTCGCTTCCGTGGTGGTGGCCTTCGACCAGTCGTCGAAGGTACCCGCGAACGCGAGCGACAGCAGGGCGATCACGGCCGGCCCTCGACCTTCGAGAACATCGTGATGCCCACGGTGACCCCGGCGTTCTGCTTGATGGCCCACTTGTCGGTGAGCGCCCGCCGCTCGAGCAGCACATCGTCGCGCAGCTCCACCCGCAGCGCCGTGTTCGGACCGAGGAAGAAGCGCGACCCGATGCCGGGAGACAGGGTGGGCGCGACCGCGAACGAGCCGTCGGGCACGATGGAGCGCTCGAGGCTCACGCCCCCGCGACCCGCAAAGTACACGTCGAAGTGCACGACGCGCGCGCCGTTCAGGTTCATCTTCGCGTAGATGGGGGCGGCCTGGAACCCGACCAGCGCGCTGCCGAGGTAGCGGTAGGCGTACGGCACGACGCCGTACGTGGGGCTGCCGAGGGTGCGGCTCGTGACGTTCTGGAGCCCGTACCCGACGCCCACGAGCGCACCGATCGAGAAGCGGTCGGAGCTGTGCTTGTCGAACGACACCTGGAGGTTCGGCGTGACGAGGAACGCGTCGAACGGCATCACGCCGAGGTGGACGCCGAACTCGGTGCGGCCCTCCTTCGGGTAGAGCGTCTTCTGGACGACGGAGATGTCGTCGTCCGTGAGGCGACCCAGCTCTAGGGTCTCCTGGGCGGATGCCACGGAGAGGACCGCGGCCAGCAGCGTCGTGAGCATGAGCTCCTCGGGTGTGACGGGACGGAGGCCGGCCTAGAAGGGCAGGCTGCGGGGGTTCCCGTCCTGGGGCTTGTAGTAGACGGTGACGTCCTCACCGACCTCGGGGATGGCGTCGCCGTGGAGCAGGACCGTGTTGGTCTGCAGGTCGTAGCTCCAGCCGTCTTCGTAGAGAGGCACGCCGGCGTCGGAGAAGCCGGTCTGCTCGGCTTCCTTGATGACGCCGCCATCCGACGTGAACACCGCGATGGTGCCGTCTTCCGGCAGCGTCGCCAGGCGGAACGTGCGGTTCAGGTTGCGCAGGAGCACGCCGAGCTCGCCGAGCGCCTCGTCGAAGTTCTTCGTGGCGCAGCCGTTCGCTTCGTCGGTGATGGGGATCTGCAGGCCGTTGGTCGATTCGACGAAGTAGTTGAGCCGCAGCGTGCCCCAGTTGCTGGCGCCGGTGGGGCAGGGGAAGCCGCCGCCGTTCTCGCGGTACGGGCCGATGACCGTCCACACCATGCGCTTGTTGAACTGCGCGAACAGGTTCTTGTAGAGCGCGGGGTCGGGGTCGTTGCTGCCGATGCGTCGGCTGGAGTCGCCCTCGTCGGTGACGACCACGGGGATGAACGTGGAGTTGTCGCGGAGGAAGCCCGCGTTCGTTCCGACGTCGGCCTGGCGGAAGTCGGTGATCTCGTCGAAGCACGCGGCCGGCGGGTTGGGGACGGACCGGCACATGGTCATGAACACCGACTCGAGGTGCTCTTCGGTCGCCGTGCCGCAGTTGCCCTGCCAGGCGGTGTCGCACTCGCAGTCGAGCCAGGTGCTGGTGACCGTGTTGCCGAGTGGATCGCCGCACTGGCCGCCGCCCGGAGGGGGATCGGCGAAGCACGTGGCCTCGCACAGCACGCTGCGCGCGAACTCGCCGGGCACGTCGTCGTCGAGGCGCGTGATGCGACCGGCCCCGTACAGCACGCCCGGACCGGCGTCGACGTCGGTGGTGGTGACGGCGAGCTGGTAGTTCACGAAGCTGTTGGGGTCGCCGGTGAACGCCGCGTAGTTGGTGACGGCGTCGGAGAGGTCTTCCGTCGGGAAGTCCTGCTGTTGGGACGCGAGCTGGCCCACGAAGCCCGCGAAGCTCGTGGCGAGCGACTCGGCTTCTTCCTGCATGGAGTCGGAGTTGTCGACCACGAACAGGATGTCGGCCTTCGTGGAGAACTGCTCCTGCTCGAAGCCCGTGAACTGGAACAGGTCGTACTGGTTGCACCCGGCGAGGGCGAACGCGGCGAGCAGGGGAAGGACAGGCTTCATGCCGGCCAGTCTATCCGGCGGATCGGGGTCCGGCGACGGGTTGACGGACCTCTTACCACAGCGTGCCGAGCGACAGATGGAAGCGCAGCGTCGGTTCTTCCCAGGCCTCGAGCAGCGTTCGCGTCGCTTCCTTCGCGTAGAGCGTCGCGGGGTTCGCCGCGAGGTCGAGCTGGAGCGGTCCCACGGGCGTGTCGACGCGCGCGCCGGCCCCGACGCCGTAGCGGACGAGGGGGGCCTCCGGGAGCCCGCTGGTGGTGGCCTTCCCGGAGCCCAGCAGCCAGACGTTGCCGACGTCGGCGAACAGGGCCGCCGCGTAGCCGTCCCAGGACTGCAGGCCGAGGGCGGGGAGCGGGAGCAGGAGCTCGACGATGCCCACTGCGGACGTGTCGCCGCCGGTCGGGATCCACCGGGTGCGGTCGTCGCGCTCGGTGAGATCGAGCACCGGACCGATGCCTTCGGGCCAGTCGACATCCACGCGCTGCGCACGGTTCCGGGGGCCCACGCTCTGGCGGGTGAACCCGCGGAGAGACCCGGTGCCGCCGAGCCGGAAGCGGTCTTCCAGCGGGACGACCGTGCCGCCGAGGGCCCGCGCGTGCCCCCCTTCGCCGGACATGCGGAGGATCAGCCCGCCGACCGGCACGAACGACGACAGGCGCACCTCGGTCTTCACGAACCGGCTGCGCAGCTCGGCCTTCTGGTAGGGCACGCCCGGCGCGACCTCGGCGAGCCAGCTGAACAGCATGCCGCGGCTCGGCTGGACGGGGTCGTCGCGGAGATCGTGGAGCAGCACGCCCCGCAGGGACTCCGCCATCCGGCACGGGTTGCAGGCCTTGTCGGCCGCCTCGGGGTCGTTCGCGAGCGTGAGCCACGGCTCGCCCTCGATGAGCGAGCGCGGGTCGAACTCCTGGAGCTGGCGACGCTCCCAGCGCAGGGAGGTCTGGAGCGAGGTGTGCGGGCCGAGCGCGCTGTCGACCGTCGCGCCCGCGCCCGTGCGAGCCATGCGCCACGTGCGTTCCTGCCGGCGCTCCTGGAGCAGCACGTCGAGCACGACGTCCTGGCTGCGGAGCGGGAAGTGCGGCGCGGTGTACGAGATGGCCGCGCGCCACTCGATGTTCGCGAGGTCGGGCGCCCAGTCGGTGATGCTGTCGGACGCGTAGTCGACGCCCACCAGCGCGTAGGCGTCCATGCGGTGCGCGATGCCGAACAGGTTGCGCCGCGTCAGCCGCCCGAAGGTGCGCAGACCCTGGTCGGTGTTCAGACCGACACCGGCCTCGGCCGCCCACCGCGGGCGCTCGCGCACCGTGATGAGCAGGTCGCGCGCCCGCTCGTCGCCGAGCAGCGTGGTGCCGACGGACCGGAAGATGCCGAGGTCGTAGAGGCGCCGGCGCGCTTCGTCGAGCGCGCTGGACGACAGGGGCACGCCGCGCACCAGCTCGACCTCGCGCCGGATGAGCGACGGAGACGTGACGCGGGAGCCTCGCGTGACCACGGAGCGCAGCAGCACGAGCTCGCCGGGCGTCACCTCGACGATGGAGTTCACCTCGTAGTCGTCGGCGGCCTCGTGCCGGACGCGCGCATCGGCCTCCAGGAACCCGGCTTCGCGGTGGCGCTCGACCACCTCCCGCGCCACGCGCTCCACGGCCAGCGGGTCGAACGGCTCGCCGGAGAGGGCGTCGAGGCGGTCTTCGAGGTCGGACACCTGCACGGACTGCGCGGCGCCGGCGATCCCTGCGAGACGCTGGGTGGTGATGGGACCCTCGATCACGGTGATCACGGGCTCGATGCGACGCGGAGCCGGATTCCCGAGGAGGGCGGCGGCGAACACGATGAACGGCCGCGTGACGGGGTTCCCGAGCGGCTCGATGTTCACGGCCGCGAGGGAGAGCTGTACGTCCTGGTAGCCGCGCGTGCGGTACAGGTTCCGGATGGCCGAGAATCCTGCCTGTAGCTCGTCTTCGGTGAAGTAGTCGAGCCGGATGACGTCTTCGCTCGACTGGTCGGCGACCCGGGTGAGGGCGGCATCCCCGATGTGCTCGTTGCCCTCGAACGTCAGCGACTTCCGCGGAGGCTGGCCGCGCAGGGTGTGACGGGGCCCCCGGTCGACCTGCACGAGGAGGGTCTCGAGCTGCTCGGACCCACCGCGGATCTCGACCTCCACCTGGGCCGCGTAGTACCCCTGCCGCTCGAGGTACCGCTCCATCCGCTCGGGCGCTTCGTCGACGAAGCCGCGCGTCAGGCGCAGCCGCTCGTCGATCCCGAGGGCGTCGCGCACCTTCTTCTGCTTGCGCCACCGGAGCCCGTTCACGGCGAGATCGAGGCGCGGCCCGGGCTCCACGGCGTACACGAGCGACACGCTGCCGTCGTCGTCGCGGTGCACGTCGGGCGAGATGCGCGCGGAGATCCAGCCCCGTGCCGGCCGGAGCAGCCCGCCCGTGACGCGCGCGATGCGCGAGCGCATCTCGAACTGCGCGTTGGTGATGGCCTCCTGCGAGATGGGCTTGCCGACGCGTACGCCGCCGCGGTGCGCCCAGCGCCTCAGGGTCGCTTCGCCCACCTCGGGCGGGATGTCGCCGACGAACGAGAGCTCGGTGAGCACGTTCGGCTGGCCTTCGTCGATGCGCAGCCAGATCTCGAACGTGTCGGCATCCACGACGACGGGGTCGACCTCGACCGTGGCGTTCACCCAGCCCTGCCGCTTCAGCCAGTCGACGACGCGCGCCTCGACGACCGGGCCGTCGAGGTCGGGGTAGAACACCTGCCCGGGCGAGATCCCCGCGGCCTCGAGCACCTTCCGGGTGCTGAACGCGCGGTTCCCCTGGGTGCGCACCCGCGAGACGCGTGGAGCGGGGTAGACGCGGTAGGTGAGGAGCACGGCGGGCTGGGGAACGCCCTCGGCATCCATCGTGACCCACGGCGCCAGATCCGCTTCGACCGCCGAGAACTCGCCGACCCGGAACAGCGTGGTGAGGTCGAGCCGCACGAGCTGGGGGTCGTAGGGAACGCCCTGGCCGGCGCGGAGCAGCGCTTCGAGGGACTCCTCGGGCAGCCCGCCGCGGGGGGCCTCGAGCGCGACGGTCGCGATGGGCAGTCCACGGGGGTCGGGCGCGTCGGACTGCGCGAGAGCGACGCTCGCGAGCAGTGCGATCAATCCGTCTCCCAGCGGGCCTTCACGTCCACTCCGTACGCGCCTCCGATGCGGAGCACGCGGTCGCGCTGCAGGGTCGCATACCAGCCGGCGATGCTCCAGACGCCGCCGATCCGCTTGTCGAGCCGCACGTAGTTGTCCTCGGGCCGGCCGAGGTTGAACTCCCACGTCACGTCGATGTCGCCGATGTCCTCGAGCCGCTTCTCGATCACCAGGCGCGGCTCGGAGCTGTACTCGCCCCGGGCGTTCACGCCGGTCGTCACGTCGATGCGATCGAACAGGAGCTCCGGGACCTCGCCGAGCTCGGAGGCCTGCGTGCTCGCGAACAGGTCGGTGAGCAGGAGGTCTGCGACGCCCTGGGCCACGGCGCTCGACAGCTCGCCCGACTGCTCGAGGTCGTCGGTGGTGACCCCGAACCACAGGAGCGCATTCACGTCGGCCTGGGGCAGGGCCGGATCGCTGCGCGTCGCGGTGCGCCAGTCGGAGAACGGGCCGAACACCTGGTAGTTCACGCGGTACCGCTGATCGCGGCTCTGGATGTCGGTGACGAGGTCGAAGTCGAGGTCGGGGTCCCAGCTCCAGGGGTCGTTGTACGTGATCTCGCCGCGGTCGACCTGGAAGTCGCGCTCCTGGAGCACGACGATGCCCTCCTCGACGCGAACCCAGCCGACCATCCCGGGCCGCGTGGTGTCGCCGATGATGCGGAGGTCGGCTGAGGCCGTGCCCTCGGCGACGTTGTTGCGCAGGCGGATCGTGCGGTCGGCGAGCAGGTGCACGTTGAGCGCGAACAGCGGCTCCTCGTCGTACTGGGCGGCTGCGGGATCGACCATCACCTCGCTGCGGTACTCGACGACCCAGTCCTCCCAGTCGATGCGGTCGCGGAACACCATGTCGTGCACGTCGACGTCGCCGTGCAGCAGGAGCGCGCCGGTCGGCCCGTCGAAACGCAGCTGCGCGTCTCCGATGGCGGGAGGCAGCGTGTCGACCCACTGCACCTGGGCATCCTGGATGTCGGCGCGGAGGTCGTAGCGGGCGGGTACCCAGTCGTCGGCCTCGATCGACCCGGTGAGCGCGACGGTTCCGCCTCCGAGACCCCCGCTGGCCTCGAGGATGTCATAGCGGTCGCTCGTGAGCTGCAAGCGGGCGGACACGTCTTCGAACGCGACGGGCACGGACGAATAGCGGAGCAGCTCCGCGTCGACCTCGATCTCGACGAGGGTCTCGACGTTCGGGCGGGTGCCCGTGGCCTCGAGCTGGATGGTCGCGACGCCCTCGGAGCGCTGCAGACCGGGGACCATCGCGCGCAGCAGGTCGAGGTCGACCACCCCGCTCCCGTCGAGCTCGAGCTGGTCGCCGCCCGTCGCCGACAGCGCGAAGTCGGTGCGCCCCCCGTGCAGGTCGAAGTTCGACAGCTCGTAGAACCGGCCGGTCTGGTGGTAGCCCCACGGGCTGCGGTTCGCGAGCACGTGCCCGGCCCACTCGACAGCGACCGCGCGGAGCGTGCCGTCGAGCGTCATGTCGGACCACTCCTCGCCGAGATCGCCCGACAGGTCGAGGTCTCCGGAGGCCACGGCCCGCACCGGCCCGCCGTCCGCGGCCACGGGGTACAGGAGGTGCGCCGGGAAGTCGGCCAGCTCGGCGTGCACGTCGTACTCCTGCTCGCCCCACAGGTGAAGGCGGCCCTCCGTCTTCACGGCGCCGCCCGCGAGCTTTCCGTGGTGCTGGAGCCAGCCCTCGACGGTCTCGAACCGCACGGTGCTGTCCTCGATCGCCTCCCCGGCGTACCGCACGTCCCGCAGCCGGATCCGCCCGTGTGGAGCGGGGTCGAAGAACGTGTTGTCGATGCGGACGTTGAGGTCGGCCTTCCCGGACACCGGGAGCTGGTACGGGGCGAGCCGGTCGAGGGTCTCGAGGGTGAAGCCGTCGCCCACGAGGTCCATGTTGAGCTTCCAGTCCCGCACGATGCTCCCGCGCAGCACGAGCCCTTCGCGACGCCCGTGCCGGAGCACACGCAGGTCGTCGAGGGTGAACAGCCCGCCGTCCATGTAGCCGTGGCCCTCGCCGATCTCGAAGGACTCGCCCCACAGGTCGAGATCCGCGAACTGGAAGTGCCCGCCGCCGTCCATGTCGAAGATCGGGCCGTCGAGCTTCAGGGTGCCGGACATGTCGCCCGTGAGCCCGGGCAGGTCGATGAACGCGCTCGTGATGTCCTCGACGCGGCCGCCCTGCATGGCGATGTCGGCGTGCATGCTCATCGGCGGGCGGAAGTCGAACACGAAGTCGCCGCCGTAGGTGGAGCTCCCGAGGGTCGCGACCGCCCCGAACAGCTCGATGCTCTTCATGTCGGGGCTGCGGAAGTCCGTGGCCACGAGGCGGTCGGCCCACGGGATGTCGAGCACGCTGAAGTCCTCGAGGTCGCCCTCGCCGACGAACTGGAGCTGGTTGAACGGGCCCCAGATCCGCCCGGTGACGCGGCCCCGCCCGCCGAACTCGACGCCACCGAGCGGCTGGAAGTCGGACAGGTCGGCCCCCCACACGTCGGCGGTGAGATCGAGCGGCCCGTGCGGCTTGAACCCGATGTCGACGTGCGTGGAGCCCTGCGTGCGCGGCCCGTGGACCTCGGGCGCATCGAACACGATGTGCTCCTTGTCGATGAACACGGTGCCGCGGGCCCAGGCCGTGGGGATGTCGAGCATGAGCTCCACGCCGGGATCGCGGATCGGGCGGTCGCCGACGCGCAGATCCGCGACCGCGAAGTCGAACGTGCCGTCGAGACCGAGTGGCTGGAGCGGACCGCTCGCGCGGATCTCGGCATCGGCGCGCAGATCGATCCAGGGGGTGGGCGCGGCATCGAAGGTCTGCAGCATGTCGTGCAGGCTGACGCGATCCCCCAGGATGCGAGCATCGACGAGGGTCTTCGTGGTGGGGTCGATGAGCGCCGTGGCCCGGATGATGCCGTCTCCCCAGTACAGCGTGGCGTCTTCCACCTCCACGCGGTCGCGGGTGGCGGTCGCAGCGATGGCCACGTCGCCGAGCTCGTAGGTGAGCAGACCGAACCGGCCGGGACGGTCGATCCCGAGGTGCGTGCCGTAGGCGTTCACGTTCGCGTTGGGGTTCTTCGTGGACCCCGTCACCTCCACGTCGACGTCGACGAAGCCGTGCGTGGCCCAGGGCTCCGGCAGCACGTCGGTGAAGGCCTCGAGCTGCACCTGCCCCGTGAGGGTGATGTCCATGTCGTCCTGCAGCGGGATCAGCGCGCGGCCGTCGAGCGTGAGCACGCGGGTATCGAGGCGGACCTGGGGGACCTCGATGGCCGTCGGGCCGAGCACGACCCCGGGGAAGGAGAGGGTGGACCGGTCGATCACGTCTTCGTACTGGAGCTCGAGCGTGCCGGTGAGATCGTGGATCGCGCCCTCGACGGGCGAGGACGAGAAGCCCGTCACGGCGACCTCGCCCTTCGGGAACGACAGGCGGAACGAGGCGTCTTCGATCTCGAGGCTCGTGAACGGCAGCCGCTCCATGGGCTTTCCGGGAGGCGCGTTCGGGTCGGGCTTCTTGCCGTTGCGGAACTCGACGAGCTTGCCCTTCTCGTCGAGGTGGAGGTGGATGTCGGGCCGCTGGAGCCGGATGCGACCCACCTGGAGCCCGCCGCCCGTCAGCACGAGCGGGACGCGGATCCGCTCGGCGCTCACGATGGTGTCGCCGGACTCCCCGTTGAACAGGTGGAACCCGTCGACCTCGACGCCCGGCGGCCAGAATCCGATGCGGACGTGGGTGAGCGAGAGCTGCTCGCCGGTCTGCTCTTCGATGAGGGTCTCGCTGAGCTGCTTCGCGCGCTGCTGGAAGTCGTCGGAGTGCAGCCATCCGACGATGAGCGCGATCGTCGCGAGGAACGCCAGGAACCCGAGCTGCAGCGACACGACGACCAGCCGGCGCAGGCATCCGCGCTTCTTCGGGGGCTCGGGCTTCGCAGTGGACGGCTCGGACATGGGGTCGTGGGTTCAACCCCGCGTGAGCACGGCGCTGTCCCTCCACGTCGTATCCCGCCTTGCCGGGTGCGACGGCGGTGTTAGGTCGAAGCCACCTGCGGGTGTAGCTCAGTTGGTAGAGTACGAGCTTCCCAAGCTCGGCGTCGCGAGTTCGAGTCTCGTCACCCGCTCTTCGGCCCGTCGCCTTCCCCGGAACCCCTTTCCGGTCGATGCGACGGGCTTTTCTCTTTGAGGGGCGCGATGCGGGCAGCGATCGATCTGGGCAGCAACAGCGTGCTCCTCGCGGTGGTGGACGACGAGGGCGCCGTGCTGCACGACGAAGCGCGTGTCGTGGGTCTCGGGAAGGGCCTCGGAGACGGGGGCCGGTTCGCTCCCGATCGCATGGAGGCCGCGCTGGCGGCGATGGCCGACTACGCGCGCACGGCGGAGTCCCTGGGGGTGCCGGCGGACCGCGTGCGGGCGGTCGCCACGTCGGCGGCTCGTCGGGCGACCGATGCGGGCGCGTTCTTCCAGCGGGTGGCCGCCGAGACGGGCCTGCACATCGAGGTGATCTCCGGCGACGAGGAGGCCCGGCTCACCTGGGCGGGTGCGCTGTCGGCGCTCGCTGTGCCCGACGGCACGCTGATGGTGGTCGACCTGGGGGGCGGGTCCACGGAGCTGGCCGTGGGCCGCGGCAGCCTCGAGTGGCGCCACTCGTACGAGCTCGGGAGCGTGCGGCTCACTGAGTCCGTGCTGGGCGACGACGTGGTGCCCGCGACCCCGGAGCACCTCGCGGCCCTCGAGGCGCACGCGCGCTCGGTGTTCGAGAGCCCAGCCGTCCCGGCTCGCATCGACGCCGTCATCGGCGTGGCCGGCAGCGTGACGACCCTCGTGGCCACGGCGCTCGGGCTCACGCGGTACGACAGCGCACGGGTGCACGGCTCGCAGCTCACCGACGCGATGCTCGCGGGCTTCCAGGACCGTCTGCTCGGCCTCGACCGTCGCCAGCGCCGCGCGATCTTCGCGGTGTCTCCGGAGCGTGCCGACTACCTGCTGGCGGGCGCGACGATCCTGCGCGCGGCGCTCCGTGTGGCCGGGCACGACGCGATGTGGGTGTCCGATCGGGGCCTGCGGTACGGGGTGCTGGAGGGCGCGTAGCCGGACCGACGGGTTGCGGGGCGCGTAGCCCGACCAGGGGTGGCGGGGCGCGTCGGGCCTACGGCACGAACGCGGGCTGGGTCCAGCTGCCCGACGTGGTGACGGGGGCCTGGTGGCGCCCGTCCGCCGTGCTGATCCAGATCTGCGACGTGCCGTTCCGGGTGGAGCTGAACACGAGGTAGCGGCCGTCGGGGCTCCACGACGGGTCTTCGTTGTCGCCCATGCCCTGCGTGATGCGGATGAGGCCCTTGCCGTCGGTGTCGCACACGAACACGTCGAACCCGCCCTTGTCCCGCCCGACGAACGCGAGCTTGGTGCCATCGGGGGAGTAGACGGGATCGGTGTTGAAGCTGCCCTGGTGCGTGACCCGCCGGGACGCGCCCGTGCTGGCGTTCGCGATGTAGATCTGCGAGCCGCCCGAGGCTTCGGACGCGAAGGCGATCTCCGACCCGTCGGGCGAGTAGTTGGGGCTCACGTCGATGCCGGCGTTGTCGGTGAGGCGCTTCACCATCGCGCCGGTCTTCGCGTCGAGCACGTAGATGTCGCTGTTGCCGCCCGTGGACCGGGCCATCGCGACGTACCGGCCGTCGGGGCTGAAGGCGGGGGACGCGTTGATCCCCTCGTCATTCGACAGGACGCGGGTGCGCCCGCTCGTGAGGTCTTTCACGTACAGGTCGGGGTTGCCCTTCCGGTAGGAGGTCCACGACACGTAGCGACCGTCGGGCGACAGGGCAGGAGACAGGTTGATGCTGCCGTTCCGGGTGACCGCAGTGACGCCCTGACCGTCGGTGTCGAGCAGGAAGATCTCCTTGTTCGAGCCCTTCTTGCCCACGGCCGCGAGCCGGGAGCCGAACATCGAGCGCTGCCCGGTGACGGCCTCGACGACGGTGTTCGCGATGTCGTGCCCGATGTACCGGGCGTTCTTGGCTTCGGATCGGAACCGGTTCGCGGACAGCGTCTCGCCGTTGACGACGTAGTAGACGTACGCGTCGGCGCACATGGCCTCGGCGTTCCCGCACTGGCCGGTGGGGAGCACGCGGGTCTTCACGACGACGCCGACCTTCAGCTTGCTCCACGAGTCGAACGTGAACGTTCCGGGCTCGACGCCGCCGCCGTCGATCGCGGCTTCGGGGTCGACCATCGTGAAGTAGCCGGACTGGCGCAGATCGTTGTCGACCGTGGACCAGATCTCGGAGGCCTTCCCGTCGGGGTCGCCCTGGGGTGTCGCGGGCTTCGGGAGGGCGAGCTGCACCTCGCGCCCGCCGGGCACCTGCACGTAGAACCCGGCGGCGTGGGCCTCCTGGACGGGGACCCCCGCGAACAGACCGAGTGCGATGAGTCCCGAGGCGAGGAGGGGACGGAAGAGGCGCTGGCGCACGAGGCAGACTCCTAGAACTCGATGTCGTAACCCTGTCCCATCCGGTTCCGGTACTTCTCGGGGGGCAGGGGAATCGTGGTGATGGCCTCGACGGCGCGACGGGCGGCGGAATCCCAGGCTTCGTTCCCGCTCGGACGCGCGACGTCGTAGCGCACGATGCGACCCGTGCTGGCTTCGACGGACACGTGGATGACGCATTTGATGCCGGGGTTGGCGTCCTTGATGGTCTGCAGCGGGTGGAACTGCTCGTCGAACAGCTTCTGGATCTGCAGGATGTAGCGGGCGTACTCGGGATCGGAGGGGGTGCCGACGTTGCTGCCCGCGACGCCGTCTTCGGTCTCTGAGTCGGGGTCGGTCGCCGACTGGTTCATCGCGCCGAGCGCGGCATCCATCGCGGCCTGCTGCTCGAGCTGCTCGAGGAGCTTTCGCTGCTGCTCTTCGAGCTTCTTGGTGTCGGTGCCCTGGTTGGTCTTCGCCTTGTCCTTGTGCACGACGAGGTCGGACGTCTGCTTCACGTCGAGGGCGGGCGTGGGCTGTGGGGTGGGTGCACCGGCGACCTCGGGCGCACGCGTGGCGCGGTCGGGCATGTTCGTCTTGCTCTTCGGGAGCGAGACCATGGCGACCTCGATGGTGTCGTTGGGATCGATGATCGGCTTACGCGGCCCGCAGAAGGTGAGCAGCAGCGTGAGGGTGAAGAACCCGCCGATCATGAGCCCGTGGCCGACGACGCTCCCGACGAGGGGGAGCAGCAGGCTCTGGTTGGACGGATGGAGGGTGGACTTCACGGGGGATCACTTGCCCGGGGGCGCCGGCGTAGGGTCGAACACGAGCCCAACGCGGGGCATTCCGGAATCTTTCGCCGCGGCGAGGATGGCGGCGACCTCGCGGTACGGAACGTCGCCCGCGGCGCGCAGGAAGACCGGGAGCTCGGGGTTGGCCTTGGCGATGGCCGCGAGCTTCGCCTTCATGTCTTCGCGGGGGAACTCCTGGTCGTCGATGTACGTCTTGAGGTCGGAGTCGATCGACAGGATGAGCTGCTCGTTCTCGAAGTCGAGGGGCGGAGCCTCTTCTCGAGGGAGATCGATCTCGATTCCCGCGTTGCTCATCATCGGGGCGGTGACCATGAAGATGATGAGCAGCACCAGCATGACGTCGACGAGCGGCGTGACGTTGATGTCCGCCATGGCGTCGCCCGAGCCTCCTCCGGACATGGCCATGCCTCTACCTCACGTGCCGCTTGACGATGTTCAGGAAGTCGGCCGAGAAGTTGTCCATCTCGGTGTTCAGCACGCGGATCGACGCGTTGAAGTAGTTGAACCCGATGACGGCCGGGATGGCGGCCGCGAGCCCGACGGCCGTGGCGATGAGCGCGTGCGCGATGTCGGGGCCGACGACCTGGATGGTGGCCGCACCCGCAGCGGACTCGAGCTTCGCGAAGGCCTGCATGATGCCCCACACGGTGCCGAACAGACCGATGAACGGCGCCGTGGACCCGGTGGTGGCGAGGAACGTCATGTAGCGCTGCAGGTTCGTGGACTCGACCGCCGCCGCACGGCGCAGGGTGCGCGTGAGGTTGTCGGTGGCGTCGTCGGACTTGCCGCCCTTCGTGATCTTCGCGAGCTCCTGGTACCCGGCCTTGAAGACCTCGGCGACGGGGCTGCGACGGAAGGACCCGGCCTTCTCGTACACGGCGTCGAGGCGCTTGCTCGCCCAGAACACATCGAGGAACTTCGCGCTCTGGCGGGCCGCGGACGTGAGCCGGAAGAACTTCTGCAGGATGATCGCCCAACAGACGAGACTCATCCCGGCCAGCCCGATGAGGACGAGCTGGACGATGAGGTCGGCCTCCCAGATCAGCCGGAAGATCGAGAAAGCCGAGCTTGAAGGGGGTGTCGTGAGGTAGACCTCGATCGCCGACTCCACATGCGCCTCCGTGTTGCCGGCGGATTAACCACATCGGGCTGCTTGCACCTTCCAGACCTCGGCGGTCGCGAACGGTGCCAGGCGATCGAGCCAGGCGCGCTGAGCATCCGAGAGGGTGTCGGTGGGACCCTTGATCTCGACGAGGCACAGGGATTCGCCCACCGTGGCGGGGATTCCGCGAGGCAGGCGCACGACCGGACCGGGGAGCACGAGCAGATCGGGAAGGCCGGATGCGGCGCCGAAGCCCTGCTCGAGGAGTGGATCGAGCACGGCGAGGAGGAGCTCGGGACCGACCAGCCGCGCGAGCTCGGCGTGGATCTCGGCCGTGGCCCACGCGCATCCGGCGAGGCGGGCGCCCTCGAACCGCGCGTAGGCCTCGTGGACCAGAGCGGGGGCTTCGCCCGCTGAGATCGCTTCGCGCACGGCGCGGATGGCCGGGGCCCGACGTGCAGCGAACGCGGGTGTACCGAGGTCGAGGGGACCGGAGAGCCGCGGGACCGGCAGCTGGCCGGACACCGGGAGGAACCACGTACGCGACGCGAACAGCAGCGCGAACAGCGTGCGCCACAGCCCCCCCTCGACATGGAACGCGGTGCGACCCTGCTCCGCGAGCATCGCGATCACGGCGTCTTCGACGAAGTGGCCGTCTCCCCACAGCGGGCGGGAGTCGCGGTCCCGAAGGGACGAACCAGGTTCGCCATCGGCCGCGACGGTGCGTGAGTCCCGAGGGCTCGCAGGGACGGTGCGTGAGTCCCGAGGGCTCGGCGCGAGCTCGAGTGTGCGCTCCTTCAGGGGGCGCAGCGGACGATCCGGAGCCCAGCCCACCCGCAGCGAGCGCGCGAGCCGCCGGCCGGCGCGGTTCAGGGCCATGCGCTCGGGGCCGTGTGCGTGGGGGCGCGCAGACTGGAGCTCCGCGAGGCCCGCTGCCGGATCGCCGGACTGCTCGAGCACGCGCGCGAGCCTCACCGTGCACCGCGTGGCGTAGCGCGGGTACGCCACCCGCAGCCGCCCGTACAGCAGCGCGGCGCGCGGGAGATCGCCGAGACGCTCGATCTCGCGGGCCTCTTCGAGCACGTGCCGCGCGGCGCTCCGCGTGCGATCGAGCCGACCGGGACCCTCGACATCTCCCCGTTCGAGGCCCGCGAGCCGATCCTCGGGCGTGCACGGGCCGAGCTGCGCCTCCCACGCGAGCAGGCGCGCGCGCGTCGCGAACAACGAGGCCCCACGTGTGGGGGTGTAGTCGGGCCACGTGACGTGACCGAGCCGCTCGACCACGAGCGTGCTGCGATCGGGGTGCGCGCGCAGGAACGCCCAGCGCTCGAGGCGGTGCACGAGGGCCCGGTGGCGCACGTGCACCCACCGCGTGCCCGACCAGCGCTCGTGGGGCGCGACCCGCTCCACCAGCGCATCGCGGTTGCCCGTGCGGCGGAGGCCGAGGGCGCTCGCACCCTCCTTCAGCTCGGCCACCGTGCTGTGGCGCGCACGGACCGACCAGGGCACGAACCGCCCCACGAGACCGGCCTCGACGAGCGAAGCCTCGTGCCCCTGCAGATCGTCGGCCCGCTGGAAGGCGTCGCGCCGGGAGGCGAGGCGCGCGTACACGTCGAGCGGGGCGTCGGGCAGGGCGCGGATTGCGCGGACCACGTGGAGCTCGCCCGCCGTGAGCAGGTGCGCGCCGCGCTCGAGGGCGGTGTCGACCACCCAGCGCAGATCGCGCGCAGACCAGTGCAGCTCTTCGGACGTGACGACCATGCCGCCGTTGTAGCCCGACGGGCGGACAGAAATTGGCTCCCTTCAGAC
Organism: Myxococcota bacterium; assembly: GCA_041389565.1. Classification (GTDB taxonomy): domain Bacteria; phylum Myxococcota_A; class UBA796; order UBA796; genus JACKEQ01. The sequence goes on from JAWKRP010000002.1 coordinate 748,761, forward strand.
CTCTTGCGCGTCGGCGTACACGGGAAGCGCGCCCGGCTCGCTGAGCCGGCGGAGCACCGCGATCATGCGCTCGCCCACCTGGTCGGTGCGGCGGTGGGCCTCGGCTGCGGCCACCCCGCTGGACACGAGCGGCACGAAGCGGCCGAACCGACCCGCCACGTACAGCACGGACTTGTAGACGAGCGCCTGTGCGAGCACGACCCCCACGGAGCGCGGGTGCAGGGTGGGGGAGAGCAGCGTCGGAACGTCGGAGACGCGCATCTCCACGGGGCCCTCGGGCAGGTCGACCTCGAGACCCGCGGCCAGCGCGCGCCACAGGGCGGTGCGACCGCGGTCGGTGCCGGGATCGAACCCGTACACGACGGACAGACGCTGGGCCAGGCGCACGATCCCCACGCCCCGCGCGGCGATCTCGGGGGGCACCGACGGGGCGCCCGCGAGCCCGGCGAACCCGGAGAGCGCCGTGGTCTTGAAGCGCGCCTGGTCGATCACCCACCGGGCGGTGCTGTCGAGCTCGTCGAGCGAGGGCGCGTGGCCGCCGGGCTCGACGTAGGGGCGCCCGGACGTCCGGAGCTGGCGCCTCACCCGCTCGGGGTCGACCGAGATGGCGTGGTAGCCGCCGGCCATCAGGTCGCCGTCGGCCCGGGAGAGCAGTTCGAGGAGCCATTCGGGCATGTCGGCTCCTATCCGGGTCCGCCACCCGGCGCGTAGGCGCAGCGCACGCCCGCCAGGGAGGGCCGGGCGCCCTCGGGCACCACCTTTCGCCCGTTCGCGCCGAGCTCGCGCGGGGCAGAGGTCATGTCGCCCCCGCGCAGCACGGGCCCGTCGACCCCGGTGGCCCACTCCCACACGTTCCCGGCCATGTCGATCGCACCGAACGGAGATGCGCCCTGACGACCGCTGCCCACGGGCTGGAGCTGATCGCCGCACCCGAGCGCCACCGCGCGGTCGCAGGTGGCGGACGCCTCGCCCCACGGGAAGGTGGCCTCGCCGTGCGCGCGCGTCCACTGGGCTTCGCTCGGCACACGGCCGCCGCGGAACTCGCACACGGCCTGCGCTTCGGCGATGCCGAGCCCGGACGCCGGATGGTCGGGGCCGAGCTTCAGGTCGACCGACGGGCACTTCCCGGCCGCCGCGCAGGCCTGGTAGTCGGCGACGGACACCTCGGTGGTGTCGAGCGCGAACGGCTGCACGACCACCGAGCCGGCGGGCACGATCACGGTGCCGCCCGTCACCTCGACCGTGGGCCCGAGCGACCGTGTGGCGTTGAACGCGAGCAGGAGGGTGGGCCACAGCAGCCAGGTGCCGACGATGAGCCCGACGACGGCGAGCACGCCGAGCGATGCGAGCAGCACCGGGGGGCCGGCCGACAGCGTGGTGCGGTTCGCGGTGCGGGCGTCGGGCTCGTCGTCGAAGCTCACCCCGCCCCCGAGCAGCTCCGCGAGCTCCGCCGTGCTCTCGTCCCGCTCCGGCAGATCGACGAGCGCCAGGAGGTCTTCGATCGTCTCGGCGAGCTCCTCGGCATCGCGGTAGCGGTTCGGCGGAGATGGGTGCGAGAGCGGGGAGAGCCCGCGCACGAGCAGGTTCCACAGCCCCCGATCGAGGGCCTTCTCCGCGCGCTCGTCGACGCCCGACAGCTTGCAGAGGCGGGCCAGACCGGTGCGCAGGGCGTCGCGGTCGCCATTCACGAGCGCCGCGCGCCCGGTGAGGTCGACGAGGTCCTCGCCGCGCGTGCCCTTGCGCATCAGCGCGAACCGCCGGTGGGCTTCGCCGCGCGAGTCGCCCTTCGCTTCGACGGCGGCCTTCGCGGCCTGCCACAGGGCCTGGCCCGCGCTGGTGAGCAGCTCGCGCGGATCGGCCTGGTACGCGGGACGTGCGCCGGTGACGGCCGCGTAGAGCAGCACGCACGTGGCATAGGTGTCCCACGTGGTGTCGGGCATCGCGCGGCCCGGCAGGAGCTGGTCGAGCGGGGCCCACATCGGCGTGCCGAACATCGCGAGCTCGACGGCCTTCAGCTCCTCGATGGCCATCGCGCCGCCGAAGTCGCCGAGGAACAGGCCCCCCTTGCCGTCGAGGAACACGTTCTCGGGCTTCACGTCGCGATGCACGACGGTGCCGCCGTCGTAGTAGACCTTGTGGACCGAGCCCAGCACGCGTGCCAGCTTGGAGTGGTAGTCGAGCAGCTCGCGGAGGGTGTCGGGGGTGGGCTCGAGGATCGAGCGCTTCAGCCAGTCGCCCATGTGTTCGGGGTAGCGCGGCATCACCATCGCCTTGCGCCCGCGCACCTTCACCTCGGCGAGGCAGGGCACCACACCACGCACGCCCGAGTCGTTCATGTGCCGGACGATCTCGAGCTCGCGCTCCAGGGCGTTCTCGGCGGTCTTGCCCTCGGCCGCGACCTTCACGGCGATCTCGCGACCGCGCGGATCGAGCCCGAAGTACACCGATCCCTGACCGCCCGTGGCGATCGGTTGCTCGTCGATCTGGTAGCGGCCCTCGGTCACGGGGCGATTCTGCGTGCTGGACCGGGCACGGGCAACGTCACGCCTGAAGGAGCCGTGCGCGGCCCGCGATGGCGGCGGTGTACACGGCCTCGTAGCGGGGGACCACCGCATCCCAGGCGAGCTCGCGAGACATGCCGGCGGCGCGCATGCTCGCGAGGCCGTCGGCACGGTACTGTTCGAGCGCCCGGTGCAGCGCCCCACGGAACGCGAACCCGGTGGGCTCGACGAAGCTGAACCCGTCCACGCCGTCGTCGACGCTGTCGGCCAGACCGCCGGTGGCCCGCACGACGGGCACGGCTCCGTAGCGGTGGGAGTACATCTGGTTCAGGCCGCAGGGCTCGAACAGGCTGGGCATCGCGAACAGATCGGCAGCGGCCTCCACGCGGTGGGCCATGCGCTCGTTGAAGCCGATCCATGCGCGCACGCGGTCGGGATGGGCGCGCTCGAGCTCGCGCAGGCGCCACTCGAGCTTCTGGTGCGCGGCGGCCGCAGACCCCAGCACGACCACCTGGGCACCCTGTCCGACGAGCCACGGGATGCTCTCGAGCAGGAGCTCCACGCCCTTCTGCGGGTCGAGCCGACCGACGCTCCCCACGAGCGGGCGGTTCTTCTCCATCGGCAGACCCAGCTCGGCCTGGAGACCGGCCTTGCAGGTGGCCTTCCCGGACGGATCGGCCGCCGAGTACGGCGCGTCGAGGTGCGGATCGGCGGCGGGGTTCCACTCGTCGGGGTCGATGCCGTTGAGGATGCCCGTGAGCTCGGCGAAGCGGCCGCGGAACAGGCTGTCGAGCCCGAACCCCCCGGACGGCGTGGTGATCTCCCAGGCGAACGTGGGGGAGACCGTGGTGAGCTGGTCGGCCCGGAGGATGCCGCACTTCAGGAGCGCGAGATCGCCGTGCCACTCGAGCCCATGGGGGGAGAACCAGCGCTTGGGGAGGTCGAGATCCTCGAAGAACGACGCCGGCAGCCGGCCCTGGTGGGCGGGATTGTGCAGGGTGAGCACGACCGGGCTGTCGCGGAAGAAGCCGAGCGGACGGTAGATCTGGTCGAGGTACACGGGGAGCGTGGCGGTCTGCCAGTCGTGCACGTGGAAGACGGGCGCGTTGCCGAGGGGCGTGCCTCCCACGGGGATCCGGCGGGCCGCTTCGAGCGCGCACCGCTGGAGGAGGGCGTACCGGATGTGGTTGTCGCCGAACGACCCGTTCTGGTCGCCGTAGATGCCCTGGCGGTCGGCGAACATGGGGTGCTCGACGAGCACGTGCGTGGGGCCCTCGGAGCGATGGACGCGCAGCGGGGCCGCCTGCTCCGAGCTCCCGAGGAACGCGCGCCCGACGAAGCCCGAGTCGACGAGCCCTTCCTGCGACGTGCTGCCGTAGCGCGGCGACACCGTCATCACGCGGTGGCCGGCCCGGTGCAGCGCGGTGGCGAGCGCTCCGGTCACGTCACCCATGCCACCGGTCTTCGAGAACGGGGCGACCTCGCTGCTGACGATGACGACTTCCACGCTGCCTCCGGCTCCGCCCGCTATCGTGGGAGGACCGCGACGACGAGGAGGGTCAGGCGGCGACGGTGCGGAGGAGGTCGAGCTCGCCCAGCACCCGGGCAGCGCCACGCACGACGGCCTCTGCCGGGTTCTCGACGGCCATCACGGGGAGGCCGGTGAGGTGGCGCAACGCGGCCTCGAGGCTGTCGAGCCGGGCTCCGCCGCCCACGAGGATGACGCCGTTCTCGACGATGTCGGACGCGAGCTCGGGCGGTACGGCCTCGACGGCGGTACGGATCGCGTCGGCGATGGCGGAGAGCGGGGTGGCGAGAGCGGTCTGGATGTCGTGGGCATCGATGTCGATGGCCCGCGGGATTCCCAGGCGCAGACAGCGCCCCTTGGCGGTTCGCGAGCCGGATGTGCCGCCCAGACGGGCGCTTCCGAGCTCGAGCTTGAGACGCTCGGCCGTGGGTCGGCCGATCTCGGTGGCATGGTGGCGACGGACGTAGTCGATGACGGCCTGATCGAGGCCTTCACCACCGCCCGTCACGGTCTTGCTGTGCACGACCCCGGAGAGGGAGAGCACACTGACCTCGGTGGCGTTGCCGCCGAGATCGACGACCATGTGGCCGTTGGGCTCGTGCACGGGGAGATCCGCGCCGAGCGCCGCTGCGACGGGCCGCGGCACGAGGTGGACCTCGCGTGCGCCAGCGGCCTGGCAGCTGTCCCTCAGCGCCCGGAGGGCCATGTCGCTCGCACCCTGGGGGAGAGCCACGGCCATACGGGGCCTGAGGAAGCTCGAGGCACCGAGGGATCGGCGCACGAGCTGCAGGAGGAGGGCCTCAGCGACCTCGAAGTCCTCGATCGTCCCGGTGCGGACGGGTTGGATGGCCTGGATGTCTTCAGGGGTGCGGCCCAGCATGGGGAGTGCGGGGTCGCCGACGCACACGACGCGTCGCCGGCCGTCCTTGAGGGTCTGGACGGCGACGACGCTGGGTTCGTCACAGATGAGGCCAGTGCCCCGCAGGTAGATCCGGGTCCGGGAGGAACCCAGATCTACCGCGAGGTCCTGAGAGAACAGGCCGAGGACTGCTGAGAGCATGCTTGGTTGGGGAGGGTGGGGATGTGGAGGGGAGGGGGGAGGGGTGTCTCCGGGGAGGAGACGGGGGGAGGGAGATGAGTACCGCGGGAGTCTCGGGGGAATGCGACTCCCGCTGTGCTCGCAGCGATAATACCGTCACAGATCACCCTCGCAAGCGGCTTTCCAAACTTTCTGGGCGCTCTCCGGGGGTCGGCTCGCCGATTGTGCGATCCGAACCTGGATCCTCGTGGAATCCGACTTTTTTCGGGAAAATCCGGGAACGCTCCGGCCATGCGGGCCGTGAATCCGGAAAGTGGAGGTCGAAACAGAAGATCGGTGATTCCACCCCGACGCGCCCCGAGGGGGCGCTGTTGAAGCGCGGGGATGCGCGAAATACTCCCGCGGGACGGAGTGCACCATGGGCGTTCTCGAATCGATGCGGTCGAGCTCTGACTCGACCTTCATGCAGGTGGTGATGGTGCTCGTCATCATCTCCTTCGTCTTCTGGTACGCCGTGCCTCAGGGCGACACGACCACGGTCGTCGCCACGGTGAACGGCGAGCGCATCATGGAGACGGAGTACCGGACGCTCTTCTCGAACGCGAAGAACGCCCGTGAGGTCCAGCTCCAGCGCGCGCTCACGAACCCCGAGGAGCAGAGCCTCGGCGAGTCCGTGCGCCAGCAGCTCGTCGAGATGACGGTCGTGCGCCAGGAAGCCTCGCGGCTCGGCGTCGAGGTGTCGGAGTACGAGATCGCCCGGTACATCACGAGCATCCCCGGCCTGCTCGACGACGACGGCAAGCTCGATCGCGAGAAGTACGAGCGGTACCTGCAGCGCCAGGGCGTCACGGATGCGCTGTTCCAGGAGCGGATCCGCGATCAGCTCCTCTTCCAGAAGGTCGCCGACCTCGTGTCGGTGGGCACGACGATCAGCGAGCCCGTGCTCCGTCGTACGTACGAGCAGTCGCAGCGCAAGCTCGACCTCACCTACGTCCGCATCCGGCCGAGCGCGTTCTACACGGTGGTGCAGCCCACCGACGCCGAGCTCGACCAGTGGCTGACCGAGAACGGCGACGAGGCCCGCGAGACGTACGACAAGGACTTCGAGCGCCTCTACAAGCATCCCGAGCAGCTCCACCTGTCGATGATCCGGATGGCGGTGGGCGAGGGCCAGAAGGCTGGCGATCTCCTCCCGCAGATGAACGCGATCCGCGAGGAGATCCTCGCTGGTGGCGACTTCGCGACGCTCGCCCGCAAGTGGTCGGAGCACACGTCGGCCGAAGAGGGCGGCGACATGCAGCTCAAGCCGGTGATCCAGCTGTCGGTCGACGTCACCGATGCCGTGAAGGATCTCCCGGTCGGCGAGATCACCCGGGTCGTCACGACCGACGAAGATCTCCGCATCTACAAGCTCCACGAGCGCGTCGATCCGTTCGAGGAGTCGTTCGAGGACGTTCGCAAGAAGATCGCGGAGCGCATGATCCGCGAGGATCGCGCGCCCGTGCTGGCCGCGAAGTTCGCGGAGGAGGAGCTGCTCCCGAAGTGGCGCGAGACGGGCGAGGTCCCGACCGATCTGCTCGCCACGAAGATGCTCACGAGCCAGAGCACCGGCCTCCAGCCCGCTTCGGGCATGGGCTTCGGCGGTCCGCCGCCCGAGGTCCTGTCCGCGGCCTCCGATGCCGCAGCCGGTACCGTGCTCGACCAGGTGTTCGAGAGCGGCGGCGTGCTGTGGGTCGCTCAGGTCACCGCCCGCGAGGAGGCCGACCTCTCGATGTTCGAGGCGAACCGCGAGCAGATCGCGGCCCGCGAGCTGATCACCCGGCGCCAGGCCGTGTTCAGCAACTGGGTCACCGACGCGGTGGCGCGGGCCGACGTGAACTGACCGTCGTGCTGGATGTCGGGTGCGGCACGGGCTCTGCGCTGCGCCACGCCTCCGAGAAGGTCACCAGGGGCCGGCTGATCGGCGTCGATCCGATCCCCCGCATGGTGGAGATCGCGCGCGAGCGACTCGTGGGGCATCCGGCCGCCGATCGCGTCGAGCTGTACGTGGCGCCCGCACACGCGCTTCCCGTGGGCGACGCCACGGTCCACGTGGTGCTCGCCCTCGACTCCTACGACCATTGGGGCGCCGAGCGGCTCGAAGGGCTGCGCGAGGTACGCCGGGTGCTCGTCAGCGGCGGGCGGTTCGTCGTCGTGAAGGATGCGGGGGTGCCCCTCGCGGCGGACGCGAAGCGCCAGTGGCTCGAGGATCTGCGCGCGACGGGCTTCACGGTGGAGAGCGAGCAGCACACGAAGACCCCTGAGGTCGCGTTCACGACCTGGGTGTGCTCGGTCGACGCACACGCCTGACGATTGACGCGTCAATAGTAACGCTCATGTGAGTTCGATGATGCGCCACGGGGTGCGATCGTCGATCGACGCGATCCTCGAGAAAATTCTCGCGATCGCGATCGCGATCCAATTCGCGATCGTAGTGCGGATCAACGCCGAGAATCGTGATCTATGGCAGTTGACATGTCAATACATAAGTCCAGAAATCACCTCAAAAAGCTTGGTGGGCGTTGTGGCGATTTTGCAGACTCCGCGGTCCGCTCGGTATCGTCATGTTGGTCCCAGCCAGGCCCCGGGCGGGTCTTGCAGGACGGCGCTCCCTCCCCCTGTCGTCCCTCCCCGACATCCCCCCTTCCCCCCTCCCTACGATGTCCCTCCCCGACAAACCCCGCGCCAGTCTCGCACCTCCCGCCCGGGCCCTGGCGGCGTCCGCTGTAGAGCTGACCCGTCGCCTCACCTGGAGGACCCTCCACCCCGCCGACCGGGAGAGGTTCCTCGAGGCGCCCCCGCCCCTTCCGCTGTCCCGCCTGCCGTACCGCACGGTGGACGGGTGGAAGGCGCCGCTCTTCAACGTCGAGCCCGCTGCCCATGGGGCAGGGGAGCCCGTCATCGTCTCCCACGCCCTCGGTCTCGGCCCCGATGCCTACCGATACGGCGACGGGACTCCGCTCGCGCAGGCCCTCGCGGCTCGCGGGTTCAACGTCTTCCTGCTCACCCACCGCGGCGATCGCGAAGCGACCGGGCCCTCCGACGGCCCGATGGACTTCGATGCGATCGTCGAGCGCGACGTGCCCGCAGCCGTCCAGGCGGTGCGCAAGCACACGGGCTTCGACCGCGTGCACTGGGTGGGCCACGGCCTCGGTGGCCAGCTCGGCCTCGTGGCGGCCGCCCGCGGTGAAGCCCTCGCCAGTGTCGTCGCCATGGGAGCGCCGGTTCGCTTCAACAAGCCGGCGACGGAGATCCAGCAGGTCGCGCAGCTGATGCGACTCCTGCCCGACGGCTGGTCCATCCCGGCGAACACCCTGGCACGCCTGGCGCTGCCGGTGCTCGGCGCCGAGGACTGGTTCGGCGGAGCGCCCGGTGCACGCGTGCGCGGCGCGCTGAACTACGCTTCCGAGTCCGTGTCGCTCGGCCTGATCGACCAGCTCCGCTGCTGGATCTCCGAAGGCACGCTGTCGAGCCGACGCGGCGTGGTCGACTACACCAGCACGTTCCGCGACGCGAACGTGCCGCTGCTCGTGGTGTTCGCCACGCACTCCCGCATGGCGGGTCGTACGCAGACGACCCCCGCGCTGGCCACCTGGGGGCATGCCGACTCGCTCGCGCTCCCCGTTCCGGGCCGGTCGATGGACCTCGTGCTCGGTGCCCGGCGCGAGCGCGATGTGTTCGGCCCGATCGCCGGATGGCTCACGGAGCGCCGCCGACTCGCCTGGAAGGAAGGGTTCCACCGCCTCTGCGGTTGACGCGTCAACGGTCTCCCCATAGATGGCGCGAAGGAGGCCACTTGGGTCGGACGAGTCGGGAGCGCGTCGCTCGCAACTTCATCAAGCGCTACGGGGCCAGCGAGCTCGAGTGGCTGCTCGACGCCCTCGCGAACGGCGAGAGCGGGCAGAACATCGCCGACCGGTTCTCCGTGAGTCGCGAGCGGGTGCGTCAGTGGAAGAACACGTTCGGACAGGTGGTCACCCTGTATCAGGTGCACACCGAGGTCCAGAACCTGCTCACCATCGCGACGGAGCCCGAGCCCGAGCCGATGTCGATCGGGGGCGCAGGCGTGTTCCTCGTCGAGGACTGACGGCGATCAGTCCTTCAGGGAGCCGAGCACGTCGAGGATGGGCGCACCGAACTCCTCGGCCTGCCACGACCGCACGTCGGGGATCTCGCGGAGCTCGGCGATCGTGCGCGGTGCCACGGACGCGATGCGCTTGAGCACCGAGTTCGACACGACGTTGTGGGACGTGTAGCGCGGGTCGTTGTCGGTGAGGTCGTTCCGCCAGGCCTTGAGGGCTTCCATCGCGCGATCGGCGGCGCGACCCTTGAGACGCGCGGGCGGGCCTGCCGGGGCCTTCGGCTTCGGCTTCGGCTTCGCGGTGCGACGCACCTTCCAGTCTTCGTCGACGCCCTCGGCGATCTCGGTGAGCAGGCGGCTGCCGTAGCGCCGACGGATGCTGCTGCGGTCGGACAGGTGCCGGCCGAGCTCGCCGTCGGTGGTGGGGCGCGACTTCGCGAGCGCGATGAGCGTGCTGTTCGGGATGACCTTGAACGGCGGACGGTCCATCCGGGCGGCTTCGTTCTCGCGGAACACGTACAGCCGGCGCAGCACCCGCATGCCGGTGTCATCGAGGCCCTGGGCGCCCTTCATCTGGAGGGCGTCGTCGGGATCGAACTCGCGCGCCTCGAACTCGAGCTGCTCCATCAGCAGGCACTCTTCCTCGAGGTGGGCGAGGCGCCCGGCCTCCGTGAGCTTGCGGAGGAAGATCTCGCGCAGCGCCATCAGGAAGTGCGTGTCTCCGCGCGCGTAGTCGAGGTGTTCCGGACGCAGGGGCCGCTGGGCCCAGTCGTGCCGCTGGAACTGCTTGTCGACCTCGAGCCCGAAGAAGCGATCGAGCAGATCCGCCAGGCCGACGCGGGGCATCGCCAGCATCTGCGCGGCGATCAGCGTGTCGAACAGGCCATGGATCTCGAACCCGTAGTCGCGTCGCAGGCACCGCACGTCGTAGTCGGCGCCGTGGAGCACCTTCGGGATGGAGGGATCCGCGAGCACGGGCGCGAGGCTGGAGAGGTCGTCGATCGAGAGTGGATCGACGATCCAGTCTTCGCCGAACGTGGAGAACTGGATGAGGCACACCTTCTCGGTGTGCGCGTACATCGAGTTGCTCTCGGTATCGACGCCGATCACGCTGGCGCGCTCGAGGGCTTCGACGAGGCGCGCCAGGGAGGGGGCGTCCTCGACCATGTGGAGGGGGGTGTCACCGAACATCGGCGGGCCTGGTAACTGAATGGGCGCTGTGCGACCATCCATGCTGGCGAGCGGACGGCACCGCGAGAGCCAGGAGAGCTGTGAATCCACATCCCGAGGTCGACCAAGTCACGAAGGCCGCAGAAGCGCTCGAAGCAGCCCTGGGCCCCGCACCCCCCCTCGCCATCGTCCTCGGATCCGGTCTCGGCGCAGTCGTCGACCGGTTCGAGAACCCCACCTCCCTCCCGAGCACCGAGGTGAACTTCCCGCAGTCCACGGTCTCGGGGCACGCCGGGCGCCTGGTTCGCGGAACGCTCGGCGGAACCGAGGTCGTCGCGGTGTCCGGCCGCGTGCACCTGTACGAGGGGCTCCCGCTCGACCTCGTCGTCAGGGGTGTGCGCGCGCTCCACCGCTGGGGCGTGCGTCGCATCGTGTTCACGGCGTCGGTGGGTGGGATCACCGAGGGGCTCGACCCCGGCGAGCTCATGCTCGTGCGAGACCACATCAACCTGCAGGGCCGGAATCCGCTCACGGGCCCGGCCTACGGCACGCGGTTCCCGGATCTCACCGAGGCCTACGATCCGCAGCTGTGCGACATCCTGCTCGACTCCGCCGACGCCACGGGGATCCAGCTCCACGAAGGCGTGTACGCGGCGATGCCCGGCCCGTCGTACGAGACGCCCGCGGAGATCCGCATGCTCCGCACGCTCGGAGCCGACGTCGTCGGGATGAGCACGGTGCCCGAGGTGATCGCCGCGAACGAGATCGGGTTCGCCGCAGCGGCGATCGCGGTGGTCAGCAACCGCGCCGCCGGGCTCTCCGGAGGTCCGCTCACCCACGACGAGGTGACGGAGTCCGCTCACAATGTCGCGGTCGGTCTGGCCGCGCTGTTCGCGCATGCCGCGCCGAGGCTCGCAGAATGAAGCCCGTCCACACCGACGCCGCGCCCGCGGCCATCGGCCCGTACTCCCAGGCGGTCGTCGCGAACGGGATGATCTACTGCTCGGGCCAGATCGCGATGGACCCAGCGAGTGGTGCGCTCACCGGGGGCGACGTCGCGGCTCAGACGCGTCGTGTGCTCACGAACCTGTCCGCGGTGCTCGAAGCGGGCGGCGCGTCGCTCGGCACGGTCGTGAAGTGCACGGTGTTCCTGAAGTCGATGGACGACTTCGCGGCGATGAACGGCGTGTACGCGGAGTTCTTCGGCGATCACCGCCCGGCCCGCGCGGCGGTCGAGGTGAGCCGGCTCCCGAAGGACGTCGACGTCGAGATCGACGCGATCGCGGTCGTGCGCGGGTAGCAGGGCTACCGTGCGGCGGTCCGGGTGAGGTCGGCGGGAGTTAGGATGGGCGGGTGACCGTCCTCCCGCTCGCGTTCCTCGTCTCCGGCTGCTCGGTGAACACCGAGCGCGAGTGGTGGCGCCAGCTCGAGGCCGACTCGCCCTGCTACCGGGTGAACCTGCTCGACGGGCTCGTCGAGACCGAGACCACCGAGGTGCACGACCTGTTCGCGTGCCTCGACAGCCACGGTCACCTCGAGCCCCTGCGTCCGCTCGATCGTGCGGCCGACCTCCCGACGCGCGGGCGTGCGGTGGGCGGGGAGCTGGCAGAGCTCGTGAACGCGCTGCCGGCCGTGCACGTCGACCCGTTCGCGCTCGGGGGCGTGGCGCTCGACCTGCTCCAGCGCGACGACGCGCCGGTCGACGCTTTCCTCGATGTCGCGCTCGAGCTCGGGTGGGGACGCCCGGCGGCCGTGCTCCGCGCCGACGCCGATCTCCGCGATCCCGCACTGCTCCGGTCAGGCGTGATCGTGCCGCTCCGCCCGTTGATCCCGGGCGTGGCGCGCACCCTGCACGACGACGGGAACGGCACGCTGGCGTGGGTGGGCGACGTGCTTCGCGATCCGGAGTCGAAGCGGTGGATCCGCACGTTCGACGGCTGGGTCACGACGACGCACCCCACCGTGCAGCCCATCATGGACGCCCTGCTCCGCGACCTCGGAGCGGCCCTGCTCGCGACGCGCAACCCGGCGAACGACCGATGGTCGGGGGCCACGGGCGACTCCGCGCGCGACCTCGTCGACGCCTTGCTCCTGACCGGCGCGGTCGACGCCATCGCCCCCGAAGCGCGCGCGATCCTCGGCGACCCCGTGGTCCGGGCGGATCTCGAAGCCGCGCTCGTACAGCTCCATGACGACGGCGACCTCCAGCTCCTGCTGCCCGAGCTGAAGTGGCTGTCGACGGTCGATCCCTCGGGAGCCCCGCTCCAGCCGGGCGGAACGAGCGCACTGGCGGCGTTCGTGCGCCTGCTGTCGAATGCGAACACGCCGATGACGTGCTCGCTCGACCTGTGGGTCACCAACCTCGACGTGTCGCTCGGCAACCTCGGCGTCACCGTGCTCGAGGTGATGGCCGACATGAACCCCGACACCGTCCAGTCCAGCACGGGGCTCCTGGCCGACGTGCTGGGCTTCGGGGTCACCGACTTCATCGTCACGGAGATCGCGAGCTCGGGCATCTGCGACCCGCTCGACACGCAGATGATCGACGACCTGCGTGCCGTCGAGGCGATGCAGGGTCCGGAGGCCCGTGAGGTGCTCGTGGTCCTCGTCGAGGTGCTGCGGGTGATGAAGTACGGGCAGCAGAACCGCATCCCTGCGATGGTCGACATGGCCGACGAGCTGCACACGCTCGGGCTGGTCGATCCCGCGCAGGAGCTCGTCATCGACCTCGCGAACGAGCCCGTCGCGCAGCGCGTGGTCGCGCTGGTCCCCGTCCTGGCGGCTCCCGAGGCGTACGGGGTCACGGCGGGCCCCGACGCGCCGGTCGATCTGCAAGATGTGCTGGAGCTTTCGGTGTGGCTCTTCGAAGAGGAGCCCTCGCTCGGTCAGACGGGCTGGCGCCGCATCGCGCCGCTGGCCGAGCCGGTGCTGCAGTCCGACGCCACATGGGAAGCGCTGGGGAACGGGGCGCTCGTGATGTCCGACCCGAACAGCCGCCTGTCCCGCGCGCTCGACCTCGCGCCGCCCCTGCTCGCGGTCGATCCCGACCTCACGGTCCTCGACGAGCTGGCGCCGCTCCTGCACGAGCCGACGCTGTCCGACCCGCTGCTGTCGATCCTCGAGATGCCGACGGTCGTCGACCTCGTGCTGGCGGACACGCCGGAAGCGGGGCAGGAGCGGGTGCCGCTCGCGTTCGCCGGGGAGCTCGTCACCCACGGCACGCTCGACGACCTGCTGCGAACGATCGACCTGGTGCTCGCAGGCCTCTGACGGCCTGCGCGCCCCCGGAAATCGGCGTGCGGTAGCCGCCTGGAACGGGCGAGACCGGAGGTTCTCGGCGGTTCACGGACTGCGGTAGCGCGACGATTCGCCAACCGACCGAGGAACGAGGGAGGGCGGAGGCCGAGAATCGGCCGGAGATCCAGGATCAGTCGAACATGTACCGCGCGCCGAGGGTGACCAGGGAGCCCTGGCTGAACTCCTTGCGGAAGCGCACGGCGTACTGCACGTCGCCGAACAGGATGACCTGGCGCGCCACGCGGTAGTTCACGGTGGGGCCGATCTGGCCGATGAGGAACTCGGTGTGGTCTTCCGTGAGGAAGCCGGAGCCGATGTGCGCGGAGATGCCGGCCTGGAAGTTGTCGGGGTTGCCGATGAAGCCCCAGTTGAGGCCCATGGTCGCCATGCCCGTGCTCTTCGCCTTGGTGCGGTGCGTGGAGATGACCTTGTCGGCGGACACCAGCGAGGTGCGCGTGGCGGGGTCGGCCTGGGGGCTGTCGGCGTTGTAGAAGAACCGGAACACGCCCGTGATCTTGTCGTCGCGGTCGCCCAGGATGAACTCGATGCCGCCGCCGGTGTTCAGGAGCGCCTGGTTCTGGACGACCTGCGGGTAGTTCGCCTCGTCTTCGATCTGGAGGCCGCCATCGAGCGTGTGCGTCGAGTAGAAGTACACCTTCTCGGTATGGAACCCGGCGTTTCCGATGATGCCGACTCCGCCGGCGAAGGCCGGGGCGGAAGCGAGCAGTCCGAAGAGGGCGAGGGCGGTTCGCATCGAGGCTCCAAGGTGGCGCGGGCGGTGCTGTCTACACCGATTCGGGTCGTGTTTCAACCCGGCTGCATCGGGTCTGTGTGGACTTGGCGGCTGCAGTTAACCCATGGCGTCCGGGAAGTCTCGCGGGGATCGCCCCAACCCGTGCTACGGAGTGCCGGTTCCGCCGCCGGTGTCCGCCGTGGACGCCCCGCCACCGGTCGCCTGCTGGCCGGTGTCTGCAGTGGAACCCGTCGGAGAGGCCGTGATCACGGACGTGTCCGAGGTGTCACCGGCGGACGCGCCCGTGTCGGCCGTGCTCGCCGCCTGGGTGTCTGCGCCGGTGTCGGGCGTGTCGGTGTCGGTGTCGGTGTCGGGCGTGCTGGTGTCGCTCTGCGCGGTGTCGGGGAGGTCGGTGTCGGGCACGGCGGTGTCGCCGGTGGACCCGGTGTGCAGGCCTCGAACCCGGAACGGCGCGACTCCGGTGCCGAACACGTTCACCATCGACAGGCGGGTGTCGCCCGGCGGAGCGTCGGGGACCACGAGGGTGGTGGTCTCCACGCACGTCGAGCACGTCTGCGTGCAGGGCAGGCAGGTGCCGCAGGCCAGGCAGTCGTTGTCGAGCAGGCACTGGTCGCACGCGTCGCACTCGGTGCGCTCGATGGACTGCACGTCGGCCGCGATGCCTGCGACGGTGACGTGCAGATCGAAGGCCGCGGACAGCGGGCCTCCCGTGACCACGACGGTCTCGCCGGGGAAGGCTGCGGCGGGCTCGGGGCTGAGCGTGAGGTCGCAGACCTGGTAGGAACCGGTCTGGATCGGCGTACAGCCGAGGATCAGGAGGAGTGCGGTCATAGCTCGGTGAGGACGTCCGTCACGGAGAGCTGCCCCGCGTTCAGGCCCGTGGATTCGGGAACCGTGCCGGGGAGGAACGGGTAGGGGCGGCCGCCGCTGTCGACGCGGCGCCCGGTCTTCTCGTCGATCTGCGCGCTCTGCACGTCTCCCCACATCGGGAACGGACGATCGTTCTCCTTGGGAGCGGCGACCTCCATGAACTCCATCCAGATGGGGAGCGCGGTGCGGCCGCCCGTCGAGCTCACACCCAGGGGAGCGGGCTGGTCGAACCCGACCCACACGGCCGTGATCACGTCGTTCGTGTAGCCGATGAACCAGGCATCCTTCTCGTCGTTCGTGGTGCCCGTCTTGCCGGCGAGCGCGCGCAGGCCGAGCTTGTTGGCCGCGGCGGCCGTACCGCCCTGGACGACGTTCTGGAGCAGCCAGGTGGTGATGGCGGCCACCTCGGGAGCCAGGACCTGGGGCGGCTCGACCTTCTCGTGCGAGTACAGGATGTTGCCGTCGCGGTCTTTCACCTCGGTGATGTAGTACGGCTCGATCAGCGTGCCGCCCGTGGCGAACGCGCTGTACGCCCGGATCATCTCCTCCATCGTGATCGAGGCGGACCCGAGGGCCATCGACATGTCGCACGCGCGACAGAAGTGCTCGTCGGTGGGCTGCAGGTCGCCCCGGCAGGAGATGCTGCGCTCGTCGCGCTCGTCTCCGCGGGGCGGGTAGTGGTTGTTGCAGATGGTGTCGTCGGCCTCTTCCCGGATCCAGGGGCAGAGCTGGTCGGTGTCGGGCGTGACCTGGAAGTCGGCAGGCAGGCGGTAGGTGGGGATGCCTCCGACACCGAGCCGGCGACCGAACTCGTAGATGACGTCGTCGCTCATCGCGGGGTCGACCGACTCGAGCACACGTACGGTGCACGTGTTGCGCGACATCGCGAGCGCCTGACGGAGCGTGATGTTCCCGAGGTAGTCGTTGCCGTAGTTCCCGGGCTTCCACACGGTGTCGTTGCCGGAGGCCTTCGCGAGCGGCGCATCGGCCACCATGCTCGCCGCCGTGATCTTCTTGGACTCGATGGCCGCGGCGTACACGATGGGCTTGAACGTGGACCCGACCTGGCGCCGCGACTGCACCGTGCGGTTGAGCTGGGACCGGCGGAAGTCGGCGCCGCCGACCATCGTGAGGATGCCGCCCGTGTGGAGGTCCATCGACATCAGCGCGCCCTCGACCTCGGGCACCTGCCACAGACGTGCGGCCACGAAGGCCTTCTCTTCGCCGGGCGTGCCCTTGAAGTCCTTCTTCACGCCGTCTTCCTGGGTGGAGAGCTGCACCACCTTGGTGAGCACGACGTCTCCGCGCTTCAGGATGGGCGTGTCGGGCTTACGGTCGTCGTCGTAGTCGTATTGCTTCGTCAGGTCGTCCTGGTTGCGGTACCGCCAGGACTGCTCGGGATTGGGCTTGTAGACCCAGTCGGACCACGCGATCGGGACGATGGCGTCGTGCGAGCCGATCGCGACGCGCGCCCACTTCTTGTTCACCTCGAGGATGATGCCCTTGTAGACGTGGTCGGCCTCGAGCACCGACTTCGCGGGCAGGGGAGTGCGGCCCCCGGCGGCATCCTGCAGGTGCGACCACGCTTCGCGCATCGCCAGCTCGTGCTCGCCGCGCTTCTTCTCGATGGCGCCGTCGGAGCCGAGCATCTCTTCGATGGCCTCGCGCCGGAAGCCCATGCGCTGGTCGACCTCGAAGATGCCGTTCGTGACCGCCTGCTGGCCGCGACGCTGGAGCGCGAGGTCGGACGTGGTGGTGACCTCGAGGCCCTCGTGGAGCACCTTGTCCTCGCCGTATCGCTCGACGAGGAATCGCCGGGCGTGCTCGGTGAAGTGCGGGGCGGTCTCCAGGAAGGTGTTCCCGCGCGGGATGATCGTGATCTGTTCCTCGAGCGCGGCCTTGCCCTCGGCGGCCGTGAGGTGGCCCTTGTCGACCATCTGCGAGATCACGTACTCCTGCCGCTGCCGCGCGAGCTCCCAGCTGAGGTGCGGGGAGTAGCCGGACGGACGCGGGGGCAGGCCCGCGAGCAGGGCCGCCTCGCCGTGCGTGAGCTTGTCGGCGTTCTTCCCGAAGTAGGTGCGCGCCGCAGCCTCGACCCCGTACGCCTGGCTGCCCAGGTAGATCTCGTTCAGGTAGAGGTACAGGATGTGATCCTTCTCGTACGCTTCTTCGATGCGCCACGAGAGCAGGAGCTCCTTGATCTTCCGCGTGATCGACCGCTCGTTCGTGAGCAGGAAGTTCTTCGCGACCTGCTGGGTGATGGTGGACGTGCCTCGCGGGCCGCTGCCCGACATCGCGCTGCGCCCGATGGAGCGCAGGATGCCCATGTAGTTCACGCCGCCGTGCTCGTAGAACTGTGCATCCTCGGCCGACAGGAACGCGTACTTCACGTGGTCGGGGAAGTACTCGATCGGTCGGACGTACCGACGCTCCTCGAAGATCTCGCCCAGAAGCTCGCCGTTGCGGTCGTACACCGAGGTGACCGTGGCGGGCTCGTACTCCCGGAGGTTCTCGACGGTGGGGAGGTCTTTCGAGAAGTACCAGTAGCCCCCGGCGAGCACCAGGAGCGCTGCGAGCGCGGTGAGCACGAGCCCTCCGCAGCCCATCGAGCTCATCCCACCGAGGCAGCCGAGCACACCGCGCTTGCGTGAGCGACCGGCAGGAGCAGCGGCACGCGAGGCCGCTTTGCCCGCCGGGGTGCCGGACGAGGGCTTCTTCTGGGACTTCGCGGCCTTCGCTGGCGGTGCCTTGGAGGCGCCTGCTCTCTCCCTCTTGCCCAACTCCGTCCCCTCTGTAGCCTCGGTGGCGGCGTCTCTCCGACGTGTACTAGCCCCCATCCGACGTGTCGTCTCGCGATCGTCGGAGAGGCCCGGCAGCTCGTCGGGGCTCTCTTCGAGCTGGACCGCTCTCGCGGACTCGGGTTCCGCGAGATTGTCGGGCAGGCCACCATACGGCGAGCGAGCCGACGGAACGGTGCGATCGAAGCTGTCTTCGCCGTAGCCCTCGGGCGCGACCTCGGTGAGATCGACCTCAGTGAGGTCGACCGTGGTGGCCGCAGCCTCCTGATCACGCGGGCGGACCGGAGGGGACGAGTGGCCACCGCGGCTGGGTGCGGGCGGAGCGGGTGCGCGGGGGATCCGCATCTCGGGTGCGTAGGCGGCGGGGTCGAGCACAGCGGGCTCGCGCTCCACGCGCGCCCCCGGGTCTCTCGCGAAGCGCTTCCCCAGCTTGCGCAGCTTGTCGAACACCCCCGGTGGGTAGGACACCGCGAGACCCGACCCACACCCCACGCACTTCAGCTGCGCGCCCGGCATCGGGAACGGCTCGTCGAGGGGGTTCTTCGCCCGGCACTGCGGGCATGGGAGATTCAGGGGCATGCACGCGGGAGGGAAGGAGGGAGGGGAGGCGTCGTCCTGTCCAATAACGCCGAGGAGAACGCGTTGTCGACCGGTTGTCCCGGTGTGTCGGTGCGCGTTGACGGCCGCTTCCGTGCCACCTACGATGAGGACATCGGGGAGGTTCGGTGCCGTCGTTCGGAGGGCTCCTACGACCGTTCGCTGTGGTCGGCGTGGCGACCGTGGTGATGGCCAGCGCGGGTTTCCAGCTCGCACAGGAGGTCTCCGCCTCGTCCGACCACGGCCTGCCCGACCTCACCACGGGGCATCGCTTCACGGGGTACGACCTCGCGAAGCTCAAGATCCTCGAGCCCACGCTGTACCACGTCGAGGAGTCGTACGTGGAGCCCGGTCGCATCGACTGGGAGGGGATGTACGTGGCCGGGCTCGAGGCCGTGGAGCGCAAGGTCCCGTCGTGCAAGTTCAGCCGCGACGGCACCGATCGCATCTCGGTCGAGGTCGGCGACTTCCGCACGGTGCTCGAGGTGCCGCCCATCGGGAGCTCCCGTCAGCTCCAGCTCGAGATGCGCCGCGTCGCCGCAATCCTGTCCGAGCACCTCGACCCCGCGCGCGTGCCCACCACCACGCCCGGGGCCGACCCCATGGCCGAGATCGAGTACGCCCTCGTGAACGGCATGCTCGACACGCTCGACCCGCACTCCATCCTGCTGCCCCCGCCCGACGCGAGCGAGATGGATGTCGAGAACCAGGGGGAGTTCGGCGGCCTCGGAATCACGATCGTCGAGCGCGAAGGCCGGCTCGTCGTGGAGTACCCGATCGCCGACACCCCCGCGGCCGACGCGGGGATCATGAAGGAAGACCTCATCACGCGCATCGATGGGGAGTCCACGATCAACATGTCGCTCGACGAGGCCGTCACGCTGCTGCGCGGCCCGGTCGATGCTCCCGTGAGCCTCGAGATCATGCGCGACTCGTTCGAAGCGCCCCGTACCTTCGAGCTCGTGCGTCGCCTCATCAAGCTCAACGAGGTCGAGGGCGACCTCATCGAAGGCGACATCGGGCTCATCCGGATCTCGAGCTTCCACAGCAACGTCGAGAGCGAGCTGCACGCGGTGCTCACGAAGCTGCATCGCGAGTCCCGGAACGGGCTGCGCGGCGTCGTGCTCGACCTGCGCGACAACCCGGGTGGCTACCTCAACCAGGCCGTGGCCGTGGCCGACACGTTCCTCACCCAGGGCGAGATCGTGTCCACGATCGACGGGAACGGCCGCAAACAGGACCTCGAGGAGGCCCGGGCCACGAAGACCACCGAGCCCGACTACCCCATCGTGGTGCTGGTGAACTCGAACAGCGCGTCGGCATCGGAGATCGTGTCGGGAGCGCTCCGGAACAACGAGCGCGCCGTGATCGTGGGTGAGCGCACGTTCGGGAAGGGCAGCGTGCAGAACCTGCACCAGTTCTTCGACGAGTCGAAGCTCAAGCTCACCATCAGCAAGTACCTCACGCCCGGCGACCGCAGCATCCAGGCCGTCGGAATCCCCGCCGACGTCGAGCTCTCGCCGGTCCGGGTGGAGGAGCAGGGCGACGGCGAGCCCATCGCGCTCGTGTACTGGCGCGAGCGCGTGCGGCGCGAGGCCGACCTCGATCAGAGCCTCGAGCAGACCAGCTGGGACGGCGAAGACACCGCGTACCGCGTGCGCTACCTCGACCACGAGAAAGACGGGCCCGACGCGCTCGACGTGAACGACTACCAGGTCCAGTTCTCGAAAGACCTCATCCTCGCGTCCAACAGCAGCCGGCGCGCCGAGATGCTCGCGAGCGCGGCTCGGGTGGTCGATACGCACGCCCGCCGCGGAGACGCCGAGGTGGTCGCCGCCCTGAAGACCCTCGGAATCGACTGGACCGACGGTTCAGCGTGGTCGGGCGGTGCGCTCCCCGTCGACGTGGCCCTCGATGTGGGTGAAGACGGCGGGATCGTCGCGGGGGAGCGGGAGTCCGTCACGCTGTCCGTCACGAACACGTCGCCAGCCACGCTGTACCGCGTTGGGGTCGTGGTCACCGAGAACGACGTGCTCGAAGGGCGCGAGTTCCTGTACGGCAAGCTGGCGCCCGGAGAGACGCGCTCGTACTCCGTGAACGTGAACCTGGTCGACGGATACCCCGCCGAGCACGCGCCCGTCCGGTTCCAGGTGCGCGACGCGGGCGACGCTCCGCTCGGTGAGGTCGTCTCCGAGGTCCGCATCCTCGGGCGCGAGCTGCCCCGGTTCGCCTGGACGTGGAGGATGGAGGACAGCCCCGACGGCGACGGCGACGGCATCGCCGAGGTTGGCGAGACGCTGCACATCCCGTTCGAGATCACGAACGTCGGCAAGGGCTGGTCGGGCCAGGCGTTCGCCCGCATCAAGAACCGCAATGGCCGCGCGCTCGACATCCTCGACGGCACGCTGGAGCCCGGCAGCCTGCGCACGATGGACGGCACCCCGTGCGAAGCCGTGTCGCGGCTCACGGGCTGCCAGCTCCGGCTCGCTCCCGGAGAGACCTGGAAGGGCGCGTTCCGCGTCGAGCTCAAGGAGAGCCGCACCGAGGGCTGGGACCTCGAGCTCACCCTGGGCGACGGAGAGGCCTACGATCACGGCACGATCGTGCGGTCGGGGTTCTACGAGCTGTTCACGCAGTCCGACAGCATCCACTTCGATGCCGGCGTCGCGCTGCCGGCGCAGGTCTCGCGCGACACCCCCGACATCGACGTGTCGCGTGCGCCCGTCGCCGTGGTCGACACGGATCGGGTCGTCGTGTCGGGCGTGGTGAACGACCCGTCGGGCATCGAGCACGTCACGGTGTGGGCCGGCGGCGACAAGCTGTTCTACGAGGGCTCGAGCGGCGTGGCGTCCGTGCCCTTCACCGCCGACGTCGCGCTGGAGCCGGGTCCGAACATCATCACGGTGGTCGCGGCCGACCGCGACGGGTTCACGAGCACGCGCAGCATCGTCACGTTCCTGCGCGACCCCGAAGCGCTCACGAAGGTCACTCCGTAGCGAGCTCGCGGCGCGTCCAGCCGCCGTGCACCACGAGACCCAGCTTGGTGGCGCACTTCAGGAGCGTCGTTCCGTTGATCGCCCACCACAGCCCGTCGGCGCCGAACCCCAGGTGGATGGCGAGGAACCAGGCGCACGGCACGCGGAGCAGGTTCAGCGGCGCGTTCACGTAGAGCAGCTTCCGGGTGTCGCCGGACCCGCCCAGCACGCCTTCCGTGACGGCCTCGACCGCCACGAACGGCTGCGCGACGGCCAGGATCAGGGCGTAGCGCACGCCTTCACGGTGGGATGCGGGGTCTTCGGCGAACACGTCCATGATCGACGGGCCCGCGAAGAAGTACACGCCGGCCAGCACGATGCCGACCCCCACGGCCAGCCGGGCGGTCAGCTGGGCCGCGCGCACGGCCACGTCTGGACGGCGGGCGCCCAGGGCCCGGCTCACGAAGCTCGCGGCGGCCACGGCCAGCCCGGAGTACAGCGGCCATGCGAGCGACTCCATCACCCCGAACCCGAGCCCGAGGCCCGCGTACACGTCCTGCCCGAGGGTCGGGATGACCGTGGCCATGAGCAGCCAGTACACGAACGCGAACATGCCCGTCGCCATCGCCACCGGTGCGCCCACCGCGAGCACGCCCTCGATGCGATCACGGGGCACGAACCGCCGCCAGTCCAGCCCCAAGCGCCGGGTGAGCACGACGAGCCCCGCGGCGGTCGCGGCCGTCTGGGCGAGCGTGGACCCGAGGGCCGCGCCGGCTGTTCCGAGGAACGGCACCAGGAGCGGGGTGAGCACGACGTTCAGCACCACGGCACCCACCTGGAGCCGGAGGGGCAGGCGCGTGTCGCCCATCGCATGGAACGCGGCATCGACGGAGGGCGCGAACACGAGCGCCGGTCCCGTCAGGAACAACACGCGCAGGTAGGCGTCGGCGTGCGCGGCACCGGCGCCCTCCAGGCCGAGGAACGCGACGAGCGGGGTCGTGAGCAGCGTGCCTCCGACCGCGAGACCGACCGCGATCACGGCACACATCCCGAACGACTGCTCGATCACGTCGCGCCGGCGGTCGATCTCGTCGGCGCCCGTGTGGCGGCCCACCCACGGCCCGAGCCCCGCGGACACCAGCTGGAACACCGCGAAGCACAGCACGCTCACGAGGGTGGTCGCGCCGAGCGCCCCCTGGGCGGGCGACCCGAGCCCCTGCACGAAGTACTGATCGACCGGACGGAACGCGGCCTGGAGCACGCCCGAGGCCATGGCGGGCACCGCGAGCGCGGCGACCCTGGCGAGCGTGACGTCGGAGGGGGACACGGCGTGACCCGGGGTTGATAGGCTCCGGGAGGGAGCCGCCCGTCTCTAACCCCGGTCGTCAGGAGCACACGCGATGGAGCTGATTCTCGTCGTCCTGTCGACGGTGTGCGCCGCGCTGCCGATGCTGCTGTTCCTCACGTTCGTGTGGCTGTCCGACCGGTACGACCGGGAGCCTCTGTGGCTCGTGGGGCTCACGTTCTTCTGGGGTGCGATCGGGGCCGTGCTGATCGCGCTCCCGCTCAACACGGGCTTCTCGATGCTCGTCGACGCCGTCATCGCGCCGGCCCTCGGGAGCGCGGGCTTCGACCCCGAGGTCGCGAAGTCGCTCATCGGGCCCACGATCGGCGCGCCGCTGTTCGAGGAGCCGGCGAAGGCGCTGTTCCTGCTGTTCGTCGCGTGGAACCGGCGTCCCCACGACATGTCGAGCGGGTTCGTCTACGGCGCGGCGGCCGGGCTCGGCTTCGGGATGACCGAGAACTTCCTGTACTTCAACAGCGTGTCGTCGAACCTCGGCGCCTGGGGGCTCACGGTCCTCATCCGCACGTTCTACTCGGCCCTGCTGCACGCGATGGCGAGCGCGGTGGTCGGCGCGGCGTTCGGGTTCGCGCGGCTCCGCGGAGGGCTCGCGCTGCTCGGGTCCACGGCGGCGGGGCTCGCGGCGGCCATGCTGCTGCACGCCATGTGGAACGGTCTGCTCAGCCTCGACCAGTTCTCCCCGGTCGACCTGCGGCTCACGAACTTCGTGCTGCTGCCGCTCGAGGTGCTGTTCGTGGCGTTCGTCTACCAGCTGTGCCTGCTCGACGACTCGATGGCCATCCGGCGCGAGCTCGAAGAGGAGGAGGATGCGGGCCGGCTCCCGGTCGACCACAGCTGGAAGCTCGCGAGCTGGTGGCGCCGGAAGGTCGAGTCGGTGGCGCCCGCAGGAGTCGACGCCGATCGCTACGTGCGCACGGCGACGGCCCTCGCGCGTCGGAAGCGCCAGCTACGGTTGCTCGGCGAGCGCGCGCCGGACTTCTACCGCGACGACGTGCGCCGGCTCCGGAGGCAGCTGGCGATGTTCCTGGCCGGAACGCGAGACCCAGCGGCCTGATGCCTAGTTCGCGGGGGGCGTCTCGACCGTGACCACGTAGGCCTCCGACGGATTCTGGGCTGCATCGAAGGCCTGGATGCGGATGTCGAGCGTCTCGCCCGGCGGCAGCTGCGCGGTCGCCCACCGGCTCGGCGAGGGCGAGCCTCCGAGCTGGGTGCAGGCGTCGACGTAGTCCGTGAGGTCGGTCACGTGGTCGACCTCCTCGGCGGTGAGCGGATCGACGGTGCCATCGAGATCGCGGTCGAAGTGGAGGTTGATCCGGTAGCGGTGCAGATCCCCGTCCGGATCGGAGAGGTGGTAGTCGAAGGCCAGCATCGGCACGCCCTGCTCCTCGACGGGAAGCACGTCGACCAGCTCCAGCTGCGGCGCTGTGGCACCGCACCCGATGTCGCGCAGCGGCTCGTCGGCCTCGAGCTCGTCGGACGCGGAGAGATCGTCCACGACCGGTTCGTCGGCGCAGGCCACCAGGCTCAGAAGTCCCAACCACAGCGCGTTTCGCATCGCGTCCCCCTCGGTGTGTCTCGGGGAGTGCACGGGAACGAGCGCCTGTAAACGCAGGGACGGTCCATGAGTCCCGAGAGCCCGCAGGGACGGCCCGTGAGTCACATCCCGTCGAGGATTGCGATGCCGACCGTGCCGACGATCATCACGAAGTACAGCCCGAAGTAGAGCAGGATGAACGTCGTCATCAGCAGGCTGAAGATGAACGTGACCAGGCTCGTGTTCCGCGCGGGCGTCGCGTAGGCCTTCACGAGCTCCGAGGGGTCGGGCGTGTCGAGGGCCACCCGGGCGAGCTGGAGCGACCACATCGAGACCGGCACAGCGAGCATCACCGAGAAGCAGCCGCAGTTCATCATCAGGCACAGGACGACCGCGATCAGCGCGAGCAGGGAGGCCTGCTCGGCGCGCTTGAGGCGGTCTTCCTCGGTCAGGAGCTCCACAGGGCCTCCCGGAAACGCCGGAGCAGGGCGTCGGCGTGCGGAGACGGAGTGAACTCCTCGAGCATGCGCTGTGCGCGCTCTTCGCCGAACACGGCGCTGTAGTCGTCGAGGTAGCGCGCGAAGCGCTCGCGGTTCGCGTGGTGCGTGAGCTCGGGATGGAACTGCGTGGCGTACACCCGATCACCGACGCGCAGCGCCTGGTACGGGCACCGGGGGCTGCGCGCGAGCAGGACGGCCGACGACGGGAACGTGGTGGCGCGGTCCTTGTGGCCGAGCTGTGCGGTGAAGCGCGCCGGGAGCGAGCCGAACACGGGGTCTGCGGCAGCGGAGTCGGTGCGCTCGAGCTCGTAGGTGCCGACCTCTGCGTTGGGCTCGTCGTGCTCGACCGTTCCGCCGAGCGCCAGCACCATGCCCTGGAACCCGAAGCACGATGCGAACGTGGGGAACTGCGCATCGGCGAGCGCGCCCAGCACGTCGACGAAGGGCTGCATCCAAGGTTCGTCGTCGAGCACGCTGAACTTGCCCGAGCCGCCGACCAGGACGGCGTCCACGCCCTCGGTGACCGACGCGAGCGACGTGGGGTCGGACAGCAGATCGTGCGTGACGATGTCGTCGACCGGGACTCCGAGCTGCGCGGCGAAGCTCGCGTGCTCCTCCCGACGGACGGGGTCGTTCGCGTGGCGCGCCTGCAGGAGACGGTAGGTGGGCATCAGGACCTCGGGTGCGCCCACCAGGCGACCCCGCAACACAGGACGGTCGCCAGGGTGCCGAGCGCGGCGCCCGCAAATCCTATCTCCGCGTCCGCCGTGCCGCTCGCGGTGAGCAGAGCGATGCACGCCAGCCCGTTGTTGACGAAGTGCCCGACGATCGCGGGCACGATGCTGCCGCTGCGCCAGCGCAGCCAGCCGAGGAACAGCGCCGTGGGGAGCAGGCTGGGGCTCTGTACGGGATCGAGGTGGTAGAGCGTGAACAGCAGCGTGGTGGCGAGCCACACCGCCCAGCTGGGCAGCACCTGCTCGAGCTGGTGCCACAGGTAGCCGCGGAACGCGACCTCCTCGAAGATCGGTGCGGTGACGCAGATCGCCAGCACCAGCAGGGCTTTTCCGAACGGGGCCTCGGACTGCATGGCCTCGGCCACGACCCCCAGCGCCCCCCCGACCTCCGGGAAGCGCTCGACGATGCGCGACGCGATCCACCCCGGCAGGAACCCGACGGTGAGCGCGCCGGCCGCACCGCAGAGCACCCACCCGAGCCACGGCGAGCGAACGGGGCCCGCGATGGCGTCGCGGACGGGTTCGTCGGCGAAGGTCTGTGCGAGCGCGACCGTGATGGCGCCGATACCCGCGGACTGCACGAGCGCCGAGAACCCCATGACACCGGGCGACATCCACGCCTCGGGCGTGGCCTGGAAGTCCGCGAAGGTGGCTCCGGAGGCCAGCGCGACCCCCAGCATGGCGAGCCAGGTGACCATGCCGACGACGACCATCCACCCGAGCGACCCGAGGAGGAAGGCCGCGACGGCGCTCGGAACCTGGCTACGCGAGTCCACGGCGTCGTCTAACCCGGGCTGTCGTTAGGAGGGGCGCCATGGACATCCGCGTGCGGGGCGCCCGCGACAACAACCTCCGCGATCTCGACCTCGACGTGCCGCTCGGCGCGCTCACGGTGTTCTGCGGGCCATCGGGCTCGGGGAAGTCGTCGCTGGCGTACGACACCCTGCACCGGGAAGGGCAGCGCCGGTACCTCGAGGCCCTGATGGTCGCCGGCACGGGCTCGCTCCGCCGGCCCGACGTGGAGTCGATCGACGGGCTGCCGCCCACCATCGCGCTCGATCAGCGGGTGCGCTCGTTCGCGGCCTTCGAGACGGTCGCGTCCGTGAGCGAGCTCGCGGTGGGCCTGTCGGTGCTGTTCGGTCGCATGGGCACCGCGCACTGCCCCCGGTGCGGGCGGCCGATCGTGCCGAAGTCCCACGACACGCTCGTGTCCGAGCTGCTGGCGCTCCCCACGGGCACGCGGCTCACCCTCGAAGCGCCCGTGGACGGGGGAGCGGGTGTGCTGGAGGAGGTCCAGCGGGCGGGCTTCTCGCGGGTGCGTGTGGGCGGGCAGATCGCGCGCATCGAGGAGATCGGGTCCGTCGCGGAGGGCGTGCCCTTCCGGGTGGTGGTCGACCGGATCAAGGTGGAGCCCGAGCGTCGTTCTCGCATCCACGATGCGGTGCGTCTGGCGGCGAGGGCGGGCCGCGGTGTGGTCGTGGCGGTCACGGAGGTCGAGACCACCTTCGTGGATCGCCCGCTGTGCGTGTTCGACCGGCTGGAGCTCCCGCCACTGGAACCGGGTCGGTTCCGGGTGCGTGCCGGAGAGGCGCGGCACGGGCTCGACGAAGCGGCGGCGGTCGTGGAGGTGGGCGGAGTGACGCTCCCGCGCCTGCTGGAGGGCGACATCGCTGGTCTGGGCGCGTTCCTCGAGGGTCTGCCGGACCACGACGTGTCTCGCGACCTGAGGATCGATCTGCGCCGTCGGGTCGGCATCCTCGAGGCCCTGGGGCTCGGTGGGCTCCCGCTGGAGCGGGCCGCTGCGGACGTGTCGCGCGGCGAGCTCCTGCGCTTGCGGCTCGCACGGCAGGTGTCCTCGCGGGTGTCGGGCGTCCTGTTCGTGCTCGACGAGCCGGCGGCCGGTCTGGACGACACGAGTGCCGGAGCGGTCGTGCGGCTCGTGCGCGACCTCGTGGACCAGGGGAACACGGTGCTGGCGGTCGACCACCACCCGGCCGTGCTCGCGGCGGCGGATCGCATCGTCGAGTTCGGCCCGGGCGCGGGTCCGGCGGGCGGACGCGTGGTGTACGCGGGCACCTGGGAGGGGCTGGCGGGTGCGGACACCGCGACGGGTCGGCTGGCTGCCGGGACGCTCGAAGCGGTGTCGGTGGGGCCAGCGGTCGGGTCGGCGATCCGACTCGCGGGCGTCGAGCTCTTCACGGGGTGCGTGAACGTCGTGACGGGTGCGTCGGGCGCCGGGAAGTCGCGGCTGCTGGGGGCGCTCGCCGAGGCCGCGGGCACCCGGTTCGAGCGGATCGTGAGCGCGGAGGTCGGCTCGTCGGCGAAGCACAAGCGGTCGAGCCCCGCGACGTTCACGGGCACGTGGAGCGTGCTGCGCGACCTGCTGGCCCAGACCCGCGAAGCCCGCGTGCAGGGGTTCGATGCGAGCACCTTCTCGTTGAACACGAAGGGCGGTCGCTGCGAGACGTGCCAGGGAGCCGGCGAGGTGCAGGTGCAGCTCGACCCGCTGCCCGACGTGTGGCTCACCTGCGAGGTGTGCCACGGCCGTCGGTTCCAGGCCGACGTGCTGCAGGTGCGCTGGAAGGGTCTCGCGCCGGACGAGCTGCTCGCGCTCGACATCGACGAGGCCCATCGCCTGCTCGCGGGGAACCCGAAGCTCGAGCGCATGCTGCGGTCCCTGCGCGACGTGGGGCTCGGCTACGTCCAGCTGGGGCGGCCCGCCGACACGCTGTCGGGAGGCGAGTTCCGCCGGCTGCGGCTGGCGAGGGAGCTCGCGCGGAGCAAGGGTCCCGACCTCGTGGTCGCCGACGACCCGTCGCTCGGGCTCCACCCCGTCGACACCCTCGCCCTGATGGACGCCTTCGGGCGGCTCGCGGAAGGGGGCGCCACCGTGGTGCTCGCGAGCGGGGATCCGTGGGTCGCGGCCGGCGCAGCGCATCGGATCGAGCTGTGAGCAGGGCTCCGCCGGCGAGCAGGGTCCACAGCTCCCCCTCAGGTGATTTCGAGGTATGGATCGGCGTCAAAAGCCGTCTATCCTGGATTGCCACAGCTTGTTCGACGACTTATCCACAGGTTTCTGCACAGGGCTGCTGAACGCCTCTCGCCACCTGGCGTAGAGTCCGCGGCTCCGGAGGACAAATGCAGCGCACGGACTTCCTGGTCATCGGCTCCGGCGTCGCCGGTATGTGGTTCGCGCTCGAGGCGTGCAAGCACGGGAGCGTGACGATGATCACGAAGACCCGTCCGCTCGAGAGCAACAGCGCGTACGCGCAGGGCGGCATCGCGTCCGTCTGGCACGAGGACGACGACCCCGACTTCCACATCCGCGACACGCTGGTCGCCGGGGCGGGGCTGTGCCGCCGCGACGCGGTCGAGCAGACCGTACGGCTCGGTCCGCAGCGCGTGCGCGAGCTCATCGAGCGGGGGGCCGAGTTCACGCGCCGCCAGACGCACCCCGAGGAGTACGACCTGCACCGCGAGGGCGGCCACTCCCACCGGCGCATCCTCCACGCGGCCGACTTCACGGGCCGCGAGATCGTCCGGGCGCTGAACCAGGAGGTGATGGAGCACCCCCAGATCGAGTTCCTCGACCACCACATGGCGATCGACGTGCTCACGCGGGGCTGGCTCGCGCGCCGCAACCAGGAGGTCCCCCCGGAAGACGACGAGGCGATCGGGGCCTACGTGCTCGACACGTCCACGGGCGAGGTGTCGCTCCACGCCGCCAAGGTGGTGGTCCTCGCGACCGGAGGGGCCGGAAAGGTCTACGTGTACACGACGAATCCCCCCATCGCGAGCGGCGACGGGCACGCGATGGCCTGGCGCGCGGGCGCCCGCATCTCCGACATGGAGTTCGTGCAGTTCCACCCGACCTGCCTGTTCCACCCGACCGAGAACAGCTTCCTGATCTCCGAAGCGCTGCGCGGGGAGGGCGGCAAGCTCATCGGGCGCGATGGCGAGCGCTTCATGGACCGCTACGACGAGCGCGCCGAGCTCGCGCCCCGCGACATCGTGGCGCGGGCCATCGACAACGAGCTCAAGACCCGCGGGCTCGAGTGCGTGTACCTCGACATGCGCCACATGGACCGCGCAGAGGTGGAGCACGCGTTCCCGACCATCGACGCGAAGCTGCTGTCGCTCGGCATCGACATGACGCGAGACCCCATCCCGGTCGTGCCGGCGGCCCACTACATGTGCGGAGGCGTGCAGACCGACCTGAACGGCGAGTCGTCGATCCGGAACCTGTTCGCGGTCGGCGAGGTGGCGTGCACGGGCCTCCATGGCGCGAACCGCCTGGCCAGCAACAGCCTGCTCGAAGCGCTCGTGTTCGCGCACGAAGCCGCGCGCACGTGCGGAGAGCGGCTGGCGACCATCCCCGAGCCCCCGCCCATCCCCGCGTGGGACCCGGGCACGGCCGGCGACTCCGACGAAGCGGTGGTCATCACGCAGACCTGGGACGAGATCCGCCGGTTCATGTGGAACTACGTGGGGATCGTGCGCACGCACCGCCGGCTGAAGCGGGCCCAGCGCCGGCTGCGCCTCGTGCGCGACGAGGTCGAGAAGTACTACTGGGACTTCAAGATCACGGGCGACCTGATCGAGCTGCGCAACCTGGTCGACGTGGCCCACATGATCGTGGAGTGCGCGCTCCGGCGCCGCGAGAGCCGCGGTCTGCACTACACGCTCGACTTCCCGGCGCAGGACGACCGGATCGTGAGCGACACGGTCATCCAGCGCGAGCTGTAGGCGTCACTGAGCTCGGACGTCGGAGCCCGCGAAGACCGTCGTCTGCCCGGTGCCTCCCGTATGCGGGCCGCGTAGCCGATCTCAGCGCTTGGCGCCCGGGAACGGGATGACCTTGCCGCGCCCCGCGCTGGCGGGGGATTCGTGCTGCGGCGGCAGCACGAGGTGGTGGGCATACCCGCAGACGTGGCAGCGCTCCTCGACCTCGACCGCGAGCGGGGCTTCGAGCGTGGGCGCGAGGCGCCGTGCGGGCGTCTCCAGTGTGCGCTGGTTGCAGGACGGGCAGTACGCGAACCTCGACGGCGTTCCGTACACCCGCGTGGTGGTGTTCGTGCACTGCGGGCACGCGAGCACATCGTACGTTCGCCGGGGACCCCCGCGGTTCGAGCCGATGCGATCGGGGTCGACCAGCTCGAGGTACGGGATGTGGCAGTTCGGGCAGCGCGGGGTGCGCTCGAACGGCGACGTGCGCGAGTACAGGGTGAACCCGACCATCATCACCAGCGCGCTGACGAGGATGACGCCGATCAGCACAGGAGGTCTTCCGCGAACGGGCCCGTGCCGACGAGCGCTTCGACGTCTGCGACCGCCTTGGGGACCGCCACCGTGAGGTTCTCGGGGTCGCCCGCCGTGACCGCGATGTCGTCTTCGATGCGGATGCCGCCGAAGCCGAGCCAGGACTCAGCGGCCCCGAAGTCGACGAGATCGGCGAACCGCTCGCGCAGCACGGGGTCGTGGAGGATCGCGGGCACGACGTAGAAGCCCGGCTCCACCGTGACGACCCAGCCCGGCTCGAGCGGGAGGTCGAGGCGCAGGAAGCGCGTGCCGAACTGGTCGGGACGGCTGGTGTTCGCCGGATAAGACGGGCGGTCGCCGAAGTTCTCGAGATCGTGGACGTCCATCCCGAGCAGGTGACCGCAGCCATGCGGGAAGAACAGGGCGTGCGCGCCCGTCTCGACGGCCGTGTCGGCGTCGCAGCGCAGCAGACCCTCGTCGGCCAGGAACGCGGCCAGCACCCGCGAAGAGGCGTCGTGCACGGCGCGGTAGCGGACCCCGGCCCGACAGAGCTCGATGGACGCGGCCTGAGCGGCGAGCACGGCCTCGTACGCCGCGCGCTGACAGGGCGTGTACGTGCCGTCGACGGGCGACGTACGCGTGATGTCGACGCCGTAGCCCGACGCCACCTCGCCGCCCCCGTCGAGCAGGAGGAGCTGGCCGGGCTCGAGCGCGTTCTCGTGGTGGAAGTTGTGCAGGATCTCCCCGCGGACCGTGAGGATGGTGGGGTACCCGGTGGACCCGCCGCCCGCGGCCAGGATTCCCTCGAACAGCGCGGTGAGCGCGCGCTCGCTGGAACCCGCGCGGCACGCCTTCATGACCGCGATGTGGGCGCGCGCGGACAGCGCGGCAGCGGCGCGCATCTCGGCGAGCTCGGGCTCCGACTTGGTGCGCCGCATCTGGATGATGGCGTCGACGAGGTCGGTGTCGCCGTGCTCGCGCCCGAAGCGCAGGGTGGCGCCCGTCCACCCGCCCAGCAGGCGGTTCTTGTTCTCGTCGGCCACCGCGAGCACGCGCGGACCGTCGAGCTTGCGGGCCCGGAGCGCGAGGTGCGGCAGGGGCTCGACCTGCTCGAAGCCCAGCGCGCGGCCCCGCTCGGCGATGCCGGGCTGCGGACCGTGCCAGAGCGGATCGTCGTCGTCGGGCGGAGGCAGGAACAGCGTGCACTCCTGATCGGACAGGAGCAGCGCGGCGTCGGGCTCGTCGCACCCGGTGAGGTACAGGAAGGTGCTGTCCTGACGGAACGGCAGCGACGTCATCGGCAGGTTCTTCGCGCGGTTCCCGTTGCCCACGAGCAGTATGGGCCCGCCCACGGCAGCCAGCAGGCGTGCACGACGCGCCGCGAAGATCGACGGCTCGAGCATTCGACTTCCCCCAGGAGAGGCAGCATAGCAAGGCCCGACGCTGGTACGCTGCGCGCGGAGGTCGCATGTCCGATACGTCAGGAAGCCAGCGGGATTCGGGCCAGAGCGTTGGCCCGCCGGGGTTCGTGGAGGCGCTGCTCGCCGTGCCCGATGTGCCGCTGTCCCGGCTGGCCCGGTACACGTTCTGGAACGGGGTGTTCTACATGGGGCTCGGGAGCGCCATGTTCTTCGCGCCGGCCTCCGTGTGGTCCGCGGCCCTCGCGACCCCCGCAGACCAGGTGGGCACGGGCCGACTGCTCGGGATGAGTGTCGGGGTCATCGGGTGGTTCTACGCGATGGGGGCGCGCACGGGCGCCACATCGTTCGGGCTGGCCACGGTGGTCGACCGCGCGCTCGTGCCGTTCCTGCTGGGAGGGCTGGTGCTCACGGGCCAGGTGGGCGTGCAGCAGGTGGCCGGGCTCGGCATCGTCGACCCGCTGCTGGCCGTGGGCGCGTTCCTGCTATGGCGGGCCGACCGCTGACTACCGGTTGTGCGCGAGGGTGTCCGGGGGCGCGCTGTTGAGGGCGTCGAGCGCGAGCATCCACGAGTCGCCGGTGGACGTGCGGCGCGGCTCGATGCGCGGGCCATCTCCGACGACCTCGATCCGAACGGACTGTACGGGCTCCGGAGCGGGTGCGGAACACCCGGCGGACAGGGCGAGGACGACCAGGGCTGAAGCTCTCATGGAGATTCTGTACCCCCGGAGCGGGTCACCGGATGTCCGCGATGGTAGTGAGCTGCCATGGAACACGGACGCTTGATCGGGATGCTGCGCGAGAAGTCGGTGCGGCGCGGTGAGTTCACGCTCGCGAGCGGGAAGAGCTCGGATCTCTATGTCGATGTGCGGCAGACGAGCCTGAACGCCGAGGGCTGCGTGCTCATCGCGCGCGCGATCCTCGATCGCCTCGATCCCGAGGTCTCCGGGGTGGGCGGGATGACGATGGGCGCAGACCCGCTGGCCTGCGCGACGGCCGCGATCTCGCACCTCGACGGGCGCGACGTACACGCGTTCCTCATCCGCAAGGAGCCCAAGGGGCACGGTGTGGAGCGGCTGGTCGTGGGGCTCGGGAACTTCGGTCCCGGCTCGAAGGTGGCCGTGCTCGAAGACACCACGACCACCGGCGGAAGCCTGCTGCGCGCGGTGGAGGCCGCCCGCGAGGCAGGGCTCGAGGTCGTGCAGGTGATCACGGTGGTCGACCGGGAGGAAGGGGCTGCGGCCCTGCTCGCCGACGCGGGCCTGAAGCTCGAGGCCATCACGGGCCGCACCGAGCTCCTCGCGCACTACGGCCACTGACGCCCGACTACGGGACGTACACCAGCTCGGCGTCGTGCGCGTCGAGCACCGCGGAGAGGCGGTCGTACGCCTCCTGCTGCTCGACCGTGAGCGGACCGGGCAGCAGATTGGGCCCGTCGTCGTGGCGCCCGCGGAGGTCGTACAGCGCTTCGACCCCGAGCCGGCGGGCCAGCTTGAAGTACTCGTCGCGGACCGCCTGCCACTCCTCGGGGTACGGGGGCGGGCCCAGCGGCAGGAAGCGCTCGACGAACGAGTAGCGCCGAGCGGACGCGCCTCCGGTGAGGGCGGGCACGAACGACGCGCTGTCGAGCACCACGGGCGGGACCGGGCCCACCCACCCATCGAGCCAGGGCTCGTCGGACAGCCCGGTGTCGGTGCCGGCCGAGACCACGTCGTCCCAGTGCCCGACGGTGGTGACCGAGAACGTCGACACGTCGATGCCCGCGAGCTCGAGCAGGGTGGGGTACAGGTCGGCGGAGTGGACCACGGCGTCGGTGCGGGTGCCCGCGGGCGCTCCGGGGCCGCGCACGAGGAGCGGCACCCGGGTTCCGCCTTCGCTCACGTCGCCCTTGCCCGCGCGGGGCTCCCAGCTCGTGGGGATGTGGTCGCTGTGCGTGCCGTTGTCGCCGAGCACGATGAGCGTGGTGTCGGTGAAGTCGAGGCTGGCGACGATGCGCCCGAGCTCGATGTCCATGGCTTCGATCAGCGCATGGAACTTCGCTTCGTCGGACGAGCTGCCCGTGACGCCGCTCGGGTTGAGCCCCGCAGGCGGGACGTGCAGCGGGCGATGCGCTGCATTGAAGGCGACCCACACGAACCAGGGCTCGGGCAGCGTGCTGGCGTACCCGATGGCGTCGTCGGCCGTGACGGTGGTGGCGTAGCCGGGGATGGACGTGAACACGCCGTCCTCGAGGCCCGTGAAGGGGTCCTGGTAGCCGAAGTTGCCGAGCGTGCCGCGCTGGTGCGTGAACCCCGAGTCTAGGGCGCTCATCGGGTACAGGTCGCCCGACAGGTGCCACTTGCCCGCGAGCGCGGACGTGTAGCCGGCCGTCGCGAGGGCTTCGGGCAGCGTGTACTCGTCGGCCGGCAGCTGCCAGTCCTCGCCGAGCAGAAGGGGCTTGCCGAGCCCGCGGCGGCGGCCGTAGCGGCCGGTCATGCCGGTGAACCGGGTGGGGGAGCACACGGGCATCGCGTACGCGCGGTCGAACTGCACGCCGTCGACCGCGAGCTGATCGAGCACGGGCGTGACGGGCCAGGTGTCGTGGGGGAGCCCGAAGGAGGCGAGCCGCTCGGCGCCGACGTCGTCCATGACGACGAGCATGAGGTTCGGCCGGGTGCTCAGGACGGCCGTGTCGCCCCCCAACCCCGTGCCCGTGCCCGTGCCCGCTCCCGTGCCCGCTCCGGTGTCGCCCTCGACGCCCGTGTCCCCATCGGAATCCGAATCCGAATCCGAATCCGAGTCGGAGTCCGCATCCGAATCCGAGTCGGAGTCCGAGTCCGTATCGGAGTCTGCGTCCGAGTCGGTGTCGGCGTCGACCTCGAGATCGCCCGCCCCGACCGGGTCGCCATCGAACCCGGTTCCCGCGACCCCGCACGCAGACAGGGCCAGGACGATCAGCGAGCGCGAGAGATGCACCATGGGCTCACCATGGCCGCTCGCCGGGCCCGGGGCAACCCCGAAGCCCGCACCGGGCCCCGATGGACGCACGCCCCCGCGTCAGCGGGGCTGGAGGGTGCGCGCAGCGCAGTCCGACCGCAGGGAGGACCGAGGCCGAAGGGCCGAGCCCGGAAGACACGCGCCGGTGCCGGGCCGGAGGACCGGGACCGGGACGCCCACACCCGATGGCGGAGTCCACCGGTGAGGAAGGTTCGGTTTTCCTCTGAGACCAGGAGAGTTTCGGTGAAAGGTCGATGATCGCTCGGCAAGGATAGGGCGCTGGTCGGAATGTGTAGTGGATCTCACCGTGTCGCGGTGGTCAGTCCAGCAGCGCCAGCGACAGCCAGGGCACCCACACGATGACGGCCAGGCAGAACAGCATCAGGAACAGGAACGGCACGATGGCGCGGATCACGTCGACGATCGAGCGCTCGAACACCGTGGAGGCCACGAACAGGTTGATGCCCATCGGCGGCGTCAGGTAGCCGAGCTCGAGGTTCACGATGAACATGATGCCGAAGTGCACGGGGTGGATGCCGTAGCTCGCGGCGATCGGCGCCAGGAGCGGAGCCACGATGAGGATGGCCGACAGGATGTCCATCACGCAGCCGAGCGCCAGCAGGAACAGGTTCACCATGACGAGGAACCCGGTGGGCGTGCTGACCCGCGCGAGCATCCACTGGGTGGCGGCGTCGGGCACCTGCTCGAACACGAAGAACCGGTTCAGGGAGATCGCGATCACGAGGATGAGGAACAGCGACCCCATCATGATGGCGCTCTCGGACACCACGTCGGGCACGTCCTTCAGCTTCAGCTCGCGGTTCACGACGAGCTCGACGAACAGGGCGTACACGACGGCCACTGCAGCGGCCTCGGTGACGGTGAAGCGGAGCGCGAAGGGGATGCCGAAGCCCGACAGGTCGAGCCAGCCGTAGATGCCGCCCAGGATGAGCACGGGGAGCGCGAGGCTCGGAACGCTGCGCACGAACGACCGCGCCGTTCGGGCCGCCCACGCGCCCTGATCCGTGGGCTGGGACGCGCGATGGGCCGCGAGACCCGCCTCCGTGCGGGGCCACGTCACGAAGAACGTGTACACGATGAGCACGAGCGCGATGAACAGCCCGGGAAGGATGCCGGCCTTGAACAGGGCGGCGGGGTCGAGGCTGACGGTCTCGGTGGTGCCGTCGGGCAGGGCCATCGTGAGCGCGTTCGGGTTCCGCGACACGACGATGGCGTAGACGATCATCGGGATGGAGGGCGGGATGATGATGCCGAGCCCGCCGGCCGTCGTGAGCACACCCATGCTGTACCGGTCGTCGTACCCCTCGGCCACGAGCATGGGGTACAGGATCGAGCCGATGGCGATGACGGTCACGGGCGAGCTGCCCGAGATGGCTGCGAAGATGGCGCACGCGACGACGGCCCCTGCGCCGAGGCCGCCGGGCACGGGCCCGAGCACGGTCTTCGTGAACTCGATGAGCCGGCGCGCGATGGAGCCACGCGTCATGAGGTTGCCGGCGAGCACGAAGAACGGGATGGCGAGCAGCTCCTGCTTCTTCGTGGCCTCGAACACGTCGCTGATCACGACGGACGCGGAGTTCTCGCGGAGCAGCACCCAGCTGGCCATGGTGCCGACGCCCACGGCCACGAACAGCGGGGAGCCGAGGAGGACGAGCAGGATGGAGCCGACCAGGATGAGCGCGCCGCTCCCGAAGTACGCGCCGAGGCCGAGCGCCACGAGGGCGCCGGGGAAGCCGCCCGCGAACACCACGTCGACGGGCTTGCGGGTGCCGGCCACGGGCTCTTCGAGGCCCATGGGGACGCTGCTCGGCGGGTAGATCGCCTGGCCGAGGAAGCGCAGCGCCATGAGCGCGAACGCGTACACGATGACCTGGAGCGGGATCCAGAGCGGGAAGCGGTCGCCGGCCTTCACCCAGACGAACGCCGGGGGGAGCTCGTCGAACTCGAGCCCGGCTTCGAACTGGGCGTTCTCCCACTCTTCCTGGCTGGCGTGGGGGGTACCTTCGCCGAACCGGTCGCCGCTCGGGAGCAGGAGGAGGGCCTGGAGCCAGCCGGTGTCGAACTGGAGCTCCATCTTGCCGGGAGGGCGCTTGAACTCGCGCTTCTCGGTGGCGTCGGGGGCGTTGAGGGGGTCGCCTTCGTCGAAGGTGTCGGGCGCGCCATCGGGCCCGTACAGCTCGGCCTTGTCGTCGAGCCCGTCTCCGTCGGAGTCGGCTGCGAACGGGTCGGTGCCGACCTTCCAGATCTCCTTGTGGTCGGCCAGCCCATCTGCGTCGGAGTCCACGGGAGTGGCGGTGCCCACGAGCGCGACCGCGAGGTTCACCGGACCGACGAGCGGCGACCAGACCTTCGCGCCCTCGAAGCTGTCGTGGCTGTGGTTGAGCACGGCCTCCTGCGAGGCGCTCACGAACATCCAGCACAGGCCGGCCGCGACGAGTGACGTGAACCGCTTCACGAAGCGCGCGCTGGGGGGGCTGAGCACCCGATCGACGGCGTCGACCGCGATGTGCTTGTTCTCGAACGTCGCGAGGCTCGCGCCGAAGAACCCGACGACCACCATGAGGAGCAGTGCGATGTTCATCTGGCCGTCGGCCTCGAACAGCACGACGGCTTCGCGGGTGAGGTAGTCGTTGAACGCCAGGAACGTCATCGTGAGCATCGCCACGAGGACGAGCCCGCGCTCCACGAACGCGGCCGCGCGGTTCAGGCGGCCGAACACCTCGTCGAGCACGACCTTGACGAACGTGACGCCGAGCACGAGCCACAGGAGCTCGCGCGACACGGCCCGCTCGCGCCAGCTCCGCGCGGCGCCCGTGATGCTGCGCCACAGATCGACGGTGACGCGGTCGAACGATCGGAAGAGGCTCGAGACGAGGTTCTGCACTGCCTACTTCGCGAGGCCGTCGCGAATGAGCTTGAGCAGGTTGGTGCCGGCGCCCTTCTCGTCGAGCGAGGCCGCGAAGGAGTCGTGCATGCCGCGTGCGACCTTGGCGAACGCCTCGCGCTGCTCGTCGGTGAGCTCGATGACCTGGACGTCCATCTCGGCCAGCGCGGCGACCATCGCGGCGTCTTCGGCGCGGATCTTCTCGCGGGACTCGGCGGTGAGCGCGCGGGCGTCCTGGAGGACCTTCTGGGTGTCGGCGTCGAGCGTGTCGTACCAGGTCTTCGACAGCACCACGACGGCGGGCTGGTAGATGTGCCGGGTGAGCGTGAAGGTGTCGAGGGGGTCGGCCAGGCCGCCGGCCATGATGTAGAGGGCGGTGTTGTCGAGGCCGTCGATGACGTTGGAGTTCAGGCCGGTGAGGACCTCCGTCATCGGCTTCTGCACGGCGTTCCCGCCGAAGGCCTTGTACATGGCCATGTGGACGTCGGACTCCTGGGCCCGCATCTTGAACTTCTTGAGGTCTTCCGGGGTGCGGATGGCCTCGCCCTTGGTGGCGAACGAGCGCCAGCCGTTCTCGGACCACAGCGTGAGCACGTAGCCGCGGGACGCCATGATCTTCGACATGGGCGCCCACAGCACGTCGTCCAGGATGTGGTCGGCCTCGGCGTTGTCCTTGAACAGGAAGGGGAGCTCGACGATCTGGAGGAGCGGCAGGTTGCCGCCCTCGGACAGGGCGCCGGTGGTGACGGCCGCGGCCTGCAGGCGCTCGCCGATGCGGGTCTCGCGGGCCATCTCGACCTCGCCCATGATGCCGGGCGGGCGGATGATGACGTTGATGTCGGTCTTCGCTTCGACCTGGCTCTCGAACTTCTCGAGGAGGTCCATCCAGGGCGTGCCCTTGGGCGCGAGCGAGCCGACGTTGAGCTCCTTGCCGCCTTCGGCCTGGACGGGCCCGGAAGCGAGCGCGAGGACCGCGAGGCTCACGACTGCGGCCGTGACCGCGAGCTTGTGGAAGAGGTTCATGACTACTCCTGCGTTCCGTTCATCTCGGCCATGGCCTTCTTGTCGAAGAACTCGTTCATCTTCTCGAGCAGGAGCTTCGCCTTGCGCTGCTCCAGGGTGTTCTCGGGCGCGACCTCGGGCTTCGCGTTCGCGTCGGCGGCGATGACGTTGTCGAGGTCGGTCTTGAACTGCTTCGGGTCTTGCGCGGGGATGGCCCAGAACTCGGCGCGCAGGGCCTGGGTGGGCAGGTAGTACGGCGCGCCTTCGATGGCGGCGTCGAAGTACTGCTTGCTCTTGTCGAGATCCTGCCCGGCGAAGCTCGGGAGGGCGGCGTAGTAGGCGCCCCAGTACCGGGCGGGACCGTAGTGGTAGTACTGCGGGTCGAGCTCTTCGACCTTCGTCATGTACGCCTTCACGGTGGGCAGGAACTTCAGGGTCTTCGCGAGGCCCTGGGCCTTGCCGAACTTGCCGAGCGCCGAGGCCGTCCAGTACAGGCAGGGGACCTCGTTCTTCGTGGCCACCGCCACGGCATCCTTCTCCTTCTCGCCCGAGTTCACGCGCGTGGCGAACTCCTCGTTGAGGGCGAGGCACTTGGCGCCCCACTCGATCGCCTTGCCCCAGCGCTCGATCTGCACGTCTTTGTCGGTGGCGTGGCCGTCGCCGTAGAAGTACCAGCCGCGGGTGAGCCGGACGAGCGCGTGGCGGTTCGCGGGGTCGGCCGTGTAGGCCTCTTCGTACTTCTTCAGCGCCATCTCGAGCTTCGCGGCGTCGACCCGCTCGTCCCACAGGGCGTCGGCTTCGGCGATGACGGGATCGGCCGCGGCGCCGTCGCCTGCCTTGGCGGTCTCGTAGGTGCCCGGATGCTTCCCGCCGCAGGCGGCGACGAAGAGGAGCGCGGAGAGAGTGAGGGAGCGCATGACGTGGTCCTCGCGGTTGGCGGCTCTCTTACAATGGTCGGCCCCGCGGTTCAAGCGGATCGACCCCCCGCGGGGTGAGCGTCTTCCCGAAATCGGGGTCGGGGGACCCGGAGCCGGGGCGGGCTGGCTCGCCGGCGCGTCCCTGAATACTCCGCGGCCCGCGTTCACGCGGAGGAGGTCCCGATGCTCCACCCCGACGTGCCCTTCGCCCTGACGTTCGACGACGTGCTGCTCGTGCCCCGCGCGAGCGACGTGCTGCCTCGCGACGTCGACACCTCCACCGTGCTCTCGGAGCGCGTGAAGCTCCGCATCCCGCTGATCAGCGCCGCGATGGACACCGTGACGGAAGCCCCGACCGCCATCGCGATGGCGCGCGAAGGCGGGCTCGGCATCGTGCACAAGAACCTCGGGCTCGAGGCCCAGGCGGCCTATGTGCGCGAGGTGAAGAAGGCGGTGACCGGTGTGGTCGAGGATCCCATCGTGATCGCGCCCGACCTCACCATCGGCGCGGCCCGGCGGCTCATGCAGGAGCACGGGATCTCGGGGCTCCCGGTGGTGGTCGACGACCGCGCCGTGGGCATCATCACGAACCGCGACCTCAGGTTCGAGCGCCGCCTCGATCGCGCCGTGCGGGACGTGATGAGCACGACCCTGGTGACGGTGGGCCCGCACACGGAGCTCGATCGCGCGAAGGAGCTGCTGCAGGAGCACAAGATCGAGAAGCTGCTGGTGGTGGGAGACGACGGGCGGTTCCTGGGTCTCATCACGATCAAGGACATCGAGACGGTCGGCCGGTACCCGAACGCCGCGTTCGACGCGCGTGGTCAGCTGCTGTGCGGCGCGGCCATCGGGGTGGGCGGCGACCGCGACGACCGCGCAGCGGCCCTGGTGGAAGCGGGCGTCGACGTGCTCGTGCTCGACACGGCCCATGGCCACAGCAAGGGTGTGCTGGACGCCGCGAAGGTGATCAAGGCGCGCTACCCGGAGGTCACGCTGGTGGTCGGGAACGTGGCGACCGCCGAAGCCACGCGAGCCTGCGTGGATGCCGGCGCCGACGTGGTGAAGGTCGGGATCGGCCCGGGCTCGATCTGCACCACGCGGGTCGTGGCTGGGGTCGGCGTGCCGCAGCTCACGGCGGTGGCGGACGCTGCGAAGGTGGCGCGCGATGCCGGGGTTCGCATCATCGCGGACGGCGGCGTGAAGTTCTCCGGAGACCTCGCGAAGGCGGTGGGTGCCGGCGCCGACGCCATCATGATCGGGTCGCTCCTGGCCGGTACCTCCGAGAGCCCCGGTGACGTCGTGCTGTTCCAGGGTCGACGCTACAAGGCGTACCGCGGGATGGGCTCGATCGAAGCGATGAAGGCGGGCTCGTCCGACCGGTACTTCCAGGACGATCTCGGCGATCCGGAAGCCGACAGCCGCAAGCTGGTGCCGGAGGGCATCGTGGGCCGCGTGCCGTACAAGGGTCCGGTGAGCGACGTGGTGTACCAGCTCGTGGGCGGGCTCCGCGCGTCGATGGGCTACTGCGGGTGTCACTCGATCGGCGAGATGCAGCGGGAGGCCCGGTTCGTGCGCATCACGAACGCAGGGCTGTCCGAGAGCCACGTGCACGACGTGATCGTGACGGCCGAGGCTCCGAACTACCGGATGCGGTAGGCCTCAGGCCCGGAGCTCGGAGCGGTTCGCGTAGTCGTCGAGCGCTTCGGGGTTCGCCATCGCATCGCGGTTCGCGACCTCTTCGCCGTGGACGAGCCGCGTGACGGCGAGCTCGACCTTCTTGCCCGAGATGGTGCGGGGAACCGCGCCCACCTGGACGATGCGTGCGGGCACGTGCCGTGGGGTGGTGTTCGTGCGGATCTGCGTGCGGATGCGCTTCTCGAGCGCGTCGTCGAGCACGAGCCCGTCGGCGAGGACCACGAACAGCACGACCCGGGTGTCGTCCTCCCACTGCTGGCCGATGACGAGGGAGTCGGCGACCTCGTCCATCGCTTCGACCTGGCGGTAGATCTCGGCGGTGCCGATGCGAACCCCGCCGGGGTTGAGGGTGGCGTCGGACCGGCCGTACACGATCACGCCGCCGGTCTCGGTGATCTCCACGAAGTCGCCGTGGCGCCAGACTCCCGGGTAGTGCTCGAAGTACGCCTTGCGGTACCGGGAGCCGTCGTCGTCGTTCCAGAACCCCACCGGCATGCTGACGAAGGGCTTCACGCACACGAGCTCGCCCTTCGCTCCCTCCACGGGGTGGCCCTCGGACTCCCACGCCTCGACGGCCATCCCGAGCCCGCGCTTCTGGATCTCGCCCGCGTACACGGGGTCGATCGGGCTCCCGAGCATGAAGCAGCTGATGATGTCGGTGCCGCCGCAGATGCTCGCGAGCTGGAGGTCGGACTTCACGGACGTGTACGTCCAGTGGAAGAGCTCGGCGGACAGGGGGGAGCCGGTGGACAGGACGACCCGGAGCCGCGACAGGTCGTGGTCGCGGCCGGGCTCGAGGCCCTTGCTCTTGCAGATGCCGAGGAACTTGGGCGAGGTGCCGAAGTGCGTGACCCCCTCGGCCTCCGCCATGCGCCAGAGCACGGAGAGGTCGGGATGGCCGGGGCTCCCGTCGTACAGTACGACGTTGCAGCCCGTGAACAGGCCGCTGACGAGCCAGTTCCACATCATCCAGCCACAGGTGGTGAAGTAGAACAGGGCGTCGTCGCGCCCGAGATCGTTGTGGAGCACGAGCTCCTTGGCGTGCTGGAGCAGGGTTCCACCGGCCCCGTGCACGATGCACTTCGGTACGCCCGTGGTTCCGGAGCTGTACATGATGTACAGCGGGTGGTCGAACGGGAGCTGGGCGAAGTCGAGCTCGGTGGCGTCGTTGTCGAGGGCGGCGCTCCACGGGAGCTGCGCCCGCACCCCCGAGGTGTCGGACCCGATGACGGGGACGAACACGACGTGCTCGATCGCGGGGATGGCGTCGGCGACCTCGCCCAGCCGGCCTGCGGAGTCGAACGACTTGCCGCCGTACGTGTAGCCGTCACACGCGACCAGCACGCGCGGCGAGATCTGCCCGAAGCGGTCCATCACGCCCTTGAACCCGAAGTCGGGGCTGCACGACGACCAGATGGCGCCGAGGCTGGTGGTGGCCAGCATGGCGATCACGGCTTCGGGACGGTTGGGGAGGAAGCCGGCGACACGGTCTCCAGGCTGGATGCCGACGGACCGCAGCCAGCGGGCGAACCGTGCGACACGCCCGTACAGCTCGGCGTACGTGAGGGACTCCCGCGCTCCGGACTCGTGCACGAAGGTGAGCGCGGGACGGTCGTCGCGGAAGCGCAGCAGGTTCTCTGCGAAGTTCAGGCGGGCGCCCGGGAACCAGTGGTGGGCGATCTCGGGATCGGCGTGCGAGGCGTCGCCGGAGAGCACGGTGGTGGCGGGCTCGCTGGCCCGGATGCCGGTGGTGTCCCACACGGCCTGCCAGAGCTCGGGCAGGTTCTCGATCGACCACGTGTACAGCGCGTCGTAGTCGGCGAGCTCGAGCCCGTGGGTGCGGTTCACGTGCTCGATGAACCGGGCGAGATGGGTGTGCCCGACGCGCTCGGGGTCGGGGGTCCACAGCGGCTGCATCACACCTCCAGAAACGCCAGAAGCCCGGACATCCAGGGATGCCGGGCTTCGGGTCTAACCGGGTCTCGCCTGGAGGGGCGGGATCAGGCCTTCACGGCGTTCCGGACGGTGAGGTAGGCACCGACGGGGCCGGGCACGCCACCCTTGAGGAACAGCAGGTTCCGCTCGGTGTCGACGCGGACGATGCTGAGGTTCTGGATGGTCTTCTGCTCGTTGCCCATCTGGCCCGGCATCTTCTTGCCGGAGAGCACCATACCGGGGGTGAGGCGCGTACCGATCGAGCCGCCGTGACGGAAGAACTCGTGCGTACCGTGCGAGCGGATGAAGCCCTTCATGTTCCAGCGCTTCATGACGCCGCCGTAGCCCTTGCCCTTGGAGGTGCCGACCACGTCGACCTTTCCGCCGGTCTCGAAGAGATCGGAGAGGCTGAGTGTCTGCCCGACCTCGAGGGCCGACGCGTCGGCCTTGGAGAGGCGGATCTCCTTCACGAAGCGGGGCGGGTTCTCGCCGCGGCCGGACTTCGCGAAGTGGCCGAGGTCGGCCTTGGTGAGGCGCGAGGGCTTCGCGCTGTCGAAGCCGAGCTGGACGGCGTTGTAGCCATCCTTGCCCTCGTCGGTCTTGACCTGGAGCACCGTGTTGGGCCCGACCTCGAGGACGGTGACCGCGAAGATGGTGCCGTCGTCGGCGAAGATCTGGGTCATGCCCAGCTTGCGGGCGAGCATGCCCTTGGATTCGTTTGCCATGTCTTCCTCCGCATAGGACGACCGCGACGGGCCGTCGTACGTGAGCCGCCGGACTAACCGGTCGGTGTGGGGGTGTCACGCGAGGGCCCCGGCCGCGCGCTCATCGGGTGCGCAGCCGCGGGGACGCCCGCTAGAACGTGTACTTCAGGAAGCCCGTGATGTCGGCGCCGAAGTCGAGGCCGACGTAGAACGAGAACACGGCGTCGAGGCCGAGGCTGAAGTGGGAGAGCTTGGTGTAGTACTCGACCGTGGGGCCGCCGAGCACGACGGGGACGGGGGAGTTGTGGACGGGCGGGATGTTGCCGCCCCACGAGTCGCCCACGACCGTCTCGAGGT
This sequence comes from Myxococcota bacterium, assembly GCA_041389565.1. Lineage (GTDB taxonomy): Bacteria > Myxococcota_A > UBA796 > UBA796 > JACKEQ01. Next base: position 793,709 of record JAWKRP010000002.1, read on the forward strand.
ACTCCTGCTCGAGCATGAGCAGGGGGACGAAGGACACACCACCGCCGACCTTCGCGCCGATACCGAGACGCCGGGTGACGTAGGTGGAGTACTCGAACGACACGCCGCCGGTGAACGTGTGGATGTCGCCCTGGATGAGCAGGTTGGGGCCGAGACCCGACTGCTGGAAGTACTTCGCGCCGTTGTTCAGGCTCTGGTGGAAGAAGACCTCCCACGCGGCCGAGCTCTTCTCCTTGTCGATGAAGTCCTGACCGACGGAGAGGGCGAGTGCCGTGCCGGGCTCGAGCAGACCGGCGCCGCCGCGCGGGCCGAAGAACACGATGGAGCCGGCGTTCGCCTTGACGTAGAAGCCGCGCACGACCTCACGCACCTGACCGCCCTTCCGGGCGGTGCTCTTGGCCGCGGACTTGTTGCTGCCGGCGGAGTCGAGATCGTCCACCTGGTCGTCGGCGAGCGCCGCGGTCGACAGCAGGCTCGTGGCGAGGGCCACGGAGGCGAGCGAGCGAAGGGCGTTTCGGGCGATGGACTTCATCAACAACACCTGCGGCGGTAGGTCAGCGGCACTTTCTACCGTGTTGTGCATGCCCTGACACGCGCTTTACAAGCCTTTGGCGGTTCCGGCAGAGGGCCTACGGACCGTAGAGGACGGGCATCGTCACGATCGAGATGGCGCCCGTGGGGCTGGCGGGGAACACGAGCGTCTTGCCGACGTTCTGGATGCAGGCCTCGATCCCGGCGTGCCCGAGCGTGCTCGCGCGGATGGTGCTCGCGCTGACCGCACCGGCCTTGTCGATCACCACCTTGAGCGAGACGCGGCCGATGGGCAGCACCGTGCCGTTGGACTCGGCTTCGTGGCAGCGCTGCAGGCTCCCGAGCGCGCCGTCGAACACCGCCCGGAGCTCGGCAGGTTCGATCGGACCGAGGATGACGGGCTCTCCGAGGCTCGCGTTCGCATGCGCTGGCAGCCCGGTGTCGACGATCGTGACGGCCGACGGGGCCGTGGCGAGGTTCGGCGGCGGACCGACGTACCCGGCGCGATTCCCGAGCCCGCGCCGCTCGGCGAGCTCGACGACGAACGTGGTGGGGATTCCAGGTTGCTCGGGCAGCGCCCAGTCGGTGAACAGGCGCTCGAGGCAGGCGGCTCCGGGCCCGGTGGCGCGCGCGGACACGGCTCCGCTCGACTCGACGGAGAGGGTGAGCGTCGCGGGCGATGTGCCGATGCACACGACGATCGGCTCGTGCAGCGTGGCGATCCGCTCGGACACGGGCGCTGGATCGCGCGGCCCGTCGGCCCGGATGCGCGGTGGGATCGCGGGGGACGCAGCGAGTGCTGCGCCCACCAGGCTCGCGAGGCCGATCACGGGAACGAGAACGGCTTCGCGATGAGCACGGGCTTCCCGTCGGCCGGCTTGTCGAACCGGATGCTGCGGAACTTCGTGGCCACGCACTCGGCGACGCGGTCGTTCGGCATCTCGAGGCGGAGCACGTTCACGTCCTGCACGGACCCGGTGGCATCGACGGTGACGTGCAGATCGAAGGTTCCGGCGAGGTCCTGGTCGCGCGGCTTCTCCTTGTTGTAGCAGTACAGGAAGTGGTTCTCGAACCGACTGATGACGTCCTGCACCTGCTTCGCGTCGAGGGCGCCGCGCACCTCGAACTGCCCGGGCTGCGGCTTGTCGTCGGGCACGCCCTGCGCGAGGGTGGCTGGCGACACACTCCAGCGGAACACGCTCTTCGGCTCGTCTTCGGCCCGCTTGGGCACGCGCATCCGCAGGCTCTCGCTCACGAGGCACTGCGTGACGGCCGGATCGGGGTTGTCGTTCGTGCGGAACTGCGCGTTCGACACGAGCCCGTCGGCCTCGATGGTCACGACGAGCAGGATCTCCGCCGTGCTCCCCGCGAAGCACTTCGCCAGCGCCGCTTCACGGGCCGTCGCCGCGACCCAGAGGTCTCGCGCGGGCCGCGGACCCTCCACCACTTCGACCGGATTCGCGAGTGCCGCCGCCATCCACAAGAGCATCGGGTACCTCCGTCATCGCAAGAGCCGGTGACCCTCGAGCCTCGGCCGGTATTCCGCGGCGCCGTGTGCGGAGCTGCTGGAATCCGGCCCTGAGACGCGGAAGGCCCGCACCTCGGTGTCCCGCGAGGGGACGGTCCGTGGTGCGAGCCTACACGATTTCGACGGAGGGACCGTCCCTGAGTCCCGAGGGCTCGCAGGGACGGTCCGTGAGTCTCGACCTACCCGGGGCTGAAGATGAAGGGGTACGACACGATGACGATGCCGCCGCCCTTGGGCTCGGGGAACTGCATCCGCATGAACCGGCCGACGATGCACTGCTCGACCGCGCTGTTGTTCATGGTGGTGCTCTTCGTGCTCGCGCTGCTGACGGTGCCGTCCTTCGCGATGACGAACTTGATGACGATCTTGCCGCCCAGGCTCGGCTTCTTGGCGAGCTCGCGCTGGTAGCAGTACCGGATCTGGTTCATGTGGCGCTTGATGACGGCGTCGATGAGCGAGCGGTCGAGCGCACCGAGGATGATGGGGTCGCCACCGACCGTGCCGATGCCGCCTTCGCCCTTGGCGCCGAAGTTGCCGCCGCCCGAGCCGTAGCCGGACTTGCCGGAGCCGATGCCCTTGGTGCCGAGGCCACCGAGACCTTCCGCCGTACCGCCGCCACCGAGGCCCGAGCCGCGGGAGCCGAGGCCACCTGCGCCGATCTGGGTGCCCTTGGCGCCGATGAGGCCACCGACACCGCCCGTGAGCGAGCTGTCGAGGGCGGACGAGCCGAACACGCCGTCCATGCCGCCGTCGTCGGCGAGAGCGCCGAGGAGACCGGCGTTCTCGGCCACCTGGCGATCCTTCTGGGCCTGCTGGATGTCGACCTTGTTGCCCTTGGCCTTCTCCATCTTGGCGTCTTTCTTCCCGACCTTGCCCTCTTCGCGCTTCGCCTTCGCGCCTTCACCGGCGTCGGGGTTGGCGTCGGGCTTCTTGTCCTTCTTGTCGGGCTCGGGCTCGGGCTTGTCGATGTTCATCTCGACGAAGCGGTCGGGGATCTCGTTGACACCCATGCTCGGGCGCGCGGGGATGAAGTACATCACCAGGCCGAACATCAGGCCGAGGAAGCCGATGAACGAGAAGATCGCGATGAAGGGGTAGTCGGGGTCTTCGGAGGACCGGTTGAGCAGGCGCGTTCCGGCCTTCACCTTGTGGGCGAAGTAGGTGACGCCGTTCACGTCGACCATCAGGCGCACGTCGTCGGTGACCGGGATCTCGAACTCGGCGCCCTGCTTCTTCGCGCGGCCGGACTCGACGAGCTGCGCGAACGAGTAGCGCTTGTCTTCGATGTCGACGAAGCCATCCCACGCCTCGAGCACGTGCGCGACGTACTTGTCGTCTTCGAACGTGAAGAGGTCGTGATCCCGGTTGCCCGGCAGATCGTCTTCCGGCGAGTAGAACTCGTTGCGGAACGTGCTGTGGATCTCGGACCACATGGGCGGCGTGTACGGCAGCACCATGTTGAGGGGCGCGGGGACCCAGCCCATGTCGACGCCGAGGAAGTGCCAGCGGTAGCCGACGCTCGACCCGATGGAGATGCGCTGACCGGTGTGGGCGAAGTGGCGGCTGTCGAGCAGGGTGTCGCCCCACAGCTGGTTCACCTCGAGGACCTTCGGGCGGTTCACGTTCACGCCGATGTTGTGCGTGGCCGTGCCGGCCCGCATCACGAACGACATGCCGTCTTCGATGATGACGTCGTTCTCGAAGTCGATCTCGCCCTCGTCGGTCATCTCGACGGGGAAGTCGGAGCCGTCGGGGCTCTCGACCATGATGCGCTGCTGCTGGGCGGGCTCGAGGGGCGGCACGTCCTGCGTGGGGTCGTCCTGATCCGGGAGATCCGCGGGAGCGTGGCGCTGGGCGGGCGCTCCGTGGTCGAGGTAGGCGCGGAAGCGCAGCATGCCGACGAAGAACTCGCCGCCATCGCGCAGGTTCGCGTTCGGGACGCGCTGACCGCCGTAGATCGTGCCCTGCTCGCTGCCGAGGTCGAGCAGCATGATGCTGCCGTCGTGCTCGACGTTGATGACGCAGTGCAGGTCGGAGATGCTGGGATCGTCGACGCGGAGCAGGGCTGCTTCGCCTCGGCCGATGGTCACGCTCTCTTCGGAGAACCGCTGCCGCGCGATCAGATCGGCGCCGCGGTAGACCTCGAAGACCAGGTTGGATGAACTCATCGTGGGTATCCTCGTGCCCGCTCACAGAGGGCGCTGGCGGGCACCGGCGGAGCCGGTGGAAGAAGAATGGGGTTCGTCCGAGGCGCCGTGGGGGCCCCCGGAGCTCGACCGGAACGGGGCCTTACTTGACCTCGTCCACGGACTGCTTCATCTCCGTGTCGAAGCTCTCGCGGAGCTTGATCAACGGGTTGAAGTCCGCCTTGCGCCGATCGAGGAGCAGCTGCCCCTGCGGCTTCACCAGCTCACCGGTCACGTCGACGCCATCGAAGTCGATCTCGGTACGCTCCTTGTACTTGATGTCCCGGTTGGAGTCGCCGAGGTCTTCGTCCTGAGCGAAAGCGGGGGTTGCAAGTGCAGAGAGCGTGGTGAGAGCGGCGACGAGTCGCAGGGTGCGGTTCATTGGATTCCTCCGCGGTGACTGGAAGATCCAGTCAGATTCCTCAATGGGCCTATAGTGCTTCGGCGGGCTTCGACGGACAACCGCGAGGCGGTCATCATCCCGTCAATCCGTTCCGACACGATCGTTCGGGGGCCGGTTCCCCTCGTTTGGTCAACTCCCTGTCAGCCCGGCGAGAACATGAACGGGTAGGAGACGATCGCGATGCCGCCTCCGCGGGGGGTCACGAACTCCATCCGCTGGATGCGTCCGACGACGCAGTCGCCGACCGCGGAATCCGCGATGGTGCTCGACTTCACCGAAGCGGAGGACACGCGACCGTCCTTCGCGATGGTGAACTTCACGACGAGCTTCCCGGAGAGATCGGGGTTCCGCGGCAGCTGGCGCTGGTAGCAGTACCGGATCTGGCTCAGGTGGCGCTTGATGACGCGGTCGACGTCCGTGGCGTCGACGGAACCGATGACGAGCGGATCCTGGGTGAGCGTGATCGGCTGGCCGGGCGGCTTCGCGATGAAGCCGGGACCGCCGTAGCCCGCGACTCCGGGACCGGGTCCACGACCGGGCATGTCGATGCCCTCGCCGTCTCCGCCTCCACCACAGGTCCGGCAGCCGCGGCCGTTCATGCCTCCCATCGCGATGCCGCGTCCCGAGGGGCTCGCGAGCAGGTCGACCGCGTCGGCGATCCCGTCGAGGCCGATTCCGCCGAAGTCCATGGCGTTCGGATCGCTGAAGACCCCCGCAGACCGGGCCGTCGCGACGTCCTCTGCGTGGGAGGACCGCGGACCGGGGTCGGGCTCGGCGGACCGGCTCGAGCTCGGCGCACCGCCCCCGCCCGCAGCCTCGGCGACCGTCGGGACGGGCTTCGGCTCCTCGGGCGCGGGCAGCATGACGATCTTGCTGATGCGGTCGGGGACCTCGACGAAGGACGTGGAGGGGAGGGGAGGCGCGAAGTAGACGCCCAGGCCGAAAAGCAGGCCAGTGGCGGCCATCATCGCGAAGCTCGCGAGCATGGGGGGCTCGGGAGTGGGGAGATCGCGGGGCGCCGCTTCGGGCGCGTCGACCAGCGCGGCCTCGAACACGAGGTCACCCTTGCGGAGCACGACGGGCTCGTGGATCTCGAGGGTTCCGTGCGCGGGCAGGCCGCCGTGTTCGGCGGTCCAGTCGGACGGCACCTGGACGGTCCAGCGGCCGTCTTCGTGGCGGAACACGGACTCGAGGCCGTCGTCGTCGATCTGGAAGTGCGCGGTCTCGACGGGCTCGCACTCCGACCAGATGGGCGGGAGCCACGGGAGCACGTGCCGCAGCACGCCGGGCACGGTTCCCATGTCCACACCGAGGAAGCGCCAGCGCCAGGCCACCCTGGACCCGACCCCGACGGAACCCGACCGGAAGTGCCGCGTGTCGAGGTGGGTGTCGCAGTAGGTCTGGCGGACTTCGAGTGCGGTGCGCATGGGGGGCTCCAGGGGTTCGTCTCGTGCGGGCGCACGAGTGCCGTACGGGCGATCCGTCCGGTGTGGACGGGCTCCCCGTGCGTTCTGTCCTCTACGACCGCGCTCCCTGGATGCGGTTCGTCAACCGGTCGTCAGGGGATGGACAGCGAAGTGTGAAGTGCCACGGAGCTGGAACCGGGATTTCCCTGTCGTCAACGATGCGGCACGCCCAAGTTCGGGTTGCTTCCACGCCTTCGGGGCGTGCCGGCCTGTTGACGACAGGGAAATTTCCAGACGCACGAAAGCCACGCGGACCGTGCGGTTCGCGTGGCTTCGATGGGCGTTCGGAGCACTGTCCGGAGGACGCTATTCGGGAGCGGGCTCTTCCATCTCTTCGCCACCTTCGGGGGCTGCGCCACCCTCGGGGGTCTCGCCACCCTCGGGCGCCGGAGCGGCACCGGCACACGCTGCGACGGCATCGTCGACGACCGGCGTGTAGCCTTCGAGCATGGTCTGGATGTCGGCGGCGAGGTCGACATCCTGGGAGTCGACGACGATCTGCGCCTGCTCGAGCACCATGTTGACCTCTTCGGTGACCATGGGATCGATGCACGCCTGGTTCATGTCGAGCTTGCTGCGGATGCCCGAGATCTGGGTGGCCATGTTCTTCAGCAGCTCTTCGTTCCGCTTGCGGCGCTCTTCCTCGGCCTTCTTCTTCTCGGCCTCGATCCGCTTCCGCTCGTCTTCTTCGGCCTTCGCCTTCTTCACGCGCTCCATCCGCGCGTACACCTCGTGGGTGGGTGCGACGGGGTGCTTGTCGGCGAAGCTCTGGAGGATCGCCAGGGCCTTCTTGTAGTCCTTGACGTAGACCTCCTGCAGCGTCGCGGCGTTGAAGTACGCGGCGTCGTTGTTGGGGTCGGCGGCGATGATCTGGTCGTAGAGGGTCTCGGCGCGCTTGTACTCGCCGGTGCCGCGCGACGCGATGGCCATGCCGAGCTTCGCGTCGTTCGAGCCGGGCTGGGTGCCGAGCGCGGCCGCGAAGGACGTGGACGCCAGGGCGTAGTCGCCCGAGTTCAGCGCGATCCACCCGAGGTTCATGTTCGCCTCGAAGTGCTTCGCGTCGAGCTCGACGGCCTTCTGGAACTTCTCGATCGCTTCGGGCTCCTTGCCCTGGATCAGGAAGCTCACGCCCATGTTGTTGTACGTGCCGGGGTCGTTCGCGTTGTGCTTCAGGGCTTCCTCGGCCGTGAGCTGCGACATGCCGAGACGGCCCTGGTCGTAGTACATCGCCGAGAGGTTCCGGAACACGGTGGCGTTCTTCGGGTCGTACCGCAGGATCTCCTGCGCTTCGGCCTGGGCCTCGCCGTACTGCTTGGCCTTCACGAGCGCGGTGACGAGCTCGTTCCGCACCTGCTGGTTGCCCGGGTTCGCGGCCAGGTAGTTCTTGTAGATCGCGACGGCGCTCGTGGCGTCGCCCGCCTCGGTGTAGGCCCGAGCGAGCGAGAACAGGGCGGCCTCGTACGTGGGGTCGAGGTCGTACGCGGCCTTGTAGTGGCGCACGGCGTCCTGGGGGAGGCCAGCGCGCTCGGCGGTCCAGCCGGCGTTGAAGTGGGCGGTCTTACCGCCACCCAGCTCCGCGGCCGTGTTGAAGTACGAGTACGCGTCGGCGTAGTTCACGCCACCCGACTTGTCGGGCGACTTGAGCATGGTGAGGCCCGCGTCGAAGTTCGGCTTGGGCCGGCTCTTCTCGTCTTCGCTCAGGGTCGGCTTCTTGCCGCCGCCGCCACCCTTCGGGCACCCTCCGAGGAGGAATGCCGCCATCGTCATGATGAGTACGGTACGCATCGATCCTCCTACTTCATCTCGTTTTCGTAGTTGAACTCGGAACCCACGGTCTTCGACGTGTACCGCGGGTCGAGGAGGGTCTCCTGGAGGCCCTGGTACTCGTTCGGACGGAGCTCGCTCAGGCGACGCGTCGCGTACGCCGTGTTCTCGTTGTAGAGCGTGAACTGGAAGGACTTCTCGAGCGCGAGCTTGTACGCCTCGATGGCCTTCTCGTCCTGCACGTACGACTTGTCTTCGATCTGCATCGTGTAGATCTCACGCTGCGAGTCGGTGAGGTAGTCGGGAACGTCGCCGGTTCGGAAGCTCTGGCCCATGTTCTCGTAGGCCTTGCCGAGCGCCACGAGGCTCGCGAGACCCCACTCGCCTGCACCGGTCTTCACGATCTCGGTGTAGGTGGTCTGCACGTCCTGCAGCGACTGGGTCTTGGCCTTGAGGCTGGCGAGCAGCGCCTTGTCCTGCTGGTTCGGCGCCGCGCCCGCCTTCCCCTGCAGCCGGAGCGTCAGGTACTTGTCGAGCTTGGGCTGGGCGAGCACGAACATCATCTCGGCGACGAGCTCGGTGCCCTCTGCCGGGCGGCCGTCCTTGTCCCACAGCTTCACGGTCTCTTCGTAGACCTTGATGGCGTTCTTCTCCTTGCCCTGCTGGCGCAGCGCGTTCGCGTAGTGCGAGCGGGAGAAGTAGATGAAGTCCTTCGTCGCTCCCTCGGGGGGCTTCGTGTAGAACTTGTAGAACACGTCGGCGGACTTCTCCCACTGACCGTTGTCCTCGTAGATCTTGCCCACGGTGAGCTGGACCTCCGGGACCTGCGTGTCGGTCGGGAACGCAGCCATCCAGGTGTTGTAGTTCTCGATGCCGCGCTGCCAGTCGCCCATGGCCGTGCGGAACACGGCGGCCGAGTACAGGGCGTCGGAGGCCTTCGTCGTGATCTCGCCGACGGTCTCCTTGCGGGCGGCGTCTTCCTCGCGCTTCTTCACCTCCTCCGGGTAGAGGTTGAAGAGCTTCTCGTAGTACAGGGCCGACTTGTCGTAGTCGGCGATCTGCTGGTAGTCGAAGCCGAGCGCGGCCACCTGGTCGTAGTAGTACTTCGTCTTCGTCCCGAACTTCGGGTCGTCGATGAGGATGTGCCGGACCTTCATGGCGTCGGCGACGCGGTTGGCCTTGTAGTAGTAGATCGAGCTGTTGTTCAGGGCCAGCGCGGCGTTCTGCGCGTCGGGGAACTCGCCGTAGTACGCCATGAAGGCGTCGGCGGCCTTGCCGTGGTCCTGATCCTTCTCGTAGTCGGTCTCGATGAGCTTGAAGCTGGCGTTCTCGTAGATGTTGTACACATCCTTCTTGAACTTCGCGGAGCCCAGGTTCTTCATCTCGTAGTAGAACTTGGCGTTCTTCTTGAGCTCGGCCCAGTTCTTCTCGAGCACGAACGTGTCGAGGATGAGGTTCGCCGCCTGCTCGGCCTGGCCAGAGGCCGGGTTCATGTTGATGACGACGTTGAACTGCTCGGCCGCCGCGCTGAACTGGTACTTGTTGTACAGCAGGTAGGCGGACTTGAAGATGACGCCGATGACGTTCTTGTCTTCGGGGTACAGCTGCGCGAACTGCTTACAGGCGTCGACGAGGCGCTGCTCCCAGGCCGTGAGCGGGATGGGGTCGCGCTTGCCCGCGGACGGGTCGGCCGTGGGGAGCTTGCCGCCACCCTCGACCTTCACCTGCTCCTCGGCCGCGAAGATGGCGGACTCGGCACAGAACTTCGAGTGCTTGCCCTTCGGGTCGGTCTTGACGACCATCATGTACTGGTCGAATGCGCCCGCGTAGTCCTTCAGCTTGTAGAGGAGCTCGCCGTACGCGTAGCGAACGTCGTAGGTGTGCTCGCTGCCGGGGAAGTTCTGCAGGTACGTGGCGTACGCCTGGCGAGCCAGCTCGTACACGCCCGTGGCGCTCGGGTGGCGCGACTTCTCGAGGGTCTTGCCCTGGTTGTGGTAGTCGACCGCGAGCGTGCGGAGGTTCTTCTCGATCGACTTCTCGGCGTCGGCGATGGCGTTCGGGTCGCTCGCGTTCGCGCGGGCCCAGTTGCTGTCCTTGCCGTACTCGCGGAGCAGACGGTCGACTTCTTCGAGCGTCTTGTCCTTGTTGCCGATCTGCTTGTAGGCCTTGATGATCTCGCCCTGGTAGTCCGGGTTGTCGGTGGACGAGGGCTCCTCGAGGATGAGGCGGCGGTAGGTCTCGACCGCCTGATCGAACTGGCCGTTCTCGTAGTAGGTGCTCGCGAGGCGCTTGAGCGTCTTGCGGATGAGCTCCTTCTTCCCGAGGCTGTTGAAGTAGTCGTAGGCCTCGTTCATCTGGCCGGCGTCGGCGAAGAAGCGGACGAGATCCTTCAGCGCTTCGTCCTGGAGCTGGATGTTGGCCTTCTCCTGGGCGCCGTTCATCGAGTAGTTGACGACCGTCTTCATGTTGGCGATGGCCTGGTCGTACTCGCCGACGTTGTAGTAGCACCAGGCCAGCTTGTACGTCGCGAAGCCGTACTTCGGGTGGTCGGTGTACGACGAGGCCTTGAGGTAGGCCTTGAGCGCCGGGAACGCCTCGTTGTTGTCGAAGTAGTACTCGCCGATGAGGATGTACGCGTCGGGCACGTACTGGCTCTCGGGGTACAGCTTCACGAGCTTCTTGAACGCCGACACGCCTTCCTTCGGGTCGCCCACGTCGGTGAGCGCGGAGCCGAGGAAGAAGGTGGCCTGGTCGGCGCGGGGGTAGCGCGGGTAGCTGCGGAGGATGTTCTCGTACAGCTTGATCGACCGCTGCTGCCATTCCTGGCTCTGGCGGTTGTCGGCCTTGAGGTTGTCGGGGTTGCACCCATCGGTCTGGAAGCAGCGCTCGTACGCGGCGTCGAACGACTCCATCTCGCCGAAGAAGATGTCGCGGCCCTGGGCGAAGTAGAGGTCGGCCAGGCGGAGCATCATCTCGGCCTTCTGGTCGCCTTCGGCCCCGCGGGACAGGAGGTCTTTCAGGCGCTGGATCGACTCGAGCCGCTTCTCGCGGGCGAGGGCCCGGAGCTCCGCGGACTGGGCGTTCGCGAGCTCGACATCGTTGAGCTTGATGCGGCGGCGCTTGTCGTCTTCCTCGTCGTCGGCACCGTAGGCGGACAGCGAGAACGCCATCAGCGCGAGAGCGAACAGGGAGGTCGTCTTACGATTGAACATGGATGCTCCGAAAATCACGGGGCTGGGCCTTCGTCAGGGACGAACAACGGTCAGCAGGCAATGTCGCAATGGGGCGGGATTCCCGGGAGACTGGGGGCCGGAATCCCGCTGGTGTGCCTAAGACACCTCAGTTGCACTGAGGTTCCTCGGTGTAGCGGTAATACCCGAGCTCGTCTTTCCAGAACTCGCCGTTGAACGGCCAGTAGATCACGTCGCGGCTCGTCGCGAAGTCGATCAGGCGCTCGTCGACCTGCTCGACATCGGGGTTGCTCGCCCGGAACTCGTAGTCCTTACGCTGGGCGTCGACGACCTCGAACCGGATGATCTCCGACTGGATGAGGAGGTCGTCGAGGGCCTGCTGCTGCTTCGCCATCTCGGAGAGCATCACGAGGCCCGCGCGCTTCTTGTAGCGCTCGCGGTCGGCGGCCATCACCTTCTTGATGTGGCTCCCGACGGTCTGCGACCAGACCTCCTTCTGCTTGTCGATCAGCTCGGACTCGGTGTCCATCATGTCCATGTGGCGGATGAGCGACGAGAGGTCGCGGTTCCGCAGGACGCGGTGGAACATGGCCTTCGGCAGACGGGACTGCACGCTGCCGTCGATGAAGTACGCGTCGTACGCCTTGTCGGCGAGCTCCTGGCCCTGCTTCGACTTGTACTGGTTGAGGAAGCTCTTGAGCTCCTCCGCCTGCGGCTTCGTGTCGGCCTCGAACTCGATGAGGATGCGCTCGACCTCGTTGAAGTCGCACAGCGACCAGAAGGTGAGGGCGCGGAGCACCGTGAGCTCGGGGTTGTACTCGTGCTGGTCGAAGTACGGGCTGTTCGCGGTGAGCAGCAGGCCGAGCGTCTGGTTGAGGTCGTACATGTGGAAGTTCGACCACGCACGCTCGAACAGGCTGTCGGGCCAGTACGACGACTCGCGGTCGACGAGCGCGTAGTAGTTGTCGGCGTTCTGGAAGCGCTGCAGACCGAAGTAGACGCGCGCGATGTTCATGATCGCGAGGTCTTTCAGGTCTTCGACCTCCTGCACGTACCGGGGATCGGTGTTCGTGAGCTGCACCTTCGCCTGGTAGACCTCACGGAACGCCGCCACCGCGCTGCGGAGCTTCTTCTGCTCGTTCAGCACGACGCCTTCGTAGTACTTCGCGCGCATGTAGAGCTCGGACTTCGCCGAGACGCGCTTGAACTGGTCGACCGCCGCCGACAGGTTGCCGGCCTCGAAGTGCTTGCGGCCGAGCAGGTAGTACAGGTGGTCCTGCGCGTTGCGCGGGAACGCCTCGGGCGGGATCTTGTGGACGATGCGGAGGAGCTCGGTGTCGTTGCCCGTGAGCTCGGCGATCGCGACCAGGCGGGGCAGCGCGTACTTGAAGTAGGCGTTCTGCGGCCCGCGCCGCACGACCTCCATGAAGTAGAACTGGGCGCCGTGGTACAGCTCGAGCTCGTAGAGGCTCTTCGCCAGGTAGTACTGAATCTTCGTCTCGCACTGCGGCATGCTGTTCTGCTGCAGGAGGTCGAAGAGGCCCTTGCTGGCCGTGAGGTTCTTCTTGGCGCGCTGGGCGGCGATGAGCTGCTCGAGCACCTTCGAGCCACAGCCGTCGGCCGACTCGGCCCCGGTGTCGCCGGGGATGTCGGTGCCCATCGTCTCTTCGTCACCGAGGCCCGGCATCGGCGCGGGCATCGGCTGCGGGACGGGCAGCGGCGGGAGGTTCGTGGGCATCGGAGCCGGCATGGGCGCGGGCATCGGCGCGGCGACGGCGGCCTGGGCCTGCGCGGCACCGACGACGTCGGCAGGCATCCCAGCGGCCTGGAGGCACTGGATGTCTGCGGGGGTGAAGCGCGTTCCGCTCGACTGGATCGTGCTGACCACGATGTTCGAGGGGACGTTGACCCGCACCATGTTGGTGATCTCGTCGCAGGTGATGGCCGAGGCGGTCATCGGAGCGAGCGCGAGCGCCAGGAGCGCGGTGGCCTTCGCGAAGATGGGGTACCGACGCATCAGTTGCCCTTCCCGAGGAAGTAGGAGAAGTTGGTCTGCACGATGAAGTTGTTCTTCATCTCGAGGTTCACGCCTTCGAGCACCTCGATGTAGGACAGCCCGCGGCCCTCGACGCGAAGGGCGACGTTCTTGCCGAAGATCACGCGCGTTCCGGCGCCGAAGTTCAGGGTGGGGTGCACCTGCACCGCAGTGGCCTGGGCCACCACGTCGTCTTCGGCCTGCAGCGCTTCGAGGTCGTCGGCGGTGTTCACCACACCCGTGCCGAACAGCCCGTAGATGTCGAAGTTGATGATCTTGTTCCCCGGGGCCGCGACCTTTCCGTAGATCGGCGCGTACTGCAGCGTGAGGTTCCCGTAGAACTGGATCTTCGAGATGTCGGGGGTGACCTGGTTCTCGTCGATGATCTGCTTCGTGATGTTCTTCCAGTCCGAACGGCCGAGGTCGGGGGAGAACCCGCCTTCGAGCTGGACGGAAGCGACCTCGGTGAAGTGGTAGGTGCCGTCGACGCGAGCGATGTACCGATTGATGAACGGGTCGTTCGTGACGAGGCCCGCGCCGAGACCGAGCTCGGTGCGGCCGATCTTCATGAAGGTCTTGCGCTGGAGCGTCTTGATCACGCGCTTCCGGCGCTTCTCCTCGGTGACCTTCTCTTCGGTCTTCGGCGTCTCGCTCAGGAGGTCGCGCTTCTCGCTCGCCACCGTCGTGCCGGGATCGGTGGTGAGGTCGCCGAAGTCGTCGAGATCCGTCTCGGACTGGGCGAAAGCGGAAGCGGGCAGGAGGGCTGCGAACAGCACGGCGTACTTGAGCATCGGAGCCTCCTAGAAGTCGTACAGGCGCGGCTTCATCTTCGGGAAGAAGGCCGCGATCCCGACGGACGCGATGAAGTTGTTGTAGAGGCGGTTCCCGTCCGGCGGGACCGTCGGGTCGTACTGCGGCGTGTTGTCGATGAAGAAGCTCGCCTTCGCGTCGATCTTCACCGCCAGCAGCTGGTTCAGGAAGTAGTTCTGACCGAGCCCGATCGTGGGTGCGATCTCGACCTCGTTGCCGGCCGGGGCCAGGATGACGACATCGTTCGGGACGCGCACGTCGACGACGTTCTCGTCGTACTGGGCGAAGTAGTCGGTCTTGCTGACCATCCCGATGCCCGCGAACACGTAGAGGTCGAAGTTGAGGACGGTCTCGCCGATCAGGTTGATCTTGCCGTAGACCGGAGCCCAGTTCAGCCCGAACGCGGCCGACAGCGTGACCTTGTCGAGGGGCTGCTGGAACTCGACGTTGGCCCCGCTCGCGTTGTACGCGCGGTCGAGCAGGATGCCGACGAGCTGCTTGAGGTCGTTCTTCCCGAGGTCGGGGGAGTACGTGATGTCGGCCCCGACCGCGAGCGTCTCGCTGAAGTGGTAGTTGAGGATGAGCCCTCCGACGTACCGCTTCGAGAAGCTGTTGTTGGGGACGTACCCGAGGTGCGGAGCAATCTCGAACCGGCTCTGCTTCAGGAAGAAGCGGTTCTCGATCGCATTCGGCTCGGAGAGACCGTTCCGGTACTCCTCCAGGGCCTCGACGCCGGGCTTGTCGCCAGCGACTGCGGGTAGGGCGATGACCAGTCCGACGCACGCTGCTGCGACGAACCGGACAAGGTTGAACCAGGACATTGGGTCAACTCCGACGGAGAAACAACCTAGGACCGTGCATTACGGCCGCAGCGATGTATCACGGTGGGTCGGCGGACGCTCCGAGGGATCCCGTCAGCACGGGCCTGTCGGACGGTCACAGGCGTAGGAGGCACGGTGTCGACTGCCTACCTTCGCTTGTCAATTCCTTGTCAGCCGAGGATCAGGGCGTGAACACGCCGGGGGTCAGCGGACGCGGAACGGGATCTCGCGCCAGTCCTGACCCCCGCGCCGGTCGCGGCAGACGGCGTAGATGACCCCTTCGACCCCCGACTCCGCGGGAGACTCCCAGGTGGCCTCCAGGAACGGGTACAGCGTGGCGGGCTCGACCATCTCGCCGGCGGTCGTGAACCACGACACGTACGGCTGTTCCACGCGTTCTTCGAGCACCCCGTCGGAGTTCAGGTACTCGTAGGTCTCGATGCTCCGGTCGTCGATGAACACGCCGATGTCGTAGCGCTGCTCGGGGTCGACCTCGAGCACCGCACCGGGCGGGATCTCGTTGCCATCTGCGAGGACCCCCGTGAGCACGGGGTTGTTGTTGGGTGTGGACGCTTCGCTCACGACGATGCGCTTGTAGCCCGCCTCGATGAGGTTGAAGTCGATGTCCTCGAAGTCGATGTCGGGGTTCTCCGGGTCGATCGGGGGGAGCCCGGTGACCTGGACGAGCACGTACCGACCCTCGCGCCGCTCCTGCTCCTCGAGCCCGTCGAGGAGGTCGGCCGGCGTGGTGTACACGGGCTGGGAGAACGGCTGGATGCCGATGATCTCCTCGGTGTCGGCGATGCATCCGAAGCCCACGCCGTCGTCGTCGGGAGACGGGCACGCGATCCAGAGCGTGGAGTCGATCTCGTCGGTGGGGTCGGCGAGGAGCGCGCGGAACGTGACCGTGTCGCCCGGGCGGGGCTCCGCCGGCTCGGAGACCACGGACAGCAGGCGCGGCTTGGTGATGGCCCACGACTGCTCGAGGTCGCGCGGACGCGGAGAGCTGTTGCTGTTGATCACGCAGCCCGCGAGGAGCCACAGGACCGGGACGACGCGCATGGGGCCCCTCACAGCCAGAACTTCGCTTCGAGGCCGATGTTCGGGATGAACGGCAGGCCCCGGACGAACGCCGAGTCGGAGTAGTCGTAGTTGTAGATGCGGAACTCCGGGTTCACCCCGCGCACCGCGTTCAGCAGGTCGACGTAGGTCTCGAGTTGCCAGGTCTTGAACGTCCACAGGCGGTCGACGCGCAGGCTTGTCTGGAAGAACGCGGGCAGCCGCTCCGTGTTCTGCCCGCCCACCGAGAACCCGTTGTAGAACGCGCCGTCGACATCGTAGATGCCGGCGTTCAGGGGGGTGTCGGGGTTGCCGGTGACGTACTGCACCTGCGCCGAGATCCCGATGTCGTGGGGGAGGTCGTAGCCGGCCTGGGCGCTGAAGATGTGCGTCTGGTCGAAGTCGAAGAGGTACACCGGCTGATCGGGCCCGTCCTGACGCTCGGATCGCGACAGGGTGTAGCTCACCCACCCGAAGAACCGGCCCACGGGCTCGTGCCGCGCGATGACCTCCATCCCGTACGCACGCCCGTTGCCCCCGTTCACGAAGGCCGAGCTCTCGGACCCCGTGAAGTTCTCGTTGAACACGATGAGGTTGTCGAACCGCTTGTAGAACAGGTCGATGTCCCACTTGATGGCCGGGCTCAGCTGCTGCTCGAACCCGATGCTCGAGTTCCAGGCGCGCTCGTACCCGACCGTGCTCTGCGTGCCGATGCCGAGCGCCTCCTGGGGCTGTGGGGGCTGCTGGTAGAAGCCCGTGGCGGCCTTGATCGTGTTGCCCTTCACGATCTCGAAGCGCGTGAGGATGCGGGGGTCGACCTGGTACGACGTGTACGGCGCGATCCGGCTTCCGCCCGTGATCTCGCCGCCCTGGAAGAGGGTGTACGAGTTCAGGCGCACGCCCGGCGTGATCAGGAGGCGGTCTTCGCCGTTGATCGGGCGCAGGTTGGCCTTCAGGAACAGGTCGGGGCTCCAGAACGACCCGCGGCCGTCGAAGCCCACGGGCTCGCGCTCTGCGAGCGGATCTCCGGCGCTCTCGAAGTTGATCGCCGAGCGGAAGTCGAAGTAGTAGCTCCCCCCGATGAAGTCGATGCCGGGGATGATCTCGACGCCCGTGACCGGCGTGTAGCGCACCTCGGCGCGGAGCTGCCCGACCACCTGGCGGTTCGACAGCTTGAAAGCGTCGCCCAGCCCGAGGTTCGAGTAGTCGTACCCGAGGCTCGGGGTGGTCGAGAACACCACCTTGTCGGACAGCTGGTTCTCGTACGTCAGCACGATGCGCTGCGACGCGTACTTCGTCTTCAGGTCGCCCTGGGTGTCCTGGTCGGTGCCCTGCGCGAAGTCGTCGGGCGTGCCGACCTTGAGGATGTCCTCGAACCCGTAGAAGAACGCCGAGAAGTGCTGCCGGGCGGGCAGGGGGGCGATGTACTTCGCCTGGTAGTCCGTGTAGTACGGCTTGATCTTGAAGGCCGTGTCGCGCGTGAAGATGGGCACGAACAGGTCGATGTAGGACCGGCGGGCCGCGAGCGCGATCTGGTGCCGCGGGGCGTCGGGCTTCTTCGCGTTCTTGATCTGGCCTTCGTAGTAGAGCTGGCTGTCGAGGATGTCGGTGCCCCAAACGAGCCGGCCCTGCTCCGAGAACTCCCGCTTCGTCTTCACGTCGACGACGCCACCCATGGAGCGCCCGTACTGCACGCCGTATCCGCCGGGCAGGTAGTCGACGGACTCGATCAGATCGGGGCTCAGCACCGAGGTGGTGCCCGTGAGGTGGTAGACGAGCGGCAGCCGGACGCCGTCGACGTACACCCCGGAGTCCTCCGGGTTGCTGCCGCGGATCACGAGGAGGCCCGTGCCGAACGGAGACCGGGCCGCGCCGGGCATCGTCTGGATGACCTTGATCGGGTCGCCGAACGTGCCGGGGATCCGCCGCACCTCGTCGATCGTGATCGTGCGTCTCGTGACCTCTTCGCGCTTGCGCTCGTAGACGCCCACCACCTCGTTGTCGCGGTACGAGTTCGACCGCAGCCAGAGGTCGACGATGGATACCTCGCCCTCGACGACCTCGACGATCTTCTCGACCGTCACGTGGTCCTGCGACAGCATCCGGATCGTCACGTCGCCGAGCGGCACGCCCCGCAGCTCGAACGTGCCGTCGGGGCCGGTCTTCGCCGTGAGATCGGTGCCCTCGACCACGACGGTCACGCCCTCGAGCTCCTGACGCGTGCCCATCTCGCGGATGCGCCCCTCGAGGTTCACGGGCTTCGGGGCCTCGGGCTCCGGCTCCGCCTCCTCGAACCGGAAGCCGTACGCGAACTCGAACACGACCGACACGGGCCCCGCTTCGGTCTCGGCGGGCGCGAACCGCATCGCCAGCACGGCATCCACCGCGGCTTCGTCGAAGCCCCGCCCGGCGGGCTCGGTGACCTCGATGTTCGCGACCTCGCCCTCGGCGTCGAGCTCGATACGCAGCTTGACCACGGCCTCCTCGCCGGCCTCCTTCGTGCCGGGCGGCCACTCCGCCTCGACGTACTCGAGGATCTCGGGGCCCTTGATCACGGGGAGGTCTTCGGGCGCGGGCTCCGCGGGACCACCGGCGCGCGGCGCGGGCTCCGCGGGCGTCTCCTGGGCGTGGGCGCCGAGCACGAGGGCGAGCAGGAGCGTCATCAGTCCACCGCCATCTCGAACCGGCACGAGTACGGCACGTTCGTGGTCGTCACGGGGTTCTCGTCTTTCGTGCCCGGCTTCCACCGGGACTTCTTCATCGTCTCGAGGCAGGCGGCATCGGCGTCCGGGTGCAGCCCGGACACCAGCGTGGCCTCGAGCACCACGCCCTCGGCGTCGATCGTCAGCAGGATCTCGACGCGCCCTTCGATCTCGGCGTCGATCACGGCCTGGGGGATGGCGAGCTGCGGCTTGTACCGGACCTTCGGGGGCTTCGTGATGGCCGTGTACGCGACGGGCGCGAACTCCCCGAGCTCTTCGTCGAGCCCCTTCGTCTCGCTCGTCGCCGCCGTGGCGGTGGTGTTGCCCCGGCGCACGTCGAAGTTCGTGCCCGACCCCTTCGCGAAGCTCGACACGTCCATGCCCTGGACCGGCCGTGGCACCGGCTTCGCCTCGGGCTGGGGCTGCGGCTTCGGCTGGGGCTCGGGCTCCGGGGTGAACTCGACGGTCTCGGGCTTCGGCTCGGGTTTCGGTTCGGGCTTCGGCTCGGGCTCGGGCTCGGGTTGCGGCTCGGGTTGCGGCTCGGGCTCGGGCTCCGGCTGGACCTCGGGCTGCTGGACGACCTCCATCGTCACCCACACCGGCTCGTCGGGAGCGGGAGGGGGGAGCGAAGCGGCGCCCAGCGCGCCTCCGCCGTGCAGCAGGAGCGAGGCGAGCACGGCCACCGCGAGCAACGCGTACTCGCCGACGGGCCGGTTCTCGAGGACCTTCGCCTTCATCCGCCTACGACGTCCACCTTGCCCTCGCCGACCGACGCGGGATCGGGACCGATGGCATCGACCTTGTTGATGTTGATCGCGAACTTCGCGATGCCTTCGCTCTTGATGAGGTCGATGAGCCAGACCACACGGCCGTGTGCGACGTTCTTCTCGGCGGCGATGAGGCACACCACGTCTTCTTCGGTCTTCTTCGCCTCGCGCAGCCGGTTCTTCAGGGACGCCACGGTCGTCTTCTCGCCGTCGAGCAGGAGGTCGCCGCTCGCGAGCAGCGTGAGCCCGAGCGAGGTGGTCTTCGTCTCCTCGCCGCTCGCGGCGTCGGGCAGCGTGACCTTGATCGACTCCTTCACGATGGTCGTGGCGGTCACCATGAAGATGATCAGCACGACCAGGATGATGTCGACGAACGGCGTGATGTTGATGTCGGCGATGACATCGTCGTCGCTGCCGAACTTACTTCCCATGGACGTGTTCCACGGACGGCTCCGTGAGGCGCGCCACCACCAGCTGTGCGAGCGACTCCGAGCGGCCGACCCGCCCCTTCACCCAGCGCGCGAAGGTGTTGTAGAGCACGACTGCCGGAATCGCGACCATCAGGCCCACGGCCGTGGCGACGAGCGCCTCGGAGATCCCCGCCATGACGGCCTCGCTGGCCTCTGCGTTCGTCTTCGCGAGGTCTGCGAAGGCCTGGATGATGCCGAGCACCGTGCCGAACAGACCGAGGAACGGGGCGTTCGACCCGACGGTGGCGAGCACCGACAGACCCCGCTCCATCGCGAGCTTCTCGGCGGTGGCCACCCCGGACATCGCGCGCTCCGCGGCTTCCGGACCGCGCCCGCGCATCTCGACACCCGCCGACAGCACGCGCGCTTCGTAGCCACCGAGCTTTCCGAGGGAGGACGCGAAGTCGTCGGAGCTGCCGCCGCGCAGGAAGGCGTCGACGCACGCCTGGAGCGCGGCCCGCGGAGTGGAGTCGCGCAGCAGGTACCAGGTGCGCTCGAGGCTGACCGCGATGCAGAGCACCGAGAGGGCCACCAGGAGCCACAGCACCCAGCCGGCGCCCCGTAGAGCGAACGCCAGCATCATGTCTTGGAGCACGGGTCCTCCACCCGACCTACCGTACGGTAGGTTCCCGGAGGACGTAACGCCTGCGCGTACCCGTCACCAATCCAGGAGCTGTCTGGGCGACGCAGGCCGGAACGAGAAGCGGCGACCCCCGTTGCCGGAGGTCGCCGCTCAGCGAGGCGCCAGCCGGATTCGAACCGGCGAATGGAGGTTTTGCAAACCTCTCCCTTAACCACTTGGGCATGGCGCCACAGGGCTGTGGGCTGGAGTCTATCGAAGCCATGGACTTCGTCAAGCCACGCGCGTGGACTTGCTCCCGCACGCCGTGTGGCGCGATATCCACTGGGCATGCTCACGCTCGTCGTCGTGGCGAAGAACGAAGCCGACCGCATCGGTCGATGCCTGGCTTCCGTCCCGTTCGCGTCCCACATCCTCGTGCTCGACTCCGGATCCGACGACGACACCGTGCGGATCGCGCGCGACCATGGCGCCGAGGTCGTCGAGACCGACTGGCCGGGCTTCGTCGCGCAGAAGAACCGCGCGCTCGAGCGCGTTCGCACGCCCTTTGCGCTGTCGCTCGACGCCGACGAGTGGCTTTCGCCCGAGGCGCGTGCGGGCATCGAGCGGGTGCTCGCCACCGACGATCCGTCCGTGCAGGGCTGGTCGTTCCCGCGCGCGAACCTGTGGCTCGGGCACTCCATCCGGCACGGGGCCTGGTACCCCGACCGCAAGATCCGCCTCGTGCGAACCGGCTCCGCGCGCTGGATCGGCGACGACCCCCACGATCACCTCGAGGTGCGTGGGTCCGTCGCGAGGCTCGATGGCGACATCCACCACGACCCGTACCGTCGGTTCGCGGATCACCTGCGCACGATCGACCGCTACACGCGTCTGAACGCGGAGTCGCTGGCCGCACGCGGCGTGAAGGCGCGTCGGCGGGATCCCGTGGTGCACGCCCTCGGGCACTTCGCGAAGGGCTACGTGCTGCGCCAGGGCTTCCGCGACGGTGCACCCGGACTCGCGCTCGCCACGCTGGGGGCCGCGCACGCCGGCCTGAAGTGGGCCCGGCTGTACCGGCTCGGCTCGCGCCCATGAACCTCACGGTGCTCACCCTCGGGCTCGGTCGTGGGCAGGGGGCGTCGGGCTACGCGGAGGGGCTCGTGCGCGGGCTGCGGGCGCGCGGACATGTGGTGCACGTGCCAGAGCTGAAGGGGCGGCGCTCGCTGGTCCGCTCGAGGCGGGCCGACGGGGTGCTCGTGTCGCTGGAGCGCGCGCCGCACGCGGATGTCTGGCGGGCGGGGGGAGGGGTGCACGCCGTCGCGATGGCGGCCCTCGGGAAGCGCCGGCCGAGCCTCGATGCCTGGCTCGAACAGCGCGCGGCCCGTACGGCGCGGGTGGTCGTGGCGAACAGCACGTTCGTGGCCGATCAGCTGATGGGCCGGCTGGGCGTGCCGTCCGCGCGCATCGAGGTGGTGCGCACGGGTGTCGATCTCGCGCGGTTCCAGGTGGCGTCGGAGCGGTCGGGCGCGGTGTTGTTCGCGGCGCATGGCTGGACGCGCAAGGGGTTCGAGGTGGCCGTCCGCGCGTTCGCGTTCGGGGCTCCGCGCACCAGCGAGCTGTGGGTGGCGGGCCGGGATGCCCGTCGGGCATCGCGCCTCCGGTGGGCTCGACGGATGCTCGGGGGGCGTGTCGTCGATCTCGGCGAGGGGGTCGATCTCGCGCCGGTGCTGGGTCGGGTGGGCGCGGTCCTGCATCCCACCCGGTACGATGCGGCCGCGAACCTCGTGTTGGAGGGTCTCGCGTCGGGAGTGCCCGTGGTGACGAGCGTGATGGATGGAAGCGCCGAGATCGTGCCGGATCCGGGCCTCGTCGCGCTCGACCCGATGGACGCCGACGGGGTGGCGGCGTGTCTCCGGAGGGCGCTCGACAGCGCGGATCCGGCGCCGTGGCGGGCGGCCGCCGAGCGCTGGCCCGAATCTCGCAATCATTCGCAGATGGAAGTCGTCGCCACGAGGTGTGTGAATGGGTGAAGAGCCCGTCCAGAAGAAGCGCGGATGCCTGGGAACGCTGGCCCGGCTGGGATGCGGAGCGGGAGTGCTGTCCGCCGGCGTGGGGGTGGTGGGGCTGATCGCTACAGGATTGCTGTATCGGCAGTACGTGATCGTGGATCCGGGGCCCCACATCGACGCCCAGCACATCCGCACGATCATCGCGCAGGAGTCGCCCGTCTACTACCGCGACGGAACCACGCGGATCGGGGTGTTCTTCGAAGACGAGCACCGCCAGTACGTGCCGTTCGACGAGCTCCCGTCCTCCTGGATGATGGGCATCGTGGCCGCGGAGGACGGGTCGTTCTGGAGCCACCCGGGCCTGTCCGTGAAGCACATCGCACGGGCGATGAAGGACAACGCGCTCGCCGGAGGGGTGGTCGCGGGCGGCTCCACGCTCACCCAGCAGACCGCGAAGAACCTGTACTACCGCCCCGACCGCTCGCTCAAGTCCAAGGGTCAGGAGTTCCTGAACGCGCTTCGGCTCGAGGCCCACTTCGACAAGCGCCAGATCCTCACGTGGTACGCGAACCAGTTCCACGTGTCCGGGAACGGGCGCGGCCTCGGCATCGGGGCCCGCTACTTCTTCGACAAGACGCCCGGCGAGCTCGAGGTCGAGGAGGCCGCGTTCCTCGCCGGTCTCGTGAAGGCGCCGTCGCGGTACGACCCGTTCCTCGGTGATGCTGCGCGGCGGGAAGACGCTCGGAAGAAGGCCCACGATCGCACGCGGTACGTGCTCGGGCGCATGGTCGACGAAGACATCTCGCACCTCGTGCCGCCCCGCACCGACCAGGAGACGCAGGCCCAGTACGACGCCCGGCTGCTCGAGGCGGGGCAGATCCGCGCGAAGGCCCGCGCGCTGCTCGACCAGGGCTTCGAGCTGAAGTTCAAGCGGGGCACGTTCCGGTACGACTCGAACGCGGTCCTCGACGAGGTCGCGCGCCGCCTCGGGGAGCCCCCCTTCGACCAGGTCCTCGCGCACGCAGGCATCGAAGACCCAGCCACCGCGGGCCTGAAGGTGGTCACCACCCTCGATCCGGTCGCCCAGGAGGCCGCGATCTACGGCCTGTGGCACCACCTCACCGAGGTGGGCACGTGGATGGAGAAGCACACGCTCGACGACTTCAAGGGCGAAGGCCACGTGTCGTTCGACCCCGACCGTCCGCTCCGCAAGCGCGACTTCCGCAAGGGCCGTGTGTCGGCGCTGGTGGAGACGCCGAAGAAGCACCTCTCGGTCGACCTGGGCGGGCGGGAGTGCCTGGTCGATCGCGACGGCATCGTGCGGGTCGCGGCGGCCATCGAGCGCGGGCGCACCGGCAACAAGTTCGAGAAGGCCTCCACGAAGACCACCGACGGTGTCGCCGAGGGCCTGCCCGTCGACACCATCGTGTGGGTGAGCGTGCGCGACATCCCGGCGTCGGGGCCGATCCTGTGTGATCTCGAGCTCCGTCCCGAGCTCCAGGGCGCCGTGATGGTGCTCGAGAACGGCGAGATCCGCGCGATGGTCGGGGGGAACGACAACCGGAACTTCAATCGGACCACCGCGCTCCGGCAGATGGGGTCGACGTGGAAGCCGCTCGTGTTCCACGCGGCGCTGCAGCTCGGCTGGTCTCCGGCCGACGCGCTGGACAATCGCCGGAACGTCTTCCCGTTCAGCACCACGTTCTACTACCCGAACCCCGACCACGATCCCGCGCCCGCGGTGAGCATGTCGTGGGCCGGGGTGAACTCCGAGAACCTGGCGTCGGTGTGGCTGCTGTACCACCTGACCGACCGCCTCGACGGCTCGCAGATCGCGTCGCTCGCGAAGTCGCTCGACCTCGCCCGGCGGGAAGGGGAGTCCGAGAAGGACTACGCCACGCGTATCCAGAAGCTCGGGGTGCTCCCCACGCGGAGCCGCGTCGAGGAGGGGCTGTTCCTGCAGGCCCGGCTGGAGGTCGCGCGGAACATCGAGCGCACCCGGCACCCGGAAGACCGCCTGGCCGTGGAGTCGATGTACTACGGCTGGGGATTCCAGTCCGAGCGCCAGCGGGTCGAGAAGGACGGCGGGCGCGAGAAGGGCACGAAGCTCGCCGCGCTCACGAACAGCTGGGCGTACACGACGGGTCGTCTCGATACCTGTCGGTCGGAGTACGACCTGCTCGCGTCGAGCTGGCGCCGCGGTGCGCTCCCGAACCCGCTCGTGGTGAAGGACCTCTCCGTGATGGTCACGGAAGACGGCATCCAGGTCGCGTGCGGGCTGATCCCGGAGGGCTTCGGTCCCATCCAGGAGACGCTCGAAGACGTGCTGGCCGGGAATGCCGAGCCGGCGGAGGGGGAGGACGGCAGCGAGGAGCGCCCGCTGGCGATCCCGGGCTCCGCGCCCGAGCCCGAGCCGGAACCCGAGCGGAAGAGCCTGCTGCCCTGGATCAAGGAGCGCATCCGCACGATCCCCACCGTGGTCGGCATGCTCCCGAAGGCCCAGCCCGACCTCGTGGCGTTCGAAGACGTGCAGATCGACGACCGGCTGCACGTGTCGACCATCGAAGAGCTCGAGACCGCCTTCCGCCGTCAGAAGGTCACGCGCGAGCTGGCCGGCGACTCGGGTCCCGGCCTGTACGACCCCGAGGTGCTGTACTGGCACCAGGACTTCCGCGTGCTCCTGTCGCTGCGCTACCTGGAGTCGCTCGCGCGCTCGTACGGCGTGGGCAGCGAGATCCAGACGGTCATGTCGCTCCCCCTGGGCGCGAACGAGATCACGCTCGAGGAGATCGCGAGCGTGTACTCGGGAATCACGTCGGGCCAGTCCTGGGCGTTTCCCGGGGTCGCGGCCGACGGGAGCCGTCTCGACACGCCGCCCGCTCCGGCGCTCCTGATCGCCGAGATCCGCGATGTCGACGACAACGTGCTGTACCGGGCCACGAGCGAGCCCACGACCGTCGCGAAGGGCGACACGGGCGCGATGACGGCCGACATCCTCCGAAACGTCGTGCTGCACGGCACGGGGCGCCGGGCGGAGAGCGCGGTTCGTGCGGCGGCCCACCCGGTGCCGCTGGGCGGCAAGACCGGAACCACCAACGACTTCCGGAACGCCGCGTTCGTGGGGTTCGCGCCCCATGCCACCGACGCGGGCTACTCGCTCGACGGCGGCTTCGTGGTGGCCGCCTACGTCGGCTACGACGACAACCGCGAGATGAAGAACGGCGGAATCCGTCTGGCGGGCGCGAGCGGCGCGCTGCCGAGCTGGATCTGGACCATCGAGGGCATGCAGGAGGGCGGTCTGCTCGGCGAGGCGCCCGAGGGCGTGGATGCCGTGGCGGGAGCCTGGCCCCTCGAGCATCCCTCGGGACTCGTCCGCGTCGCGGCGACCGAGGGCTCGGGGCTGGTCGTGCAGGGCGCGGAGTTCGACGCGAACGGCAACAGCATCCTCGTGCCGTTGCCCACGGTCGAAGAGACGCCGAGCGTGCTGTTCACCCGCCGCGACCGGCCCGTGCGCATCAACCCGCGCACCGATCAGGCCTCCGAGCCGCTCCGTCCGCGCGACCTGTGGGGCCGCCGCAAGAAGGACGACGACCGCTGAGCTCCTGAGCAGGAGAGCCCGCCGTCGCGAGGGGCGAGGCGGGCTCTCGAGCGATGCGGTCTCTCTGGGAGACGCGCCTTCGGCTATTCGGCGGATTCGTCGACCGCCGCCGCGCCATCCTGCGACGCGCCTTCGGCCTCTTCCTTCTTCTCGCGCTTGGCCTTCGCCTTCAGGTACTTCTTGAAGCCCTTCGGGTCGTACTTCTGGAAGCGGGCCTCGCCTTCGCCCTTCCAGTCGACCACTTCGTACTCGTAGCCGTACTTGTCGAGCTGCGGCTTGAGGATCTCGGCGGGGCCGTGCAGCGTGAACAGCAGGCGGTCGCCACAGCCCTTCATGAGCTCCTGGATCTGCTCCGGGCTCACCTTGGCCAGGCTGTCGCCGGTCTTCAGCATCGCCTCGGGGCTCTTGCCGCTCTTTCCGAAGCTCATGAGCCGGCCGCCCATCTGGTCGGTGGACTGCGCTTCGAGGCCGGAGTTGCGGGCCTCGCGGAGCTTGTGGATGCGGACCGTCTGCTCGTCGTACTCGCCGGCTTCGCCGCGGCGCACGAGCTCCTTCATGACCTCGAGGGTACGGCCCACACCGTCGTTGACGGCGAGCGAGCTGAACCCGAGGCTCGCGACTCCGCCCGCGGACGTGCTGGTGAAGCCGACCGGGCTGTACGCGAGACCTTCCTTCACGCGGAGGCGGGTGAAGACCTCGCTGAAGAAGATGCTGGAGAGCACGCTGTTCGCGCTGCCGAGCTCCTTCGTGTAGTTCAGGCGGCAGGCGCCGCTCACCTGGGTCTGCGACTTCTTCACGTCGTCGAAGATGAGGATCTTCGAGCCTTCGCCGATGGCGGGGGTCGGAACCTTCTTCAGGGCTTCGAGGTCGTCGGTCGCTCCGGCCTGGGCCGTCCAGCCGCCGAAGTACTTCTTCACGTCGCGCAGCGCGGCGTCACCGTCGACGCGGCCCGTGATGATGATCGTCGCGTTCTTGGGCTGGTAGCGGTCGCGGATGACGCCGTTCACGTCTTCGGCGGTCCACTCCAGCATCTTCCCGGCCTGCTCCCAGCCGGTGGGCCAGCGCTCGGGGTTCTCGGGGTAGAGGTGCTTCGAGCGGACCTCGCTGATGAGCCAGCTCGGCGACCGGCTCGTCCAGTCGGCGGCCAGACCCTCGCGGTAGTTCTTCACGAAGTCGCTCTTGCCGGCCAGCGCGGGCTTGGTGCGCTCGATCTGCTCGCGGAGCATCCACAGCGCGCCGTCGACGTTCTCGGACGCGTGGCGCAGGTACATGTAGCTGCTGTCGTCCGCGAGGTCTTCGTGGTACTCGCCGGCGATCTGGAGCGGATCCTCGCCCGGGCCGAACCCGAAGTTCTTGATGCCCTCGCTGTTGGAGAACAGGTAGGCGAAGTAGTTCTTGTCGGGCACGCCCGTGAGGTTGCCGCCGCCGAACACCACACCGGTCCAGGCGATGGGCGCCTCGCCGTGCGGGAGGATCAGGACGCGCAGGCCGTTGTCGAGCTTCTCGTCGATGAGGCCGGAGAGCTCGGGGGTCACGTAGGCGCGCTTCACGTCCTCGTCGGTGAGGTTCGCGAACTCCTCGCTGTCCTCGATCACGCTGTCGCCGTCGGACGAGCCCGCGTACGCGTTGCCTTCACCGGTACGGTCGATCTCGCTCGCGGGGAGCGGGTCGATCACGACGGTGACCGCGCGGTCGCGCGTGAGGTTCTCGCTCGCGATGCGCGCAACGTCGTACATGTTGAGCTTCATCGTGTCGGACATCGCCGACGAGTGGTACTTCGGCGAGTTCGTGTAGTGGGCGTAGGTGACGATGTCTTCCGCCCGGCCACCGAAGTGCTGCGCGACGTTGTCGACGCTGCGCAGGAGCACCGACAGGTTCTGCTGACGGACGCGCGGGAACTGCGTCTGCTCGAAGAACTGCACGAGGTCGGGGTTCCAGATCGTGGGGATCTGGTCGACCATCTTCTCGGCGAGCTGCTCGGGGTTGAGCTTCTTGTTCGGGACCTCGACGAGACACATGAGCGTGCTGTGGATCTTCTCCATCTGCACGAAGCACTGCGACCCGAGGATGTCGGAGGGCTTCCACTCCTCCTGGTACATCTTGAAGTTCGTCGGGTTGAAGTACTGCTGGAGCGCGATGTTCGCGACGAGACCGATGGTCTGCAGCGCCTGCTGGTCTTCGCGGTAGCCGCCGGGCAGCGACCACGCGACGATCACGACGCGGTTGTCGATCGGGGCCTTCTTGTACGCGACGGTCTTGTCGGGGCGGTCGGGCACCGGCTCGCGGGGCTCTTCGGGCTTGATGCGACGACGGGCGTCGATCTTGGCCTGGTCGTGCGGGCCCTCGGCGTCGGCGGGCTTCAGGAAGCCGTTGTACAGGTTCCGGTCGACCGGAGCCTTCTTCTCGTCGTACGTGTCGGGGTCGTACGCGCCGAACCACCAGTGGTCGGGGTTCGACTGGTCGGGGTTGTCGACGCCGGGAGCGGGCGCCAGGAAGATGTGCTTCTTCTCGAGCTTCGGATCGATCACCTCGGGATCGAAGTTCTTGAAGAGCAGGCTCGCCGACTCGCGGATGTCGAAGTCGCCCACGATCACGATCGTCGTGTTCTCGGGCTTGTAGTAGTCGTCCATGTACTTCTGGAGCGTGGCCAGATCGACGCGACCCAGCGACTCCTTCGTGGAGGACGAGTGGTAGGGGTGCGACTCCGGGTAGACCTCCGAGTACAGGAAGTCGAAGAGCATGCTGAAGCCCTGCTCGTTCCGGCGACGCCACTCGTTCCGGATGACCTCGCGCTCGGTGTCGATGAAGTCCTCGGTCACGCCGACGTACGGCGAGGTGAGGCGCTTCGACTCCAGCTGGAGGAACAGGTCGAGGTTCTCGGCCGCGAACACCGTGCGGAAGTCGGTCCAGTCGTTCCGCGTGGTGGCGTTCATGAGCGTGCCGTAGTCGGTCAGCGTCTGCATGATCGACGGCAGCTTCACCATCTTCGGGTTGCCCTCGGAGTCCCAGCCCATCTCGACCGTCTGCGTCGAGCGGAACCAGGTGTGCTCCACGAAGTGGGCCGTGCCTTCCTTGCCCACGGGGTCGTCGCCGCTCCCGTGGTCGATGATCGTCATGATGGAGACGATCGGGTGGCTGTGATCCTCCTGGAACATGACCGTGAGGCCGGAGGGGCAGTAGAAGGCAGTCGTCGTGAGGTCGAAGTTCGGAACGTCGGCGACGAGAGTCGGCTTCTGGGCGCGCTTCGGGCCTTCGGCGGCGAGGCCCACGGAGGGCACTGCCAGGGCGAGTGCGAGTGCGATGGTCTTCATGGCGTCCTCGGTTCGGGGAAACGGTGGGGTTCCTACCTCGTTGGCGCACCGGATGCACACGGGGTGTCGCCCACGGGGTGTGAGGCGGGCGCCCGGTGTTAACGTCAGCGCAGGGGAGGTGGCGTGGACGGACTGCTCGTCGGGGCCCTCACGGCCGTCGGAACGGTCGCCGGCATGCTGTTCTGGCTCCTGCTCGTCCGGCCCGACGCTCTGCTGAGCCTCCTGTCCGACACGCCCGATGCCGAGTGGTTCGAGCACCACCCCACCACGCTCCGTGCGCTGCGCCTCACGAGCGGGCTCGTCGTGCTGATCTTCGGCTTCCTCACCGGACTCGCGGTGGCCTTCCTCGCCGGCACGTCTTGAGCCCTTGCCCGTCGCATCGCGCCGGGGTACGACTCGCGCGTCGGCTGGGTAGCTCAGTTGGTTAGAGCACACGGTTCATACCCGTGGTGTCGGCGGTTCAAGTCCGCCCCTAGCCACTCTCCGGGGGGAGGGGGCTCCGGTCCCCTCCCACCTCGGGAGTCCTGATTGCGTCGATGAGGACCGCGTCCGCGTCGGTCCCCGCAGCGAGCGCTGGTGAAGGAGCCTCGACCCTCGGGCCGTTCGGCAGGTCCAACGAGCTCAGCTCCTTGTACCGGGAGCCTTCAGCGGACCTGGTCCGCTGACTCCTCCCTGAAGGCTCCGCGCGCAAGCGCGCTGCGCACTCCGGGCTTCGCCCTCCGCTTGCGGTTCGGAAGACCGCTGCGGCCTGCATCGAGCACGGTTCGACCGGGTCGTGTGCGCGATCGATGGGGCCGGGACCGTGCCCGACGCCTGCGGCCTCGCTGAACGGCGTCGATGGGGCCGATGTCCGCGTCGGCAGAGACGAAGATGTCGGCGAGGACAGCGTTCGCGTCGGCAGAGACGGCCGTGTTCAGACCGACCTGCCCGAGCGAGGTCTTCTCGACGGGGGCGCTCCGAACCCTCACCCGCAGCGGCGTCCAACAGACACCCGAGCTCGAAGACGCCCGCCCTGGTGGGCCCAGGACAGGGGTGGCTGTCGGACCCGCGTGTCTACGCGAGGGATGCCAACGAGCGCAGCGAGGCGGAGGGCGAAGCCCGGAGTCACTGAGCTCGGACGTTGGAGCCCGCGGGGGCCGCCGTCTACCCGGCCGGACCTGCCCGAACGCGGTCTCCTCGACCGACCCGGCAGAGACGAAGATGTCGGCGAGGACAGCGTTCGCGTCGGCAGAGACGGCCGTGTTCAGACCGACCTGCCCGAGCGAGGTCTTCTCGACGCAGACGCTCCGAACCCTCACCCGCAGCGGCGTCCAACAGACACCCGAGCTCGAAGACGCCCGCCCTGGTGGGCCCAGGACAGGGGTGGCTGTCGGACCCGCGTGTCTACGCGAGGGATGCCAACGAGCGCAGCGAGGCGGAGGGCGAAGCCCGGAGTCACTGAGCTCGGACGTCGGAGCCCGCGAAGGCCGCCGTCTGCCCGGCCGGACCTGCCCGAACGTGGTCTCCTCGACCGGCCCACCCGAACGCGGTCTCCTCGACGGGGGCGCTCCGAACCCTCCACGCGGGTGTCTACGCGAGGGATGCCAACGAGCGGAGCGAGGCGGAGGGCGAAGCCCGGAGTCCCCGAGCTCGGACGTCGGAGCCCGCGGGGGGCGCCGTCTGCCCGCTACCGACCAGCCCGCGCCACCACCGCCGCGTACTCCGCCGGCGTGTTGAACCCCGCCCCCACGACCGCGGACGTCGTCTGCAGCCGCGTCGCACCCGCAGTGAGCTCGCGCAGGGACCCCACGGTCGCGAGGCGCCCGACGTCCGCGGGCCCGATGCGGACCGGATGCCCGGGATTCCCGTGGACGTCCAACGGAACCGTGGTCCCCGGTGCATCCACCAGGGCGTTCAGCACCTCGCGGGAGACCGGCACCGTGTCGACGGGCTGCACCAGCACGTCTCCGCGCCAGTGCCCGAGGCCCACCCGGATGCTGTCGATCATGGTTCCGGTCGCCCAGTCGCGATTCCGTGCGACCTCACTTCCGGCTGCGGCCGCCACGCGATCTGCGTCCCATCCGACCACCACCACGACGCGGCACCGGACCTCGAGCGCCCGGACGTGCGCGCGAACCAGGGGGATGCCGCCCCAGTCGAGCAGCGCCTTCGTTCGACCCATGCGGGCCGAGCGTCCCGCAGCCGTGACGATGGC
Source organism: Myxococcota bacterium (assembly GCA_041389565.1). GTDB lineage: Bacteria > Myxococcota_A > UBA796 > UBA796 > JACKEQ01. The sequence goes on from JAWKRP010000002.1 coordinate 825,116, forward strand.
GAGCGTGGATTGGTCGACGGACATCCGGCCGGCTAACATCGCGTCCCCATGCGAAACAAAGCCTCGTTCATCCGCAAGGCGCCCTGCTTCCAGGGTGCGGATGCGGCCTCCATCCAGGAGCTCGCCGAAGTCACCGAGGTGAAGCGGGTGGCCCGGCGCGCGCCGCTCTGGGTGGCAGGCGACCGTCGGCGGGTGCTCGTGCTGGTGAGGTCGGGCATCATCCGCGAGACGGCCCAGATCAGCGATCACGTCGTGACCCTCGGGTTCTTCGGGCGGAACGAGCTGGTCGGCGGAGAGGTGGCGTTCGGGTTCGCACCAGGCGGCTCGGCGGAGGCGTACGAAGACAGCGTGGTGCTCCAGTTCCCGGCGCGCACGGTCCGCACGCTGCTCGAGCGAGACCCCGGCATCGCGTCCAGCCTCGCGCGCGGCGAGACGGAGCGCCGGTTCGAGATCCAGCAGCGCATGGGCATGGTCGCGCATCGCACTGCCCCCCAGCGGCTCGCGTCGTGCTTCCTGGCCCTCGCGAAGCGCTTCGGAGTGCGCGACAGCCGCGGCACGATCGTGAACCTGCGCCTCACGCACAAGGAGATGGCGTCGTACATCGGGGCCACTCGCGAGACGGTCAGCTTCGCGGTCACGGACATGCGGCGGGAGGGGTTGATCGAGACGGAGGGGAAGCGGGTCGTGCTCCTCGACCGGCCCGCGCTCACCGCGCTCTCCGCAGGAGGATAGGAGGGGCGCGGAGGCCCGATGCGTATCTTCTCTCTGCTCCCGCTGTGCTCACTGGCGCTGCTGGCCGGTTGTCCGGTCGACGGCTCCGACCTCGACACCGACGATCCCACCGGTCCCCCCGACATCACGGGCGACTATACGGTCGCGGCCCTCACCGAGCTGTCCGGATGCGATGGCGTCACGGCGGCCGATCCCGCGTGGATGGCAGGGGCGCTCACCATCAGCGGCACACCGGATGCGCTGGTGTTCACGTTCGCAGGTGGCGAAACGCTCGATGGGAGCGTCGACGAGGCCTTCACGTGGTCGGCGGTGGGCACCGTCGTCCGCGAGGGCCAGGAGGTCGACGCGCTGGTCGAAGGTCTGGCCTTCATTGGCGATGTAACGTGGATATTGGATGGCGATGTCTCGCTGTCCGTGCTCGATTCGACCGGGAGCGTTCCCGCATGTACACTCACCGGGCGGCTGGAGGCAGAGCAGGACCCCCAATGAGATTCCATCGCGTCGTACCGCTGATGTTGGCACTGGCTTCCCCGAGCGCATGGGCCGGCGACGTGTCTCTCGCGCTGGGGGTGGGGTACCTCCACGACCTGCAGACCCAGCGGGCCGGAAAGCCCAAGACCGATCTCACGGTGCTCGAGAGCGACTCCTGCGACGAAGAGGGCACCCACTACTGCGGGCCTCGCATCTTCGGGCAGCTGAGCGGCGCCCGCATCGCCGCCCCGGTGCGCATCGCTCTCACGCCGCGCGCGACGCTCCGGGTCGGTCCGCGCTTCGAGTACGGCGGCCGAAAGGGCCAGATCCTCGCAGACTGTTCGATCATCGCTCCCGGCTGCGATGCGGCAGGCGACGGCTATCGGTACGCGCAAGACCACTTCGCGTTCAGCTTCGTCGGCGGCGTCGCGGTGGGCCCCGAGTTCTCGATCCCGGTGAACGACGCGTCGCTCTACTTCGGTACCGAGATCATGCTCGGTGCGATCTACAGCTTCGAGTCGCTCGGCCCGGCGGGCACGGCCATGGCCGACGGCGGGAACCGTCCAGACGGCGCCACGTCGCCGACGGATGGCCTGATCGACCAGCGCGACCCGTCCTGCGACACCGACATCTCGCCCAACCAGGATGGCACGCTCATCCAGGAGTGCAGCATCGAGGCGCGCACGTTCCAGGCGGCCGTCGGGGTCGACGTGCTGGTCGGGTTCCGCACGGCGGGTCCGTTCTTCGTGGAAGCGGGCTACGGCGCGATGACCGCCCACCAGACGCAGCTCAAGCCCGGGTACGCCCCCGGCGGCAACTCCATCGCGCAACGCGCGCAGTACCTGTGGAATCCGCTGCGCGTCACCGTCGGCATGGTGTTCGAGCTCTGATCGCGGCGCTCGTGGCGCCGAACACCGCGGCGTTGAGATTCGCGATCCGCTCCCTCGCGCTTCCCGGCAGACCGGTTACCGTCCGTGCGGGCTCTCGGGACTCGGTTACCCGGCTCCCGTGGAGGTCTGATGCGGCTGTACCGCGCCAAGGTTCCGGTCATCGCGAAGGAGGTGATCGAGGTTCTCTGTGCTGATGGCGACATCGAGGTCGCTCCGGAGAACCGGGAGGAAGCCGAGCGCGACCTCCACGCCATCATGGAGGAGTTCCTCCGCCGCGACGGCGACTTCCGCAACAACGTCCGCGACCACATGGACGACCGCAAGCTCCCGTACAGCGACTACGGGCGTGCCCGGAAGGCGATGGCCGAGGAGATCAAGCACCCCCTCGGCGACGACGTCGAGCGCTACCTGGCCCGTCAGTTCGTCGAGAACCTCATGATCACGCGCTTCGTCGAGGAGGTCTTCGAGGAAGACCGCATCCTCTACAAGAAGGTGATCGGCATCCTCAAGAAGCACGACGTCGACGAGCGTGAGATCCGCGAAGCCGCGGTGGCCCGCATCAAGAACGTGCGCGAGGGCACCATCGAGTACGAGATCGCGCTCGGCAAGGCCATCCGCGACGAGAAGAAGAACCGCGGCCTCATCTGACGGGGAGGTCGAAGCAGCGCGCCAGATAGGCCGTCTGCTTCGGGTCTCCGAACGCGAACGTTGCGGTTCCGTCGTCTCCGCCGGGCGCACACGAGCGCTCGCCGCCGAGATCGACGCAGGGGTCCCACGTCGTACCGTCGGGCGGGAACTGCCCACCCAGCTGCATCACGCAGCCGTTCGTGCCCGTGAGCAGCTCGAGCTCGATCCGGAAGCTCGCCACCCGGAAGTCGAAGCGCCCGGCCACCACGTCCCGATACGCGGCGAGCGACCGACCGAGCGGCTCGAGCCCCGACACGTCGAGAGAGCTCGAGCCCGCGACGGGGGGTGCGCCTCCGGACAGCACCGGCCGGCACGTGATCTGGTCGCCGTCGGCCAGGAGCCGGATGCGGCCGATCCGCTCGTCTTCGTCGTACGAGACGCGCACCACCGCGCGCTCCTGCACACAGGCACCGAGCCCGCGGGACAGGTCGCTCACGATCTCGAGGTCGCCGAAGTACCGCCGATGGAGCTCGCCTACGCCCACGAACTGCACCTCGACCGGCACCGCGCCGCCGACCACGGGATCTCCGCCGGGCTCGACCTCGGGCGCAGCGGCCATCACGGGCGCGTGGTTCACCACCTCGGGAGCCTTCTTCGGAGGCGGGGGCGGCGGAGGCGGCTCGCCGCACGCCCACAGCAGCAGGATCACTGGACGACCGTCGCGGGCGGCGGCTCGTCGGCTTCCGGCACGGGCTCGGGGGCCGCGCCCTTCACCTCGGGCGCGCGGGACTCCGCCGCTTCGTTCATCGGCACGACGCCCATGAAGGTGCGACCGATCTCCGTGGCCCGCAGCCGGTTGCCCATCTGGCCGAGCAGCACGTTGCGCTTGAACTGCTTGCCCTCGAAGCCCCAGAACACGAACGAGCCGTAGTAGTCGGTCGCTTCGTACCACTGGTAGCTCGACCCGTGGACGCTCGTGAGCTTCCAGCGCGCGCCGTCGTTCAGGTCGACGAACGACAGGGTGGGGGGCCGCACGGTCTTCGGGTAGCTCTCGGGCAGACCGGACGACAACCGCTCGGCGCGCTGGGCCTCCCGACGACGCTGCGCCTCGGACATGTCGTCCCACGCGCGCTGGTAGAAGATCGAGATCTCGTCGCCCTCGTGCTCGAGGGCCAGCCAGCGACCGTCGCGGTGGAGGGAGCCGCGCGTGGCGGGCGTGTACGTGCCGGCGACGCTGCCGTCGAGCCGGTAGTGGGTGACCGTGTTCTCGCGGCCGACGAGCAGGCTCTGCGCGGCCGGGCTGATGGTGAGGGTGTCGAACCCGTCCTGGAGCCACGGGAACGCGTCGGTGGTCGACCCGTCGTTGAGGTCCATCCGGAGCAGGTGGCGGGGCGCGTCGTCGCCGTCAGCCACGACCAGCAGCACCTCACCCGGGCGCTCGGAGCGGAGCACGATCGGGATCCGGGGCTTCGCCACGTCGCGGTAGAACACGGACTTCTGCGCGATGTCGAACACCGCGATCCGGTTCGATCCCTCGGCGGCATCCGGACCGACGGGCAGGGCCAGCCGCGTGCTCGAGATCCAGGCGGCCGAGCCGATGGGAGAGGGGGTGGGGACGGTGGTGGTCTGCCGGGTGGCGGAGTCGGCCTCCATCACGTAGCCCGTCTCACCGAGCTGGAAGTACAGCTGGCGGCCGTCGGGCGACCACTCGAACGCCACGAAGTTGTTGCTGCCACAGGGCTCGAACGCGAGCTGGAAGTTGTGCTTCGTGGCGAGGAACTTGATCTCGCTCTCCTGGCACGGAGCGAACGCGGCACCCACGTTGTCGGGCAGCGTTCCGACCGTCGGGTCGTAGCAGGAGCAGCTGGCGAGGAGGAGGAAGAGAAGGGTCACGAAAGCCTCCGAGCACTACCACTGACAGCGTGCCCGCGGGCCGGTGCGTATCGCGTTTGTCAAGACCGGGCCGCCGGCGTCATCGCGGTGGGAGCCGCGGGCCGCGCGCGGTGGTAGCATTCCCGCCCATGCGGACCCTCACGTTCAACCGCATCATCGGCACCGGCTCGTTCGGCACCGTGTACCACGCTGAACTCCGCGTACCGCGGGGGTTCTCGCGTCAGTGCGCCGTGAAGGTGATGAAGTCCACGTCGCCCGACCAGGAGCACTTCCGGGCGAGGATGCGCGATGAAGCGCGCCTGCTGGGCATGCTGCAGGACGAGCAGATCCTCGGCGTCTCGGAGCTCGTGAAGGTCGAGGGTCGCGACATCGTGGTGATGGAGTACGTCGAAGGGGTCGACCTCTCCGACATCATCCAGAGCCACCAGGTGCCCCCGCGCGCGCTCGCGGAGCTGGGCGCCGAGATGGCGGGCACGCTCGACCGCGCACACTCCGCACAGCACCCGAACACCGGCGAGCCCCTGCGCGTGGTGCACCGCGACGTGAAGCCCGCGAACGTCATGGTCACGCGGCGGGGTGGGGTGCGCCTGCTCGACTTCGGCGTGGCGCGCGCGGCCTTCGCCAGCCGCGAGAGCGAGACCCAGGGCCTCGTGCTCGGCACGCTCAACTACTTCCCCCCCGAGATCCTCGCGGGCGCCGATCCTTCGCCGGCGGTCGACATCTACGGGCTCGGCCTGATCATCTGGGAGTGCGCCACGGGCAAGGAGTGGGGCAGCCCCCAGGTGCACCGCAAGCGCTTCGAGCGGCGCGTCCAGCAGCGCCTCGCGGTCATCGACGACGACTACAAGGGCCTGCTCCCGGTCATGAAGGCCATCCTCAACTGGGATCCCGCCGAGCGGCCCACAGGAGCGGAGGTCGAGCAGCTCCTGCTGAGCGCAGCAGACTCGTGCACCGGCGAAGGCCTGCGCACCTGGGCCCGGCTCGTGGTGCCCCCCATCCTCGACGCCCGCGCGAAGGAGTCGCAGTCCGACGAGCTCGTCGGGCGCACGCTGCCCATCGAAGGCGAAGACCACAGCGTCGCGCCTCTCCAGCCCCTCCCGCACGACCTCCCGGATCTGCCCGAACGTCCGATGGACTCGATGACGTTCAACGATCTCGCGCCTCCGGCGGCGGTCGACCGGCGACGGAACGAGAAGAAGCTCACCCCGGTCCACGTGCCGGCGGCCGACGACTTCGACTCGCCCACCGAGCTCGCGATCCCCCGCAAGTTCGGCGACCACGTCGACGACGTGTCCCCCTCGCTCCCGCCTCCGCCCCCACGGAAGCCCGCGAAGCGCATCAGCAAGGCCCCTCAGAAGTCGAGTGGCGTGCCCAACGTGTGGATCGTGCTGGCCGTGGCCATCGTGCTGGGCTCGGTGATCGGCGTGGTGCTCGTGGTGGGGGTGGCCATCGCGCTGTTCGCGATCCGCATGATGATGTAGGGCGTCAGCGGCTCATCACTCATCCAGAGGCGCGTCAGCGGCTCATCACTCGTCCTGAGCCGCGTCAGCGGCTCATCACTCATCGATCGGCTGCATCCAGACGAGCTCTTTGGGCACACCGAGTGCTTGGAAGGCGCGGTCGTAGCGCTCGGCGGGGGGCACCTCGAACAGCAGCCCGGGGTCGAGCTCGGTGAACAGCCAGCTGCCTTCGCTGATCTCGCGGTCGAGCTGGCCGCGACCCCACCCGGCGTAGCCCAGGCACAGCATCAGGTTCGCGTTCGCCTTCACCAGGCGCACCAGGGCGTCGTGCGAGCGCGTGACCGCGATGCCGCCGGGCAGGAGCCAGCCCTCGTCGTCGTCGATGGTGCCGGCCGTCACGATGGTGCCGCTGTCGGTGTCGACCGGACCGCCCCACGACACCTCGTCTTCGGCGTACGACGACATGTCGAGGTCCTCGTCGAGCACGAGCACGTCGACGAGCAGGCTCGAGGCCGACTTCGGCATGATGCCCCGCTCGATGACGTCCTTCAGGGGACGGTTGACCACCACCCCGATGGCGCCGTCTTCGTCGTGCTGCCACACGAGCACCACGGTCTGCTCGAAGAACGGGTCCTTCATCTGGGGAGATGCGATCAAGAGCGACGGACGCACGCTTCACCACCCTCCGCAGACTGTATCACGCAGGCGGAGCGCTCTCCGCGGCCGTGACGTATCGGGGCTCGTCGGTGCCCTCGACCACGCCCTGCGTGATCACGACCTCCGACACGCCCTCGACCGACGGCACCTCGTACATGATGTGCAGCATCACCTTCTCGATGATCGCGCGCAGACCACGGGCGCCGGACTTCCGCGCCTGGCTCGCCTCGGCGATGGCCCGCACGGCTCCCTCGTCGAACGTGAGCTTCACCTTCTCGAACTTCATCAGCTTCTGGTACTGCTTGATGAGCGCGTTCTTCGGCTGTGTGAGCACGTGGATGAGGTCGTCGACGGACAGCGGGTCCATCACGGCCTGCACGGGCAGGCGCCCGATGAACTCGGGGATCAGCCCGAACTTGTCGAGGTCTTCGGTCGTCACGCGCTGGAGCAGGTGACGCCGACGCTCGATCTCCGCTTCGTCGAAGCCCGCCTCCTTCTCGGAGTCTTCGCGGTGGAACCCGACGGAGCGCCGGCCGATGCGCGTCTCGATGATGCGCTCGAGACCTTCGAACGACCCGCCCACGATGAACAGGATGTTCGTGGTGTCGATCTGGATGGTCTCCTGGTTGGGCAGGCGCTTGTTGCCCTTCACCTGGATGTTCGCGACCGTGCCCTCGAGGATCTTCAGCAGCGCCTGCTGCACGCCTTCGCCGGACACATCGCGGCTCACCGAGCTCGTGAAGTTCTTCTTCGTGAGCTTGTCGATCTCGTCGATGTACACGATGCCGCGCTGCGTGCGCTCGAGGTTGTTGTTCGCCGACGAGTACAGGTTGAGGATGATGTTCTCGACATCTTCGCCGACGTACCCGGCCTCGGTGAGCGTCGTGGCGTCTGCGATCACGAACGGAACGTCGAGGAAGCGCGCCAGCGTCTGCGCGAGCAGCGTCTTGCCCGTTCCCGTCGGGCCGATCAGGAGCACGTTGCTCTTCTGGACCTCGACATCGCCCTCTTCGGCCTTCGCGTTCGCTTCGAGCCGCTTGTAGTGGTTGTAGACCGCGACGCACAGCTTGCGCTTCGCCTGGTCTTGACCGACCACGTACTGGTCGAGATAGGCCTTGATCTTGGCCGGGACCGGCACGCCCGTGTGCCCCCACGACACCGGCTTGGTGCGCGTGTTCTCCCGGATGATGTCCAGGCAGAGCCGGATGCACTCCGAGCAGATGTACACGTTCGGCCCAGCGATGATCTTGTCCACCTCGCGCTGCGGCTTGTGGCAGAACGAGCAGGAGAGGCCGCTCGGATTGCTGTACTTGCCCATCATCACCTCGGGCCCGTCCCTTAGTACGCGGACCTCTGAGAAACACTATAGGCAGCCATCCTGATGTGGCCAACCCGTTGAATCGTACGTTCTGCGGACTCGTCGTCGGACGCTGCTGACCCGCGGGGAACGCGGACGTACAATCCCCGCATGGCCACAGACCACTACGAGACCCTGGGCGTCGCCCGCGACGCCACCAACCAGGACATCAAGAAGGCGTTTCGCCAGATTGCAAGGGAATGTCACCCCGATGTGTCGGGTGGCGATCCCGACGCCGAGGAGCGCTTCAAGAAGGCCCGTCTCGCCTACGACACCCTCATGGATCCCGTCACGCGCGCCCGGTACGACCGCCGGTTCCAGCGCCGCGCGCAAGGTCCGGGGGGTGGGGGCAGGGGAGGATCGTTCTTCGAGGACTTCTACAACCGCACCGGCGGGAACGCTGCCGGCGGCGCGCGGGGGGCCACGAACCCCGGCGGCGGTCCGTCCCGCTACGCCCGTCCGAAGCGCGACGACCCCCGCAACAACATCGGCCTCGACGACCTGTTCAACGTCGGGGAGTTCGGGTTCGGGTCCGGAGGGCGGGGGGCTTCGGAGTCCAGCACCGGCTCGGCCCCTCCGCCGTCGCGTCCCCAGATCGTGCCCGGTCAGGATGTCGAGATCGAGCTCGACGTGCCGGCCGACATCGCGAGCCGCGGCGGCAGCGTCACGGCCGTGTACTACCGACTCCAGCGCGCCGACAGCTGGCGTCCGGGAACCGACGACAGCGGGCTCGTGCGCGTGCAGGACATCGCCGACATCCGGATCGTGCCCGGAACCCGTCAGGGAACCGTGCTCCGCGAGCGGGGCCTCGGAGACGCCGGTGCGTACGGCGGAACCTACGGCGACCTCGTCGCGCGCGTCCGCATCGTGGGGCTCGGCACGCCCCGCTCCGCACCACAGCCTCCGCCCAGCACCCCGCCTCCGCCCCAGGGGCCGACGCTGCGCGACCTCGGGTCCGTGCCGCCGCCACCGTCCGACCCGCCGCCGCCGTCCCGTTCCGGTCACGACCCGGAGGTCGTGGCGCTCGAGATCTCCGTGGTCGAAGCTCTCCTCGGCGGGCGTGTGTCCCTCGAGACCCCCCAGGGCAAGGTGCGCCTCACCATCCCGCCCGGCACGTCCGGCGGCACCCGCCTGCGCTTGAAGGGCAAGGGAAGCCCGCTCGCGACGGGCGAGATCGGCGACCTGTTCGTCGAGACCCGCATCACCGTGCCCAAGAACCTCGACGACGAGTCGCGCCGGCTCATCGAGGAGTTCGCCAAGCTCAACCCGTGAGGTCCCCATGCTCTGGACGCTCGCTGCGTTCGCCGCGCCGCCTCCCAACGTCACCGTGGAGGGCGATGCCACGATCTCCCTGGTCGACGGGTCCGGCACGCGCTGGTCTCCCGATCACGCCGTCCCGGCGGGGTCGTACGAGGTCCAGCTCCAGCACGGGAGCGGATGGGCAGGCGCGGGGACGATTCGGATCGAGGAGGGCACGGAGGTGCGGCTGGACTGCAACCTGATCGCGGTCCGGTGCCGTGCCGTGCACCAGGCGCGAGCCAGCGGGCCGAAGCCCACCACACCCGAGCCGCAGCCCGCTTCCGGGCTCTCGTTCGAGGGCGCCGACGATGTGTACCTCGTGGCGGCGGACGGCACGCGCCTGGGGCCGGGCGCCGTCGTCCCTGCCGGTCGGTACGAGATCCGTGCGCGGTTTGCGGGCACCGCGTCCCCGACCGCAGCGGGCACCCTGGTCCTCGCGTCCGACGGGTCCCCATTCGTCCGGTGCAATGCGCTCGCACGTCGCTGCGGGCTCTGATCTCCGGGCACGCGGCCGCTCGCGCCGGCACGAAGCTGTCGGTGAGGACAGCGTCCGCGTCGGCAGAGACGGCCGTGTTCAGACCGACCTGCCCGAGCGAGGTCTTCTCGACGCAGACGCTCCGAACCCTCACCCGCAGCGGCGTCCAACAGACACCCGATCTCGAAGACGCCCGCCCTGGTGGGCCCAGGACAGGGGTGGCTGTCGGACCCGCGTGTCTCCGCGAGGGATGCCAACGAGCGCAGCGAGGCGGAGGGCGAAGCCCGGAGTCACTGAGCTCGGACGTCGGAGCCCGCGAAGGCCGCCGTCTGCCGGGCCGGACCTGCCCGAACGCGGTCTCCTCGACCCGGCAGAGAGGAGGGTGTCGATGAGGACGGCGTCCGCGTCGGTCCCCGCGGCGAGTGTTGGGGACGGAGCCTCGACCCTGGGGCCGTTCGGCGGGTCCAACCAGCTCAGTTACTCCGCGCGCAAGCGCCTGCATCGAGCACGGTTCGACCGGGTCGTGTGGGCGATCGATGGGGCCGGGACCGTGCCCGACGCCTGCGGCCTCGCTGAACGACGTCGACGGGGCCGAGGTCCGCGTCGGTGGAGACGAGCGCGTGGGTGAGGACGGCGTCCGCGCCGGCGGAGACGAGGAGGTCGATGAGGACGGCGTCCGCGTCGGTCCCCGCACCGAGCGCTGGTGAAGGAGCCTCGACCCTCGGGCCGTCCGAAGGGGCCGACAAGCTCCCATTACTCCGCGCGCAAGCGCGCTGCGCACTCCGGGCTTCGCCCTCCGCTTGCGGTTCGGAAGACCGCTGCGGCCTGCATCGAGCACGGTTCGACCGGGTCCTGTGCGCGATCGATGGGTCCAGGACCGTGCCCGACGCCTGCGGCCTCGCTGAACGGCGTCGATGGGGCCGATGTCCGCGTCGGCGGAGACGGGGGTGTCGGCGAGGACGGCGTTCGCGTCGGCAGAGACGAGGAGGTCGATGAGGAAAGCGTCCGCGTCGGTCCCCGCAACGAGCGCCGGTGAAGCAGCCCGACGAGCTCCCGTTACTCCGCGCGCAAGCGCGCTGCGCACTCCGGGCTCCGCCCTCCGCTTGCGGTTCGGAAGACCGCTGCGGCCTGCATCGAGCACGGTTCGACCGGGGCGTGTGCGCGATCGATGGGTCCAGGACCGTACTCGACGCCTGCGGCCTCGCTGAACGACGTCGATGGGGCCGAGGTCCGCGTCGGCGGAGACGAGGAGGTCCGTGAGGACAGCGTCCGCGTCGGCAGAGACGTGGTCTCTCCACCGTCTCGCGCGCCACGACATCCGCGCCAGAACACCACGCTCGTCGTGAGGACAGCACCTGCGTCCATCCTCATCCACCGCCCTGCCAGGAAGCACGAGCCATCCATCCGGTCCGGGTCGCCCACGCCCCGGTCTCGGGTGGGCCGTCGGCCCCGGACCTCTGCGCCTCCGCCACCTCGGCGACCCCTGCGTTGAAATCGGGCGTTCCCCGGGCGACGTCGATGGGGCTGTCGGGACGCTTCGCTTCGTGGCCACCCGATGGCAGCGAATGCCCCGTGTCCAAGTCCGCGTCGGCGGAGACGGGGGTGTCGGTGAGGACAGCGTCCGCGTCGGCGGAGAGGCGGGTGTTGGAGAGGACGGCGTCCGCGTCGGAGACGAGGTCTCGGGGGGGCGCCTCTGTGCTTCCTCCGTGGACCTCGGTGGTTCGACCTCTGGTCTCGCGTACCGCGGCGTCCGCGCCAGAAGACCCGGCCCGTCGCACGGTCAGCGCATTCGTCCATCCTCGCGCTCGGGCAAGGCACCCAGCCTCGACCCGCCCACGCGAATGCGGTCTTCTCGACGCAGACGGAGTCCGATCTCGGAGCCCGCGCCGCCGTCTGCTGCCGACCGCGTCAGACCAGCAGGAGCACCGGGCTCTCGACGTACTTGCGCAGCGTCATGAGGAACGCGGCACCCACCGCACCGTCGATCACCCGGTGATCGCAGCTCATCGTCACCTTCATGCGCCAGCCCGTGGTGAGCGTGCCGTTCTTCGCGACCGGCACCTCGTCGATCGTGCCGACCGCGAGGATGGCCGTCTCGGGCGGGTTGATGATCGCCGTGAACTGCTCGATCTCCATCATGCCGAGGTTGCTGATGGTGAACGTGCCGCCCGTGTACTCCTCGGGAGCCAGCTTGCCGTCCTTGGCGCGGCCCGCGAGCTCGCGCACCTCGCTCCCGATCTGGGCGAGCGACTTCTGGTCGGCGTTCCGCACGATCGGCGTGATGAGGCCGGCCGGGAGCGCGACCGCGACCCCGATGTCGACCGCGCCCTTCTGCACGATGGCATCGGCGGCCCACTGGGCGTTCACGAACGGATGCTCGGAGAGCGCCTTCGCCACCGCCTTGATCAGGATATCGTTGTACGACACCTTCACGTCGGGCAGCCGGGCCTTCAGCTCCGACCGCAGGTTCACGAAGCCCTGCATGTCGAACGTGGCCGTGAGGAAGAACACCGGGATGTCCTGGTGCGACTGCAGCAGGCGCTTCGCGATGGTCTTCCGCATGGGGGAGTTGCGGACCGACGTGTCTTCGCGCACCGCCGCCGACGCTGCGGGCGCCCCGCCGACCGGAGCCCCTTCGACATCGGACTTCAGGATGCGCCCACCCGGGCCCGTGCCCTTCAGCCGCCGCAGGTCGACCCCGCGGTCGTCGGCGATCTTGCGCGCCAGCGGGCTCGCCTTCGGACGCTCCGTGACGCTCGCGGCCTGGATGTCGCCCGGCGGATCCATGAAGGACTTCCGGAGCTTCTTGCCCATCCACTGCCGCTCGATGGACCCGAGGTTCGCCGGAGCCGACGACGCCGGGCTCTTCGCGGGCTGGATGTCGGTGGGCTCGTCGGGCTCGAGGTCGGCGGGCGGAGCCTCTGCGGCAGGCGCGGCGGCGGCGGGCGCGCTGGCTCCTCCGGACGCTCCGCCAGCCTTGCGCTTCTCGAACTCCGCCAGGAGCCCCGAGATGTCCTCGTCGGCACTCTCGCCCCAGATCGCGATCGGGAATCCGGGCGGGATCTCGGCGCCTTCGGGCACCAGGTGCTTGATCAGCACGCCGGCGTCGAAGATCTCGGCATCCATGTTCGCCTTGTCGGTGCCCACTTCCGCGAGGATGGCGGGGGCCTCGAACGCCTGACCCTCCGCGACCTTCCACTGGACGAGGGTGCCGAGCTCCATGGTCGGCGAAACGGACGGCATCTCGTAGAACTCGGCCATTGGACTACCTGCTGCAGACGGCTCGGGCCGCGTCGACGATGCGCTTCACCGAGGGCATCACGAGCTTCTCGAGATTGGTGGCGTAGGGTTGATTCACGTCGAGGTTGGTGACGCGGAGGATGGGCGCGTCGAGCGCGTCGAAGCACGCCTCCGACACGCGGGCGGCGATCTCGGCGCCGACGCCGGCGAACGCGAAGCCCTCCTGCACCACCACCATCCGGTGGGTCTCTGCGGCGCAGCGGAACAGCGCGTCTTCGTCGAGCGGGCGGATGGTGCGGAGGTCGAGCACGCGTGCGGAGATGCCCTCCTTGGCGAGCGCCTCGGCGGCCTCGAGACAGTTGAACACCTGCTTGTTCCAGGTGACCAGCGTGACGTCGGTGCCGTCGCGCTTCACGTCGGCCACGCCGAGCGGGATGAGGTACTCCTCGTCGGGCACCTCGCCCGACTTCCCGTACAGCAGCTCCGACTCCATGAACACCACGGGGTCGTCGTCGCGGATCGAGGACTTCAGCAGCCCGTACGCGTCGGCCGGATTCGCCGTGCTCACCACCTTCAACCCGGGGAAGTGGGCGAAGATCGACTCGAGCGCCATCGAGTGCTGCGAGCCGAGGTTCTCGGCCGCGCCCACCGGACCGCGGAACACGATGGGCACGCGGAACTCGCCGCCCGTCATCTGGTAGATCTTCGCGGCGCTGTTGATGATCTGGTCGTACGCGACGAGCGAGAAGTTCCAGGTCATCAGCTCGATGATCGGGCGCAGGCCCGCCATCGCGGCGCCGATGCCGATGCCGCAGAAGCCGTTCTCGGCGATGGGCGTGTCGATCACGCGCCGGTCGCCGAACTCGGCCAGCATGCCCTGGCTCACCTTGTAGGCGCCGTCGTAGTAGGCGACTTCCTCGCCCATCAGGAAGATGCGCTCGTCGCGGCGCATCTCTTCGGTCATGGCCCGCCGGAGGGCCTCTCGGAGCTGGAGTTCCGCCATGATCAGGGTTCCGCGTAGGTGTAGTCGTAGAGCTTGGAGGCGTCGGGCTCGGGCGAGCTCTCGGCGAAGTCGTAGGCGTCTTTCGCGGCCGCGTTGACCCGGTCGCGCACGGCCTTCAGGTCGTCTTCGGACACGCCCAGGGCCTTCAGGCGGATCTCGGCGAGCTTCAGCCCGTCGTGCTCCTTCTTGTGGCCGTCGAGCTCGCCATCGGCGCGGTACTTCGCGGGGTCGCTCATCGAGTGACCGCGGTACCGGTAGGTGACCGCTTCGAGCAGCACGGGGCCTTCGCCCGACCGCGCGTGGTCGACCGCGTGCTTGATGTTCGCGTACACGTCGACCACGTCGAACGCCTCGAACTGCCAGTGCTTCATGCCGACGCCGGCACCGCGCTTCGACATGTCGGTGAGGAACGACTGACGCTCGAGGCTCGTGCCCATCGCGTAGTAGTTGTTCTCGACCACGATGACGGCCGGGAGCTTCCACAGCTGCGCCATGCAGATCGCCTCGTAGAACGCGCCCTGCTGGGCGGCTCCGTCGCCGAGGAACGTGATCGAGACGCGCCCGTTGCCGGAGTACTTGTTCGCGAACGCCGCGCCCGCACCGAGCGGGACGTGCGCACCGACGATCCCGTACCCACCCCAGAACTCGTGCTCCTTCGACGCCATGTGCATCGAGCCGCCGATCCCGTGCGTGGCGCCGGTCTCCTTGCCGAACAGCTCGGCCATGACGGACCGCGGGGACAGGCCCTTCGCGATCGCGTGGCCGTGCAGACGGTACGCCGTGATCAGCTGGTCTTCGGGCTCGAGGGCCGCGACCGCACCGACCGCGACGGCCTCCTGGCCGATGTACAGGTGACAGAAGCCGAGGATCTTGCGCAGCGTGTAGGCCTTGGCTGCGAGCTCCTCGACTCTCCGGATGAGGGCCATCTGCTCGTACCAGGCGAGCAGCTCCTCCCGGGACACGTCCACGTCGGGCACACCGGCCTCACCCATGGGGCCTCCGTTGAATGGATGCGTGTGGTAGCACGCGCCGGTGTGCGGTTTCAATACGGGGACCGAACCTGACCCGACCGGTGGAGTAGGCTGAGGCGATGCGAGTCGGACCGTTCCAGCTGGAGAGCGTGCTCGGACGAGGCGGCATGGGCGTCGTGTATCGCGCACGTCACGTCTCCCAGGACACCGTCGCGGCCGTGAAGCTCGATCTCCATCCCCCGGATCCGCAGTGGGACGAGGTCTTCCTCAACGAAGTGCGGCTGATGGCCGGTCTCGACCATCCGAGCTGCGTCGTGGTGTACGACACCGGAAAGGTGCTCGATTCGGAGATCCAGGGGCTCGACGACCAGGTGCGCCCCGGCGCGAGCTGGCTCGCGATGGAGCTCGCAGCGGGCGGCTCGCTGAACGAGCGCCTGCCGACCACCTGGGAAGAGGTCGCGCACGCCATGGAAGGCCTGCTGCTCGGCCTCGCGCACGCGCACTCCCGGGGAGTCGTGCATCGCGACATCAAGCCCGCGAACCTGCTGCTCGCGCCCATCGAGGGCATGGTGCGCTCGGATCTGCTCCGGTACCGCATGGTCCTGTCCGACTTCGGCATCGGGCACGCCGCCGAGAAGCCCACCTGGATGGACCAGGAGAGCGTCGGCACGCCCCAGTACATGTCGCCCGAGCAGATCGAGGCCGAGTGGCGCGATCAAGGCCCGTGGACCGACCTCTACCAGTGCGGCGTGCTGATGTGGCGCCTCGCGACAGGCAGCTACCCGTTCGCCGCCAAGACCCCGGTGGCGCTGTACCGCGCGCACCTCTTCCAGCCTCCGGGACCGTTCCGTCCGGCCTTCCCGGTGCCCGCCGGCCTGGAGGACTGGTGCCGACGGCTCCTCGCGAAGCGGTGGCGCGATCGCCCCGACAGCGCCGCGCTCGCCCTCGCGATGCTGCAGGACCTCGGGGACCCGGTGGACACCGGCGACGGGGCGTCCGCGACCTCCGCACGCGCCCTGGGGACGCCGGACCTCGAGGCCGCGGACACCGCAGCCACGCAGGTCACCGCGGCGCCCGGACGGGTCGACTCCAGCATCCGCGGCACCGTGCTCCAGGGGGCCGGGCTCGGGCTGTGGGGCCTGCGCAAGCTCCCGCTCATCGGGCGATCGCGCGAGTGCCACGCGCTGTCGCACGCTCTCCGGCTGGTCGAGCTCCACGAGCTGCCGCGGTTCTGCGCGATCACGGGGCCCGCAGGGGTCGGCAAGACGCGCCTGGCCGAGTGGCTCACCGAGTCGGCGGTCGAACAGGGGAGAGCACGCTGCTGGAAGGCCGTACACGCCGACACGCCCGATCCCGACATCGACGGTCTGCGCGGGATGCTCCGGCGCGAGCTGCGCCTGGCGGGCCTCGAGCCCCACGAGGTGCGGTTCCGGCTCGAGCAGGCCTACACCGACGAAGACCTCGTGTCCGTGCTCGAGCGCTGGCTCGCCGACGGGAAGGGCGCGCAGCCGTCCATGCGGGAGCGGGCGTCCGCGCTCGCGCAGGTGCTCGAGGCCCACTCCACCGACCGTCCGCTCGTGCTGTGGCTCGAAGACGCCCACGCGAGCGAGGAGTCGCTGCGCTTCGCGCGCTTCGTGCTCGACACCCTCGCCGCGCCCGACCGTCCCGAGGGGGCCGGCACGAGCAAGCTGCTCATCGTCGGCACCTTCCGCGACGAGCGGCTCGCGGAGTCCGAGCCCGTGCGCGAGATCGCCGAGGAGCTGTCGCAGCGCCGCACGAGCCGGGCCGTCCGGCTCGGTGCTCTCGATGCCGTGGAGCAGGAGGAGCTCGTGCGGCGCCTCCTGGGTCTCGATCCCGAGCTCGCCATCGAGGTCGAGGCGAAGACCGCCGGGAACCCCCAGTTCGCCGTGCAGCTCGTCAACGACTGGGTGGAGCGGCACGTGCTCGTGCCCGGTCCGTCGGGGCTTCGCGTCCGTCCCGGCGCGTCGCGCGAGGTGCCCGCCGATGTGGTGGGAGTGTGGGAGAGCCGCCTGGCCGACCTGCTCCCGAACCTCACGCCCGCCGAGGCCGCTGCGCTCGAGATCGCGTCGGCGTTCGGCCGCACCGTCGACGTCGCGCTGTGGTCGACCGCGTGTGCGAACACCGGCACGCCGCCGGGCGCGCTGCGGGTCGAGCTCGTGAGGCGCGGGCTCGCATCGCAGGACGAAGGCGGCGCCACCTGGGCCTTCGGGCACGAGCTGTTCCGCCAGGTGGTGCGCGCCCGTGCCGAGCGGGAGGGGCGGATCGCGCGGTGGGCGAGCGCCGTGGCCGACGTGATGCTGACGGCCGGGCACAACGACGCGATCGTGGCGCACCTGCTCCTCGATGCCGGGCGCGCCGACGAGGCCTTCGAGCCGCTCCGGATGTCCGTGAACCACCAGCTCGACTCGGGGGATCTGCGATCAGAGGTCCCCATCGACCGCCTCGACGGCCTCCTCGAGTCCATCGGGGCGCCGCCCGCCGACCCGCGGTGGTCGTACACGATCATGCTGCGCGCCTGGTACTGCCGGGCGAGCGGGCAGACGGCGCGGGGAGAGCGCCTCGTCGCCAAGGCGCTGAAGGCGGCCGAGCGGTCCGGAGACCGAAGCGCGCTCGGGTGGGCCTACCGCGAGGCCGGCATGCTCGCGATGCGCACGGGAGACAACGATCTCGCCCTCGAAGACCTCGAGCGCGCTGCCACGCTGCTCGAGCAGGCCGGGCGGTCCGAGAGTGCCGCGCTGTGCCTGGTCCGCATCGCCGACATCTGGCTCGGGCAGGGGGCGGCCGACGACGCGGAGGTCCTGTACCAGCAGACCCTCGGGGCGTTCGAGCGCCCCCTCGCCTGGACCTTCGCGTTCGAGCCTCCCTTCGGGCTCGCTCGCGTCGCGGCGCTGCGCGGCGACCTCGAGGGGGCCTTCCAGCAGCTCTCCGAGGCCCGGCGGTGCGTTCAGCGTGCGGGTCAGCGGGGTGAGCGCATCCAGCTCGAGAACTTCGAGGGCGATCTGCGGCGCCAGGTGGGCCAGATGACCGAAGCGGCGCGCTGCTACCAGGACGTCATCGCACAGGCGAGCGTGCTGAACCTCGGCAAGCAGGAGATGTACGCCCGCCTGAACATGGCGATCCTGTCCGTGTGCATCCAAGACTTCGAGCGGGCGGACCACGAGCTGGACCTCATCCAGCGCAAGCTCGATGGGGGAGACGACGAGCCCATGCTGGTGGGCTTCCTGAACCTCGTGCGCCTGCCGCTGCTCGCTGCCCGCGGCAGAGACGGCGAGCTCGCTGCGGCGCTCCAGCTCGGCGTCGCATTCACCGACGCCACCAGGGCCTGCGAGCCCGATGTGGCGCTCATGTGCCGCACGGCCGCGACGCTCACCGAGCGGGCCGACCTCGCGAAGTCACTCACCGCCCTCGCAGAGCGTCACGAGCCCAACGAAGCGGACAGAGATCAATGACCGTCGCGGCCGATGGCGAACCTGGTTCGTCCCGTCGGGACCGCGACTCACGGACCGTCGCGGCCGATGGCGAACCTGGTTCGTCCCTTCGGGACCGCGACTCACGGACCGTCGCGGCCGATGGCGAACCTGGTTCGTCCCTTCGGGACCGCGACTCACGGACTACGCGTAGATGACGTCGGGCGTGTCGTCGACGCAGGGACGGTAGACCCCGTCGTCGATCGTGATCTGCTCGTCGCCGTCGAGGCCGATCTGCTTGCCCGATCCACCGCCGCCGCCCGTGATGGCGCCGCCCTTGCCCCCGAAGCCGCCGAAACCACCCGTGAATACGATGCCACCGGCGTCGCAGGACATGTCTGACTGAGCGGCGGCGTTGCCGCGGGCCTGCTCGTGCTGGGGTTGGGGGGCGAGGGCCTTCTGAGCGGTGCTCGTGACTGCTTTGGCAGCGCGGGAGACGGCCCGGGTGATGCCTTTGAACATGAGTGCTCCAGAGAGAGGTGCTTCCCGAGGAGGGGGCGGCACGAAAGATCATCCTCATCGTACACCACCGCGCGGCCTCCGATCCACTCACCAGCGATCGCGCGGGTCCCTGCTCGGCGGGCGCTCGGGGCACACCTGGTCGCGCTCCTCGATGGGCCAGCGCTCCACGAACCGCCAGAGGAGCCCTTCGACGTCGGAATGGTGTCGGCGGATCGTCCAGTCGAACCCCGTGTCCCGAGCGGTCCCGAACAGCGAGAACGACGGCGTGTGGAGGTCGAGCCGGTCGACGCGACCCGCCGCGAGGTCGCGGATCCAGGACTGCGCGATGTCGATCCGCACGGTCTCCCACTCGCGCGCGAACATCGGCGCGGCGCCCTCCGGGTCGAGCGACTGGAACACCTGCACGTGCAGGTGGCGCACGGAATGGGGGATCGCGTCCACGACCGCCTGCGCCGGCACTCCGCCGAGCGCCCACAGGTACAGCGACTGCAGGGTGGCCGGGAACCCGAGCTCCACGAGGGGCGCCACGAACCGCGGGTCGTCGAGCGCCAGGGCGCGCAGCCGCGGCCAGGGGGTGTGCGC
The DNA here is from genome assembly GCA_041389565.1 of Myxococcota bacterium. Classification (GTDB taxonomy): domain Bacteria; phylum Myxococcota_A; class UBA796; order UBA796; genus JACKEQ01. The sequence goes on from JAWKRP010000002.1 coordinate 844,723, forward strand.
CACGAACCGCGCGACCTCGCCGATGCGGTCTCCCTGGTTCGGGGCGAGCGTCAGCGTGTCGAACGGGAGCCACAGGGGGTCTTCGCGAACCGCCTCCAGATCGTCGAGGTGCTTCGTCCGCAAGCGGCCGCCCGTCAGGAAACCCCCGGTCCACCGGCGGTCCTTTCGGGTGAGCACACGATGGATCCCGCCGTACACGGACCGCTCGACGGTGCGCTGCAGATCCTGCTGCCGGGGCGAGCCGGTCGCCATCCACTGGCCCCAGGGGTCGCCGCGCTCCAGGAGACGGTCGCGGAGCACCTCGCGGGCCGCCTGGCCCTCCGGGAGGTCGAATCCCTGGAGCACCCGGGCCAGCAGCAGGTGTTCGCCCTCCGAGAGGCCCACTACCGCGTGATCTCCCACTCACCGGCGCTCACCTCGAACACCGCGGAGATGCCGGCTTCGCCCGAGGGTAGCGTCACGTCGGAGAGCGCGGGTGCGATCTCCCGGATCAGGTCGAGCACCTCTTCCTTCGTCGACACCGTGCCGGGCACGATCTCGAAGCCCTCCTCGGGAACGAGGGGAGCCACGGCATCGTCGATGAAGCGGTCGATCGGGATGACCCCGCGCAGCACGGCGGTGAGCACGAGCTCGCTCGCGGTGATCTCGCCCTCGAGCCGGACGTCGTGGAGCTGAACGGGCGAGGGCTCGAGGCCGGCGGCCATGGTGACGCGGAGCAGCACATCGCCCGTGGCCGCGAACGCGAGGGGCTCCACGAACGCCCCCGAGAGCTGGCTGACGGCGTCGCCGCTGGCGTCGTACGACGCAGGATCGACGAGCAGCTCGGTCTGCGAGCCCTCCATGCCCGCGAGCACGTCGAGCTCGATGGTGTCGCCATCGGACCGTGCGTCGATGAACACGATGGTGACGAGCTGCGCGATGTTCGCGGCGATGTTCCGGTTGATCTGCTCGGTGGACATGTCCTGGTCGCGCATCAGGAGGTCGACCGCGTGCAGCACGTCGGGGAGCTTGTTGTCGAGCGCTCCGTCGCCATCGACGTCGGTGTCGTCGACGATCGAGAGGTCTTCGACGAGCCAGGTGTTCCCCCGGAACGCGGAGAGGGCGGGCGCGGGGAGATCCGGCGTGTCGGTGTCGATCGCCTGAGTGGGGATCGTGTCGGTGTCTCCGGCATCCACGGCGGCCCGGCACGCACCGAGAGCGACGAGGCTCGCACCCAGCCAGAGGAACCGCATTAGACTCCACCTCCTTCGCGGGCCCGACTGCCGGGCTCCTGGATCCCGTAGCCACCACCGGTGGCCGCGCCCACTGCCGTGCTGCTCAACGCTCCTGGAGAGTTCCCGATGTCGCTGCTCGACCTTCTCGTGGCCGAGAACGTGGCCGAGTTCAATGCTACCCGTGGAGAGCGCGCCAAGGTCGACCTGTTCGCGGCCGACCTCGCCGAGAAGAGCCTCCCCGAGGTCGATCTCTCGGGTGCCGATGTCGACAAGGCCGATCTCACGGGGTCCGACCTCACGTCCGCGGGGCTGTACAAGGCCCGCATGAACGGCATCGATGGCACGGGCATGAAGCTCGTCGACTGCCTCGGTGCGCGCGTGAAGCTCCGCGAAGCCTGGCTCGACCAGGCCGATCTGTCCGGGTCCGACTTCGCGAACGCCGATCTCTCGGAGGCCGTGGTCACGAAGAGCACCGGGAAGGGCGTGCGGCTGTCGGGTGCGAAGCTGAAGGACCTCGACGCGCGCGAGGCGAACTGGGAAGACGCCGATCTGTCGTCGACCCACCTGAGCAAGGCGAACTTCACGGGTGCGACGCTGTCGCGGGTCGACTTCACGGAAGCCGCGGGTGCCGAGGTGCTGTTCGAGAACGCGAAGCTCGACGCCGTCACGGCCTCCAGTGCCCGCTTCCCGGCCTCGAAGTTCATGAACGCCGTGCTCGTGGGCGCGAAGTTCGATGGCGCGAACCTGTCGGAGTCCGACTTCACGGGAGCCGACCTCACGGGCGCCGACTTCACCGGCGCGAACCTCACCAAGGCCGTGCTCACGGGCGCGACGCTCACGGGCGCCGTGTTCTCGGAAGCCGGGCTCGAAGGGGTCGACTTCACGGGGCTCGTGCTCGAGGACGTCGACCTCACCGGCATCGACCCCGAGGTGATCGGGCTCTCCGCGGAGCAGCGCGAGCAGGTGATGATCGCGGGCATCCCCATCAACCCCGACGCCCGACTCAAGCCGTCGAAGCCCTCGGTCGCCCGCAACGGCAACCTGATCGCGGGCATCTGGGAGAACGACGACGGCGAGGAGACCGTCTCGCTGCGCTGGTTCGCGCGCACGCCGAAGGGCGTCACGAACGGCGTCGTGCCCGTGATGAGCGGCTCGCTGCTCACCCGTGCGGCGGTGGCGTGCGGCGACGGCGTCGATCTCGTCCTCATTCGCGAGCGGCCCGGTGGCATCGCGTTCGAGCGCTTCCACGTGGGGCCGAACGGCAAGCTGGTGCCGGGCGCGGTCGCGAACCTCGGCTACCAGCCCCAGGTGGTGCCCATCCTGCAGCCCCACAAGGAGGGCATCCGGATGTGGGGCCTCGCGCGGCGCGGTCCGACGCTCGTGGTGAGCGCCGACACCCCCGAGGGCCTGCAGCCCGTGAGCACGAAGACGCTCCCCACCGCGCTCGGCTTCCTGGGCCGGCACTACCCGTTCCTCGCGTGCAAGGGCGGGGTCGTCATGCCCTGCACCGCGTCGGGTGCCGGCGCGCCGCTGAAGCGTCCCGAGGGCTACCCGGGCAAGCTCGCGACGGCGGTCGAGGCCGACAAGCGCTGGCTCGCGCTGTGGGTCGAGCCGCCGCAGGGCCGCGACAAGGGCGGCATCCGCTGTGCCTGGCTCGGTACGCGCGGCGAGCCCGAGGTCGAAGCGGTGACGAACAACGGGGCCGTGCTGTCGCTCGACGCCATCGCGTTCGACGAGGTGGTGCACCTCACCTGGGTCGAGCTGGTCGGCCTCGGGGAGACCCGCGCCTTCGTCCAGGTCCTGCCCGACGGCGCTCCCCGGCAGCTCCCCATCGACGACGTCGACGAGCTCGTGTTCGCGCCCGGCCCCGGCAACGCGCCCCTCCTCGTCGCCACCACCGACGAAGAGCGCATCACGATGATGGCGCTCGACGGAAAGGTGCTGGGCGTGCTCGCCGAGGAGTGACGCCCCCAACGTCCGGCGGTGTCTGAATGTGCACGCCCCTCGAACGTACGAGGGGCAGGAGGCACGATGGACCCGCTCGACACCCCCGAGCCGATGGCGCTGATCAACCGGCAGGAAGACCCCATCCCGGGCGGTCCCACGCTCGCGCCGCTCGAGGCGTGGGTGGAAGAGGAGCCCGCGTGGGACGAGGTCCTCGAGTCCGCGTTCTTCGACACGATCGAGCCCGCGCCCGCCCGGGATGCCGACGACGAGCCCCTCGTGGTCCGCCGCAACCGGGTCCTCGAGTGGGGCCTGGCCTTCACGGGCGTCTGCGTCATCGGGGCGGCCCTCGCAGTCGCCGGCGTGGCCCTCTCGTCGGGTGAGGAGACCGCCGAACCGCCCGTGTTCGTGGTGGATGCGCCTCCGGCGACCGAGGCGGTCGGAGCCCCCGATGCATCGGGGGTCCCTGCAGCCGTATCGGTCGACGCGGCCGTGCTGATCGACTTCTCGAACGTCCGCTCGGTCGGGGAGTCCGACGGGCGGGGCCCCCGACGACGGACGCGATCTGTGCGGACCGCGACGCGCGCGCTCCCGGACCGGGTGGTTCCTGCACCGAAGCCCGGACCGGTGGCGCTGCCTGCGCGGGAGCCGATGCGGGTGGACGCGCTGCCCCCCGCGATCTCCGTGAGCGCGCTCCCGCCCGCCGAGTAGCGGGCGGAGCCGATCAGGTGGGGTCGGGCTTCGGGGTGTCGGGGCCGGACTCGGGGAGCGTCGGCATCTTCACGTACTCGGCGTCGACCTCGCCCGTGAGCGCACCCAGGAAGGTCTCGATCTTGCCGACGGTCTCGTCGTCGAGCTCTTTCCCGAGCTGGTACTCGCCCATGATCCGGATCATCTCGGGCAGCGTCTTCACGCTGCCGTCGTGGATGTACGGGCCGGTCTTCTCGATGTTCCGGAGCGTCGGCACCTTGAACATGAACTTGTCGGCTTCGTTCTTCGTGACGTCGAACCGGCCCATGTCCTCGGTGGGGTAGGGCTTCACGACGCCGAGCTTCTGGTAGGCGTTGCCGCCCACGAGCGTGCCGAGGTGGCACGTGACGCAGCCGGCGTTCACGAACGCGTCCATGCCCTCGACCTCGGCGTCGGACAGCGCGCTCGCATCCCCCTCGAGGTAGGTGTCGAACTTGCCCCGCGTGAGCAGGCCCCGCTCGAACGCACCCACCGCGGTGCCGAAGTTGTCGTAGGTGATCGGGGTGGCGTCGTTCGGGAATGCCTTCGCGAAGGCCTCCTGGTACCCCGGGATCGACGAGAGCACGCGCAGGACGTACTCGGCGTCCGGCATCGCCATCTCGACCGGGTTCAGCACGGGGCCCTTGGCCTGCGCTTCGACGGTGGGCTCGCGGCCATCCCAGAACTGGGCGAACTGGAGCGAGGAGTTCAGGGTGGTGGGGCTGTTGCGCCCGCCACGGACGCCCTTGTGACCCGGGCTGGTGGGCTCGCCGTCGACGCCGAAGCGATCGAGCTGGTGGCAGCTGTTGCAGCTGATGTCGTGGTTCTTCGAGATCCGCTTGTCGTAGTACAGCATGCGCCCGAGATCGACGAGCTCGGGGGTGAGCGCCGTGGCGCCGGCGACCGGCTCCTTCGGCAGGGCCTTGAAGATGCCCGCGTGCTTGACCTCGGACTTCGGGGCTTCGGGCTTCGGCTCGGGAGCCGGGGGCGGGGTGGACTCGCCGCTACAAGCGAGCAGCGCGAACAGGGTGAGCATCAGTTGCCTCCATCTGGCGAAGCCGGCTGCGTAACATCGGTCGGCGATTGCGGGCCAGGGTCGGGAGGCGCGGCATGGCGGGCCGCTTCGACGGCAGCACCGACCGTCTCGGGGATCGTTCGGCTGCGAACCTCCAGGATCTCCGTGCGGCGCCCGGACTCCGTGCGGGCCGTCCAGCACAGGTCGGCCTGGTGCTCGTGCAGCGGGCGGTCGTCTTCCGTGGCCGTGCGCTCCCACCGGCGCTCGCCGATCCATCCCCACCACGCACCCTCGGGAGGCACGAGCGGATCGGGGAGGCCCGTGCCTTCCAGCACGATGCGGATGGGCTCACCAGGGGTCGCGAGCCCTTCGGACCCGACCAGCACGGCACTCTCGCCGCCGAACCTCGCGGAGAGCGCTGCCGGGCGGTCGGGGGCGGGGAGCGACGTGAGCCAGAGGCGCAGGGAGAGGGCCGCCGGCCCCTCCAGATCGACCGTGCGGCGACCGTCGGCGTCGACCACCGACATCCGACCCTCACGGGGCTCGGGCGTGCGCAGCCCGATGGGCGACAGCATGTCGGCCCCCTCGAGCTCCGGGCGCAGCTCGAACGGCGCACAGACCGTACAGGACGGGTCGATCCATCGCGTCTCACCGTCGAGGCTCACCGCCACGAGCCCTTCGGTGTACCCCTCGGGGCTCGTGTGCCACCCCGTGCCCCGGTTCGCGGGGAACACGACGGCCCACGAGGTCGGCACGCGCGCCTGGGTGGCCTGCACCCACACGATGAGCGCGGCCTCGACGCTGGTGAGCGCGCCGGACTTCCGCGCCTTCACGAGCTTCCGGGGGAACAGGGGCGCGAGGGGCAGGTCGGCGACTCCCGCGCGCTTGGCGAGCTCCGGACGCAGGGCGGCGAACAGGTCCCAGTCGGTCGCACGACCGCGCAGCGCGGACGGCATGGCGGGCTCGGGGAGGGCCGCGCGCCGGAACCGGTTGTCGAGGGCCCGGATGAGCTGCGAGCGCTCCGGCACGATGGCGCGCACGCCGATCGACCCGATCCACCAGGTCTGGTCGTCCTGCCAGCGGATCCGGCCGTCTTCGAGCTGCACGGTCTGCGTGACCTCCGCGCCCGGGAGCGTCAGCTTGCGCCCGTACACCGGGGCATCGGGGGTCACGTACGACACGCGGTGATCGGGCACGCGCCCGGCCTCCGCCCACAGCACCACGCTGTCGTCGCGCTGGAGATGCGTGCCTTCGATGGCGATCTGCGTGGCGTCGCGGGGGAGGGGCAGCACGAGCCCGCGGTCGGCATCTCCTTCGGGCAGTCGCACCGTCCAGGTGGTGTGCCGGCTCGACCCTCCGCCCGGATAGAGCGTGCGCATCGGCTCTCCCGGGACGACGAGCTCCAGATCGACCGTGGCTTCGGCCCCCGTGACGGGCACCAGGGGCCGCGCGGCGTCGTCTCCGACGCTCCCGGTGGGGTGGGGGAGCGTGATGGACAGCGTGTCGGGCGGGTTCGCGACCCACACCTCGTCTCCGTCGACGTTCACCCCTTCGGTGGCCGGGATCGGCAGCGAGCTCTCGAGGCTCGCGAACCGGGCTCCCGCGCCGGGCGACCACACGTAGTCGACGGGCGGGTGCTGGCGGACGAGCTTCACCTCGACGCGGTCGCCGGGGATCAGCTCGGGGGTGTACAGGCGGATCGCACCGCGCCCTTCGAGATCACGCGTGATCACCCGCTGCCGGTCGGTGTCGAGCCGGTGCTTCGTGCCGTCGGAGAGGCGCGTTCGGGCCTTCAGGCTGCGCACGACGACCCCGGGCGGGAGCACGAGATCGACCGAGCGACACATGCCCTCGGCGAGCACCTCGACGTAGGCCTCCTCCACCCAGCCCGCTTCGATCGGCTCGATCCCGACCTCCGCGACGGAGAGGACGCAGCCTGCGGACAGCGAGAGCAGATCCATCAGCTCGCCCTGCGCGCGCGCTTCGTCTCGGCGGACAGGAGCTTCGGGAGCCCACCCCGCACGCTGTTCTCCCACTCCACGACCGCTGCGGGGTCGGTGCGCACCCACTCGCGGAGCAGGCGGCGCATGGCCTTGCGCACGCTGGGATCCTCGTCGCGCAGGAACCGATGGGCGAGCACGTGCACGAGGGGCGACAGGGGCTGCTCGACGAACTGCACCTCGCGCTGCCCGACCCGCTCGCGGAGGGGCGCCGCAGACGGACCCTGGAGCGGGACCGGGAGGAACGCGAGCCCCATCGCCACGGCCGCGCGGCGAACGGCCGCGTGCGGACGGGAGCGGAGGTCGGCGAGGAGGGTGTCGAGGCGCTCGGGATCCGGCCCGGCGGCGACGAACCCGGGGCCCAGGACGAGCCAGCCGAGCGCGTCGGCCGTCGTGGTGTCGTCGATGCGCGCCAGCCACTCCATGCCGATGTCGAAGCACTCCGAGGGCGCATCCGGAACGAGCGCGCCGAGCAGGCCGATGGCGAGCAGCCCGTCTTCCCAGGCGCTCGAGAACAGCCGGTTCAGGGAGTCCTCGTCGGCGAGCGTCAGCCCTTCGGACTTCCAGATCGCTGCGCCCACACGGGCGATCTCGCCGACCGGGGTGCCGCGGATCCCGCGGAGGGTGGTGACCTGCTTCGAGGTCTTGCGGGCCGTCTCTCCCGTGGAGAGGGACTCGAGCATCTCACTGATCAGGGATTCGTCCATGCCGCACGGTGTATCACTGCGCCGCTCCTCGCAGCCCGATGCGATCGACTCCGACCCCTCTCCTCGTGTATGGTGTGGGCCCCCGCGCGGTCCCTGGCGACCGCCATCCCCCCCACCCGTCCCGCCTCATGGGACTGACTTCGAGAGGACTCCATGGGACTCGTGTCCGGTGGCCTGAACGGCCGTCGTTTCCGAATCACCACCCCGCTTCCGTCGGGCTTCCGCGACCTGTACCTGCAGGGCGTGCGCGACCACGCGTTCGTGCCCGTGCCCGACGCCGCGGACGCCGAGCCCCGGTTCGGCTGGGTCGACATCTTCGAGCCCGCGAACGCGAAGTTCGAGCTCAACACGTTCCTGTTCGATCGCTTCGTCGTGCTGGCGCTGCGCACCGACAAGAAGGCCGTGAACGGGCGCTACTTCAAGATCGCCCTCGCCGAGCGCATCGCTGCCGTGTGCGAGATGCGCGGCGTCGAGAAGATCTCGAAGGACGAGCGCGGCCAGATCGAGGAGGCGCTCACGTCCGAGCTGCACGCGCGGGCGCTTCCGAGCGTCGGCACCACGGACGTCGTGTGGGACACGAACACGGGCGAGGTCATCGTGTTCGGCACGTCCGACACGGTCGTCGAGCGCATCGTGACGCACTTCGAGGCCACGTTCGACGTGCGCCTGCGCCCCGAGCGCATGTGCGACTGGGTCGCCGAGAAGCACAGCTGGGAGGAGATCATCGGGCGCGTCGAGAAGTTCCTGCCCGATGCTCGGGGTGGCTACGGGACCGGCGGGATGTCGGACGGCTGGCGCGAGGACGACCCCTTCGAGGGTGCCGACATGCCGCTCGCCGCGGACTTCCTCACGTGGCTGTGGATCCAGAGCGAGTCGGCCGACGGGCACTTCCGCGTGATCGAGGGGGTCCGCGACACCGTCGTCGAAGACCACGCCGACGAGATGTGGAACGACATCACGGAGTCGCTCAAGCACGCCGACCTCACGCTGTGGCTCGAGAACAAGCTCAAGCTCCAGGACATCGAGGAGCTCGAGCAGCCCGACACCGCCATCCTGCTGGGCGTCGCACCGTCCACCACGCCGGCCGCGCGTCGTGGCCTGTCGAGCGGGAAGCGCCCGGTCGAGGCGTCCATGGGGCTCAAGCTCAACGATCTGGAGTGCCGCCTCACCATCACGGCGACCGGCACGGGCGTCGTGTTCGGCGGCCTCAAGCTCCCGTTCGAGGTGAAGCAGGGCCAGGAGGAGAAGATCTTCGAGCGCATGCTGCTCCTCGACCTCGTGCACGGCACGCTCAAGAAGTTGTTCCAGTCCTACTTCCTCGACCGCACCAGCGAAGCGTGGGCGTCGAAGGTGGAGACCTGGCTGAACGACGTGGACCTGGCCGCGAAGTAGCCGCTACGCCAGGAACGCCTCGATCTCCCGGGCCAGGGCCTCGGGGGCATCGAGGTGGACCAGGTGCCCGGCCCCGGGGATCTGCACGACCGTGGCGTTCGCGAGGTGGGACGCCCGGTCGATGCCCGGGAACGGAGAGGTGGCCCCCCACACCACCAGCGTGGGGGCCGTGATGCGCTCCAGGAACGGCACGAAGTGGGCCTCCACGAACGGACGGGGGTTCCGCGCCCGGTGCCGCGGGTCCCACGTCCACGCGACCCCGCCCTCCACCGGGGTGGTGGTGCGCTCCGCCAGCGCCCGCGCCCGAGCCTCGCCGAGGCGAGGGTTGTGGCGGAGCATTCGCGCCGCCGCCGCCGCAGCGTCCGGCAGGATCGGGTTCTTCGGAGGGTTGCGTCGGTTCTCGAGGTAGATGCGGGTGCGATCGACGAGGGTGGCCGAGGTGTCGGGCGGACCGAGCCCCTCGACGAGCACCAGCCGGCTCACGCGCTCGGGACGGGAGCCCGCGTACAGCGACGCCACGGTGCCGCCCATCGAGTGCCCGAGCAGATCCACGGGCGCGCCGGGCGACAGGTGCTCGAGCAGCAGGTCGACGTCGCTGACGTAGTCCCAGAAGTGGTAGAAGCCGCCGCGCCCGATGTGGTCGGACTGGCCGTGACCGCGCTGATCCGGCGCGTACACGGGGCGATCGAGGTGCTCGGCCACCCACTGCCAGGCCGCGCCCTGCTCCAGGAAGCCGTGCAGCACGACCAGCGGGGGACCCGCGCGGTCGGCGCCGTACACGCACACCTCGAGCTCGAGCTCCTCGGGGCCGAGCGCGACCCTCACGGCTCGCTCCACGCGAGGCGCACGCCGGACTTCAGGTTGCCCGACAGCTTGTGCGACAGGCGCAGGCTGGGCCGGGCCACGCTCGCGGCATGGGTGTAGCAGCCGCCCATCACGACCCGACCACGATCCTCGCGCCCCCGGTACGCGCTCGACGTGTACTCGAACACCCCTCCGACCGCCCCGAACAGCCCGGAGTCGCCGTGCGCTCCGAACGCGCGCGTCGGGAGCGGCCGGGTGACGCCGAGCTCGGCAGTGACCGCACGGCCGGGACGCCAGTGGTCGCCCCACGGCCACGTGCGACCGTCGACGCCGCGCACGGCCTTCTCCCACTCGTCGGCCGTGGGCAGCCGCGCGCCGTGACGCTCCGCGAACCGATCGGCATCGGCGGGCCACAGGTTGTGTACGGGCTCCTGCTCGCGCCCCGCCGGACAGCGCCGGGCGGCCCCCCAGTGATGCAGGTAGTGGGCATCCTGGCGGTCGTCGGGGAAGGCCTGCAGGTAGGCGTCCCACTCCGCGGACGAGACGGGCTGGCGCGCGATCCAGAACGGCTCCGCGAGGTGCTGGATGCGCAGGTGCCGCTCGTCGGGGCTGCGGTCTCCGCCCGCGACGAAGTTGCCGCGCGGGATGCGCACCCGACCGTGCGCGAGCTGCACCGGCATGGGCGCCACGCGACCCACGAGGAACGCGCGGGTGGCTTCGGTGAGCAGGATGCCCGACAGGGCGTCGGGCCCGTGCCCCTGGTTCTCGGCGATGCGGGGCGCGAGGTACCCCGCGAACAGGAACTCGAGCACACTGCGGTGCCCGAACCGCCAGGCGCCGTCGAGATCGGTGACCATGAGCGCGGAGCGCATGGAGGCCGGGATCTCGAGCTTCTCGACGGCGGACCGGGGGAACCGCACGCCCGTGGGGCGGTGGTCGTGCGCCACGGCGGTCTGCCAGGCGAGCTGCTCGAGCCGGGACACCACGTCGTCGTGGCCGGGACCGGTGGAGAGCGCGTGCCGGATCCACGCATCGAACAGGCCCCAGGCCTGGATCGGACGACCCGGCTCGATGAAGGGCAGCGCGGCTTCGACCACCCGCAGCAGCATCGGCGACGTCGCGAGATCCGCGAGCCCGTCGACGGTCTCGGCGAGCTGGGAACGGCCGTGCTCCGCGAGCATGCGCGACACGTACGCGGCGGGCACGGGGTCGATCAGCAGCGTGGGCACCGCGGCTTCGAGGCTGTCGACCTGATCCTCCGCGGCGTCGTCTTCGGTGCGGAAGAACCCGGGCCTGGAGGTGAGCAGCCAGCGAGGCCCGACCGCGGCCGTGAGCTGCGCGAAGGCATCCTGGAAGCGGTCTGCGGGGTACTGCGCCTCGTCGAGGCCATCCAGGAGGAGCGGCATGCTGCCGTCGCGCGCAGACTCCAGCCTGCGCTTGCCGATCACGCGCTCGAGCGCTTCCGGGGCCGGCAGGGCAGGGTCGAGCAGGCGGAGGGGCACCGCGATCCCGAGCCCGTCGACGGCCAGCTCGTGCACGAGGTGGGTCTTGCCGGAGCCGAACGAGCCGAGCAGCACCAGACCGCCCGGCGCGGCGAGCCCGGCTTCGACGGCTTCACGGAGTGCGCCCACGGGGGTCGTGACGACGGCGCGGTCGACCAGCGAGAGGCGGGATGCAGAGAGGGTGAGCACGACTCCCCGTAACCATCGGCTCGGCGCGAGGAGGGGAATCCGGGGCGGAACCCGGGGGTGCGTGGTACAGGGGAGCACCGTCTCGAAGCCGAGGTTCCCGATGTCGAATCAGCCACCCGTCCAGTACCAGATCAGCGGCGTGCTGATGGTGATCTCGGGGTTCTTCAACGGGTTCCTGTCGCTGATGTGGTTCGTGATGCTCGTGTGGGTGTGCATCGGGGTGATGTGGCTCATCCCGTTGGTGGTCGCGTGCTGCGAGGTGGTCGTCGGCATCCTCGTGCTGGCCGGCGTGCGCGTGCCCGGCGTGCAGGTGGTGTCGGTGCTGGGCGCCGTGAACTCGATGTTCCTGTTCAACATGTGGGGCGCGATGATGGAGGGCATCGCGGCCGTGTTGCAGTTCCAGCCCGCGGTGGGCGCCTACCTCGAGGGCCCGGTCGAGGAGTAGGCCTCAGGCCGGGTGTGCCGGTCGAGCTGCGCGGCGGTCAGCAATCCGCGGTCAGCTGGTCAGCTGGAATGACCGAGCTATCGAGCTGATCGCCGAAGGCTGATCGCTGATCGCCAGTGCATCGACGGCGTCCGTCTGGCCGGCTCGTGAATCACGCCCTCAGGCCTCGAAGCGGTACCCCGTGCCGTGCACCGTGAGGATGTGCCGCGGCTGAGCCGGGTTGTCTTCGATCTTCTTCCGCAGCTTCAGGATCTGGTTGTCGACCGTGCGGGTGGTGAGCGCAGCCGTGTAGCCCCACACGTTCTGGAGCAGCTCGTCGCGGCTCACGTCGCGCCCGCGATGCGTGATGAGGTAGGCGAGCGTTCCGGCCTCGTGGGTGGTGAGCCGCGACTCCTTGCCGTTCTTCGCGAGCACCCGCCGGCGGAGGTCGACGTCGACGTTGCCGAACATGAAGTGGTCGGGCGTGCGCGGCTCGTTGCTGCGCTCGCGCAGGCGGGCCTTCACGCGGGCGATGACCTCACGGACGCTGAACGGCTTCGTCACGTAGTCGTCGGCGCCCATCTCGAGGCCCATCACGCGGTCGATCTCGTCGGTCTTCGCGGTGAGCATGATGACCGGGATTCCGGGGAACTCCTGCTTCACCACCCGCATCACCGCGAGCCCGTCGATCCCGGGCAGCATGATGTCGGACAGCAGCAGATCCGGGCTCTTCTCGCGGATGTACTCGAGCCCCTTCTCGCCGGTGTCGGCGTGGCGGACCTCGTACCGCTCGTGCTCCAGGGCGTTGATGAGACCCTTCGCGATGGTCTCGTCGTCCTCAATGATCAGGATGCTGGCGTCCACCTTTCAACCTCCGTCGATGGCGGAACATTAGCGTGGTTGGGGGCGGGGGGCATGGTTACCGGGCGCCATGACCAGACCCGCGATCGCGCCCCGTCACGGCCTCGTGGAGTCGCTTCGCGACCGGGTGCAGGCGCTGTCGGCCTCGGTGGTGCAGCAACGCGCGGAAGGGCCCGTCGCTGCGGGGGTGATCGAGGATCTGCGCGTGGCCGCGTACCAGCTGGCGGCCGAAGACTTCTCGGGGCCCGAGAGCCTCGGCGCCATCGCGCTCGCCGAGGGCTGTCGGGCGGAACAGCACCGCGAACGCGGAGAGCTCCGCCGTGCCGCGGGGTGTCTGCATCTGGTGGGCTGGCTGCGTGGTCTGCTCCACGACCCCGAGGTGCCCGAGACGGGTCGCGAGCTGCTCGAAGTCCGCCTGGAACTGGCCTCGGTGCTCGTCGAGCTCGACGATGTGGCGTCCGCGGAGGGGCCGCTAGGCGAAGCGGTCGACCTCGCTGCGCAGCTGGAGCGCCTGAGCGCCGAAGATGCCGTGCTGGCGGGGCTGATCGCGCGCTGTAACGCTTTGTCGGCGACGGTCAGAACATCCGAACGGTGAGCGTGAAGGCCGAGCCGGTGGTCGACTGGGTATCGATGCCGAGCGTCAGCTGCTGCGCGGCCCCCGTGGTGTTCTGGTACACGAGGGTCTCGATGCTCCCCGGAACATCGGACCCCTCGATGCACGTGTTCGGGTTGTTGCACTGGCCGAGCAGGTAGAGCGCGGGGTCGTTCCCGGGCATCGAGAGGGTGACCTCGAGCGTCACGTTGTCGGGGACGAGCAGGGGCACGAGGCCGTCGGGACCCGTGAGCGCGCTGCCCGTACAGCCCGTGACGCCGGGGTTCACGTCGTTGAAGTACCCCGCCATGTCGCCCTGGTAGTACGTGCCCGGCTGGAGGTTCGGCAGCTGCAGGGCATCGATGCAGGTATCGCCGAGGTTCGGCTCCGGGATGAGGCTCCGGCGCACGTCGAGGAAGAACAGCCCACCCGACAGGGGCTCGTCGGCGTCGAGCACCAGGATGTAGTCGTCGGTGACGGTGTCGCTGGCGTTGAAGCGTACGAGCGTCTCGGGGCCCTGCCCGAGGTCTTGATCCGCGCCCTGGATGCACACCTGGCCGGCTTCGTCGCAGCTGTCGTACAGGTACATCACCGCGTTGCTCGCGAGCTGGCGGTACGTCACGCGGAGCTCGTTGCGCGGCGGCACGTTCAGGTACACCAGCCCATCGCGGCCGTTCGCCGCATCGAAGCTCTGCAGGCAGGCGGCTTCCTGGTAGTCGTTCGTGAGCGTCGACAGGTCGCCGTAGTACGCGCCGTCGGCCAGTCGCTCCGGGAATCCGGTGTCGCAGGCGTCGAGCAGGGGAGGGAGCGGCATCCGGTTCTGCACGTCGACGTAGCGCACGAAGTACGTGGCATCGGCCGTGGACTGCACGTTCAGCGCGTTCCCGTTCACGTCGAGCTCGTCGAACGACCACCGCGACAGCTGGAATGCGAGGTCGTGGTCGCCGACCAGCCCGAGCGAGCTCACGTCGAAGTCGAGCGAGCCGTCGTCTTCGACGGCGTACACCCAGGCCGGCTCGAACGGATCCTCGTCGCGCACCACGAGCACCATGCGGCCCGAGGTGCCGGGCTCCCACTCGAAGTGGAAGGCGGTCTCGTCGCTGAACACGCGGATCGGCTCGTCTTCTTCGTACACCGGCTCCGTCACCACGAGCGGTTCCGGGACCGTGATGGCATCGGCCAGATCGAAGTCGCCCCACTCCACGCCCAGGGAGAGGTCGGCCGGACCGGTGTAGTCGCCTTCGTCGGTGACGTCGGCGTAGTAGAACGACAGCTCGGGCTCCACCACGTACCAGGCCTCGTAGGGGCCCAGCTCGACCGAGAGCCCGACGTACTTGTAGAAGCTCGACGTGGCGACGAAACGGTCGGTGGGGTCGTACGGAACGCGCATCCCGGGCGCCGGGAGCTCACGCAGGCAGGGCGTCTCCTCGAACCGGGCGCACTGGGCGAGGTTCAGGAAGCCCTGGTCTTCGTTCGTGAAGATGCCGATCACCTCGGCGTGCACGAGCTCTCCGTTCTCGTACGTGCGGAGCAGGGCCAGCCCACCCTCGTCACCGCCGAACGGGCTGTCGGTGTCGGTGTCGACCGGCGTGTCGGTGTCGTCGGTGTCGGGAGACTTGCCAGGGCAGCCGAGGAGCAGGAACAGGGGCAACGAGCGCATGACGGCAGCCTAATTCAAGGGAACGGGAGTTGCTGGGAATCCACCGCTCAGGTGTGTGCTGGCAGGTGGAGCGTGAACCGGCTCCCCCCGTCGATCCCCTCGGTGCACGTGGCCCGACCGCGGTGAGCCTTCATGATCTGCGCGACCTGTGCGAGCCCCAGCCCGTGCCCGCCGGCCTTTCCGCGGTTGGGACCCTCGACGCGCACGAACTGCTCGAACACCTGCGTGCGCATCGGTGCGGGCACGCCCATCCCGTTGTCTGCCACGGACACCTCCACCGTCTTCCCCTGCTGGGTGAGTGTCAGCACGACGCGAGATGGATCGGCGTCCTCCCGTCGGTACTTCAGCGCGTTGTCGAGCAGGCACGCCACGGCGTCTCGCACGGCCTCCATGTCGCCGAGCACCTCGTCGGTGGGGTGCAGGTCGGCTTCGAAGTCGACCCCCGCGGCATCCAGGCGCGGCCCCCACGTCTCGACGGCCTCCAGCACGGCCTCTTCGGGGTCGAAGGGCTCGGGCTCCCGGATCGTGCGCTCCTTGGCGACGGACAGGATCTCGTTCACGCGGGCCGTGAGGTTGTCGGCTTCGCGCACGATGGCGCTCGCCATGCTCTCGCGCTCGTGGTCGCTGTTGAACAGCCCGAGCTCGAGGTTCTCGGCCATCACCCGGATGCCGGCCAGGGGAGTCTTGAGCTCGTGCGTGACCCGCGTGGCGAACTCCCGCTGGCGCTGGAGCAGCAGCCGCTGCTGGCGCGACGCCCGCACCTGCTCGTACAGGGCGAACGAGCCCATCACGAGCATCATGCCGACGAGCAGCGTCGGGACGACCCACTCCTTGTCGAGGCGCGACAACCGCACGTCGACCGCGGACTGCATGAGCGAGACGCGGAGGTGGGGGAGGGTCTTGCTGAACGGGACCTCGAGCGCCACCTGCCCCGGCCGGCGGACCCCAGCCCGCCAGCGCCCGGTGGTGTCGGTGATCACGAGCTGGTTGCGGAACCGGCGCGCGTTCTCGAGGAAGTCGTCGAGGAGCAGCTGCTGGTCGAGCTGGAGCGCGACCCCGAGCTGCGAGCCCTGCACCCAGCGCGTGAACAGCAGGTACGTGTTGTCGTTGTACTGGTCGTAGATGAACCGCGGGGGCTCGGCGTTCTGCGGTGGGAGGCGGTCGAGCAGGCTGCGCGTGATCTCCTGGAACCCGTTCAGACGACGGAGGGCGCGCTCGCGCTCGGCTCGCAGGCGCAGCGCGCGGCCCGACTGCTTGTGGCGCTCGAGGTTCCAGATCACCTGGTCGACCCACTGGAGCAGCGCGCCCACGTCGGGGGCGTCGAGGTCGGTGATCTCGAGCCCGATGCGGAGCAGCAGGTCGAAGGCCTCCTCCCGGCGCCCGCTCTCCAGGTAGACCTCGGCGCGCTGGAACTTCAGGACCATGGCCCGGAACGGGTAGACCCCCCGCGCCGCGGCCTCGCGCAGCGTCATCTCCGGGGGCAGGCCGTCGGACTCGAGCGCTTCGAGGGCGTCGTCGTACAGGTCTTCGTCGATGAGCCCCGTGACGGCCTCGGTGACCGCCACGACGCGCGTGGCCAGGGACTCGTTGCTGCAGAACGTGCGGTACGCCGCGGACACCTGGAGGGCATCGACCCCCGGCTGGCTCGCCAGGTTGCGGGACCGGACCAGGCACGGCTCGGCGGCGAGGTGCTCACGCGACTCCTGGAGCGACTCGTACGGGAACTGGTACACGCCCTTCGTCCGCTCGACGTTGCCCCCGACCGTGACCACCCGCTCTGCCGGGTACCAGACGTACAGGCTGTCGAAGTACGGCCGACGCTGGCGCATCCGCAGCTGGAGGCTCGGACCGCCCAGCGGGTCGGCGCCCGCCACCTCCGCCCACTGCGAGAGCTGGTCGACCAGGCCTGACTCCCAGGTCTCCACGCGGTCGCGCAGGTCGTCTTCGAGCTGCCGGATCACCTGGGCGGCGAGCTCCTGCCTGAGGCTCAGCACGCGGCTGATCGCCATGCCCGTCAGGAACAACAGGGCAACGCCGAGAATGAACGGCGTGAGCCGTCGGAGCAGCGGTTGTGCCGGGTCCATCTACGGCTTCTAGCGCGTGCCGACGTGAACAGGGGACGCCGCGTGGCTACTTTTCGTCCCGGAAGGTCTGATGCTCGCCCTGTTCCTGCCCGCTGCGCTCGCCACCGATCCCGTCTTCGAGATGGACTTCGCGCTCGACGACTACCTCGTCACCGACGTGGTGTGCGTCGAGCAGGAGGGTCCGCCGAACGGCGCGCTGGCGATCGCGCGCTCCCCGCTCGGGTGGGCGCACGAGCAGCGCCTGGCCGTGCATCGCGGGCACTACCCCGAGGCGCCCGACCGCTCGAAGCTGCTCGCGTGGCTGCCCGTCGGGGTCGAAGCGGTCGACGAGCCCGTGGCCTTCGATCTGGCGGTGTCCGAAGCGCCCATGAACGGCGACTGGCTCGTGCAGGTCGAGGCGAAAGCGTACGAGCGGCGCCCGCTGCTCGCGCCGAACTTCACCATCGTGGTCGACGTGTCGCCTTCGATGACCACCGTGCACGAGCGCCGGCTCCCGGTCCTGCAAGACGAGCCCGGGCCTGCGTACCGGCCGATCCCGCGCCTCGAGGTCGTGCGCGAGGCCCTCGCGGAGCTGTTCGCGAGCGCGCCGGACTACTCGCGGGTCTCCATCGTCGCGATGGACGCTCTCCAGGCGCGCGCGGTGCTCCCGCCCACCACGCTCCAGCACCGCGACGAGGTCGCTGCGGCGCTCGAAGCGCTCCAGGAAGGCGTGGTGAAGGCCTACGATCGCGAGACGCCCAAGGTGCTCGACCGCGTGTCCGACCTCACGTTCGACCGGTGTCACGACAACAAGGTCATCCTGCTCACGGATCACGTCGACCAGCTCGTGCAGCGCAAGGCCGTGCAGGACGTCGCGCGGTGGGCGAAGGACGACGTCGAGGTCTGGAGCTTCGGGGTCGGTCTGAACGACGACGTCGAGGCCGACATCGCCCTGCTCCAGCAGGCCTCAGGCGGGGCCTCGTGGCTGATCAACGCGCGGTCCGACTTCGAGGAGATCTGGCGCCACATCCTCGATCCGGGCGGGGTCGTCGCGAGCGACGTGTTCGTCCAGGTCGACTTCCCGCCGGGCTCCACGTGGCGCGACATCACGGAAGGGGGCGACGCGTCCCACGGTCCCGCCCACTACAGCCTCGGCACGATGCGATCCGGCGAGTCGTGGGCCCGGGTGTTCGAGGTCACGGTGCCCGACGGCTCCACGGTGGCCGACCTCGGCGCCACGTTCCTGCACGAGCGCGACATCCAGCACCTCACCGTCGATCCCGCTGAGGGCATCCCTCCGTTCGCCTGGGCGACCGACTCGCTCCGGTCCCGTGCGCTGGCGTCCTACTGGGTGAACGACCCCGAGGTGCGCCCGACCTACCGCTTCGCGGACGTCCTGCCGCACACGGGCGAAGCCTCCGAGCTGCGCGCGTGGCTCGAGCACGTGCGCGTCCGGGGCCTCGGCGGCGACGACCGCCTGCCGGAGTTCGTGGAGTATGCAGGCCCCGACGCCGACTATTGGGACCCGTGGCAGCACCTCCCGAACCCGAACGACAAGGAGAAGCGCGACTGCGTGAAGGATGCCGTGAACGTGTCCTTCCTGTCGAATGCGGCCACGTGCGATTAGGCTCCGCTCGACACGGGTCGGCACACCGGTCGACCGACGCATCCCCCCGTGGGCACCAACGTACCCACCTGGAGTCTCCGGAATGAACAGACCTCTCGTCGCTGTCGCCGCCCTCGCCCTGATCGGACTCGGAGCTGGAGGGCTCTTCGTGGCCTGCACCGGCGGCGACCCGCCCGCTGTCGCTCCCGACTCCGTGCAGCCCGCACCCGTCGAACCCACCGCGAAGTCCACGGCTCCGGAGGGCCCGCTGCCCGGGCTCATCCTGGTGCAGGCGCGCTTCGAGAAGGTCGGCGGCTCGCCGAAGCCCAAGCCCGCCACGATGTGGTTGTTCCGCACCGACGGCCAGAACTGGTACGAGGAGCTCGTCGAGGATCCCGCCAGCAACGTGTTCCACAAGGGCGTCTGGTGGCGCGACGGCATCCTCACGATCGGCGCGATGGAAGCGCGGCTCACGCACTGGAAGCACGAGGGCGACACGTGGAAGCCCACCGTGCTCTACAAGCAGTCGTGGGGTGGGAAGTTCGACCGCCTGCGCGACCTCGAGATCGCCGACGTCACCGGAGACGGCAAGGAAGACCTCGTGCTCGCCACGCACGACTTCGGCGTCGTCGCGGTCGGAACCGAGAATGCCGACGGATCCTGGGCGTTCGCCGAGATGGACAAGAAGGCCGACACCTTCGTCCACGAGATCGAGATCGGCGACGTCGATGGCGACGGGGTGGCGGAGTTCTATGCGACGCCCTCCGACCGGAACAAGTCGAGCGGGGCGTCCCAGCCGGGCGCGGTCGCGCGGTACGACTACCGCGACGGGGCGTTCGTGCGGTCGATGGTCGTCGAGTGGGAAGACAGCCACGCGAAGGAGATCCTCGTCACGGATGTCGATGGCGACGGCACCGACGAGCTGTACGCGGTGCGCGAGGCCCACGTCGAAGTGGTCGAGGGCGCCGACGGCAAGAAGACCAAGAACCGCATCGAGCCCGTGAAGATCGTGCGGATGGTGAAGAACGGCGCCACGTGGGACGAGAAGGTGGTGTCGACGGTCGACGACGACATGATGCGGTTCCTGCTGCCCGCCGACGCCAACCACGACGGCAAGACCGACCTCGTGGCGGCCGGCAAGAAGAGCGGTCTGTGGCTCCTCGAGCTCCAGCCCGACGGCACGTTCCAGAACACCCTCATCGCCGGAGACACGGGCGGGTTCGAGCACGCCACCCATGCCGCCGACCTCGACGGCGACGGCAAGGTCGAGCTCTACGTCGCATCCGACGACCAGAAGGAGCTCCGTCGCTACCTGTGGGACGGCAACAAGTTCGCGAAGACCGTGATCAGCACGATGCCGCCGAGCACCATCACGTGGAACATCCAGGATGGGAAGTTCTAGCGTCACTGTCGTGATGCCGGTGCTCCAGGAGGAGCGCCGGGTGCTCGGTGCCGTGCAGCGGCTGCACGACGCCGGGTTCGACGACGTGATCGTGGTCGACGGCGGCTCGTCCGACGACACCGTCGCGCTGGCCGAGCTCGCGGGCGCCCGGGTGGTGGAGACCCGGCCCGGGCGGGCCCACCAGATGAACGTGGGGGCCCAGCAGGCCGAGGGCGACGTGCTGTGGTTCGTGCACGCCGACGTCCGCATCCCGCCCGGTGCGCACGAGGCGATCCGCGAGGCCCTGCGCTGTCCGACCGTCGTGGCGGGCGCGTTCGGCACGCGCACCGTGTGCGACCAGGGCACCACGCGGCTCGGTCCCGTGCTCCCCATCGCCGACGTGCGCAGTCGGTACACCCGCCTGCCGTACGGAGATCAGGCGCTGTTCGTGCGCCGCGACGTGTTCGAGCACGTCGGGGGCTTCCCGCCACAGCCCATCCTCGAAGACCTCGAGCTGGCCCGCCGGCTGTGGCGCTGCGGCAAGATCGTGCAGGTGCCCGCGAAGGTCGAGGTCAGCGCCCGTCGCTTCCTCGCGCGGCCCGTGTACTACTCCCTCGTCATGAACCTGTTCCCGGTGCTCTACCGGGCAGGCGTCAGGCCCGACCGCCTCGCGCGCTGGTACGGCCGCCCGCGATGAGTCCCGCGGGCCCGCAGGGACGGTCCGAGTCCCGAGAGCCCGCAGGGACGGTCCGAGTCCGCCTGAGCTCCCGTCAGAGCTTGAACTCGAGGACCTCGGGCAGCGGGACCTGGGGGTCGTAGGAGACGGCGACGATCTCGATCTCGCGCTTCCCGCCCGGTGCCTGGAAGGTGACGGCGTCGCCCTCGGACTTGCCCATGATGGCGGTCGCGATGGGGCTGCGCCACGAGAGCACGCCGGCCTCGACGTCGACCTCGTCTTCGCCGTAGATGCGCCACGTCTTCTCGAGACCCTCCTCGTCGGCGAGGACCACGGTGGCGCCGAACTTCACGGTGTCGCCCGTGATGGCGGTCGGCTCGACCACCCGCACCTTCTCGAGGCGCCCGATCAAGAACCGCCGGCGCGAGTCGATCGCTCGCAGGCGCTTCTTCCCGTAGATGTACTCGGCGTTCTCGGAGCGATCGCCCATCGACGCCGCGTACGCGACCTCGGCGACGATGCGCGGACGCTCGTCCTTCTCGAGCCACAGGATCTCGCGGCGCAGGCGCTCGAGGCCGTTCGGAGTGATGTAGTTCGGCGGCATCCTCCTCTGCTATCCTCTTGTCCATGGCCGACAAGCACGAGCTCGCGTGGCGAGGCAGCCCGACGCCCCATCGTTCCGGGGGCTTCGTCGATGGCGTCGCGATGAACGAACCGACGCACACCCTGGCGGTCGACCCCGAGGGCGTGGCGGGGCCCGTCGGCCGCGGTGGTGTGGCCGGTCCGTCCGGTCCGTCGTTGGCGCTCGAGCGCCTGTCCGACGGAAAGGGCTCCGAGGCCCCCGTGCAGCGCAACGGCCGCGTCCGCCTCACCCCCAGCTGAGTGGACTGGGAACGGCCGACCGAAGAAGGCACCGATGGCGTCCTGGGCTGGCTCAGCGTCGCGTGCGGGGTGCTCGGGATCGTGTCGCACATGCTGTGCTGCGTGATGGGCGCGTTCTCGCTCGTGTTCACCGTCGCGCTCACCAGCATCGGGTTGCTCACGGGGTTCGTGGGCTACCGCCAGGCCCGTGGAGGAGGCGACCAGCACGCGCTCTCCATCGTCGGGCTGGTGCTCGGAGCCGCGAACACCCTCGTGCTGTGCGTGGTGTTGGTGATGCAGTGCTACTTCGCGTCGCTGATCGCCGTCGTGCTGCTCGCGGAGCACTGACCCGGTTATCCGGCGTCGATGGACGACGACCTCGAAGACATCCTCGACACCATCCTGAAGGCCATCGACCTCGACGACCCCGGCCTGAAGGACAAGCTCCGCCAGGGCCTCGAGAAGGGGTTCGAAGCCGCCGCCGAGCTCGGCCAGGACGTGAAGATCGAGCTCGAGATCGGTGCCCGCGACACGCCCGACGTGGTCGTGCTCCAGGGGGGCCGCCAAGACGACGCCGACTGCGCGGACGACTCCGATCCGCCCGACCTGTCGGTGATCTCGAGAGATGCGGGCGATCAGGACTCCGACGAGATCGACCTCGACGACGATCCGTCCATGCGGGTGCGGCTCTTCGGGTCCGACCTCCGCGACACGGTCGGTCGGATCGACGTGGAGGGCGATGCGCAGACCGTGTTCCGCGGCGCCGGAACCCGTCCGTACCGGCTCCACTGCGAGGGGGGCTCGCTGAAGGTGCTGCTCGACGGGCGCCCGTCCGACGAGCTCCGCGGCGGGCAGTCGATCGATGTCGAGGCGGCGCTGGTCCAGGTGTCCGGCGACGGTGAGGGCTGGTACGTCGCGCTCCGGCGATGAGTCTGTTCGCCACGTCGGGCTCCAGCGAGCGCCTGCACCCATCGTCGGCCGACCGCTCCCCACCTCGCCCTCGCCGGTCTCGTGGGTCGCGGCGGTGGCGCTCGTGGCCCTGGGGACCCTAAGGCCGATCGGACCGGGAGCCCGCGTGGACCCCGCTGCTCGGGCTGCTCGCCGTGTTCGTCGCGTCGCAGGACTGGGTGCGCAGGGGGCGCCTGCGGGACGCGTCGCTGTGGTTCGGGGAGTGGGGCTGGGTCGCGACGGACTCGGGTGCGGGGCCCGGTCGGATCGAGATCGCGGAGCTGAAGCCTGGAGCAGACACCCCCGTGGGACCCCTCCGTCCAGCCCGGTCAGGCTCGATCTCGGCGGGTTCCGCATGGAGATGCCCGATGCCACGTCGTTCCGGAGGACCGTCGTGCGGATCGCCAGCAGGTTCGTGGCGTCGGTGCTGGGCCTCGCGCTCGCCGTGCCCTTCCTCCGAGCTCACGCGTGCGTTCGAAATCCTGGGTGCGGCTGTCGATGTGGGTGCTGCTGCCCGTGAGCGCTGCAGCCATGCTGGGTGCTCCCTGCTGGCAGCGGAAGCGTCGACTCGAGTGGGGCGGCGAGGTCGTGCTCGATGGGGCGGTCCTCCGGACGCGGAAGGGGGTCTTCGTGTTCTCGGACCCGGCGTTCGAGGTCTTCGTGGACGTGGACATTTGGGGCGCGCGGTTCGTGGTCCGGGATGCCACTCAGGAGCTCGTGTTGCGGGGCGCCCTCGCCGACCTCATGTGGTTGGCGGATCAGGTACGCGACGTGCGGGTGGTGGAGGGGTCGGGCGACGACGTGCCGGAAGCGATTCGGCAGCTGGCGAAGCGCCCCGTGGGTGAGCCCGACCGCTGAACCGCCATGGGTACGCAGGCCGGGAAATCGGACGGAGGTCCGGGAGTCCTCACAGGTTCTCGGCGAGGATGAACACGAACATCCCGCCCAGCACGGCGAACATCACGAAGAGCGCGAAGATCCAGTAGAGCAGCCAGAGCGCGAGGAAGGTGCCGCTCGTGATCAGCCCGCCCCACGCGAGCGCTTCGCTCTCGGAGTCGCGGCGCCGGTTCGTGACGGCGACCACCCCGAGCAGGGTGCCGAGCAGCGAGAACCCCATCGACGCGAACATGAACAGCGACCCGAGGTACGGGATG
The DNA here is from genome assembly GCA_041389565.1 of Myxococcota bacterium. GTDB lineage: Bacteria > Myxococcota_A > UBA796 > UBA796 > JACKEQ01. The sequence continues at coordinate 868,445 of JAWKRP010000002.1, forward strand.
CAGGTTCCGAAGCACCCCGCGCCCGCGAGGATTCCCGACGCGAGCGACGCCATCCCGAAGTAGTCCGGGACCGGCTCGGTCTTCTGGCCCTGCGCTGCAGCGTCGTCCATGAGCGCCCTGTATCCGCCCGCGAACCGTCAGTCCGCGAGGTTCTCCAGGATCCGGCGCGTGCACGTGCCGATCCGCTCGACCACCTGACGCTCGAGGCCCGCGAACGCGACGTCCTGGATCGCATTGCTCACCGCGATGAAGCGGGGGAGGGCCGCACGCGCCTTCGGTGTGGGGCCCACGAGGATCGCCCGGGAGTCGCTCGGATCGCGCTCCCGCTCCACCCAGCCGCCGTTCTCGAGCGCGCGCACGAATCGGCCGACCGTGACCTCCGACAGCTGCATGTCGCGCGCGAGCTGGCGGGCGGTCATCGCGTGGCGCGACTGGAACAGCGTCATCAGCACGTTGGCCTGAGCCGGGGTCACGTCGAGCTCGTGGTCCTTCAGCAGCTCGTCGATCCGACGCTCGGTGACGTGCCGGATCCGCTGGAGATCGAGCAGGATGTCGGCCTGGAGTCGGCGGAACGCGAGATCGGTGGTCACGGTTTGCACGGGCGGGTTACGCTCCTCTTCCTGATGCTGAGCATGCTCAACATAAGCATGCTCAGCGACTTCACGCCACCACGCCGAACGGAGGCCCCGTGACCGCCTACATCTACGATGCCATCCGCACCCCACGCGGGCGCGGCAAGAACAGCGGGTCGCTGTACACCACCAAGCCGATCGACCTGCTGTCCGGGCTCCTGGTCGGTCTGCGAGACCGCAACGGGCTCGACACCTCCGAGGTCGACGACGTGGTCGTCGGCTGCGTCACGCAGGTGGGCGATCAGGGCGCGTGCATCGCCCGCTTCGCGGCCCTGCAGGCCTGGGAGGGCAACAGCGTTCCCGGGGTCACCCTCAACCGGTTCTGCGCGAGCGGGCTCGAGGCCGTGAACCACGCCGCTGCGATGGTCGCGTCCGGGTTCCACGGCTGCGTCGTCGCCGGCGGGGTCGAGTCCATGTCGCGGGTGCCCATGGGGTCCGACGGTGGCGCCATCTTCGACCCGTCCGTCCAGTGGAAGGTGGGGAGCGTGCCGCAGGGCATCTCGGCCGACCTCATCGCGACGATCGACGGCATCACGCGCGACGAGGTCGATGCCTTCGCCCTCGAGAGCCAGCGCCGCGCGCAGGTCGCCCTCGAAGACCGTCGGTTCGACCGGTCCATCGTGCCGGTCCGCGACGAGAGCGGCCTCACGGTGCTCGCCGTCGACGAGTACCCCCGCGCCGACACCACCGCCGAGGGGCTCGCGAAGCTCCAGCCCGCGTTCCAGGTGTTCGGGGAGCAGTTCGGCCTCGATGCCCTCGTGCGTCGGCGCTACCCGCAGATCGACCGCGTGCAGCACGTCCACCACGCGGGCAACTCGTCCGGCATCGTCGACGGTGCCGCGGCCCTGCTCCTCGCGAACGAAGCGAAGGGGAAGGCCCTCGGGCTGAAGCCCCGCGCGCGGATCCGTGCCGTCGCGCTCACCGCCGAGGAGCCCATCATCATGCTCACGGGCCCCGTGTCCGCGACGCAGAAGGCCCTGAAGAGCGCGGGCATGTCGGTGTCCGACATCGACCTGTTCGAGTGCAACGAGGCCTTCGCGGTCGTGCCGATGCACTGGATGCGCGAGCTCGGCGTCGACCCCGCGAAGGTCAACGTGAACGGCGGCTCCATCGCCTTCGGCCATCCTCTGGGCGCCACGGGCGCCATGCTCCTCAACACGGTGCTCGACGAGCTCGAGCGCCGCGACCTGTCCACGGGCCTCGTCACGCTGTGCGTCGGCGGCGGCATGGGCATCGCCACCATCATCGAGCGGGTGTGACCATGAACGAATCCCATCGATCCGCAGGCAGTGCCGCGGAGTCCACGAACACGGCAGTCCACGTCGACCTCACCGACGGAATCGCGACCCTCACGCTCCAGCAGTCCGGTGGCGTGAACAAGATCAACGCCGAGCTCCTCGGCGGCCTGCGCGACGCGCTCGATCAGCTCGAAGGCGTCGAGCTGAAGGGCATCATCGTCACGTCGGGCAACCGCGAGTTCTGCGTCGGCGCCGACCTCGACATGGTGTACGGCGAGCGCGACCCCGCGCGCCTCCTCGAAGCCACGGTCGCGATGAACGCGCTGCTCCGGCGTCTCGAGACGCGTGCGCCCGTCGTGGCGGCGCTGAACGGCTCCGCGCTCGGCGGAGGCTACGAGATCGCGCTCGCGACGCACCGCCGCATCGCGGTCGACAGCCCGCGCCTCATGGTCGGCCTGCCCGAGGTGAACCTCGGCGTCATCCCCGGGGGTGGCGGCACCCAGCGCCTCCCGCGCCTCGTCGGCATCCAGGCCGCGCTCGAGGTCATCCTCCAGGGGCAGACCGTGCGTGCGCCCAAGGCGGTGAAGATGGGCCTGGTCGACGAGCTGGCCGCCGATGTCGACGTGATGATGGAGAAGGCACGCGCCTGGATCCTCGACAACCCGAAGTCGAAGCAGCCGTGGGATCTGCCGAAGTTCCGCTGGCCCGGCGCCCGTCCGGGGTCGCCCGACGCGCGCAACCTGCTGCTCGCGGGCTCCGCGATGCTCTACAAGAAGACCGCCGGTGCGTTCCCCGCGGCAGAAGCCGCGATCAGCGTGGTGCAGGAGGGCTCGGAGGTCACGTTCGAGCGCTCGCTCGAGATCGAAGGGCGTGCCTTCGCGCACCTCGCCACGAGCGACCAGGCGAAAGACATGATCCGCACGCTGTTCTTCCACCGCACGGCTGCGGAGAAGCAGAAGGGCCTGCCGCGGGTCGAAGACGACGGGTTCCGCAAGGTCGCCATCCTCGGTGCCGGCATGATGGGCGCCGGGCTGGCGTTCGTGTGTGCGAAGGCCGGGTACGAGGTCGTGCTGAAGGACATCGGCGAAGCCGCGCTCGAGCGGGGCATGGCGCACATCGACGGCGAGCTGAAGAAGCTGCGCCACCTCGACGATGCCGCGAAGGCGGCGCTGCGTGCGCGCATCACCCCGTCCGTCGAGCTGGAGGCCCTGCGCGGCACCGACCTCGTGATCGAAGCCGTGTTCGAAGACCTGGATCTGAAGCACCGCGTGATCCGCGAGACGGAGCCGTACCTCTCGGAGAACGGCGTGTTCGCGTCCAACACGAGCGCGCTCCCCATCTCCGACCTCGCGGAGGCCTCGGCCCGTCCGGGCGCGTTCATCGGGCTGCACTACTTCTCGCCGGTCGAGAAGATGCCGCTGCTCGAGATCATCTGCGGCGCGAAGACCGACGACGCCACGCTCGCTCGGTGTCTGGCGTTCGCCCGCAAGATCAAGAAGACCGTCATCGTCGTGAACGACGGGTACGGCTTCTACACGTCCCGCGTGTTCTCGAGCTACATCCTCGAGGGCGCGCAGCTGGTCGCGGAGGGCTACGAGCCCAACACGATCGAGTGGGCCGCGCGCACGGCCGGGATGGTGGTGTCACCGCTCCAGGTGTTCGACGAGGTCACGCTGTCGCTCGGCGTCCACGCGATGTCGGAGGCCCGGAAGTACCGCGGCGACGAGGAGACGGAGGGCGCACGCCTCGTGTTCCGCATGGTGGAGGCGGGCCGGAAGGGCAAGGCCCACGGCGCGGGCTTCTACGACTACGCGAACGGGAAGCGGCGCGGCATCTGGTCCGGTCTGGCCGAGCTCGTGGGCGTGGAGCGGAAGGAGGGGAGCACCGACGAGCTCGCGTCCCGCCTGATGCTCGCGCAGATCGCGGAGGTCGGCCGGGCGCTCGATGCCGGAATCATCCGGAACTGGCGCGATGCCGAGGTGGGCGCGATCTTCGGCATCGGGTTCGCCCCGAACACCGGGGGTCCGCTGGCCTTCATCGATCGCGTCGGCCTGCCCGCGCTCGTCGAGGAGCTCGACCGCCTCGCGTCCCTGCACGGGTCGCGCTACGCGCCGTCCCAGCTCCTGCGCGACATGGCCGCGAAGGGAGAGCGCTTCTTCGAGGAGTGAGTCGCGGTCCCGAAGGGACGAACCGGGTTCGCCACCGGCCGCGACGGTCCGTGAGTCGAGTCAGTCGTCGTCCTCGTCTTCGTCGAGCCAGCGCCCGACGAAGCGAGGGACGGCCGCCTCGGCGGTGTCTTCCACGATCTCGTCGAAGTCACCGCCGCTCGGCGCCGGGTTGATCTCGATGGTGCGCGCGCCGTGGGCCCGTGCCAGCGCGGACAGTCCGGCGGCCGGGTACACGAGACCCGACGTTCCGATCGACAGGAACAGGTCGCACGACACGACGGCCTTCTCGATGCGGTCCATGTCGTAGGGGATCTCGCCGAACCACACGACGTCGGGGCGCATGGCAGACCCGCAGAGCTTGCACGTCTGCGCGGGGTTCTGCGGACCGAACACGCCCACGCGGGGATGGTCGAGGTCGGACTCGCACCGCAGCCGGAACAGCGAGCCGTGCATCTCGATCACGTCGTTCGCGCTGGCCTTCTGGAGCAGCCCGTCGATGTTCTGCGTGATCAGCGTGCAGCGCTTCACGCCCACGGCGTGCTGGAGGCGCGACAGGGCGAAGTGGGCGGGGTTCGGGAGCACGCTCGCGCAGTTGATGCGGCGCTCGTCGTAGAACCGCCGGACGGTCTGGGGATCGCGCTCCCACGCCTCGGGTGTCGCGACCTCGGTGACGTCGTACCCCTCCCAGAGCCCGTCGGCGTCGCGGAAAGTGGGGATACCAGACGCTTTCGACAGCCCGGCCCCGGTCAGCACCACGACCCGGGTTCCCTCGTCCGCGCGTAGGTCCGTCATCCAGGCATACCCCCGTACTCGCTCACATTAGCGCGGTGCCGTGCGGAGGTCATTCCCGAGCCTCCGCGGAGGCTTCATCCGGGCCCGTTCCGGAGAACTGCTTCTCGAACAGGTCGGCGTACGCGCCTCCGGCCTGCATCAGCTGGGCATGGGTGCCGCGCTCGATCACGCGGCCGGCATCCATCACCAGGATCTCGTCGGCGTCCATGATCGTCGACAGGCGATGCGCGATGACGAGCACGGTGCGGCGCTCCAGGATGGCGTCGGTGGCGCTCTGGATGCGGGCCTCCGTCAGGCTGTCGACGCTCGCGGTGGCCTCGTCGAGCACCACGATGGGCGTGTTCGCGGCGAGGGTGCGCGCGAACGACAGGAGCTGGCCTTCCCCGACCGACACGTTCGCGCCCTCGTGCCGGATGCGTCCGTCGAGCCCGCCGAGCTTCGCGACGGTCTCCTCGGCATGGCAGAGCGCGAGCGCCTCTTCGAGTGCCGCATCGGGGATGTCGGCGCCGAGCGTGAGGTTGAACCGCACCGTGCCCGGGAACAGCTGCACGTCCTGCTGCACCACCCCGATGAACCGGTGCAGCGTGTCGGAGTCGAGCTCGGTGATCTCGTGGCCGTTGAGCCGGATGTGCCCGCGGTGCCCCTGGTAGGACCGCTGCAGGAGCTTGCCGACGGTGCTCTTCCCGGAGCCGGTGCGCCCCACGAGCGCGACCACCTGGCCGGGACGGATCGCGAGCGACACGCCTTTCAGCACGTCAGGGCCGTCTCCGTACGCGAAGTGCACGCCATCGAGCTCGAGGGACTCGACCTCTCCGGTGAGGGACGTGCTCCCGAACGCGACCTGCTCGCGCTCGTCGAGCAGCCCGAAGATCTTCTCGAGCGCCGCGGCGGCACGCTGGATGACCGCGAGCTTCTGGCTGAACTCCTTGATCGGCTGGAACAGGCGCCCGATGTACTCGATGAAGGCCGCGAGCAGGCCCGCCGTGATGGCGTCGCCGAACAGCCCGCCCGCGCCGTACCAGAGCATCAGCGCCATGCAGATCGACGACAGCCCGTCGACGATGGCGAACAGGAGGGCGTCCCAGAAGTTCGTCTTGATCGTCGCATCGCGGAACACGGCCAGTCGCGCGTCGAACTCGGTCATCGTGCGCTTCTCGTCGCGGTAGAGCTGGACCACCGTGAGGCCCGTGATCCGCTCGGCCAGGTAGGCGTTCAGCGTCGACAGGCTCGTGCGCACCTCCTGGTAGAGCCGGCGCAGCACGCGGCGGATGCCGTCGACGATGAGCGCGAGCACGGGCGAGAGCACGAGCATCAGGGCAGTGAGCCATGCGTCGAGCCAGAGCATGGCGCCGAGGATGCCGATCACCAGCAGCACGTCGAGCACGATGGTGATGGCGCCGGCCGACAGCGTCTCGCCCAGCGCTTCGATGTCGGACGTGACGCGGGTGAGCAGGCGCCCCGTCGGCACGCGGTCGAAGTAGCTGCGTGCGAGCGACAGGGTGTGCGCGTACACGGCCTTCCGCAGGCGGCTGATCGTGCGCATCGCCCCGTAGGAGAGGGCCAGGTTGTACACGGCCTCCGCGAGGAACCCGAACAGCACGGCCAGCAGGTACATCCACGCGAGCCACAGGAGCCCGGGGACGTCGTCTTTCAGGATGTGCTGGTCGATGGCGCGCTTCAGCAGCCACGGCTGCACGACCACGAGGACCGTGCTCACCGGAGCGGCGAGGATCGCCACGAGGTACATCGGCGCGTCGTAGCGCATGTACGGCAACAGGCGGCCGAGCAGGGCGGTGACGCTGGGCGTCGAAGCGTCGTCAGCCATCGCTGGCCTCCGTCTGCCGCTCCCAGATGTCGCGATAGAGGCCGGGACGCCCCACGAGCGCTTCGTGGGTGCCACAGTCCACCACGCGCCCCTGGTCCATCACGGCGATGACGTCGGCGTGCTGCAGCGCACTCAGGCGGTGCGCGACGATCACGGTGGTGGGGCGGGGCGTGCGCGACTTCAGGGCTTCCACGAGCTCCTGCTCGGTGGAGTGGTCGACCGCCGACAGCACGTCGTCGAGCATCAGCACGCCCTGGTCGCGTGCCAGCCCGCGCGCGAGCGCCGTGCGCTGCCGCTGACCCCCCGAGAGCGTCACGCCCGCTTCGCCCACCTGGGTCTCGACGCCGTCGCGCAGCGCCGCCACGTCGACCTCGAGGGCCGCGAGTGCGAGCACACGGTCGAGCCGGGCGGGATCGCTGTCGTCTCCGAGCAGGATGTTCGCCCGCACCGACTCGCTGAACAGGTAGGCGCGCTGCGGCACGAGGGTCATCGTGTCGCGCCACGCCTCGAGATCGAGGTCGAGCACGTCCTGGCCGTCGATCCGCAGGGTGCCACGGGGCGGGTTGTAGAGCCGCGCGATGATCCGCAGCAGCGTGGTCTTGCCGCTGCCGGTGGGGCCGACGATGCCGAGCGTGCCACCCGCGGGCACCGAGAGCGAGACGTCGTGCAGGACCTCCTCTCCGCCGTCCGGATACGTGAACGACAGGTGATCGAGCTCGATGGAGACGGGCTCCTTTCGCATCACCACGCCGCTCGTGCCCTCGGGGCGGTCGGGCTCTGCGTACAGCACCGCGTCGATCCGTTCGAGCGAGGCCTGCGACTGTTTCATGAGCGCCACGATGAAGCTCATCCCGCGGAGGGGACCGGACAGGAGCGCCACCAGGGTGACGAAGGCGACCAGCTCGCCGACCGAGATGTCGCCCTGCATCGCCATCGGCCCGCCGTAGCGGAGCAGCAGGAACACGTTGACCGCGGCGCCGAGGGTGAGGACGGGCCCGAAGATCGTGCGGAGGTTCGCGCGCTTGATGGTCGCGAGGAGGTAGGCCTCGTCGTGGACCGCGAACGCCTCGCCGAACGCGTCTTCGGCGCCGAACGTCTGGATGGTGGCAACCCCCTGGAAGCTCGACAGCGCATGGTCGGACAGCTCGCCCGTGACCTGCTGGAGCTCCTGCGTGACCTTGTGGAGCTCGGCCATGAAGAACTGGATCACCGCGAAGCTCGCGATGAGCGGGATCGCCGCGAGGCCCGCGAGGTAGGGGGAGATCCGCACCATCTGGCTGCCTGTCAGGGCCAGCGCGCTCGCCGTGTTGAAGACCCCGAGCGCTGCGAAGCCCGCGAGCAGGCGCAGCATGCCGACATCGCTGCTGACGCGGCTGATCAGGTCGCCCGTGGGCCAGTTCGTCAGGAACTCGGGCTGGTGCTCGAGGATGCGTGCGAACAGGTCGTGCTTCAGCTGTGCTTCGACGAGCCGCCCGGGCGTGAAGAACAGCAGCCGGGACGCCGTGCGGATGCCGATGACGAGCACCCCGAGCCCGGCGACCCACAGCGCCGAGCGGAGCAGCACGGGACGGCCCTCCGCGCCCAGCTCGAGCGCGTCGATGCCCTCGGCCACGTACAGCGGGATGGTGACCGAGATCCAGTTCGTGAGCACGAGGAACACGATGCCGGCGAGGTACCAGTGCCAGAACGGCACCATGTACCGCCGGCCGAATCGCAGGAGGAGGCTCACTCGGTGGCGATCAGCAGGCGTCCGCCGATGACGTCGCGGCCCAGGCGGAGCCGCGATTCCCCGGCGGTGGTCGTGACGACCTCGATGTCGGCGGCGATGTCGAGCATGCGCAGACGCAGCGTGACCTGCACGCGCTGCTCGGACGGATCAGGGTGCTCCCACACGGAGGTCGCGCGCGTGGGGTCGAGCACGGCCGACACGCGGACCCCGAGCTCCAGCAGGTCGACCTCGAGCTTCCACGGCAGGATGGGGAGCTCTTCCTGCGTGGCGAAGTCCTCCAGGTCGTCTTCGACGAGGTAGATGGGGACCTGGCGGATGGCCGCCGGGAAGTCGGACGCCTCGGGCTCCTCCGCGCTGAGGGCGAACACCTCCTCGCTCCCCGTGAGGAGATCGATGTCGTCGAGCGCGAGCTCTCCGATCGGCTCGGCGGCGCCCGGATCGAGATCGACGTTCAGCTCGATCAGGTCGGTGCTCTCGTCGATGTCGGGCAGATCCGGGAGCGCGTGGGGGTCGGGCTGCGGCTTCGGTTTCTCGGGAGGGTCGGTCGGCGGCATGGGGGCGCCGTATCCTGCGGAGGGAGGCGTTGCCGGTGTGGTGGTGGGTCGAGGCGCAAGCGGCACCCGAATCGCTGGATCTCGCGGAGCGGATGGTGGCCGAGATCGGGCCGAGACCCGCCGGATCCGGGGCAGTGGATCGCTCCCTCGACTGGGTGTCGGAGCGGCTCGTCGAGCGGGGGTGGTCTCCCCGGAGGTGGACCGGAGACCGCGCGGGCGGGGTCGTCGCGTGTCGGACCGGCGAGACGCCCGGCACGGTGCTGTTCTTCGCGCACGTGGACTCGGTGCACGCCGACTGTCCCGGCGCGAACGACAACGCGGCCGCGGTGGGGGCCCTGCTGGAGCTCGCCAGCAGGATCGAGCCCGGAGGACCCCGGCGGACCGTGTGCCTCGCGTTCCCGGACGGCGAAGAGCTCGGCCTGCGCGGGTCGTTCGTGCTCCAGGCGTCGGGATCGCTCCCGGACGTGAACCAGGTCGTGGCGCTGGATCTCGTCGGGCGCGGGACCCCGACGCACAACGGCCTCGGTCCCGCATTCACCGCGGCGGACGCGCGTGCGCTGCTGCGTGCCGCTCCGGCGGACGTACCGTTCGTGTACCGCGCCCTGTCCCACGGCGCGCCGCACATGGAGCGGTCCGACCACCTGCCGTGGTCCCGCGCGGGGATCCCGGCGTCCCACCTGATGTCCCGGGGGGAGTCGGGCGTGTACTGGGCGTACCACACGTCCGCGGACACCCCCGATCAGCTCGATCCGGCGACGATGTCCCGGGTGGTCGACCTGCTCGAGGCGGTCGCCGACCTGCCGCCCCTCGGAGCCGGCGCAGGGGAGCCGTGGTTCGTGGTGCCGTTCACCCGGCTCGTCGTGCCGGGCTGGATGACGTGGGTGCTGCTCGGATCCGGCGCTGCGCTGGGTCTCGGCGCGGCATCCCGTCGCGAGGTGCCGTCCGGGCCGGCGTGGCGCGTTCCGCTGGCGCTGGGGTGCGGAGCCCTCGCGCTCGTGCTCGCCTCGGGCGGGCGCTCGCTCGGCGGGGATCTCGCGCCGTTCGCGCTCGGGGCCGCCTGGCTCGCGATGGGGGGCGTGCTCGCGGGGACCGGGGGCCAGCCCTCGGTGTGGGCGAGCCGGCTGTGCGTGCTGGGCGCGTGGGTCGTGGTCGCCGCACTGCTGTGGGCGGGGCTTCCGCTGCTCGCGCTCCCCGGGGCCGCGGTCGCGGGCGGCGTCGGGCTCGCTTCGCTGGTAGGGCGGTACCCGAACCGGGCCGTGTCCGTGGGGCTCTGGGGGCTCGGGCTCGCCGGAGCGGCGTGGCCGGGGCTGTACCTCGTGCGTCCGGCTGCGGTCCGGGAGCTCGGGTTCCACGGGCTCGTGCCCGCATCCCCGTGGCTGTGGGCGGGCCTGTTCGTCGTGCTGGCCGCGCCGGTGGCCGTGGTGCTGGGCGAGCGGCTCGAGCGCCACCGATGGGTCGCCGGAGCGTGTGGTGTGGGCGTGCTGCTCGCGATCGGCGTGGGCTGGGCAACGCCCGAGCGGTCCGGGATCTTCGCGCCGCCGCCGATGCTGTGGCCGGAGGTGCAACGTTCTGCGCCATTGCCCGGGGAGGGCGACGCGATACCCTGAGGCTCCTGGAGACGTACGTCCATGAGCGACCATTCCGCAGAGAACGAACTCGGCAACCTCAAGTACGCCCTCGGCCTCCCTGGCGCGGGCCTCCTGCTCGGTTCGGGCGCGATCCTGCTGTGGTACTCGTTCGGATACCCGGTCGGCCCGATGGCGAACAACCTCGCCACGGTCGGTTTCTCCGGTCTCGACAACATCACGCTGCTCGGCGCGGGCAACTTCAGCATCGGCATGATCGTGCTGGCCGCCCTCACGATGGTGTTCCTCAACGCGGGCGCCTGGCGCGACACCAACGGCTACTGAGCCGTACCGGCGGGGTCGGATGCGTTCGCGATGAGCGCGCCCCTCGCCGTCGTCGGCCTCTGCGCCCCTGCCTCCTCTGCGACCCCTGCGTTCGAATCGGACGTTCCCCTGGGACGGCGATGGGGCGTCGATTTGCTGCCAGCCGGAGTTCGACGCGGAGGTACGCGGAGGCGGTGACGGTGGAGCGGAGACGACGTTTTGCTCCGCCAACGGCGGTGCCGATCCCCGAGACGGGCACGAGGACTCAGAGACGCTGTCTTCGGGGGCGCGTGGCTGCTCCCCCCAACGGGGAACCGGGAATGGAACGAACCCACGCCGGCATGCTGGTGCTCGGGACGGACGAGATCTAGCGGGCAGGAGGCCGGATGCCCGCCACCGCCAGGCTCGTGACCAGCTTCTCCATCGCGGAGCGGTAGCGGCTCTCGGGCACCTTCGACAGCGCCTGGCGAGCCATCCACGACTCCGACAGCATGCGCTCGCGCGCGCCCGTCAGACCACCGGCGTCTTGCACCATGTCGACCAGCCACGACGCGGTGGCCTCGCTCGGGTGCTCCACCAGCTGGGACCACAGGCGACCGACCTCGGGGGCCCGCGCGGCGGCTTCGACCACCGGCAGCTGCGGGCGCCCGGCCAGGGCACGGGCCAGCAGCACGGACTCGCCGTCGGGGTGGGCCAGGATGCTCACGTCTTCCGCGATGTGCCACACGCGGCCCAGGTGCCGGCCGTACCGCGCCAGGGCCTCGGCCACCGCGCGGTTCTTGCCCACGGCGCCGACGCGACAGCACAGCGCGAACAGGGCGCCCGTGTGGGTGTCGGCGTGCTCGAGCCAGTCTTCGTACGTGGGGATGCGGCCCTGCTGGAGCTCTTGCGTGAGCGCCTGCCCGTCGGCGAACTCCCGCAGCGTTCCGAGGAGGTCGCCCAGCACCTCCGGCCGCGTGGCCTGCGCGATCTCGATGGCGCGCAGCGTGAGGTGGTTGCCCCCGAGCCAGCTGACGGAACGCTTCACGATCCGCCGCGCGACCCGCCGCCGCCGGCCTCCTTCGCGACCGATGGCGAGATCGTGCACCACCAGGGCGCCGTGCAGCAGCTCCATCGTGCGCTGGAGATCGCCATCGGCGCAGTCGCTCCCGCTCGCCCGGGCCGCCAGCGCGACGAGGATGGGACGGATGCGCGGGATCTCCGGCCCCTGTACGAAGTCCGCCGAACCCCCGAGCTCCGGATCGTCGTCGCCACCGACGAGGTCGTCGAGGTCGTCGAGGTCGACGACGTCTTCGCCTACGAGGTCGACCAGGCTCTGGAGCCCGGCACCGGGGGGCACGACATCGGTGAATCGCTGCAGGTTCCGCACGCGGCCCCCTTCACCGCTCCTCGTAGGCGGTCCGGCGCGGATGGACAAGGGGGATGCACCGAATCTGCGCAGACTACCGGAACGCGCCTTCGCACTCCGTGTAGGGCGCGGCGACGGAGTCTGCGCTGCGCTGCAGCCAGGGGCGCTCGTCGCACACGGCCTCGTACACGGGAGTCGACCCGCCGGCGTGCCGGATCACGAGCGCCGACACGATCTGCGAGACCTCCACGAAGCCCTGCCGCAGCGCGGGCAGCTTCGCGTTCTTCAGGCTCTCGGTGAGCGCGGCCAGGCGGGTGAGCGCCACCTTGTCGGGACCCGAGCTGCCCGCGATGGCCCGCTTGGCGACGGGCGCCCAGGCGTAGAGCTCGCCGCTCGCCTTGGGGCCCGAACCCGCACCGACGAGGTGCTGCTGGAACTTCAGGTAGTGCTTGAGCTGTTCCGTGAACCGAGGTTCGTCGCAGCACATCAGCGGCTGGGGTTCGGCCGCCAGAGCGCCGAGCAGGATCAGGTGCATGCCGCAGTCTACTCCCGGAGGGCGTCGAGGACGGCCTGATGCGCGCTCCTCGACCACAGCAGGCTGTTGTGGCCGTGCCCCTGGAGCACGACCTCGCGAACGCCTGGCAGCGCCGCGCGTTCCGGAGGGAACACCTGCTGGTCGTAGCGGGCGCGCACCACGATGGTGTCGACGGGCTCGGGACCGCCGGACAGGCGCTCCACCCAGTACCCGTGGGGATCGAGCACGGGCCACAGGTTGGGGGGCGCGAGCCGGAAGAACGACGTGCCGGCGTGGGGCCCGCCGAGCGACACGAACCGGCGCACCACGTCGGCGCCTCCGAACTCCTTGAGCCATGCGCGCGTGCTGAACGCGCCCAGGCTGTGCGCGACCACGTCGATCGGGCCGTGCGCTTCGTAGAGCGGACGCGCCACGGCATCGATGCGCTCGACGATCTGGGGCAGCCGGAGCCGGGTGGACGGGTACCCGACCCGTGCGACGGTCTTCCAGCCCTCCTGGTACAGCCGCCGGATGAGCGGGCGGAACATGTCGGGGTGCCCGAGGTAGCCGTGCACGAGCACCACGGGGCGCACACCCACGCCGGAGCCGGGCTCGGGCAACCGATGCAGCCTCGCGAGGGGCCAGGCCGCGGAGCGCACCGTGGCGACGGCCTCGCGGACCACGACCTTCGAGAGGTGCATCAAGGGAGCGTCCCCACGTCGACCTCGAAGTCTGCCTGGTACAGCGCACACCGGTAGTACGCGGCCGGGCTGCCCGTGGCGTCTTCCGAGGTGATGCGGACCGTGTAGTCGGCGGGCGGGAGATCCATGTTGTGCACGTAGTAGCCGGCGCTCGTGGGGTCGAGCCCCTGATCGGCCGGGGTGACGTCGGTTCCGGCGGCGTCGTGCACGGTGATCGCGAGGTCGGCGAGGCTGCCGTACGCCTGCTCCCAACACCTCACGGACAACATGAACCCCGACGCGAGCGACGTGGTGAAGTGGTCGACGTCGACGCCGTCGGCGAGCGTTCCCTCGACGAACGCCACGTCGAAGCTGCTCCCGCTCCCGTTGGTCTGCTCGATCACGTTCGGGATCGTGGCGCTGGCCTGATCCTCGTTGGGCTCGACCTCGGGCTGCCACTCCTCGTCCCCGAAGACGGGGTGGTTCGAGCCGGGCTCGTAGGTGCGGACGTACACGACGTACCAGTGGTCGTCCGAGCCGCCGCCCAGGCGGTCGGTGGCCTCGAGGTCGTACTCGATGTCCTCGGTGGGGAAGTACGAGCAGATCCCCTCGGTCCCGATGTTCTCCTTCGATGCGACCAGCACGCCGTCGTCGCGCCGGTACAGGTTCACGAGGGGCTGAGCGTCGCTTCCCGGCGTCGGGGTGCCCCAGACCTCGAGCGGCTCGCCCGCGAACGGCGGGTCGATCACGAGCCAGTCGGAGTCGCCTGGGGTCTCGAGGTTGATTCCGAAGGTGACGATGGTGGTGCCGCCCGGGAGCGTGATCGTGCCGCTCGGGAGGGCCGGGCTGTCGGTCTCCGTCGTGCGGTTGCCGTACTCGAGCATCTCGATGGTGTACTCGAACTCCTCGTCTCCGCGGGGGTCGGCGAACGCATCCGTGTAGTGGGTGCTGACGTCTTCGACGGTGACGTACCAGGTGCCCGCGTAGGGCAGGTACAGGATGGCGACGCTGTCGAAGTTGTTCACGCGGCCCGTCGCGAAGTTGTCGGCCCGGGCGTGCTCCGCGCCGTTCGCGGCGAACACCTGCACGACGGTGTCGAGGCTGTCGATGGGGTCGCCGGAGTTCGTGGTGTTGATCCGGAGCCACTCCGGACCGAGCGACTCGTACACGAAGAAGTCGATGTCGCCGGGAGGGTCGATCACCCCTTCGAACGTCTCGTTCAGCCGGATGGGGGTGGCCTCGTCGAAGCTGTTGTCGCGGTCGCCGACCTCGCACTGCGCGTCTTCGCAGATCTCCCCGAAGTCGCATTCGTCGTCGATCTCGCAGCCCGTGATGACGACGGGCGGCGGACCGTCGGTGTCGGAGGTGGTCTTCTCGCCCGTGCAGCCGGCGAGCGTGAGGAGCACGGTAAGGGGACGGATCACGCGTTACCTCGGGGTGACGAGCACAGGAGGCAAGCGTGCAGCGCGCGCTCACCGGAATCCAGCCCTCGGGCCGCATCCACCTCGGAAACTACCTCGGCAGCGCACGACCCGCGCTCCGACTTCAGGATTCGTACCGGGCGTACTACTTCATCGCCGATCTGCACGCGCTCACCACCACGCGGGATCCGGCGAAGCTCCGAGAGGCGAGCCGTGAGGTCGCGGCCACGTTCATGGCGCTCGGGCTCGACCTCGACGCGCACTGTCTGTTCCGGCAGTCCGACGTCACCGAGGTGAGCGAGCTGGCGTGGATCCTCGCGTGCCAGATCCCGGTCGGCCAGCTCGACCGTGGGCACGCCGTGAAGGCCGCGCGCGACGGCGGGCGCGAGCCGAACGCGGGCACGCTGTTCTACCCGGTGCTCATGTCCGCAGACATCCTGCTGTACGACGCGAACGTCGTGCCGGTCGGCAAGGATCAGCAGCAGCACGTGGAGATCGCGCGCGACATCGCGCAGAAGGTGAACCACCACTACGGCGAGGGCACGCTCGTGGTTCCCGAGGTCTCCATCCAGGAGGAGGTCGGGGTGGTGCCCGGGCTCGACGGTCGCAAGATGAGCAAGTCGTACGGGAACACCATCGATCTGTGGGATCCGCCGAAGAAGCTCCGGAAGACGATGATGAAGATCGTCACCGACAGCAAGCAGATGGAAGACCCGAAAGACCCCGACACCGACAACGTGTTCAACCTCTACAAGCTGTTCGCCACGGCGGAGCAGCGCGCCGATCTCGCGGCTCGCTACCGATCCGGGGGGCTCGGCTACGGGCACGCCAAGCAGGAGCTGTTCGAGCTCGTGGATGCACACCTGCACGAGGCCCGGGAGCGGTACGACGACCTGATCGCGCATCCCGAGCGGATCGACGGTGCTCTCGAAGCCGGTGCAGACAAAGCGCGTGCGAGCGCCCGGGCCACGATGGAGCGCGTGCGTGCGGCGGTGGGCCTGCGCTGAACGGGGCGCCGCGCGACCACGGTCGCGGATCCTTCTGGTAACATGGGGGTGCGACGGACGAGGAGTCTACTCACGATGGCCAGGAACAAGCGCTCGGAGCGGTTGACGGCAGACGAGGAGAAAGACCTCGCCCGCGCCATCCACAAGGCCGAAGCGGTGGCGAGGTCGGCGGTGGCCGATCTCGAAGTGGCGACCAGCATCCTCCAGAACTCGCCGAGCCGGGTCGAGAAGACCCGCGCGGGCAGCGTCGACCGCCTCGAGGCGGCGATCGAGGCCGTGTGGCACGCCAGCAAGCGCGCGGCCGACACCGGCACCGAAGGTCCGTCCGACGAGCTCAAGCAGAAGGCGCGAAAGGCCCGTACCGCATGGGCCGAAGCCGAGGCCCTGCGCTGGAAGCTCGCGATGAGCGGGCGTCGCATCGCCCATGGCGAGGCACGGAAGCTCGCCGGTCCGTTCATGAACGAAGAAGACCTCGTGCAGGAGGGCTACATCGGCCTCCTCCGTGCAGCGAAGCGCTTCGATCCCGATCGCGACATCCGGTTCTCCACGTACGCCCGCTGGTGGGTGCGCGCCCAGATGACGCGCGCGATCGACCACACCGGCCGGCCCGTGCGGCTGCCCGGGTGCGCAGTCGAGCAGACGCGAAACCTCCGCAAGGCCATGAAGCGTTTCGACAGCGATGGCGGCTCGTACACCATGCACGAGCTCGCCGACGAGGTCGGGATCGACGCGAAGCGGGCGGAGCTCCTGCTCTCCCAGGGCCAGACCATCTCGCTCGAGCAGCCGGTCGACGATGGGCCCCGTCCGCGGTCGCTCGAGCGGTTCCTGCACGACCTCGACGCCGAGGATCCGCACGAAGAGGCGATCATGGCGCAGGAGCTCGCGCGCATGAAGGATGCGTTCGGCATGGTCCTCACCGACCGTCAGCAGATGGTGCTCACGCGTCGCTACGGCCTGGAAGACGGCGAATACCGCACGCTCTCGCGGGTCGGCAAGGAAATGGCGCTGTCGCGGGAGCGCGTGCGTCAGATCGAGCGCGAAGCCCTGCACCGGCTGCGCACGTACGCGAACATCCGCGAGGCCGTGTAGCCACTCCTGGGAAAGGAGCGGTCAGAGCTCGCGGAGCCAGTCCACGCCGTCGTGCAGGCGGTCGAGGGGCGGGCGCTGCATCTCTCCGGGGGCACACACACGAACCCCGCGGACCCCTTCGAGGGTCGCCGGAGCGTCGGTCGCCACGGTCGACAGCTTCGGGAGGTGCGTGTGCACGGCCGCTTCGAAGGTCGCGCGGTCGGCGGGGTGCACCACGGCGGCCCGCGGGAGGCCCGGCTCCGGGAAGCGTGCGGCAGGGAGGGCGTGAACCGACCAGTCCGGCGCGTCGACCGCCTGGCCGAGCACCCGCGCGAGGGCTGCACGGGAGCGGATGCCCGCGCCTTCCATCGGGGCGACGTCACCCCGCGGGAGGCGCGCCTGGAGCCGCTCCATCGCGTGGGACAGGAGCTCGACGGCATCGGGGAGGGGCGAGAACACGCCGAGTGGCGACATGCAGCCACGGCCATCGTGGAGCGCCAGATCGAGGGCGACGGCGTCGGCCTGATCGGGATCGGACCACCAGGTGAGGCTGTAGCGATGGCCGAACCCGAGTAGACGCTGGCGCGGACCGAGCTGGGACCGGATGGCGTCGAGGGTCGCGTCGGAGCCCATCACGACGAGGCAGTCGGCGTCCTGGAGCACGTCGCGGTCGGTCGTGCTGAGGATGGGGAGGTCGGTGCACGCGGCCACCTCCGCGAACCACGCGGCGTGCGCGCGCGGGGCCTTCAGCGTGACACGACCCCCACGGGCGAGGAGGACCGCGGCCCACTCGATCGACGCGGTGAACACGGTGGAGGCGCACACGATGACCGTGTGGCCCGGGGCCGGACGGCCGAGGTGCCGGGGCACGTCGTCGAGCGCATCGAGCGCCGCGTCGAGGGCGACCCGGGCGCCTTCCGGCGACAGCCCCACGTCTGGGGACAGCGCACGAAGGCGGTCTCGCCAGGCCTGGACCTCCGCCCAGCGCTTCACAGGAGGTCCTCGACCGCGAGGGAGCAGCCCCTCGCCGGCGCGTCGGGCAGGCGCCCGTGCAGGGTGACCCGCCCATCGGCGTGGACAACCCCCTCGTCCAGCGTCTCGACGTGCAGGGTGCCGTCGAGGTTGCACAGGTCGAGGAACCGCAGCTGGCCCGGGACTCCCGGAGGCAGGGCCGCGCCGGTGGTGGGCTCGACGGCTGTCACCCGCAGCCACGGCGGTGGCGTGTAGGGCTCGCCATGACGGGCCCAGAGCTGGCTCGACAGCTCGGTCATGCCGTACTCGAGCAGGACCGGCGCGAGGGCTGCGGCGGCGTCGAGCAGCGCGTCGGCCTCGAGTGCATGCACGCGCCCCTTGAAGCCGCCGGTGACCATGATGCACGAGCCGGAGGGGAGGGGACGCGGGCTCGCCTGGAGCCAGGCGTCGAGCGCGAAGGCCGTCGCACACACGAACGTCGGCGCGTCGATCGCGGAGAGGGCTTCCAGATCGAGCGTGTCGGAGATCAGGAAGCGCACGGGCCCCGTGCGGTCGGCGAAATCGCGCACCATGTGCGCGAGGCTCGAGTGCGGGCTGTCGGCCATGAGCCCGAACGTCTGGGTGGTGCTCGGGAGCCAGCGGGCGGCGTGCGTCCGACAGCCGAGGTCGTACAGCGCGGTGTCGCGCATGCGGTGGATGCCCGGCCGACCCACCGTCGTGCCCGACGTGTGGAAGGCCTGGTGGGGCTCGTCGGGACGCACGGTTCCCACGTCGAGCTCGCGGAACAGCGCGACGGGCACGGCCGGGATGGCGTCGACCCGTGTGGCGGGCTCGGCGATCAGGGCCCGGAGCACGGGGTCGTTCGCGTGCTGCCAGGCGTGCACGCGGAGCAGCACGTCGTCGAGCGCGGCGAGGTCGCCCTGCACGACCTCGCGGATCGCAGCCGACAGGGCTTCGCGGCTCATGCGACCTCCGCCAGCGCGTCCACGAACGCGGTGATCTGCGCGTCGGACAGCACCATGGGAGGCGTGACGGCGAGCACCTCGGCCTGCATCCCCGCCGGCAGCACGAGGAACCCGCGCTCGAGCAGGTCGCGGGTGACGCGCAGACTGTCCTCGAGCTCGACGCCCAACATCAGCCCGCGCCCACGCAGGCGGAATCCGCGGCTCTCCAGGGCCTCGCGCAGGAAGTGTCCGCGCTCTCCACACCGAGCGGGCACGACGTCCATGCGGTCGAGCACCGCCAGCGCGGCCGCGCAGCCCAGCGGGTGCCCGAGGAACGTCTGGGTGTGCAGGGCTTCACCCCGGGATGCGCCCCAGGCCGACATCACGGCCTCGGTCCCGAGGGTGGCGGACAGGGGCAGCCCTCCGCCGAGCGCCTTGCCGACGCACAGCAGGTCGGGACCCGGCCCTTCGGTCGTGCCGGCCCACAGCGTGCCCGTGCGCCCGAGCCCGCACTGGATCTCGTCATGGGCGATCAGCGCGCCGGCTTCATGCGCTAGCACGGCCAGCCCCGCGAGCCAGCCGTCGGGGGCGGGCCGCATGCCGCCGCGACCCTGCACGGGCTCGACCAGCACGAGCCCGATGTCGCCCCCGGCCAACGCCGCGCGGACATCCCCGAGCGGGCAGCCGTACGGGAGATGGCGCACGTCGGGGTGGGTGATGGCCGCGAACGGCTCGCTGAACGCGGCCTTGTAGCCCTGGAGCGGCACGGTCCCGAGCGACAGGCCGTGGTATCCGCCCGCGAACCCGAGCACGCCCGTGCGTCCGGTCGCGAGCAGGGCCGTCTTCACGGCGCCATCGACGGCATCCGCGCCCGACAGGCCCAGGATCGCGTGCGTGATGGAGGGTGGGGCGAGCGCGGTGAGCCGGTCGAGCAGCGCAATCCTCGCTTCGTCCGGGAAGGCGTCGCCCATGGCGTGCAGCAGGCGCCCGGACTGGCGGTGGACGGCCGCGACCACCTCCGGATCCCGGTGCCCCACGAGCGCGACCCCGAACCCGCTGGTGAGGTCGACGTAGCGGTTGCCGTCGGCGTCCCACACGTTCGCGCCCAGCGCTTCGCTCCACACGATGGGGTCGCTGCTGCTGGCCCCGAGAGCGGCCGCACGACGGGCCCTCCGCGCGGTGATGGCGGGGCATTCGTTCCGTGCCAGTCGGTCGATCAGCGCTTCGGAGCGCGGGCCGGGGATCGGGCTGACGATGTGCGGGAGGTCGTGTCCGGACATTTCGCTCTGTGTCCCATTAATGCGTCCCACGCCACGGTCCCGGGACCGGCGGGTCGCTCACATGCGGGCTTCGTCCGATGGAATCGAAACGGCCCGACTCTTGACGGACGGTTCGGGCGCAGGGGATGATCGTCGCGGATCGCCGGGTTCTCGATGCGTGACGGGTCTTGACCATCTGGAGTTGCCATCGGGCATCCGGTGGTGCACGTTTGTGACAGGAGCTCGCATGACTCTCGATGGACTCCGCACCCTGGTCCTCGATGCAGCGTATCGCCCCATGCACGCCGTGCGGTGGCAGCGGGCCATGGTGCTCGAGATCCTCGATCGGGTCGACGTGCTCGAGTACTACGACCACGTCGTGAGGTCCGCGCAGGACGTGTTCCAGCTCCCGGCCGTCGTGCGGCACCGGGGCTACGTGCGGCGCGGCCCCCGTCAGGTGGCGCTCACCCGGCGGAACCTGCTCGCGCGCGACAACAACCGCTGTCAGTACTGCGGGAAGGGCTTCGCGATGACGGAGCTCACGGTCGACCACGTGCAGCCGCGGTCCCGCGGGGGGGCGAGCACCTGGGAGAACCTCGTGACGGCCTGCGCGCCGTGCAACCGCGGCAAGGGCGACCGCACGCCCGACGAAGCGAAGATGCCGCTGCTGTCGGTCCCGAAGCGCCCCACCGTGATCGCGGTCGGCCGGCACGGGCTGTTCCGCGGGGATCTCCCCGACGAGTGGTCGCTGTACCTGCCTGCGGGCGTCTGACGCGCGGATCTCAGGCGAAGCGGTCTTCGAGCAGGGCCAGGAGGCGCTTGTGCACGCCGCCGAACGCGCCGTTGCTGAAGATCGCGACGACATCGCGGGGGTGGGCGCCGAGCGCGATGGTGCGCGCGATCTGCTCCGGCTCGTCGAGCACCAGCGCGTCGACGCCGCGTGCCGCGAGGTCGTTCACGAGGCGGTCGCTGTCGAAGCGCTGATCCTCGGGGATGCCCGAGGTGTCGAACGGACGCGCGATCAGCACGCGGTCGGCGCCGTCGAACGACTCGGCGTACGCGGACTGGAAGACGTTGCGGCGGGAGGTCGCCGAGCGGGGTTCCCAGGCGACCCACAGACGCCGGGTGCCGAACCGCTGGCGGAGCGCCTGGATCGTGCTGAGCACGGCCGTGGGGTGGTGGGCGAAGTCGTCGATCACCGTGACCCCTCCGGGCTCGCCGAGGACCTCCTGTCGCCGCTTGATCCCGGCGAACGTCGCGAAGCCCTGGGTCAGCTCGGCGGGGGTGGCGCCCGCGCGGATGGCCGCGGCCGCAGCGGCGACCTGGTTGTACAGGTTGTGCTCGCCCACGAGCGAGGACGTGTACGTCCCGACCACTTCGCCCGCGCGCAGCACGCTGAACGTCATCGTGCCGGTGTCGGTGTCGGTGGACTCGACGCGACCGTCCCACTCCTGACCCGGACCGTAGCGCCACACGTCGCAGGTGGCCTCGCTGGCGACGCTCCGAGCGCCCTCGTCGTCCCAGCGCACGATCAGACACCCGTTCGCCGGCATGATGGCGACGAGCTTCCGGAAGCTCTGCTTCACGTGCTCGAGGTCGGTGTAGATGTCGGCGTGGTCGAACTCGACCGACGTGAGGATCGCGGTGACCGGGCGGTAGTGTAGGAACTTCGGGCCCTTGTCGAAGAACGCGGTGTCGTACTCGTCGCCTTCGATCACGAAGTGGGTGCCGCCCCCGGTGCGGGCCGTGCGGTCGAAGTTCTTCGCGATCCCGCCGATGAGGAAGCCCGGGTTCTTCCCTGCGCACTCGAGCAGCCAGGCCGTGATCGAGGTGGTGGTGGTCTTCCCGTGCGTGCCCGCGACCACGACGTTGTGGGCGTCGTGCAGGAAGAGGTGGCCGAGCAGCTCGGGGAACGAGCAGTACGGGATGTCGCTCTCGAGCAGGGCCTGGGCCTCCTCGTACACCGCGCGCACGACGTTCCCGACCACCACGAGATCGGGCCGGTGGTCGAGGTTCTTCGCGACGAAGCCCTCCATCACGGGGATTCCGAGGCCCTCGAGGTACGTCGACATGGGCGGGTACACGGCCTTGTCGGAGCCGCTCACGGTGTAGCCGGCGTCGGCGAGCATGCCCGCGAGCGCACCCATGGCGGTGCCGCAGATGCCCATGATGTGGATGGACTGGAGCGAGGACGGGAGGTGGTCGATGTGGGGCACGGTGGGGGCTCCGTTCAGCGGTAGCGCGCGACGGCCTGGAGGATGCGGATGCCAGCGCGGATGGACCCCGCCAGACTACCGCTGATCTTGCTCCGGCCGGCCCGTCGCTTGCGGTAGGGCAGGGGGATCTCGAGCACTCGTAGATGGTGGTGCACGGCCTTCATCTGCATCTCCACGTTCCAGCCCCAGGTGGGGTCTTCCATGTGGAGCGCTTCGAGGCAGTCCCACCGGATGGCGCGGAACGGCCCCATGTCGCGGTACCGGGTGCCGGTCGTGGCGTGGATCAGCGCGGTGGCGAGGCCGTTCCCGAACACCTGCACCGCGGTGAGCGCGTGCGGCTCGGCGGTGAGCGTGCGGTCGATCTGTACGAGGTCGGCCTGGCCCCGCGCGATCGGATCGACGAGATCCCACAGCCGGGTGGGGTCGTCGGCATGGTCGCCGTCGAGGATCACGAGCACGTCGGGCGGATCCGGACGGAGGTGCGCCATCCCCGTGAGCACGGCGGTCCCGTAGCCGCGCCGGGGCTCCACGAGCACCTCCGCACCCAGGCCACGCGCGACCTCGGCCGTGCCGTCGTCGGACCCGTTGTCGACCACGATCACGCGCACGTCGCCCGGCACGTCGCGCAGAACGGACGGGAGCGAGCCCGCTTCGTTCAGTGCGGGGATGACGACGGCGACCTTCATGGATGGGTTCCTGCCTGCGAGGCATTATCTGGATCGTGCGACGCGCACCGGCGTCGATCGTGAGGAAGCCTTGTCTCCGTGCACCCTCCTGCTCGCCTGGTTGGGGTCCTCCGCGGCCCTCGCCAACCCGTATGCAGGCTCCCCCGGGCTCCCGTCGGGCGATGTCCCCGAAGCCCAGCCCTTCCAGTGGACCGTTCCGAAGCTCGCGTCCGGAGAGATCGAGCTCGCGCTCCACGTCCCCGAGGGGTTCGCGGTGTACCGCGACTACGTGGTCGTCCGTGCAGCCGAAGGTCCCGTCACGCTCGGAGAGCCGGTGCTCCCGGAGGCCCGCCTGGCGGTCGACCCGAGCAACCCGGAGGAGTGGCGTGCGCTGTACGACCACGACATCGTGGTGAAGGTGCCGCTGAAGGGCACGGGCACCCTCGTGCTGGAGCTCGAGCACCAGGGGTGCCGCAAGGGCCTGTGCTGGCCGATCACGACCGAGAAGCACGAAGTCACGGTGGTGTCCGGTGGTTGATGGAACCCTGGTCCGGGCGGTGGTGGCCGACGGCTCGGCTCGTGCGCTCCGCGTCGACGTGACGGCCATCGCGGAGCATGGCGCCGATCTGCACGGTCTGCGTGGGGCGGCGCGAGAGCTGTTCGTCGAAGGGGTCGTGTGTGCGGCCCTGTTGGCGGCCTACCTCGACGAAGCCGAGCGCCTCACGATGCAGGTGCAGGCGAGCGAGCCCCGGTTCGCGTTCACGGCCGACGTGGCGGCCGACGGTGCGGTTCGTGCCCGGCTCACGCCCACGGATGCGCGCGGAGCCGACCGGATCCTGGGCGTGATGCTCGTCCAGAAGAGCGTGGTGGGCCGCGAGGTCTACCGCGGTGCGACGGCCGTGGAGCACCCGTCGTTCGCCGAGATGCTGCACGAGCACCTCCAGAGCTCGTCGCAGACGTCCGCGAGGATCCGCGTCGAAGGCGGGATCGGTGCCTTCGTCGAGCACCTCCCCGAGGAGCCCGCCGTGTTCGTCCTCGACCTCGATGGAGGCCCTGGAGACGCCCCGGACGCGTGGTCTGCGGCCTCCGACGACTCTGGTGCCGTCCCTGCGAGCTCTCGGGACTCTGGTGCCGTCCCTGCGAGCTCTCGGGACTCTGGTGCCGACGACGAGGCGGGCGGGCCGTTCGCGGCCGCCCTGCTCGCGTCCCTCGATGCGCTCGCAGGCGAGGTGGTGAACGGGCTCGAGGGCGAGACCCAGGCGCTGCGCTGGGAGTGCACCTGCTCCGACGCCCGCGTGCTGTCGATGCTGCAGGGGCTCGGTGAGGCCGAGCTGCAGTCGATGATCGACGAAGACCACGGGGCCGTCGTGACGTGCAACTTCTGCACCCGCACGGTCACGCTCTCGGAAGATCAGCTCCGCTCGCTGCTCCCGGAGCCCGAAGCTCCCGAGGATCTGAACTGAGCTACTGCAGCCCGGCCAGGTAGATCTCCGGTCGCGGCACGATGGCGAGCAGCGCTCCGGTCGATCCGTCGACGAACGCGGCCCAGCCCTTGCCCGCGCGGGTGAGCTTCACGCCGATCAGCTGCCCGGCGGGCACCCGTCGCGCGTGGTCGAGCAGCATCGTGGCCGCGCCCGCCAGCTCCAGGTGACCGTCTTTCACGGCGCGGGCCTGGTGGGCCTCCCACAGCGCGGTGAACACCCCGGGGCGCCGGACGGGACGCTCGCTCTCGACGACGGCGTCGGGCAGGAGGTCGCGCAGGATGGCCATGTAGGGCGGCTCGGGAGGCGGCACCGCGATGACGGGGGCGTCGACGGTCTCGACGGTGTCGACCTGCTCGACCGGAGGCGGAGGGGCCGGCGGTGTGGGGGGAGCGGGCGGCGTCGGGGACGCAGCATGGATCTCGGCCAGGATCTCCGACGCGCGCATGGGAGGTGGCGTGGGCGTGGGCACGCGCTGACCCGCGATCGGCTCTGCGCGGGATGGTGCGGGCGCAGGCGTGCCTGTGGACGCCGGCGTGGACGCGCGAGCCGCCCGGGGCGCGCGCTCGGGGGTCGAGGCACGCTCGGGCGCGGGCTCGGAGGTGTACACCCGGAGCGCTTCGACGGCGGGCTTGGTGGCCTTCTTGCGCGGCGCGCGGTCGGCCAGGCTGTTCCGGGAGCGCCTCTTCGCAGACAGCGGGGTGCTCCGCGAGCGGCTCGCCGCGGGCTCGGGCGTCTCGGGGGAGTCGGGAGGGTTCGCAGGGACCGGAGCGGGCTCGCGCACCGGCGCGGGCTCGGGCGTACGGAGACGCGCGACTTCCTCGCGGGGCTGGGCGGGCATCGGCGTCAGGTTGCCGGGCCGCTCGGACAGCCTCGCCTTGGCTTCGTTCGCGAGGCGCCGTGCCAGCGCCACGGGGTCTTCCTTCGCGGGCTCGGGCGTGACGGGTGCGGTGGCGGCGCGCTTCTTCTCCTGCTCGGCCGCGATGCGGGCCTTGGCCTCTTCCGCGAGCCGGCGTGCGAGCGCCACGGGATCCTCGAGGGGCGCGGGCTCCGTGGCCTTCGGAGGCGTGGGGACGGGCTTCTTCTCGGCGGGCGCCTGTGCGGCCAGGCGGGCCTTCGCCTGCTCGGCGAGCTGCTTGGCGAGCTCCTTCGGATCGAGCCGACCTGCGGGCCCTCCGAGCAGGGTGGGCTCGTCTTCGGCGAGCTCTCTCCGCACGTCGGGCGAGAGCCCCGGAAGGGGCTGGGGCTCGCCCACGTCATCGGCACCGGCCGAGCGCGCGAGACGTGCGGCGAGGGCGCGCGGATCGACGTCCATCAGCGCTTCGTCGAGCTGGGAGGTGGTGGACCCGATGACGCTCTCGAGGTCTCCGAAGTTCGTCTCGTCGTCGACGGGGAGCACACCCTTCCCGCGCTTCTGGTGCAGCGAGACCTCGGTGTGCTCGTCGGCGGGCGGCTCGCCCTTCATGGACGGTCGTGCGGGCGCGTCGTACGGATTCTCGTTCGCCATGCGGGCCCCCCGGCAAGCGCGGTGCGTCCACATTATCTATGGGGTCCGTCGGCGGTTGCGCTCGTCAAAGGAATCTCATGGCTCGAAAGGTGAGTATCGACGCAGAGATGCCGTGGTCCGCGGCGAGGTCGCGCGGCCCCGTGCTGGTGCTCGTGCGGCACGGACGGACGGCGTGGAATGCCGAGGGCCGGTTCCTCGGTCACACGGATCTTCCGCTCGACGACGAGGGCCTCGCGGCCGCCACCCTGCTCGGAGCCCGCCTGCGCGGGCAGTTCGACGCGATCTACAGCTCCCCGCTCCGGAGGGCCGTGCAGACGGCTGAGTCTCTCGGACCGGTGGACGGGCTGATCCCCGGGATCTCCGAGCTGCGCCAGGGCGTGCTCGAGGGGCTGAAGATGGAGGAGGGCCTCGCCCGTCACGCCGCGTACTTCGAGCAGTGGGCGCGCGACCCGGGATCGGCACGGGTGCCTGGCGGCGGCGAGAGCCTCGGAGACGTGCTGGAGCGCGCGCTCCCCGCGCTCGAAGGGCTCGTCCGGTCCCATCCCACCAGTACGATCGCGGTGGTCACCCACCAGATGGTCATCGCGGCGGTGTGCTGCGCGGCCTCGGGATCCCCGCTGTCCGACTACCGCCGATGGACCGTGCCGAACCTCGCCCAGACCGTGCTCACCTGGGACGGCCGGCAACTCGTGTGCGAGGCCCCCTGCCTCGGGGTGGCGAACGGCCGCCGCACGGTGTAGGCGGGCGCGTGCCAGCACCCTCTGCCGATGCCGCTCTCGTCCTCGTCGTGGAGTCCACGGCCGATGCGCGTCGCCAGCTGAACCGGATCGTCCGGGCGGCAGGGCACGAGGCCTACCTCGCAGGGTCGGCCGCCGAAGGTCTGTCCGCGCTCCAGCACATCACGCCGAGCGTCGTGCTGGTCGACCTCGACCTCACCGACATGTCGGGAATCCGAGCGCTCCAGGTGTTCGGAGACCGCTCCGGAGCCCCCGTGGTCGCGCTGTCCGAGATCGCCGACCCCGAGCGGGTGGTGGACGCCATGCGGCACGGAGCGGTCGACTTCGCGCCGGTCGCCGACCGTCGGCGGGTGATGGCGGCCATCGAGCGTGCGCTCCAGGAGGGCAGCTCCCGGCGCAGCCTCGATCACGCACAGCAGGAGGTGCGCGACCGCTACGGCTTCAAGGACCTCGTGAGCCAGAGCCCCCGCATGCTCGAGGTGTTCGACAAGGTGCAGTCCGTGGCGCCCACCGACGCCACCGTGCTCATCCGTGGCGAGACGGGAACCGGCAAGGAGCTCATCAGCCGCGCGATCCACGACCGCAGCAAGCGTCGGGCGATGCCGATGATCTCCGTGAACTGCGGCGCCTTCACGGAGTCGCTGCTCGAGAGCGAGCTGTTCGGGCACGAGAAGGGCTCGTTCACGGGTGCGTCGGGCCGGCGCGAGGGCGTGTTCGAGATGGCCGACGGCGGAACGCTGTTCCTCGACGAGCTCGGCGAGACCACGCTGAACGTGCAGGTGAACCTGCTGCGCGTGCTCGAGGAGTTCCGCTTCCGGCGGGTGGGGGGGCGCGATCCGGTCGACGTCGACGTGCGGATCGTCGCGGCCACGAACGTCCGGCTCGAAGAGGCCGTGTCCGAAGGGCGGTTCCGGCAAGACCTGTTCTACCGGCTCAACGTGTTCCCGATCGAGCTGCCGCCGCTGCGCGAGCGCGCCGAAGACATCCCGCTCCTGATGCGGCACTTCCTCGACGCCATCTCCGAGGAGTACGAGCTCGATCCGCCCGTCGTGTCGGCCGAGGCGCTCGAGGCGATCCTCCGGTACCGCTGGCCCGGCAACGTCCGCCAGCTGCGGGCGATGTGCGAGCGCTGGGTGATCACGCGCCCCGGCCAGCGGCTCGAGCGCGAGCACCTGCCGTCGGGCATGACCGACCAGCGCACCGCGGGGCCGACGCCGGGCACGCTCGCGATCGACGATCGCCAGACGCTGAAGGACAACACCACGCGGGTGGTGGAGCAGCTGGAGCGGGCGTATCTGTACCGTCAGCTACGGCGGAACGGCGGTCATCTGCAGCGAACGGCCGATGCTGCGGGCATCACGCGTCGTACGCTGTACACGAAGATGAAGCAGTACGGGCTCGACGCGGGCGACTTCCGCGGGGGTCCGGCGACCGATGGAGGCAGCTGAATGCGCGGACTTTCCCTCGCCCTGGCCCTGATGGCAGCGGGCTGCGGCTTCTCGGAGGAGCGGTTCCTCGTGAAGGGGGTCGACCGCTGGTGCGAGCAGTCGGCCGCGTGCGCGGGTGTGTTCGACAAAGAGGCCTGCATCGACGTGTTCCGCTCGACCGACCGCTCGGGGTGCACGTACGACGAAGAGGCCGCGAGCGAGTGCTACAGCGTGCTCCCCGAGGCCCAGTGCATCGACGACGACGTGCTGGGGATCCGGTACCTCGAGGTCCCCGAGGCCTGCGAGGCCGTGTACGACTGTCCGGAGGAATGATGGAAGACGTTCGACTGGATGCCGGACGGCATCACCTCGCTCGGGCAGACGCCTGCTCGAACGCCGGTGACTGGGCCACCGCGCGGAGCCATCTCGAGGCGGCGCTCCTGCAGTTCCGCGGCCCGGACCTCGTGCTCGGCGAAGGGCACACGCGGCGCGGTCTGGCGGCGGTCGCGCTCGGCCAGGGCGACCCGCGCGAGGGCGAGGAGCACCTGCGCGACGCGATCCGGGCGTACCGCGAGGTGCGGTCGATGCTGGATCGCGTGGACGATGCCGGTGTCTCAGCGGCGCATCGCGCGGACGCCATGGAAGGGGAGGCCATCGCGCAGGTCCTCCTGGGTGAGCTGCTGCTGCGTACGGGTCGCGAAGCCGAGGCCCGCGAGGCGCGTGACTGGGCCCGCTCCGCGTTCGATGCCGTGGGGAACCGCGCTTCCGAGGCGTCCCTGTGGGCCCTCACCGGTCGGCTCGCCATGCGCGACGGCGACGAGGAGGAGGCCGGGCAGGCGTACAGCCGGGCGCTGGCCCTCCACGAGCGCGCCGGCGACCTCGTCGGCCAGGCCACGGTCCTGCGCGCGATGGCGGAGGTGGCCCGCCTCGAAGACGACTTCACGTCCGCGGAGGGCTACCTGAAGCGCGCGCTCACGCTGTGCCAGCAGCTCGGCGACCCCCGGCTCGAGGCGCGTACGCTGGCCGGGCTCGGGGCGGTCGCGCGGCAGACCGACGACGGAGAGTCCGCCCAGATCGCGTACGACGAGGTGCTCGCGCTCGCGAAGAAGGCCGGCGACGCCGAGATGATCGGGTTCGCCCACCTCAACCTCGGCGAGCTCCACTCCCGGGCCGACTCCACCCACGACACCGTCGCGCACCTCCGCGAGGCCATCCGCATCCTCGGGGGGCTCGGCATCCACCACGCGGTGGGAGCCGCCCTGCACCACGCGGCCTCCCACGCGATCGGGCTGAAGCGGTTCGACATCGCGCTCGCCGCAGCCGAGGGCGCGCGCCGCACGTGGCGCGGGATGGACCCGGTGCGCGGGGTCGGCCAGGCGATGCGGCTCCAGGTGAAGGCGCTCGCAGGGCTCAAGGAGTGGCGCGCCGTGCTGTCGGTCGCGCAGGCTCGCGCCCAGCTCGTCGGCGACTCCCAGCCCACGAGCCTCGAGGTGCGCGACTTCTACCGAAGCAGGGCGCCCGCCGAGTGGCTCGCGAAACTCGACGGGCTCGACCCCACCGAGCTGTTCGCGGATGCCGAGAAGCGCGTGCTGCTCGCCCTCGAACCGCTGCTCGAGCGCCATGGCCTGTCGGCGTCGAGCCTGGGCTCTGTCGAGGTGGGTCTGGTCCTGCTCGACATCCTCCGGGCGAGCGACGATCCCGCGCTGTTCCGCGACGATCTGCCCGAGCTCCCGATGGACGCCCTCGAAGAAGCGCCCGAGGAGCCCGAGTTCTTCGTCATCGTCGACGATCCCGACGGCGACCTCCTCGCCGAACCCGTCGCCGCCGACGATTCGCGGACCGTCCCTGCGGACTCACGGACCGTCCCTGCGGGCGCTCGGGACTCTCGGGACTCGTCGGGGGGCCAGGATTGAGGGACACCAGCACCTTCGCGCTCTCTCGCGACGGCAAGCACCTCGCGGTGGGCGACGGGCCCGAGATCCTGGTGTACCGGGGCGACGGTCAGCCCGCCTGGAAGCACTTCTGCGACGGCATCATCGTCGGCGTGGGGTTCGCGGGGCCGCACCTCGCGGTGGTGGACGCCGACGGGCGCGTCACGTTCTTCAGCGCGCCCGACGGCCGGAAGGTCGAAGAGCTCCAGGTCGACGGGCGGTGTGTCGCGGGCTGCGTCGCTCCAGACGGTGCGTTCATGGTGGTCACCACGGAAGGGCCCGTGTTCTGCGAAGCGAATGGGAGCCAGCGGGGATTCCCCGTGCGCGACCTGGCCGTCGCGTCCTTCGGTCCCGACCGGAACGCCATCGCGCTGGCCGACGTACACGGCACGTTCACGGCGATGGACGCCAACACCGGAGCACCGTGGGGCTCGCTGGCGCTGGGCGGCCCGGTCGCCGGCATCGCGTGGTGCTACCAGGGCTTCTGGATGGTCACGATGGGCCAGAGCGTGCTCCGCATCGACGGCGGAGCCACGCAGATCCTCGGCCGCACCGACCTCCCGAAGCCCACGGGCCTCCTCTCGGTCAGCGAAGACGGCGCCATCGCGGCGGTCACCCTGCCGCCCGACACGCTCGGCATCGTCGAGCTCCACGGCCACCGGTACGTGGGCGACCTCATCTTCCGGCGCGAGGTGCACGGCGTGTGCTTCGGTCGCCAGGCGCTGCTCGGCGTGGGGTTCGACGATGGCGACGCGAACACGATCGATCTGATGACCCGCGCCACCGCCCGCACCGAGCCCCACCCCGGCCGCGGGCGGAACAACTGGAACCTCGACATGCAGTTCGAGGCCGGCCCGCTCCGGGGTGCGGTCACCTTCCTGCGCGCCGGGGGCCAGCCCATCGCGGAGTTCCACGGCTACGAAGGCGACGGGGACGCCAGCGGGGGGAGCCGGAACACGGGCTGCAAGATCGCCGTGCTCATCTTCTTCATGTTCTTCCTCGGGCTCACCGGCTGCCTGAGCTTCCTGTTCGTCATGCGGTGGTTCGGCTACCTCTGAACCTCGCAGAGGTCGCGCAGCGCGGCGACCGTCGCCGGCCCGATGCCCTCCACGCGCACGAGGTCTGCGCACTGCTCGAACGGCCCGTTGCGCTCACGGTCGGCGAGGATGGCCTCCGCGCGGGGCCCGCTGATGCCCGGCAGCGCGGCGAGCTCGACCACACTGGCGTGGTTGGGGTCGACCCGCGTGGCGCTCGGCACCACCGGATGGCGGGCTTCGTTGGCGGGCGGGCGCACGGAGCTGCTGGCGAGCACGCGGTCGCCGAGCGTGACGTACGGCGCGATGGCGCGCACGGTGCCGGGCCCGATGCCGGACACCTCGAGCAGATCGTCGAGCGTGGCGTACGGCCCGTGGTCTTCGCGGTGCACGACGAGCGCCATGGCCTTCGAGCGCCCCAGTCCGGGCAGGGCATCGAGCTCCTGCACCGAGGCCTGGTTCACGTCCACGCGGCCCGCACGTGCCGCACCCGAGAACGCCACGAGGGCCACGAGCACGGGCCACATGGAGGCTACTCCGCGGGAGCGGGCGCGGTGGTGCCGACGATCGTGAGGAACATCGTGCGCGACGTGAAGTCGTACGAGCCGGCGTAGTACTTGCCGTCGACCAGCGCGACCTCGTTGTGGAACCCGACCGCGCCGTCGTCGCCGCCGATCTTCTGCGACGACCACGTGGAGCCGTCGGTGGTGGCGAGCCACATGTCGTTGTTCTGGCCGTCGAAGTACACGATGGCGGGCTGGCCGTTCATGAAGAACAGATCGGTGTCGGCGCCGCGGAACTCGCCCTGATCGAGCGTCTGGAGGTTCCACGACCCGCCGACGCGGCGCGCCAGCTTCAGATCCTGGTTGCCGACATCCTGGTAGGCGACGAGCACCTCGTCTCCGTCGGCCCACAGGCTCGGCCACTGGCCGACATCGCCGCTCTGGTCGATCACGCTGTGCGACCAGCTGCCCGGCGAGCCCTCGAGGAGGTCGAGGTTGCCGTTCGTGGCGTCGTAGAACGCGATGTACGCGGTGTCTTCGTGGATGTAGAGGTCGGCGTACTGGCCCACGTCATCCGCGCCCGACCAGGCTTCCTCGGACTGCCAGCCCGACTCGGTGAGCCAGGCCACCCGGAGGGTTCCGGACGCGGCGTCGTGGTGCGCCACCATCGGGAGCCCGTTCGACATGAGCGCCAGGCTGGCCCATGCGCCCGCGCCCGTGGAGGAGATGCCCGTGCCGACGTCGGCCTGCTCGTGCGTCCAGTTCGCCGGACCCTCGCGAACCGCCGCGCGCAGCACGCCGTTCTGCACGTCTTGATAGGCGGCGTACACCTTGCCGTCGGGCGCCACGGCGTGGCTCGTGTACTTCCCGCGGTCGCCGCGGTCGATCCCGTCTTCGGGGTATCCGTCGACCTGCTCGTGCACCCACTCGACCGATCCGTCTTCCTGGGGCGTGCCGACCGCGAAGCCGATGCCCGTCTGGTCGCGGTCGTAGTACGTCATCGTGAGGCGCACGCCATCCGGCGCGGTGCTCATCGACAGCCAGCTGCCGTAGTCGGGAGGCACCGTGACCACGGGGGTCTCGCTCGGCGGGAACGAGTAGTCCTGGTTGCAGCTGCAGCCGACGGCCACGAGGGCGGGCAGGACGACGAGGGCGGACCGGAGCATGCGGTCTCCAATGCGTGGACGAGGGAACGATCGGCAATGTCGCACGACCGTTTGCGACTGTCAATCGCCAGGATCGGCGCGGTTGTCCAGGTTCGTCCGATGATTCGCAATGTCAGACGTGCTTCACGGATCCGGGCTTCCGCGCGATGTCGCGGTTCGCCCGGGGTAGTCGGCCAGCCGGTGCGGACGGAGCTACCCGGGGACCGGGAAGTCCTTCCGCACGCCCGCGAGGGTGGAGGCCACGAGCTCGGCCGTGAGCACGAGCTGCTCGTCGGTGTGCGTGGACGACAGGAAGAAGCGCAGGCGCGCGGCATCGTCGGCGACGGCCGGGTACACGATGGGCTGCACGTTCACGCCCTGTTCGATGAGCCGCTGGGAGAGCAGCAGCGCGTGCAGGGAGTTCCCCGTGACGGCCGGCACGACCGCGGAGCCCCCGAGCGCCGGGCCCGTGCTGACACCGCGCTTCACGAGCTCGTCGTGGAACAGCTTCGCGTTGTGCTGCAGCTTCTCGACCCGCCACGGCTCCTCGACCATCAGCTCGAGCGACCGCAGCGCGGCCATGCCGTTCGCGGGCGTGATGCCCGCGCTGTACACGAAGCCCGGCGCCGTGTACCGCAGGTAGCGCACCAGCGCGGCGCTTCCGCCGATCCAGCCGCCGCACGACGCCACCGACTTCGACAGCGTGCCCATCCAGATGTCGACCTCGGAGCCCGAGATGCCGAAGTGCTCCCGCGCTCCACATCCGGTCTCGCCGATCACGCCGAAGCTGTGGGCCTCGTCGCACATCAGCATGCAGCCGTACTTCTTCTTCAGCGCGATGTACGAGGGCAGGTCGCAGATGTCGCCGTCCATCGAGTAGACGCCCTCGACGACGATGAGCACGCGCTCGTAGTGACGCCGGAGCTCGCGGAGCTGGTTCTCGAGGTCCTTCGGGTCGTCGTGCTTGAAGCCGCGACGCGCGCAGCCCGCCAGCTTGATGCCCTGGAGCGCCGAGTCGTGGATGAGCTCGTCGTGCAGCACGAGGTCGCCGGGCTTCAGCAGGTGCCCGATCGTCGTGACGTTCGTGGCGTGACCCGCCGTGAACACCAGCGTGTCCTCGACGTCCTGGCACTTCGCGAGCAGCTTCTCGAGCTCGCCGTGGAACGGGCGCTCGCCCGAGGCGACACGGCTCGCGGACACGCTCGTGCCGAAGTCGGCCACGGCCTGCTGGGTGGCGGCCACGACGCGCGGATCGCCCGAGAGGCCGAGGTAGTTGTAGCTGCTGAAGTTGATCAGCTCGCGCCCACCGACCCGCGTGACGTTCCGCGCCGTGCCCTCGTGCACCGTGAAGTACGGGTTCTTGATGCCGGTGGCCTGCGCCATCTGGAGGCGCATGTCGATGTCCTTGAGCGCGGGCCAGGTGGTGGGATCGACCCACTCCCGCTTGATCTCGAAGCCTTCGAGCGGGTCGCCCTCGACCTTCACCTTGCGGAGCTCCGCGACGGTGTCCTCGGCCACCAGGACCAGCGTGCCATCGGGGGCGCGGAGCGTGAGGGTGCCCGAGAACCGGTTCTCCTCGCGGTCTCCGAAGCGCACCTCGGCGATCAGCTCGCCCTCGGGCAGCGGCGCGATCTGCACGAGCCGGTGGATGCCGACGGGCGTTCCGGCGCGCTCGAAGCGGGTCCAGGCGACGTACCCCGACAGCTGCATCGCGCTGTCGAGCGCCAGCGGATCGACGCGGAACGCCTGGCGGTCCGTGCCCGGGATCCAGTCGGACGGGCGCCCGGAGCGCACGCGACCGCGCACGAAGTCGGCGCCCACGGCGTCGATGGACGTGATGCCCTGGAGCAGCGGACCGTGGAACGTGATGCCGTCGTAGAACGTCTCGAGCGCGAGCCCGGGGGCTTCGCCGTCGCCCGTGGCGGGCAGCTCGGGGAGGGTGCCGGTGAACGGCCGGATGCGGGCGCGGTAGGCGAGGGCCTTGCGCGGACCCACCCGGATCTCGCCGCGGTCGCCGCGCACGCGGACCTCGATGGAGACGGGCTCGCTGACGGTGATGCCCTGGAACAGGCGCAGATCGTCGACCTCGAACGGGTGCGGCACCGCTGCGGCCTCGGCCAGCAGGTCGGTCGCGCTCGCGAGCGGGAGCACGGGCGTGCCCTCGATGGCATGGTCGAGCAGGTAGGGATGCGTGTCGGTCGAGAGCGTCTGCTGGACGCGCACCGTGCGGGTGGTGTGGGGCAGATCCCGGCCGTGCGTGCGGATCCCGCGACCCGTGCGGAGGTCGTCGAGCAGGGCGTCGAGCCCGGCGCGATCCCCGACGAAGTCGACCCCTTCGGCCCGCATCGCGGACTGGATGGGCGCGGGGATGGTGCGCACCATGTCGCTGGTGGTCCACGGGCCGAGCTCCGCCACGACGGCCCGGGTCGGGCTCGCGTCGGCGAGGGCGGCCATACGGGCGTTCGCCGCGGAGTACCAGGCCTGGTGGCGGTTCCCGAAGCGGCCGGCCCAGCTTCCGATGGCGAGGGCGACCCGGGCGGCGGGCGCGACCTCGAGGGCGTTCAGCCAGCCGTCGACCTTGATGGCGCGGGCCTGTGCGCCGCGCTTCGGATCGGCCGTCTCGATGGGGCCGTCTGCGAGGATGCCGGCTGCGTGCACGACCGCCGTGATCGTGTACCCGGCGACGGCGTTGGCGAGCGAGGCGCGGTCGGTCACGTCGGCGCGGAGGACCGTGACTCCGGGGATCTCGGCGTCGGACCGGCCGATGGCGAGCACGGTGCAGCCCTGGGCGGCGAGGTGCTCGGCCAGCTTGCGCCCGATGCCGCGGGTACCGCCGGTGACGAGCACGACGTCGTCGGCGCCGAGCTCGACGGCATCGAGGACGGGCGCGGGCTCGAACCCGGGGACCTCGCGCGTGCCGTCGCGCCAGCGCACGTCGGTGCTGCGGTCGGCGTCGAGCCACTCTGCGAGCAGATCGGTGACGGTGGCGGTCTCGACGGTCTTCGCGCGCACGTCGCGCTCGGCCGCAAGGGCCCGGACGACACCAGCGACGCCCTCGGCGTCGACGTCCCCGGCGGAGCGGAGCACCATCAGCTCGGGGTCGGCGCCCCGGTCGATCTGGACGGCGAGGAGCGCGAGGAGATCGGCGGACTGGTCGCCCCGGGCGTGCCAGAAGACGACGTCGGCCGGCTCGTCCCGATCGGTGGTGACCGTGACCCCGCGAGCCTCGAGGGGCGCGGCGAGATCTCCCAGGTCTCCGACGAGCAGTGCGACGCGGCCGCGGAGGTCGGCGGGGGTAGGACCGACGAGGCCGGCCTCCCGCCATACGGGCGCATACGAGCGGAGCGGGGCATCGTCGTCGTGCGTGGTCGACCCGTCGCCCGCGGACTTCACGTAGTCCACGAGGTCCTGCACGGTGGGCCCGTTGATCAGGAGCTCCTGGGGGATGCCGCCGATGCCCGGGAACGCCTCGGCGAGACCCGTGGCGAGATCGCCGACCATCAGGGAGTCGAAGCCGAGGTCGTCGATCAGCCGCATGCCGGGCTTCAGGGCGTCGAGCGGGTACGCGCTGACCTTCCCGACCACCGCCATCACCTTGCGGACCGTGTCGTCGGCCTCGGCGGGCTTCGGTGCGGGCGTGGCCTTCTCGGGCTCGGCCTGCTGGGAGCCCTGTGCGGGCAGGCTCTTCGCGACGGACCGGATCTTCAGCGCCTTCTGCGCGGTGTCCTTCACGGCCCAGTAGATCTCGCGCGGCAGGACTTCCACGGGCAGCGACACGGGCTCGCACGGCGCCGTGATGGCGCGGGTGTCGAGGTTCACGCCGTTCACCCACAGCCAGCCGAGCCCCTCGAGGATCGAGCGCCCGCCGTCGTCGTCCTGGCGGCCGCCCAGCGTGTTGACGCCGCGGACATCCGCGCCGACCGAGCCGCGCGCGAACGAGGCGAGGGGACCGCCCGCACCGACCTGCAGGAACAGGTCGGCACCGACGTCGGTGCACTGGTGGAGCGCGCGCACGAACTCGACCGGGCTGCGCGCGTGGCGCTCGAACACCGACCGGGCTTCGCCGACCGACGCGTAGGGGTGGTCGGCGATGCAGCTCGCGACCGGCAGCGTGGGCTCGTGGATCTCGATGTCGGCGAGCCACGGGCGTGCGTCGAGACCCGCGAAGATCGCGCTGTGGAAGGCGTGTGACACCGTGAGCGGCTTGGCGACGATGTCGCGGGCCAGCGCGTTCGCCACGACGGTCTCGACGGCAGCAGTGGTGCCGGAAACGACGAGCTGGCGCGGGTGGTTGACGTTCGCGATCACGGCACCCTCGACCAGGAGGCCCTGCACGGTCTCACGGTCGGCCATCACCGCGGCCATGGCGCCGGGATCCCCCGTGACGTCGGCCATCCCGCGACCCCGGGCCGCGACGAAGCGCGCGGCATCGCGGCTGGAGACGACCCCACCCACGACCGCGGCGTTGAACTCGCCCAGGCTGTGACCCGTGGCCACGACCGGGCGCACGCCCACGGAGTCGAGCAGGCGGGACAGGGCGAGCGAGCAGGCGAACATGACCGGCTGGCAGTGCGCGGTGTCGGTGAGCTCGCGCTCGGCCGTCTCGGCGTCGACGGGCGTCTCGCGCTCTTCCGGGAACAGCAGGTGGGTGAGCGGCACAGGCAGGAGGTCGGCGAGCTCGCGCTCCACCTCGAGCAGCGTGTCGTTCACGATGGGGAACCGGGTGCGGGCATCCCGGAGCATGCCGATGCGCTGCGCGCCCTGGCCCGGGAACAGGTACGCGACCTTCGCGGGCTCCGCGCTGCGCCCCTCACGGCCGCTGTGCTCCTCGCCGTTCGCCACCTTGCGGAGCTCGGAGATCGCGGCCTCGCGGCCCTCCACCACCAGAGCGAGACGGCTCGCGAGCGGAGTGCGCACGGCCAGCCCGCGGCCCACCGCAGCGACCGACAGGGACGGGTCGGCCTGCAGGGCGTCGGCGATCCGGCCCGCCGCCGCGCGCAGCTCCTCGGGGTCGCCCGCCGAGAGCAGCAGCAGCTCGGGCTGATCCGCGGCTGCGTCGCGCGCACGGTCGGGCGCGGCGTCGAGCACCGCGTGGCCGTTCGTGCCGCCGAAGCCGAAGCTCGAGATGCACGCCACGCGCGGCCCGTTCCAGGGCTCGGCCTGCTTCGGCACGCGGAACGGACCGGAATCGAGGCCCAGATCGTCCTTCGCGCTCTCGAAGCCCGCCATCGGGGGGATGACGCCGTGATGGATCGCGAGGGCCGTGCGGATGAAGCCAGCGAGCGCCGCGGCAGACATCGTGTGCCCGACGTTGGCCTTGGAGCTGCCGAGCGCAGCGTGGGTCGCGTTCTTCCCGACCGAGCGCATGAGCCCGGTGTACTCGGTGACGTCGCCGACGGCGGTTCCGGTGCCGTGGGTCTCGACGTACCCGAGCGCGCCGGGATCCGCGCCGGAGCGCTCCCAGGCGCGGTCGATCACCTCGACCTGGCCGTCGAGCACGGGCGCCATCGGCCCATCCCCGCGGCCGTCGTTGTTCGTGGCGATGCCCCGGATCACCGCGTAGATCCGGTCTCCGTCGCGCTCGGCGTCTTCGAGGCGCTTGAGCACGAGCGCTCCGGCGCCATCCCCCTGCACGAACCCGTCTGCGCGGGCATCGAACGGCAGGCAGTGCCCGGAGCGGCTGATGGCACCAATACGCGAGAAGGCCACGTGGTGCTCGGGGGTGATCGCGAGGTACACGCCGCCCGCCACTGCGCAGTCGATGTCGCCGGACACGAGTCCCGCAACGGCATCGGAAACGGCGACCATCGCCGAGGCGCACGCGGCGTCGAGGCTGTAGGCCGGCCCGTGCAGGTCGAGCTCCTGGGCCACCGCCGCGGCGATCATGTTCCCGAGCACGCCGGGCGCGGAGTAGGGCCGCGAGGGCACGATGTTGGCGACGGAGTCCTGGAGCGCCTGGAGGTCTTCGGGGGCCTCCCCGAGGGTGCCGCTCGCCATGAACTGGGCGATGACGCGGCTCGCGACGAGCACGCGCCACTCGGTCGCGGTGACCCCGATGTACACGCCCGTGCGACGCGGGAGGTCGGCGGGGCGGTACCCGGCATCCTGGATCGCGGCGAGCGCCATCTCGATCGACATGCGCTGCTGAGGGTCCATCACCTCGACCCGACGGGGCGGGATCCCGAGAGTGAGGGCGGGGAAGCTTCGGATGTCGTCGATGAAGCCGCCGTTCGGGGCGTACGACTTGTCGGTGGCCCGGGGGTTCGCGTCGAAGAACTGGTCGTGCGACCACCGGTCGGCAGGCACGGGACCGAAGCCGTTCCGACCCTCGAGCGTCATCTTCCAGTACGCGTCGAGGTCGGGCGCGCCGGCGAAACGGCAGCCCATCCCGATGATGGCGATTCGAT
The DNA here is from genome assembly GCA_041389565.1 of Myxococcota bacterium. Taxonomy (GTDB): domain Bacteria; phylum Myxococcota_A; class UBA796; order UBA796; genus JACKEQ01. Next base: position 907,538 of record JAWKRP010000002.1, read on the forward strand.
GTGACTCGTGCTTCACGGGTGTCCTACGCATGTGGAAGGGGTGGCGCGAGCGCCGGCTCCGGTGGTTCCATCCCTACCGGAGCGGGCGCCCGTGGCCGGGGCGACGCGCGATCAGACGGCGCGGCCCGTGCGGATCAGGTTGGCCAGGTGGCCGATGTTGCTCACCGCGGTGAGCTCTTCGTCGGGGAAGGTGCTGTCGACCTTCTCCTCGAGGAAGCCGACCATCTCCATGATGGCGATCGAGTCGAGGCCGAGGCTCTCGATGGTCGTCGAGGTGGAGATGGAGTCGAACTCGCCAGCGCGGTTGGGGGCCACGTCGGCAAGGGCTTCCTGGATGATTCCGATGATCTCTGCGTCGGTCATGTGGGGCTCCGCGGGGACTCCGAGCGTCTCGGGACCCCTGATTGCATTTCGGGGAGGGCGTGTATCCCGTCCACCGGGTGGGGCGAGAGTGAGGTGATCCGCGGGGACGCGGCGCTCAGAGAATGGTGTTCTTGGCGCGGGCGAAGAGGGACTTCGCGACGTGCTTGGCGATGGTGCGGCGGTTGCCGCTGGCGCCGGGGGTACGGGTGCCCTCGCTGCCGAGGTCGCCGTCGAGGTACTGCTGACGGGTCTTGCGGCGCTGGAGCTTGCCCGAGCTGGTCTTCGGGAGGCTCCCGCGCTCGAGGAACACGACATCGGACGTGGCGATGGACAGGTCGCGCTGGATCTGGAGCTTCACGGCCCGCGCCAGGGCGTCCTTGTCGTCGACACCCATGGTCTCGCACACGACCACGAGCTCCTCACCGAGGGCGCCGGGACGCGAGAACGCGACCACGTTGCCCTTGCGCACGCCATCGACCTCGGCCGCGGCCCACTCGACCGCCTGCGGGTGCACGTTGCGCCCGTTGACGATGATGAGATCCTTCAGTCGGCCGGTGATGAACACCTGGCCCTCGTGCAGGAAGCCGAGGTCGCCCGTGTGAAGCCAGCCGTCGCGGTAGGCGTTGGCGGTGGCCGTGGGGTTGTTGTAGTAGCCGGGCGTGACGGACGGGCCGCGCACGCAGATCTCGCCTTCGCGCTCGGTGCCGAGGACGTGCCCCGCGTCGTCCATGATGACGACCTCGTGGCCCTGGAAGGGCACGCCACAGCCGACGTGCTCGAGCGCCGGGCGGTCTTCGCGCGGGGCGGCCACGGTGCCGGCCTCCTGGAAGGTCTCGGCATCACACACGACCGTCTTGAAGTGCTCGGTGGCGGTCTTCAGGGAGATGGCGAGCGTGGCTTCGGCCATGCCGTACGCGGGGAGGATGGCGTTCGAGGGGAGCGCGCACTGCTCGACGAACAGCGTGGTGAACTCCCGCATCGTGTCGGCCTGGATGGGCTCGGCGCCACACCCGAGCACGCGGAGGCAGGAGAGGTCCCACTTCTCGAGGTCGGACGGACGGGCCTTCCGGGCGGCCAGCGCGTAGGCGAAGTTCGGGCCGAACGACGTGGTGCCGCGGTGGCGGTGGATGGTCTCCATCCACACGTTCGGGCGCTTGATGAACCGGAGCGTCGGGATGAACACGACCGGGATGGCGTGGCAGATGGGCGCGATCACGAACCCGATGAGCCCCATGTCGTGGTAGAGCGGCAGCCAGGACACGCCCTTGTCGACCTCGGGCGAGAGCAGGAGGCCTTCGTTCACGATGCCGTGGGCGTTCGCCACCAGGCTCGCGTGGGTGACCATGACGCCCTTGGGGTCGGCCGTGGAGCCGCTCGTGTACTGCAGGAACGCGAGGTCGTCGGGCTCGATGACGGGGTACTTCGGGGTTCCGGTGCCCCCGCGGAGCGTCTCGACCTTCACGAGCTTCTCGAGCGACGGCACGGTGTCGACGAGCGACCAGAGGATGTTCGCGAGCTTGGAAGACACGAGCACGACGCGGGCGCCGGCATCGGCGAGCACGCGGGACGTGCGGTCGACGTAGGCATCGAGCGCGCCGAAGCTGAGCGGCGGGTACAGCGGCACGGGCACGATGCCGGTGCGCAGGCACGCCAGGAAGTTGAGGACGAAGTCTTCCGGCTCGATGACCACGAGGCCGACGCGGTCGCCCTTGCGGAGCCCGAGATCCTGCAGGGCCTTGCCACGCGCGGCGGTCTCCGTCTCGATGCGCGTGAAGGGGTAGGAGGTCTCGTCTCCCGCGAGGTCCTGGAACACGAAGTCGTTGTCGGGGAAGTACTTGCCGACGTTGGCGATGGCTTCGGCGACGGTCGTGAACTTGGGAAGCATGGGGACTCCTTTCGCTGCAGATACGTTGTGGGCGGGCGCCCAGAGTGGGGAGTGTCGGTCGGGCTGTTCTCGAAGTGGCCCGGGGCGGTCCAGAGGGACCGTGGGCCCGAGCGGGGTGTCCGGCGCACGGGTCGGCGGACTCAGAGCGATGTGCGTGAAACGTTGCCGTCGGGGACCATGAGGTCCGCGACTCGTGGGGCCGAGGTATGCCGGTTCCGGGAGGTGCGCAAGTCGCGAAGAGGCCCGCCTGGTCGATGTTTCCGGCCGATCCGCATTCTGACTGGTCGGTATTTTTGGGGTGGGGTTCATACCGACTGGTCAGTTTGGTGGACCTGCGTTCAGGCTCGCCGGATTGACGAGGTACGAGCGGCATGATTCCCGGACTTCTAAACTGACCTGCGGGTTGGTTTTAGCGTACGGACCCGTTCGTTGGTGTCGCAGGCGAGGGGGGTCAGCGGAAGGGGTGGATCGGTTACGAGCGATTACGCGAACGCGGACCCCGAGTGCGACGCGCCCCTCACGCCGCTCGGGACGCCGGTGTGCGAAAACGCGCCAGAGCCATGGTAGAAGCGTGGTAAGCGGCGAAATCGCAGGCGTCGCCGGCTCGACGTGGCTATAGTCGCGCCGCGCCCAACGGAGCGATCGATGGAAGCGGAAGCAGCCGCGCAGGGAACCAGCTTTTTCATCCTCTACCTCTTTGTCGGGGTGGGGCAGTGCATCACGCTGCTCCTCGCCCTGTACAACCTGGTGGCGATCGTCGGCGTCATGCGGAGCGACGACGACGGGTCTGCGAGCGCCCTCTCGAAGGGTGCGTGGGGCCTCGGCTGCCTCGCGGCCATCCTCACGCCGTGTGCGCCCGTGCTGTCGCTCATCGCCATCATCATGTCGCGCATCGAGATCGGGCGGGTCTACCGCGACGAGTCGCCCCTCGCGTCCGCTACGCCCGCTCGCATGGGCAGCGTGAACGGCGGCGTGGCCCTGCTGGTCTTCATGCTCGTGTTCCTCGGCGCCATCGTGAACCTGTTCCTCTGATGCCCTCGCGGCACGGGGGCTCTCCGGGCGTTCCGTCGTGTTGAGGCCGTCGTTCTCCTGGTTCCGCGGGATCGCTGCGTGTCTGCTGGCCCTGTCCGGGGTCGTCGGGTCCGTCGCGTACGCCCATCCCGAGCACCCGCCGGGCGAGAAGTCGGTCGACATCGTGGTCGATCTCGCCGACCGCAGCTCCGGATGGCTCGAGGTGACGGCCGTCTGGCACGATCTCGACCGCCGCGAGCTCCGGTTCCGCCAGATGGGCGCGGCGGGCGAGCACACGTACGCCAGCGTGGAGTTCGAAGGCCGCAACGGCCCGATCGCGGCGACCCAGGACGGTCCGCACTGGGATCTGGTCGACCCCCCGGAAGACGGCCCGATCACCGTGAAGTGGCGCGTGAAGCCCGGGGGGGCCGGCCGTCATGGTCACCAGGGCTGGGTGCAGGCCGACTGGGCGTCGTTCGACGGCCGCATCCTGCTGATCCCGCAGTCCAGACGGAGCGTTCGCGTGGCGAGGCTCCAGATCCTGCGGCCGGACGGGTGGTCCGTGATCCACCCGTTCGAGGAGCAGGGCGAGTGGATGGTGCTGCACGACCACCTGAACCTGAAGAGCGAGCTCACGGCCACGTGCGTGGCGGTCGGCGACTACGACGTGCGCTCGAAGACCATCGGGAGCACCGACTTCCGCGTGGGCGCGCCTCGGGCCTGGCCGCAGGAGCACCGCGACACGCTCGCCGAGAAGAGCTTCGCGGAGTTCCAGTGGTTCCACGACGAGCTCGGGTACGACCGCCAGGGTCCGTTCGCGATCGCGTGGCTCCCCGAGGGGCCCGAGGGCAAGGTGTTCGGGGGCGCTTCGGTGAACGGCGCCTGCTACGAGCACCCCACCGAGAACGCGCGGAACTGGCTGCTGCTCGGGCACCGCATCGGTCACCCGATGAACAAGTACACCCCGTCGGGCCTCACGCTGCGCGACGACCGCGACCACTGGTTCATGGAGGGGTGGGCGTCGTACATCGAGGTCGTGGCCGCAGCCGAGTCGGGCATCCTGCCGGATCAGCGCCACTGGAACGTGCTGTGGAGGCGGCACCTCCGCGACCTCGCGCAGCACCCCGAGTGGAACGTGCCGCTCGCCGAGGAGCTGCAGAACGGCGAGGCCTCCGAGTACCTGCACTACACGAAGGGTCCGATGGTCGTGAAGCACCTCGACACCCTGGTCCGCCAGCGGTCCGGGGTCGATCTCGAGACCTTCATGAAGGCGATGTGGGCGAAGTACGGCTTCCATCGCGAGCCATTCCCGCTACGCGAGGAGCTCCAGCGCTTCACGGGCGACGACTACTCCGACTTCTGGGCCGTGTTCGTCGACCAGGAGGGCTGGCCGTTCCCCGTGTGGCCCGAGATGCTCGACGAGCGGCTCGAGGGCCGCATGAAGGACGTCCCCGTCGCATACGTCGGCGACGTGCCGATCCACCCGGAGTACCTGTTCTGGCTCGCGTGGTCGGGCGAGTTCGAGCGGTACCGCGACATCGAGGCCTTCGTGATCGACGCCACGCACCGGCAGGCCGTGCTCGAGAGCCGCGGTCTGGTGCTGCTCCCGCCGACGGTCGCCGCGCTCCAGTTCGCGCTGCCGGGCGAGGCTCAGGAGGCCATCGCGCGCACCGCGCTCGCGTGGGACGTGTCGGCGCTCCCCCAGCGGTCGGGCTGCATGTCGTCGCCCGATCCCGCGCGTCCGACCATCCGATACACCGACAGCCCCGACGGGCGGGCCTTCCAGAAGCTGCTCGAGCTCGAGGCCGCCTACGAGCAGCAGGTCGGCCAGATGGTGGCCCACGTCGACGTCCGCGTGAACAAGTCCCAGACGCGTCGCCGCACGCGCCTCGGGGTGGCGCCCCACGAGGCGTTCACCGTACAGACGGGGTGGAACGGCACGCCCCCGCGATCGGGGTTCGAGCTGTGGGCGGGCGACCAGAAGACGATGGCGAAGCAGCTCACGATGGACCCATCGTGGGTCAACACCTACGTCACGTTCGAGCCCGGGGAGCGGCCGGAAGGGGCCGACGTGCTGGTGATCAAGGTCGGTCCCGACACCCAGCCGGTCCTCGACTACCCGCTGTGGCAGCGGCAGGCGCCCTTCGCCCGTGCAGAGCGGGCCAAGAAGAAGGGGGCACCGGACGGCGACGACCCCGACGACGTGGAAGACGCCGAAGGGGAGGCGGCAGCGCCCGCGGAGCCTGCGCCCACCGAGCCCTCCGAGGGTCAGGACCCGCGGTAGGTCGAGTATCCGAACGGGCTCAGCAGCAGCGGGATGTGGTAGTGCTCGTCGGGTGCGTCGACCCGGAACACCACGGTCACGTGGGGGTAGAACGCCGGATTTCCCTGGGCTTCGAGGTAGGGCCCCGTGAGGAACGTGACGCGATAGGTCCCGACGTCGAACGCGCCGGGAGAGAGCAGATCCGGTACGCGCCCATCGTCGTTGGTGGTGCCACGGGCCAGGAGCGTCCAGTCGTCGCCGGTGCTGCGCTCCACGAGCACTGCGATCCCCCGTGCGGGGCGACCGAGCGCGGTGTCGAGGACGTGGGAGGTGAGGGGGCTGCTCACTGGGGACCTCCGAGGAGCCGGATGAAGGTGATCTGGGCCTGCTGCTCGGCCGCTTCACGGAGCTCGCGCTCCGCGGTGTTCGGGAGGCGTGCGCGGAGCAGCTCGAGCATCTCGACCGCGGACTTCCCTGTCGCACACACCAGGAACACGTGCCCGAACCGGTTCTCGTACGCGACGTTCTCGGTCGCCAGCGCTTCGAGCACGGCTTCGCTGGCGCTGGCGACCCCGGCCTGCTCGGACGCGGCGAGGGACGCCGTGGACCCGTACTTCTCGCGCAGCTTCTGGGGGTTCTCGCCGATCCGGGGGTGGTGTGCGAAGGCCTCCAGCCAGTCCTCCTTCGACGCGGTGTCCCAGAAGCGGCGCGCGGCCGTCAGGAGCTCGCCACGGTGCGCGAAGGGCCGCGCCGCGGCCATGCGGGCGGCCCACCGCGCAGACCCGCAGGCGCGCAGGAACGCCGCCGGAGCGTCGCTGTCGGGCAGCGCGTTCCAGGCCTGCACCACGGAGTCGCCCGCGTCTGCGGGCCTCCCGAACGCGCGCAGCCGACTGACCCCACCACACGGGCGGATCTTGAGGCGCAGGTGCGTGAAGGGCCCGGCATCGTCGAGGTCGATGTGCCGCTCCTCGTGGGCGGCGAGCTTGAGCGGGGGCAGGATGGTCTTCCAGCGCGTGCTGGACAGCAGGAGGGGCGCCGGGCCGTCTTCCCAGTCGATCCCCTCGAGCTCCGCGGTGTCGGGGAAGTTCCCCTTGAAGTGGTTCGTGTCGATGAGCAGGCGATCGAGCCGACCCCGGCACGCCAGGCGCAGCAGCACCCAGTCGTGCCCGTCGCCCCGGCGCCGGCGGGTCTCCCAGCCTCCGCGCATGTCGCTGGCCCGCCCGGGTGCGACCAGATGGTCCATCACGCCGAAGTACATGTCGGATGCCGCGAGGGCCTTGCCGCCGTTCTCGAGCGCCGCGAGGTCGAACGAGCCCGTGTGGGCGCGCTTCACCTCGCCGTACACGCGCAGTCTCGCGACGCCGCCGTCGGGGAAGATGTTCAGTCGGACGTGGGTGTACACGCGATCGTCGTGCACGGGCATGGGGTTCGGGCTGCCGAGCTTGAGCGAGACGGCGGGGAGCACCTCGCTCCACTCGGCTTCGTCACGGAGCTGCTCCGGTGTGGGGTCGCCCTCGACGAAGCAGGCCTCGAGCGTCGCCCAGGGCGCGTGGTTGCCCGTGAAGTGCCGCGTGTCGAGGTCGACTGCGCGGATCACCCCGGGGGCACCGAGCGCCAGGATGCACCAGTCGCTGCCCGGGCCCCGCTTGCGGCGGGATTCCCAGCCGTCCATCACCTTGCCGCGCTCGTAGTAGGCGTCGGGATCGAACGTGGGCTCCGCGTTCTTCACGAGGTTGTGCATGCTCGCGAAGAAGTCGTCGCTGCAGGCGAGGGCACGCCCACCGAGGGTCTCCGAGAGGAGGTCGGTGAGGTGCGGGAACGGGGTGTGGGCGTGGGCCATCCGGGCCTCCGTGGCGCCCGATGTTCGGTCCGGCCGGCCGACGATTCAAGTGCCCGACACCAGATCGCCCCAGGCCACGACCACGTCGGGCTCGCACGGCGCGAAGGGCTCGGCGGTGTCGGTGTGGCTCCACCGGAAGCCCGTCCCACCGTGCACGGGCTGGTCTTCGCGGAGCAGGAACGCGTGCAGGACGCACTCGCCGCCGACATCGAGGGATTCGATCGCGATCCCGTCGACGGACACGGCTTCGATCACCTCCACCGGGAGGAGGGTGGCGCGCGTGCCGGGCCACTGCACGCCGACCTCGTGGTGCCCGGGCTCCCCTGCGGTGAGGAGCAGCCCGAGCTCCGCGTCGTGGTCGAGCCGGGCGCCTTCCTCCGGGCTGCGTACCTCGAGCTGGTCGAGCACCCAGCCGAGCGCGTGGCCCCGCTTGTCGTGGAGCACGTACTGGACGGGCAGGCGGCCCCCCTCCACCACGACGAGCCCGTCCAGCGCGGACGGATTGCCGGCGACCTCCGCGATGGGGTCGAGGAACGTGCCGCCTTCGGCCTTCACCCAGCGGACCGAGAAGTCGTCGCGGACCTCGTCGGCCTCGGCGCCCACCCAGCCCCGTCCGGACCCGGACAGGAACACCGTGCCGCCGTCTGCCGGCTCGAGCGCGACCGATCGCGAGCCCTCGAACCGCGACGGTCCGCGGGGCTCCGACTCCGTGGCGAGCACCTCGCTCACCTCGAGCTGCGGGCGGGCACCCTCCGCGAGGGGGTGCTCGGGCGTCCAGGCCCGCGACCCGTCCACCGTCGCGTCGGAGCGGAACCCCAGGCGCGCGCGATCTCCCTGGAAGTCGTAGCAGGCGGTGAGCGCGAGGAGCCCCATCGGCACGAGCACCAGGAGGGTTCGGCTTCGGCCAGAGGGGATGCGAGGGGTCGGGTGGGTCATGGAGCCTCCAGGGGATGCCTCCATGTCGCCGGCCCCCGTGTCTGCACCGCGGATGTGCCGTGAAGCGTGTGCGGTCCGCGTGTGGACGCGCGATGAACCGGCTGGACCGTCACTCCTCCCGGGCGAACCGGTTCATGATCACCGTGGACACCACCAGCACGGCACACAGCATGAGGAGCGACGCCAGGATGAAGAAGATCTGATCGACCGTCAGACCCATCGTGCGGCTCAGGGTGTGCATGCTACCTCCGTTCTCGGTGAGGGAGTGGTATCCCGGGATCCGCGCGCGTGGAGCGTGCACACGGGTTATCCGAGCGAATGCGCCTCGCTTCCCTGTGCTTCCTGCTGCTCGCCGGATGCCCGCCCGTCGGGTCCGATACGGGCCTGCCCCCACCGGTGCCCCGTCCCGACGACACCGATCCGCCGATCACGGGCGTCGAGCTCGTCGTGGTCGGCTACAACGTGGAGTCGGGCGATGCCGAGGCCGCCACGATCTCGCAGAACGTGTCGGAGATCACCGGCGAGGCCCTGTGGGGCTTCTCGGAGGTCGAGAGCCAGTCCTGGCTCGACCAGTTCGCGATCGCCGCCGCCGACGACCCCAGCCAGGAGTTCGGCAAGATCCTCGGCACCACCGGCTTCTCCGACCGTCTGGGCATCCTGTGGGACAACTCGCGCCTCGAGCTCCTCGGCAGCGTCGAGCTCGATGCGATCAACGTCGGTGGCACGGCCCGGGCCCCGCTGGTCGGGCACTTCCGCGTCCGCGAGAACGGCGTCGAGTTCAAGTTCATGGTGAACCACCTGTGGCGCACCGACGACGCGGCGCGCGTGCAGCAGGCGCAGATGCTGAACGCGTGGGCGGCGTCCGAGACGCTGCCGCTGGTCGCGGTGGGCGACTACAACTTCGACTGGGCGGTGGAGGGCGGCGAGGCCGACCACGACGCCGGCTACGACCAGATGGTGGCGAACAGCACGTGGGTGTGGGTGCGCCCCGACACGCTGGTCGCGACTCAGTGCAGCTTCGCGTTCGACGGCGTGCTCGACTTCACGTTCGTGGGGAACAACGCGAAGAACTGGCCGTCCAGCTCCGAGGTGCTGTTCACCCAGAACGTGTACTGCCAGGACTCCCCGCAGAAGCCCGACCACCGGCCGGTGCTCGCCACGCTGCTGGTGCCCGACCCGTAGGGCGGAGGCCGTAGCGCAGAGGCTACGGGCCCCAGGCGTCAGAAGCTGAGCACGTCGTTGCAGTTCGGGCCGATGTCGCCCGCGAGCCACTCGTCGCAGGACGAGCGCCGGATGTCGCGCATGCAGTTGCCGACCTCTTCGAGATCCAGGTCGAGCCCGAACACGCCTCCGACCTCGAGCACGAACTCGTACACGTCGGTCTGCGCGTCGACGCACTCCTCGAAGTCGTTGTCGTAGAGATCGTCCCAGGCATCGGAGTCGCAGGTGCGCGTCTTGCGACAGACGGTCTCGGCGACCCGCTCGGGTGCGTTCTCCTCGGTGAGGGGAGTGCAGGCAGAAAGCGCGACAACGGCGAGGACAGCAGGTACGAGGATACGCATCGTTCTTGGACTCCGGACGCTCCACGTATCCGGTGCTGCGCGAACTGACAGTGCAGTGTGAGTCTCAGGGGTTGACGGTGGCGCTCGCCGCGACCACAATTCGCACCTGACGTGGGGGTGGTGCGTTCGAGCGCCGCCCCGGTGATGTGAGTGTTCGCCCTTCGGGCTCGCGACGAAGGAAGAACTGGTGGCCGCTCCGGCGGCGACCCCAAGCATCGACCTCGATTCGCTCGGCTCGTCGAACCGCTTTCAGAATTTCGACTATTTCAGAGGAGGCCGCGAGCCCCCGGCTCCAGCCTCCCATCCCGTTCACTCTCCGTCCTGCGGCCCTCGGACGAAACCTCGCAACTTCAGGAAGTGCACCATCGACGCCTTCGGACCAAGACACAGCAAGTCGGAGCGTCTGACCGCCGAAGAGGAGAAGGAGATGGCTCGCGCCATTCGCCGTGCGGAGAGCCGTGCGCGCGAAGCGGTCGTGGGCGTCGACGCGGCGGAGTCGTGCTTGCAGCGCAAGCCCGATCGCGCCGAGCGCACCCGTGCCGGTATGGTCGATCGCCTGGAGAAGGCGGTCGAGGCTGTCTGGAAGGCTGCGCAGTCGGATCCCGACCTCAAGGATCGCGCTCGCAAGGCCAAGGGAGCCTGGGCCGAAGCCGAAGCCCTGCGATGGAAGCTCGCCATGAGCGGTCGTCGCATCGCGCACGGCGAGGCCCGGAAGCTCGCGGGCCCCTTCATGGACGAGCCCGATCTCGTCCAGGAGGGGTACATCGGCCTGCTGCGCGCCGCGAAGCGGTTCGACCCCGACCGTGACATCCGCTTCTCCACGTACGCCCGCTGGTGGGTGCGCGCTCAGATGACGCGCGCGATCGACCACACCGGGCGTCCCGTGCGCCTGCCGGGCTGCGCGGTGGAGCAGACGCGAAACCTGCGCAAGGCCATCAAGCGCTTCGAGGCCGCGGGCGTCACGTTCAACACGGGCGATCTGGCCGACGAGGTGGGCGTCGACAAGTCGCGCGCCGAGTTCCTCCTGTCGCAGGGCAACACGGTCAGCCTCGACCAGCCGGTCGACGGCGGGCCGCGTCCGCGCTCGCTCGAGCACTTCCTCGCCGACGAGGATGCCACGCACCCCGACGACGAGGCGATCCACCAGCAGGAGATCGGCCGCATGCTCCAGGCGTTCCACATGGTGCTCACCGAGCGCCACCGGTACGTCCTCACGCGGCGCTACGGGCTCGAAGACAACGAGTTCCGCACCCTATCCGAGGTAGGCAAGGGCATGAACCTGTCGCGCGAGCGCGTCCGTCAGATCGAGCGCGAGGCCCTCATCCGGCTCCGCGAGCAGGCCAACATCCGCGATGGCGTGAAGTAGGCAGGTCACGGCGGCCCGTCCTGCGGGCCTTCGCCAGACGAGAAGAGGCGCGATCCCGGAAGGGGTCGCGCCTCTCTAGCTCAGCAGGTCGGGCCGCCCGTCGCCGAGCGGCCCTGGCCCGCGAAGACTACAGGTTCGAGTTCGCGAAGTCCCAGTTCACGAGCTCCCACCAGCCCTTGACGTAGTCGGGGCGGGCGTTGCGGTAGTCGATGTAGTAGGCGTGCTCCCACACGTCGCAGGTGAGGATCGGCGTGTGGCCATCGGTGAGGGGGCAGCCGGCGTCGTGCGTGCCGACGACCTCGAGCTTGCCGGCGCCGTTCTTCACGAGCCACGCCCAGCCCGAGCCGAAGTGCGTGCCAGCGGCGTTGGTGAACGCCTCCTTGAAGGCCGCGAAGCTGCCGAAGTCGCGATCGATCGCGGCCTTGATGGCGCCCGTGGGCTCGCCCCCGCCGTTCGGCGACAGGCTGTTCCAGTAGAACGTGTGGTTCCAGATCTGGGCGGCGTTGTTGAACACCCCACCCTTGGTGGTGCGGATCAGGTCTTCGAGGGACTTGCCCTGAAGCGAGGCATCGGCCTCGACCGCGGCGTTGAGCTTCGCCACGTAGCCCGCGTGGTGCTTGCCGTGGTGGAAGGACAGCGTCTCGGCCGAGATGTGCGGCGCGAGGGCATCGTTGCTGTAGGGGAGGCGGGGAAGTTCGAAGGCCATCGTCGGCTCCAGTGTTGGGGAAAAGGACTGTCCCTTAGTCCCGGGGTGGGGGAGTTTCAAACGGCGGGCGGCGTTAGAGTTCGGACGTGGTGGTCTGGGCGTCGGTGCTGGTGTTCGCGACCCTGGCCTGTGCCGGAGCCCTGTGGGCTTGGCGCGCGCGAGAAGGTGGGGCGAACGAGAGCTGGGTGGCTGCCCGAGAGGGTCTGGTGCGCTTCTCCCCCGGTGGCACCGAGCTGTTCGCATGGGAGGCCGTGCTCGGGGCCGAGGCGACGGTCCGTTCCGTGCACCTGCGGTTCCGGCCGCACACGGTGCCGGTCGTGTACCGCCTGGGGCCGCCGCGCGAGCTGCCCCCGGTCGACGGGCTCGACGTGCCCGAGCGCGCTCTGGCCGGGGTCGCGCCACGGGTGTTCGTCGACATGGTCGAGCTGGCGCGCACGGATCCCGGAGCGCGCGCCCGTCTCCCCACGTTCGAGCACCCCGACGGCCCGCCGGAAGCCGTGCTGGCCGACCTCCAGCGGTAGACTGGAGCCCGGAGGTGTCATGAATTTCCGCTCGGATCTCGCGAAGCTCGTCGGCGGGCTCGATCCCGCGAAGCACGCCGTCGAGATCGACAAGCTCACGCGCTGCCGGCGCATCGAGGATCTCGTGTGGCTCGCCGAGAACAACAACGGCTGGCTGACCGACAGCCCTCGCGATCCCCGCGTGAAGCTGGTGCGCCACGGCACGGGCACCTACCTCGTCGTGCAGTACGTCGACGGCTGGTCGAGCACGCTCTCCCAGGCGCCCTTCCGCACCCGGTAGCCTCGCGCTCCGTGTCGGGAGGGGCCGCTACCCCTTCAGCATGAGGACGAGGGCGATCCCGGTGCCCATCCCGGCACAGCCGAGGAACATCAGGACACCCGCGATGCCCACGTAGAGCAGCAGGTTGCTCTTCGGCGCGGGCTCGTCCCAGTCGTCGACATCCCCGATGGACGCCTCGGTGGCCTTCGGCGGCGCCTTGGCCTTCGCCTTGGGCTTCTCTGCAGCGGGCGCGTCGTCGGCGTCGGCCTCGGCGGCGGTTCCGTTGTCGTCGTCGTCGAACCAGTCGGCCGAGAACAGCGTGTCGGCATTCCCGCGCCGCTTGGCGACCTCGGGGAGGTTGTCGGGCGGAGAGGACGGCGGCGACGGAGGCTTCGCGGTGATCGGCGGCGGTGCGGCGGCCGGCGGAGCCACGGGGGGCGGAGCCGCAGCGACGGGCGGGGCCGCGGCGGGCGCGACCGGAGGCGCGGCGGGAGCCGGAGGAGCTGCAGCGGCCGGAGCCGGCGGCGCCACGGGCGGCGGCGCGGCGGGCGGAGCCACAGGGGGCGGAGCTGCGGGAGCTGCGGCGGCCACGTCCCCGGTGTCGTCGTCGAAGTCGAAGTCCGGGAGGATCGTCGGGTTGGCGCTGCGCACGCGCGGGGGCGGTGGCGGCTCCGAGATCATGGCCGGTGCGGACATCGTGGGATCGGCGGGGGGCGCAGGGGGCGCTGCTGGAGCCGGGGGCGCAGGAGCGGGCGGCGCAGGAGGCGCAGCGGTGACGGGCGTGGCGCCCGCGGGCATCCACATCGGCTTGCCGCCAGCGGGCTTCTCGGCAGGGGGCGCCGGCGGTGCGGGCTCGCTGTCGTTGTCCTCGTCCTCGAACCAGTCGGCCGAGAACAGGGTGTCCGCATTGCCACGTCGCCGCGCGACATCCGGCAGCTTGTCTTCGTCGTCGTTCTTTCCGGACAAGGAACGTCCTCCTGCGGCGCGATTCTCGCATGCGGAGGCGCCCGCTGTCACAGCGCGTGTGGCATCGGGCGCGTGGGAGACGCTCAGATGCCGAAGAAGGTGAGCACCTTCGCCATCACGGCGTCGCGATCGGGGCGGTTGTCGATGGTCTCGAACGGGAAGCCCATGTACACGAGCTTGAAGGTGCCCGACCACGTGACGGCCGCGGTGCCCCCGTTCGCGTAGGTGAGGGCGGAGCTGCTTCCGCCTTCGGGGGAGAGCACGTCGGGGTAGTTCGCCGAGAGGGTGCCGGGCGTGAAGAACCCGAGCTCGCCGATGCCCGCGAACACCCCCGAGGTGGTGGGCGCGATGGAGTAGGTGCCGGCGTCGTCGGAGACGTACGAGGCCTTCAGGTAGTCGGCGAAGAACGTCTGATCGGGCCCGGCCCCGAGCCAGTCGAGATCCCAGGCGACCTCGGCGCCGCTCACCATGAGCGCCTTGTTCCCGGAGGCCAGCCAGGCGGCCACCAGGCCCTGCTCGGTGGCGTCGAACGTCTCCTCGAGCGACGACTCCTCGCCGAACATCCAGATCACGGTGTCGTAGTCGGCCAGGAACACGTCGACGCCCAGCCGCTCGTTCGCGACGGTGTCGAAGCCTCGCGACCCCAGACCCTCGGTGGTCGCGACCGTGAAGTCGTGCCCGAACCCGCGGCTGTTCTCGGACTGGAACTCGTACCGGTCGTTCCCGTCGACCACGAGGATGCGCGACGGTGCCGTGCCCACGCGCGACCCGTACACATCGCTGGGATCGGACTCACCCGCCCCGTTCAGCGCGGTGATCTTCACGTACTGCGTGCCGGTGAGCCCGCCGGCACGGTGCGTGGTCGAGGTGACGTAGCGTGCGTCGGACCGGCGCCAGGCGCGGCCGTCGGTGGACGTCCACACGAGGTACCCCGTGGCCCCCGAGACGGCAGACCACGCGATGTCGAGCGTGCCCGTGGTGGTGTTGCGCACGTACCGGAGCACCGGCTGGCCCGGGCGCGTGCCGAGGTTCCGGTTGTCGCGCGCGATCACCTCGACCACGTCGTCCTGCAGGGCGCGTGCGGTCGTGGTGCTGGGGGAGTCGTTCATCACGACGGACACGAGGTACCGGTGCCCGTCGTACCGGTGGTAGAGCACGCCACTCGTCGAGACCACGCCGATGCTCGGCAGCGTTCCGGTCTTCCCGAAGAACCGGCCGCTCGTGTCGCCGCCCGTCATGCGCGAGGACAGCGTGCCGATCACGCCGCCGATGCTGAACGTGCGCCGCCAGGCCTCGCCCGCGGGACGCTCCAGCATGGCCGCCTGCATCTCCGTGATGATGCGGGCGGTGACCCGGTTGTCGTGCGACAGGCCGCTGCCGTCGTAGAGCTCGAGCGGGGTGGTGTCGATCCCGAGGCCCGACAACCAGTCGATCACGGCTGCTTCGTTGTCGGCGTACGTGCTGCCGTTCCAGAGCGCGCGCCCGTTGTGGTGCGCGTGCATGTCGGCGAACTCGTTGTGGCTGTAGACCATCAGCGGATGGTCGGCGACGGACAGCGGCACGGACAGGCGCTCCGCGATGACCGAGGTGCCAGCCGGGGGCGTGAACGAGCTGCTGGTGGTGACCGAGCCCACCGAGACGCCCTCGTTCAGCAGCGCGAGCTCGAGGAGGTCGGCGGCTTCGTTCCGGTTGCCCGCGTAGTCGAGGTTGGTGGAGAGCGAGTAGCCCTCGACCAGGTACTCGCCCTGGACGGACAGCGTGCCGATGCTGGTGACGCCCGCATCCGCGATCCGCGCGGCCATCTGGTCGGCGGGGAACCCGTAGTCGCCATAGAACTCGGTGGACCAGCTGAAGTCGTGCTCGCCGACGACCGTGACGTTCACCGTACCGGACGTGCCCGTGGCCCAGGCCGTGACGGCGAACCGATGATCCTCGCCCAGCACGTCCATCGCGACGCCTGTGGTGAACATCTTCGTGTTCGAGGCCGGGACGCGCGGGGTGTCGGGGTTCGACTCGAACACGATCTGGCCGTTCTCGCCGTCGATCACCATCGCGGTGTGCACGGCCGAGGTGCTCGCCAGGATGGCGTCGATGTCGTTCGTGATGTCGATCACGGCGGCCGTGGTGAGCGTGGGGACCGGTGGGGGCGCGCTGTACGGGTCGGCGTCGGTGTCGGCATCGCTGTCGGCATCGCTGTCGGCATCGGAGTCGGAGTCGGCATCGCTGTCGGCGTCGGCATCCGCGTCGGTGTCGGCATCGCTGTCGGCATCGGAGTCGGAGTCGGCGTCGGCATCCGTGTCGGCGTCGGCATCGGTATCGGCGTCGGACTCGCTGCCCTGCTGGCGGATCTTGGAGTCGTTCGCCTTGGACTTGCAGGCGACGGACAGGAGGAGGAGCAGGGGGAGGAACGCGCGCATCGGCCACCTCGACGACCCTGCCTGATAGCACGCAGAGCTCCCGTCCGCTCTTGACTCCGGCGCAGCGCCGAGCGACGCGGATGGTGTGAGGTCCGTCGTGTCTGTTCCCGCCTGGCTCCCGACCGTGCTCCTGTTGGTGGCGTCCAACACATTCATGACGTTCGCCTGGTACTATCACGTCCGTCAGCCCGGTTGGTCCCTCGCGCTGGCCATCGGGGTGAGCTGGATGATCGCGCTCCCCGAGTACGTGCTCCAGGTGCCGGCGAACCGGTACGGCCACGTCGATCACGGCGGGGTGTTCACGCTCCCGCAGCTCAAGGTGCTCCAGGAGGCCATCACGCTCGTGGTGTTCGGGCTGTTCACCGTGTTCGTGGCCCGGGAGCGCCTCCGTCCCCAGGACCTGATCGCCTTCACGCTCGTGTTCCTCGCCGTCGTGGTGGCGATGTCGGGCCCCGCCCGGCTGCCCGGAACGCAGCCCGATGCCCACGGATCCGAAGGGTCGCCCTGACCCCTGTCCAAACCCTGTGGTCCCGGTGGGTTCTGCGTTACCATGCGGGTCCTCAGGGGGAGGGCAACGTGCCGTCGGGAACCCGTCGCACTGCCAGCGTGAGTGGGGCCGACGACGCGCGACGCCCCGAGCTCGACGACAGCCTCGCACCGGCCAGCCCGGAGCTCGATCCGGCCGCGCAGCGTGCGCTGGATCGGTGGAATCCGGCGCCGTCGTTCAAGCGTCGTCTGTACGCGAAGGTCGTCGTGGCGGCCTGCAAGGCGCTCGTCCAGAACCTCAACTCGCTGGAGCTCCGCGGCGTCGAGGTCTTCGAGGAGGCGCGCCGCCAGGATCGCGCGCTGCTCACCTTCAGCAACCACGTGAGCCTGTTCGACGACCCCTGGCTCGTCGCGACGTTCTCCGGGTCCGACTGGCATCGCGCCCGATGGTGCGCGACCGACGCGCTGAACTTCTTCAGCAACCCGATCAGCGCACGCCTGTTCTCGGCGGGGAAGGGGGTGCCCATCGTGCGCGGCGCCGGTCTCGACCAGCCGGGCATGCGCTTCCTCCGCGAGCGCCTGCGTGAGGGGGAGTGGGTGCACATCTTCCCGGAGGGCGGCCGCACCCGCGATCCCGAGCACCTGCGAACCCCGCTGAAGACCGGCCTGGCGCACCTCGTGAAGGCCACGCGCCCGCTGCTGCTGCCGTTCCATCACACCGGAATGGAGCAGGTGCTGCCGATCGGCGCCAAGCTCCCGCGCCTCGCGAACCACCTGACGCTCGAGTTCGGCACGATCCTGGACTCCGACGCCGTGCCACCCGGTCCCCGCGATCCCGACGCGCCCCCCGAGCTGCCGCTGGCCGACCGCTCGGTCGCCGACATCACGAGCTGGGCCGAAGCACGCCTGCTCGAGCTCGAGAAGCGCCAGCGGGATCGGGCCCGCGACGCGAAGTAGGCCTCGCGGCCGTTCGTCGGCTGAACCCTGCGGAGGTCAGCGGAGGAGGGGGCCGACGTTCTGGCGGACGTAGGCGTCCTTGAAGCTGAACAGCGCGCGGTCGCAGTAGTAGTGCACCATCTGCTCGCCGAGCGCGTACCCGAGCACGAGGCTCGCGCCGAGACCGAGGTGGCCCACGATGCCCGTGTAGTCATCGGCCGTGAGCGGGCTGCGCGGCGCGAGGTTCCAGTGCACCAGGCACGCGGCGAGGCACATCCCTCCGAACGCCAGCAGGTACAGGCCGATCGCTCGCGCGGGGTTCGCCTGCTTCACGGCGTGGTTCCGGTTCACGCGCCAGGCCAGCGAGATCGCCACCATCCAGTGGCTGAACAGGTAGACGAACGCGTACAGCAGCCCGTATCCGTCGGGCACGTAGTACAGCGTGAGCGGGTGGAACGCGATGATCGCGAGGTAGTAGAGCTTCGGGATCGACCGGTTGGGCTTCGAAAGCTCGAACCCCAGGATGCCCACCGACGCGGCCATCGACGCGAACACGGCGATGGTGGCGGCCGTACGCGCGGTGTCGTGGGAGATCGGGAGCCCGGACACGATGAGCTCGGACCACGGCAGCTCGTACAGGGCGAACAGGTAGACGATGGGCTGCACCACCAGGGTGGTGAACCGGGAGTACACGAGGTCGACCGTGCGATCGATGGGCCGGAACTGGGCCTTCCGCGTGCGGTACAGCGACAGCACCCCGAAGTCCTGCTGGGCGAAGTGCCAGAAGTGCCCGAGGAAGAAGGCGGCCAGGTAGAGCGCGAAGCCCCAGTTCGCGAGCCCGAAGCCCGCGCCGTCTTCCATCTTCGGGCCGATGCCGACGTAGAGGCCGAGCCCCATGCTGACCGCGAAGATCAGCGCGGGAATGCCGAGGAAGCGCATCGGGCGCTCCTTCCGGGCCTCGGCGAACACGGGCGAGAACATCACCGTGTACGTGGTGGCGAACGAGTGCACCGTGGCCCAGATCACCTGGCCCGCGACGAGGGCGCCGAACGCGGCCATGCCGAGCTCGAACCGCGACACAGCGGCGTAGAGCGCCCACAGCCACAGACCGGACAGGATCCAGAATGCATCCCAGCCGGGCGACACGATCCAGGGCGGACGCTCGGAGGGGGGCACCACCGCGCCGGCCTGCGGACGCGCATCGGCTTCGGACTTGACCACACCACCTCCGTCACCGGGATTCAGGGAGGAGCCAGCGAGCCAGCTCGCTGAAGGCTCCCGGCACAGGAATTCTCCCACGCTGCCGGGTGACGAGCAATGCGACCCGGCGCGACGTCGAAAGCCTCCGAAAATGTCGCGCCCGCCCCGTGTGGACCGGGGTACCCGGCCGGCGGAGGTGCCCCTTGCGCATCACGACCAGCGGGTTGGCCGCCCTGTTCCTCGTCTCCTGCTCCGAGTACCACCTGAGCAAGGACCCCGTGGACCCCGAGCTCCCGGCGGACGCGCCGCAGCCCGACATCGAGGTGGACACGCTCCAGGTGGACTTCGGCGTCGTGGCTCCCTCGTGCGTCACCTCGCGGGACGTGGTCGTGCGAAACGTGGGGGATGCCGACCTCGTGGTGTCGGGCGTCACGGTGCGGACGGGTGCCGACTATGCCGTCTGGGGCGGGCCCATGACGCTGGCACCCGGCCAGGAGTCCGTGCTGACCGTCGAGTTCGCGCCCGGCACCGTGGGCGTGTCCACGGATTCGCTCGACATCGCGAGCAACGACCCCGACGAAGCGCTCGTCCAGGTCGGGCTCGGAGGGGAGGGGGACGCCCTCGCCGAGATCGTCGAGGAGTACGACCAGCTCGGCAGCCCGCTGCCCGTCGACATCCTGTTCGTGGTCGACAACAGCACCTCGATGGGCGACGAGAACCTCGCCCTCCGGAACAACTTCAACACGTTCATCCAGGGCTTCCTGACGCTCGGTCTCGACTTCCAGATCGGCGTCGTCACGACCGACATGCAGACCGCCGGGTTCCAGGGCCAGCTGCAGGGCCCGATCATCTCGGCCAGCACGCCCAATCCGGTCCAGCAGTTCAACCAGAACACCGACATCCCGTTCACGAGCGTGATGGAGGAACAGGGCCTCGACGCCGCCATCGCCGCGCTCACCCCGCCGCTCGTGAACGGCGCGAACGCCGGACTCGTCCGCCCGGGCTCGCTCCTGTCCGTGATCGTGATCTCCGACGAAGACGACCAGAGCCTCGCCACGACCGCCGACGCCATCGCGCTGCTCGACGCCTACCAGGGCGATCCCGCGCTCACGTCCCTCTCCATCGTGGGCGGCCCCACCGGCGGGATCTGGCCGTGCGGCGGGTTCCTGTTCGGAGCTGCGCCGGTCCCGCGGTACTGGGCGGTCGCGCAGGCCACCGGGGGCATCCACCTCAACCTGTGTCAGCTCGACATGGGCACGATCGTGCAGCAGCTCGCCGTGGTCGCGGCCGGGCTCGACACCGTGTTCCCGCTCTCCGAAGTGCCCGCCGATCCCGGTGCGATCGAGGTGTGGGTCGACGGAACGCCCGTCCCGCAGGACCCCGCGAACGGGTGGATCTACGACGGGGCCAGCAACAGCGTGGTCTTCGCGGGTCTCGGGATCCCCGGCGCCGGGGCCCGGATCCGGATCGTGCTCGGCACCGGCAGCGGGTGCATGCAGTAGTCGCTACACTCCGGCCGAACGTCGGGGGGCCGGTCGATCCGTTTCACGCGGTGTCGACATCGACCCCATGCGGTGTCCAACCCGTTAGTCGAACGGCGCGTGGCGCCACACCCGGAGATCACGATTCCCCAGAGCCTTCCGGTCGCCCCCCTCCGGGGCTTCGCGCGGCGTGCCGCCCTGGCGCTGCTGGTACTGGGCCTGGCGGGATCGGGGTGCGTGCGGGTCTACCAGCCGATGTCGGGGCTCCACCGGCCCAAGGTCATCGACGTGCGGGCCGCCAACTTCCAGGACCTGCACCTCACCATCCGCTGCGTGCCCGGCGGTCTGTTGAGCCGTCACGAAGCCTCGATGCTGTGCCAGAAGGTCACCACGCTCTTCCAGAACCAGGGTGCGCTCGTCCACACCATCGACAACAGCGGGCAGGTCGACGCCGACGAGACGCCCGAGGAAGACCCCGAAGCCCCGCCCCGCACCGACCTCTCGCTCGAGCTCCGCGCCCGCAAGGTCCACGAGTCGCACCACCCGCTCTCCTGGATCGCAAGTGCCGTCACGTTCACCGTGCTGCCGGGCCTCAGCGAGACCACCTTCGCGCAGGACGTCGAGATCCGCGACGGCACCGGGTTCCTGCTCGTGTCCGACTCCATGGAGGGGCGGATCGTGCGGAAGGTGGGCGCCGGGCCGTGGTTCGGGAACAAGATCCTCGACCTCGTGGCGCGCGACAAGGACGAGAAGCTCGGCATCGGGTCGGCCTACCGCGAGCTCTCGCGCGACCTCTATCAACAGCTGAGCCAGCACACGTTCAACGCCAAGATGCAGTGGGAGGTCCTCCAGGAGGCCGAGCTCCGCGCCGCACCGAGAGCGCCCGAATGACGCCGCTGCTCGTGGTGTGGGCGGGCCTGCCGTTCCTGAACGACCCCTCGCCAGGGGTGCTGCGGTCGAAGCGGGCCGCGAGGAACCTCGACTGCGAGCGCTACAGCGCGCAGACCGGCAGCGAGCGCTACCCGGGGGCCATCCGCCCCGCTCGCGCGCGCGGAGACTACGTCGAGCGCGACGCCGTGATGTGCGCCGAGCGCCTGATGCGTCCGGGCCTCCGGGAAGCCCGCGACGAAGCCATCCTCACCGAGCTCGAGCCCCTGTCGCGCGACATCGTCACCAAGGCCGTGTCGCTGCGCACCGATCTCGCCGACCGCACCTGGCTCGTCGAGACGTACTACCCGAGCGGAGAGGTCTCCTCGAAGATCAGCTTCGCGACCAAGAACGCGCTCATGGGCCAGGGGCTCGCGGTGTCCGACCGCGTTCCCGTGCTCGGAGTCGGCGACGTCGGCGTGATCACCCGCATGGATCCCGACGAGGCCTATCCGACGGCCTGCTTGCGCTATGCGGCCACGGGCACGCTCCGCGAAGGCGACGCCCTGCTCGCGGTCGTGAGCCGCGACGCACGCGAGACCATCCTGCACGGCGGGCTCTGCGTCGACGGCCGGTGGACGTGGATCCCATGATCGCCGTGCTCGCCTCCCTCGCACTGGCCGGGCCCATCGAGGATGCCCAGCGCGTCGAGCTCGACCGCGCGCGGGCCGAGATCGCCGGCGAGGTGCACCTCTCCGCGTTCGATCTGATCGACGAGCTCGTGTACGGCTGGAAGACCGACCCCGTGTTCGAGTCGTCCACGCCGGTGGTGCTCGCCGGAGTCTCGGTGCCCGTCGGGCTCGGCACCGGCATGCAGGCGCTCGTCGAGAACCACATCGCGGCCGTGCTCGCCGAGAACCCCACGAGCAACGTGCAGCTCGTGCACTGTCCGTCGTGTACGGCCGTGGTCGTGCACTCCGGTCCCGAGGGCACCGTGGTGTCGCGCGGCATCGACAACCCGGCCGTGCTCGCCGAGCTCGGCGGCGCCACGGGGAAGCACGCCCTGTTCGTCGACCTCGAGGCCGAGGGCAGCTGGCTCGTGCTGCGCGCCCGGATCACACAGCTGACGCCCGATCTCCCCATCGTCTGGAGCCACACGCTCGCCACGTCCGCGGCCACCCCCGCGCTGCTGCGCGCGTCCGACCAGCTCAAGTCGGCGGACGAAGCCCGTGCGGAGTACCTCGCGGCGCTGCGGAGCCGGGGTCCGCTCGTGATCCCGGTGCGGCTGTCCGTTCGCACGTACGCGCGCCCGGATGGTGGGAACGGCACGCCTCCGCCGCCCTTCCTGTGGCTGCAGACCGGCGCGGAGCTCGCGCCCACCGATGCCCGCGCGTGGACCTCCAGCCTCATGATCGGCGGCGCGTTCATCCCGCAGGCGTACCAGGGTCTGATGGGCCAGGCGCGCGTCAGCCGCCTGCTCACGGGGCGGGTGCGCTCCGTCACACGTCCCGATCTGTACGGGTTCGTCGGCGCGTCCGTCATGACCGTCTGGGGCCCCGCCACCTCGTCGTTCCAGGTCGATCCGCTGAACGCCGACGACATCGTCGCAGCGGTGCAGGGGGACGGTCCGCGGAGCACGTGGGGCACGCTCCAGCTCGGCCTCGACCTGCGCATCGGGAACCGCATCGGCGTGGGCACGTTCCTCGAGACGCTTCCCGCGCTGCGCCGGTCCCAGAACATGGGCGACTACATCCGGGTGCTCGGCATCGGCTTCCAGGGCTTCGGCACCGAGGTGACCGCATGCTTCTGATGCTCGCGGCCCTCCTGGTCGGCACTCCGGCCTTCGCGGGGTCCGACACCACGCGCGACTCGTTCGACCGGCTCGAGGAGCTGCTCGAGCTGCGCGTCGAAGACGGTCGGCTCGATCCGGCGAAGATCGTGCCCGTCATCGTGGTCAGCACGCAGCCCCGGTACGAGGAGTCTGCGCCCTGGTTCGCGACGCGAGCGCTCGAGGTGCTCGGGAAGGCCTTCGGCACGAACGGATTGCGCCTGTGCGAGGCATGCATGGCGCCGCGGGCGTTCGTGGAGGACGGTCACCTCGCGTACCAGACGGGCCCCGTGGGCATCGACGAGATCGTGCGTCTCGACGAGCAGAGCCGGGGAAGCTCCCAGCCCGCGAAGTCGGCCATCTGGATCGACGAGCACAGCGGCGGGATCTCCGTGCGCATCGTCGATCTCGCGACCTCCCGTGTCGTCTACGCGCAGAACATCGACCCGTCGCTCGTCGAGAACCGCAACACCAAGCGGATGTACCGGCTGGCCGACGAGTACGAGCGCCGAGCGCGCGGAGACAGCCTCACGCAGGCCTTCGTCGACCTCGCGATCTACCCGGGCCAGCACCTGTCGATCGACTGGACCGATCAGTGGGGCAAGACGAACGCCAACCTGTCCGGCGTCACCCTCTCGCTGTTCGACCCCGTCGTCGGCATCGGCATGTGCCACTACCGCCGCATCCCGTTCCTGAACCTCCTGTTCGGTGGGAAGGTCATCCTGAGCATGCCCACCACCCTCGTGCGGGTGCTCGGGAGTGCCTCCGACAACGGCGACTTCCAGGTGATCGACCCGCTCCTCACGGGCGTCGGCGTCGTGCGCGTGCCGTTCGGCCGCTCGAACTACGGCGTCGTGCTCACGGCCTCCACCAACGGTCAGATCGGACTCGGCCTGTCTCTCATGAACATCAGCCTGCTCCCGGTGCTCCCATGACGGTCTCCCCACGGTTGCTGCTCGCGCTCTCGCTCCTGTCGGGCTGCGCGGCGCGGAACTACACGCACTACCTCATCGAGCCGGCCCCGAAGACCAACGAGGCGCTCGAGGAGCCCGAGGGCACGCAGCTCCGCCCGTTCGCGTTCGGGTCGACCACCGCCATGAACGTGCGGTGGAACGACGGCAACGTGATCACCGAGGTGCAGATCCCCATGCTGGCGAGCGGTCAGCGCATCGTGATCGAGCACACCGCGAGCGCCACGGAGGTCGAGACGATCCCGGCCACGCGGCTCGTCCCGCCGGCACCGTCCGTGGCCGACGACACGCTCGACGAGGCGTACCGCCAGCGCGGGCTCCGCGTGAACGCCGACGCCCCCGAGGTCAGCCTGTCGAAGACGCGCACGCTGATGCAGGAGGCCATCGCCGACGGCAACTACCAGCTCGCCCTCGAGTGGTGCGCGCTGTTGTTGGCCCGGTATCCGTCGCATCCGGAGACCCTCCGGGCGAAGGGCTCGATCCTGCTGCTGCTCGGCGAGCGCGAAGCGGCGATCGAGGTGTGGGAAGAGGTCGAGGAGATCGAGTCGGACCCAGCGGTCCGGAAGAAGCTCGAAGAGCTGCAGGCCCAGGGCCAGCGGTAGGAGAGTGGTGTGCAGATAGTTGGTTTGGGACTGTTGGCCTTCGTGGTCTGGTACGGGTTCGGCGAGCGCGACGAGGCCACGATCTCGGCGTTCGACATGCACGCCTTCGTCATGGTGCTCGGCGGCTCCCTGTCGGCCATCATGGTGTCGTCGAGCGCGCTCACCACGCTGCGCACGTTCGCGTGCCTGCGCGAGATCGTTCCCGGCATCGGCACGCTCGCGAGCGGAACCTCCGCGCTCGAAGCCGAGCGGGCGAAGCTCTCGGAGCTGTGGCTCGACGGGAAGCGCGCGCAGGCCGTCGAGCTGGCCGAACGCAGCGGGTTCCCGGCGATCTCCCGCATGCTCGGCCTCGTGCTCGACCGTGCGCCCGAAGAAGCCACACGGGCGGCCTTCACCGAGCTCCGGCACGCCGAGATGAGCCGCTGGCAGCCCGCCATCTCGAACTGGGAGCTCCTGTCGAAGCTCGCGCCGTCGTTCGGGATGGTCGGTACGATCACGGGCATGATCCAGATGTTCCGCACGCTCGGGGAGGACACCAACATGGGCTCCGCCATCTCCCTGGCCCTGCTCGCCACGCTGTACGGCGTGGCCTTCGGCGCCGGCGTCGCGGGTCCCATCGGGCACTTCCTGCGCACGCTCCTCGACGAGCGGCTCGGCGCGATCGAGCGGTGCGAGCAGAGCGTCGACGCCCTGATCGCGCGCTCACGTGCTGGCGTGGCGGGGTAGCCGTGCAGCGACGAAGCCACAGCAGCGACGAGGGCTGGTTGCTCTCCTACGCCGACCTGATCACGAACCTGTTGATCTTCTTCGCGATGATGCTCGGGGCCGCCGAGGTGAGCCGCTCGCGCATGCAGGAGATCGCACGCCAGCTCTCGGGCATCGAGCAGCCGGCGAGCCTCGCCTCCATCCAGGAGGAGATCGAGGCCCAGATCCAGCGCGAAGGGCTCCAGGACATGATCCGTACCGACCTCACCGACGACGGCCTCAAGCTGTCGCTCAACTCGGGGCTCATGTTCGACTCCGGGAGCGCGAGCATCCGCAACGAGCAGGGCGATCTGCTCGACCGCATGCTGAAGACGCTCGTGCCGTACGGGGAGCGCTACGCGTTCGCGGTCGAGGGGCACACCGACTCCACGCCGTACGGCGGTCGCACCGACACTCCGGGAATCCGCACGAACTGGGACCTCTCGACCGACCGCGCGAACGCCGTCCGCACGCGCCTCGAGCAGGTCGGCATCGCGGGGTCGCGCATCCGGGTCGAGGGGTACGCCGACACCGTCGCGCTGCCCGAGTCCGAGCTCGAGGGTCTCGACGAGGTCGCCCGACTGGCCCGTCACCGCCGCGTCATCGTGAGGGTGTACTGATGAAGACGCCCATCCCGCTGCTGCTGTTGGGGCTGTGCCTGCCGGGGGCCGATGCGTGGGCGCAGTCCCGGGTGCCCGAGCGCGAGATCCCGCCGTCCGTGCTGTCGGAGCTGCGCCTGCTCGAGAGCCGGTTCGATCTGGCGCTCGCCTCCGACTGCGACGCCGGCCGGTGCTTCTCGAAGGGCTGTACCTACGTCGACCACGCCGTCGCCGACCGCCGCCGCTCGGCGTCGCTGCCCGGGCTCGGCCAGGATCCGGGCCCCGGGAGCGTGCCCGCACAGGAGTACCTCACGCGCGCCTCGTGCTCGTTCGCGCACGAGGAGTCCATCGAGCCCGCCGACGTGCAGGCCCTCTCGCGCCGCCTGCAGGCGAAGCTCTCGAAGGGCTGGACCGTCGTGAGCGTCGACCACCAGAAGCTCCCGCCGCTGCCGGCCTATGTGCAGCAGCCGCCCGAGCCCGAAGCCGAGCCCGAGGTGGAGGTTCCCCCCGAGCCTCCGCCGCCCCCTCCGCCCGAGTGGACCCTCGGTCAGGCGGGACGGGAGCTGTGGAACACCCTGCTGCCGCACCTGTTCTGGATGATCGCGGTCGCGCTCCTCACGGTCGCGGCCACCGCGCTGATCTGGGCGTGGCGACGGGTCGGACGCGACTCGATCGAAGACCAGATGCTGCTGGCCGAGCTCGCGCGAGGGGAGGACGGCAACGGGCCCGTGTCCGAAGGCTCCACCGCGGATCCCGAGGAGGACGACGCCGCGTTCGTCGCCGCGCAGGACGCCGCCTGGTCGGAGCGGCTCGCCGCGATGGACCCAGCCAGCCCCGACCCCGAGGTCCAGGCGCTGATCCGGGAGCTCCTGCGCTCCGGCGATCTGCCGCTGCTCGCCAAGGCCGTGCTGCGCTACCCCGACACGTTCCCGGCCGCGTTCCCGTCCGGCGGCGAGGTCGCGTCCGCGAAGCTCGAGCTGGCCGAGTACCTGAAGACGGTCGACACCGACGCGCTGCCCGCCGACCCCGAGTTCTTCCGGAGCCTCAACCGGCACGCACTCTCTGCGGCCCTGGCTTCCCAGAGCGACGCCCAGGTCGTGCGCAGCCTGCGCGAGGAGCTCGGTGCGGCCGGGCTCGCGCAGCTCATCCGGCAGCTCCCGGCGCGCCCCGGGTCCCTCCTGTTCGCGCTCGCCCCGACCGACGTGCAGTACGAGCTCGTGCGGCTGCTCGGGCCGAGCCCGGTCGCCGACATGTCGGAGATGCTGCTCGCCTCGAACCGCATGGACCCAGCCGAGACCGAGCACCTGTTCGGCGTGCTCACGGCCATGCGCGCAGGCGCGCCGCTGCCGGCCCCCCGGTCCCACGACATCACGGATCGCGGGTCGGAGTTCGATGCCGTCGGCGCGCTCTCCGTGCTGCTCGAGAGCCTCGACGAGCACCAGCGCAGCGCGCTGTTCGAAGCGTCGCTGAACCGCTTCCACGGAAACCTCCCGGCCTGGTACCGCGGCATCCTCGTGTCCGACATGCTGCTCGGGCTCGGAGAGGAGGCCCGCACCGACCTCCTGCTCGGCATCGACGCCGAGCCGCTCGCGGCGTGGTTCTCGCTGCTCGATCCCGAGCGTCGCGACGCTGTGCTCGAGTCCGCTCCGTCGTCGCTCCGGCAGTCCATCCGGGCGTCGAACGTGTTCCCGTCGCGGGCCCGTCAGCTCGCCCTCGCCGAGCGCGGCCGTCGCGAGCTCGCGCGCGGGGTGGGGGAGCAGCTCGCCCGTGCAGGCCGGTCGTTCGAAGACCTCGTCGGTGGAGGCGTCGTGTGAGGCGCACGCTCGCCATCCTCGCGCTCGCGGCGACACCCGTGTCGTGCAAGGTCCCGATCCATGGGGTCGAGGCTGCGTTCACGCTGGCAGACGCGTCGTGGTTCGACGAGGAGGACACGCTGTTCGTGTTCTACGAGGTGAGCGCCGAGCAGGGCATCGAAGACCCCAGCGTGATCGAGATCTCGTTCGCCACCGACACCGAGCGGGTCGACTGGACGCCCCTCGCCGACTTCGAGATGGTGCACACGCACCTCCCGGTCGACTGCGGGGCCACGTCGCTGTGCGGGAGCGCCAGCATCCACGTGCCCCTCGAGCCGCGCGAGGTGAAGCTGCGGCTCCGCTACCACCGCGACGGCGAGCTCGCGCTGACGGCCGACGAGGTGTTCAACGTCGTCGGGCTCGGTCCGGCGCACTCGAACCGAAGCCTGATCGTGTACGGCGTGTTCGACGGCGAGAACCAGCGCGTGCAGTGGCGCGGCCGGCACCGGTTCCCCACGGTTCGCAACGAGCAGGCCAGCCGGCTGGGGCTCCGCCGTCGGTTCACCGTGGAGAACGCCCGGTTCGGCGACCTCGGGCTCGGCTCCGGCCCGAACCCCTACAGCTACGGGGTGCCGTGCCCCGAAGCGTTCGTGTCGGCGGGGCTCCCGTCGATCACCACCGAAGACCGGGCCGTGTTCCACGTCGATTCCGTGCCCCTCGCCGCGTCCGACTCGCCCACCGTGTGCGGGGACGCCACGGTCACCGACGCCCTCGGCACCTTCACGACGGGCGCCACCGCCCGGAAGAACCCCGAGGTCCGGCCGGCGTTCCCGGTGCTCCGCAGCCCCGTGCACGAAGCCACACAGCTCAAGTTCTTCCTCGCGCCCTGCGACCGCGTGATCGACGAAGACCACGCAGCGATGCAGCGCCAGCGCCTGTTCATGGAGGACACGCCGACCACCTGCATCGACGACTGGCGTAGCCCGGGCTTCGTCGACAGCCTGGTGGTCGAGCTCCGCGACGCCGTGGAGGCCGCCCGGCCCGCGGGGAACGACATGGTCCTCGTCATCGCGCTCCACCAGGACGAGACCGGCGTGTCGGCCACCGTCGAAGACGCCCTCGTACAGGTCGTCCCGGGCGAGAGACACCGCGCGAGCCCCCGTCTCGCGGGCGCGTTCGTGTTCGACAGCACGACGCGCGGACTGACGGCGCCCGAGCTGGCGCCGTCCACGCTGTGGTGCCCGTCCACGCTGATCGGGGACGACGCGTCCACCCGCACCTGTCCCGCGCTTCCCGACCTGCCCGACCTCGACCTCGGTCCGTTCTCCTTCGGCGTGCTCCCGATCCTGCCGCCGCGACAGCAGTACCTCCGGTTCATCGAGGACTATGGCCCCGGGCAGACGGGCGAGGCCACCGCGGTCACGTACCTCACGCCGGAGTTCGCCACGACCTCCGACCACGTCGACCTCGGCTCCTTCGGGGTCGTCACGTTCCTGAACGGCGAGACCATCGCGGCCGAGCCGGACGACGCGTTCTCGTACTGCGTGCAGGAGGAGCCGCAGTTCCTCGTCGTGCGCAGCCCCGCGATGCAGAACCCGCAGATCCAGCAGCAGGTGGCCGCCGGGTGTGCCCTCGGCCTGCTCGCACCGGCGCTGTGCACGGTTCCCGACGCCGGGCTCATGGCCATCGAAGGGCTGCCGGACTGGCACGCCGTGCTCCCCGAGGAACAGTACGAAGTCGGCCTGTTCTGGGAGTTCCCGTTCCTGTTCCGCATGGAGTACCGCGCGGTGGTCGCAGGCGCCGTGAGCGCGTTCGGGCTCAGCGTCCCGTTCGGGCTGGGCACGCCCGCAGAGGCCTACTACGGCACCCCGCAGTGGCTGGCCGACTCGTTCACGGCCGACCCCGAGCTCCTGCAGTGCACGCGCTACTGCGACCACCCGACCTTCGACTCCGCGGGCGTCTACCACGTGGCCGACCCGTTCCGGAGCACCTACGCGCACGCCTGCTACGTGCCGGACCTCCCCATGCTGGGCGACTCGGGCTTCCCCCGTGATCCGTAGCAGCGCCGTCACCCTCGCGCTGTGGGCTGGCCTGCTGGTCGGGGGGCGCGCGCATGCCCAGTCCGAGACCGCGTCCGAGACCCCGTCGGAGACCCCGGACGGGAGCCCACTCCCAGCCACGGAAGACCCGCTCTCTCCGTACCGCACGAAGTTCGACGTGCTCACGGAGCGCACGATCGGCACGGCCTCGAAGCCCGTGGTGTTCGACTGGCGACGCACCACCGCGCACGTCGCGGTCACGGGCGACTTCCTGTTCGAGCTCAACAACTTCAACTCGCTCCGTGCCGGCGGCATGGTTCGCGTGCCGACCGCCGGGATGGTGGTCGAGATCGGGGCGAGCTACGCGCGCGTCTGGGACACCCCGAGCTCCCGGCTGCTCGCGCTCACGCCGTACCGTCAGCCGGGCCGTCCGAACCGCATCGATCTCGACATCGCCGTCGCGTTGCCCCTGGCCGAAGGGGTGATCACGGCCTCGCCGCGCTTCTTCCCCGCAGCCCAGCTCGTGTTCGATGTGTACGCGGGCTTCCGGTACTCGATCTACCCGACCGGATGGGGCGGCATGCGCCCCGGGCGCGTGCTGAGCGCCATCTTCTCGCCCTCGCTCACCGAGAAGGAGATCGAGAACCTCGACGACGCGCGGCTCGACGCCATGCAGGTCGACCCCGGCCGGTACGGGCTCATGGTGGGGTTCGGGAACGACCTCTACTTCGAGCAGGGCTTCTTCGTGTCGCCGCGCGTCATGCTCTCGCTCCCCATCCTCGCGCCGGCGAGCGGCACGGAGCTGTACTTCTGGGCCGACGTGACGCTCGCGGTCGGGATGGCGTTTTGATCGCCTGGTGTGCGCTCGTGGCCCTGGCGCTCGGCCAGACCGGGCCCTCCGACCAGACGCTCATCTACTACAACGCCCGCATGGCGCTCCGCGAGAGCCGTCCGCTCGAGGCCACCAAGCTGTGGCTGCTCCGGAATGCCGTCGAGACCCAGACCCACCACGTGTCCGAGCACGATGCCGACTTCGGCTCCGTGACGTGGGCGGCCCTGGGGGAGCTCGGCATCTGCCAGGACGGCCACCCGACGGACGAAGACGGCGCAGGCCTGTGGCCGCTCGCGTTCCACAACTGGGTCGTGCGGAACCGGAACCGGAAGGGGCACACGAAGAAGCCCCGCCCGTTCCAGGCCTTCGAGGTCGGGCGCCAGCAGAGGTTCGTCTCGATCGGCGACGTGCTCGGGTCCGACGAGCTGAAGACGGTCTCGCTGTTCCGTGGGCGCTGCGTCCGACCCAAGGTGGCCCTCATCGAAGCCGGAGAGGGGGTCACCGCCAAGCTCTCCGATCGCGCGGTGGCCGCACGCTTCCTCAAGGCGCTGCTCGAGCGCTCGCGCGACACCCTCGTCCACGAGCGGGTGAGGGGAGAGGCCGCGATCGACGCCCGGCTGTTCGACATCCACCTCCAGCTCGCCGAGCTCGCCGCGCGAGAGGCGCGCACGGAGTCGTGGTCGCGGAGCCGCCGGGCCCGGGAGCTGGGCCTGTCTCGCGAGTCCATCCAGGCCCTGCGCGACGGCGCTCCGCTGTACACGCTCGACCCGGACTCCGAGCCCGCACACATCCTGCGCGACTGCGTCACGTGGTCGATCGACGAGTGGATGGCGCTGTCGCCCGACCGCCGGTTGTTCCTGTTCGACCACGCGAAGCGATTCGGCGGAGCGCCCGCCGAGATGGACCGGATCGCGCTCGGCATCCTCGATCGGCTCGTCGATGCGGGGGAGGGCGAGGAGGTCGACCGCTGGATCGCCCATCGCTCCGAGGACCCCGCGGCTCAGGACGCCATCTGGAAGGGGGAGCGCGGGCAGCGCATCCTCGCGCTCGACGACGAGAGCGGGTTCGGCGAACGCTCGGTCATCGCGCTGAAGCGCGGGGTCGACCTGCTCGAGCGCGGCGACCTCCCGGGAGCCCTGCGCGCCATGGCGTTCGCGCTCCAGCACGCGCCCGAGTCGCGGGCCGCAGACGATGTGCAGGGCCTGAGCCTGCGGTGGATGTCGTACATCGCCGCCCAGTTCGAGATCACCGACGAGCTGCTCGTCACACTCCAGCAGCTCGTGCCCCGACGGGAGTTCTCGCTCCTCCTCGAGGACATCCTGTGGGGGGCCGCGTTCCACGCCGACCGCGCGTCGTTCGAGCGGGGGGTGCGCAACCAGTCCGGTCGGGGCGCGCTCAATCGTCGCATCGACCTCCTGGAGCCCCTGTCACGCGGGGATGTCGGAGGGTTCGCGTCCGGGGTGGCGACGCAGCTCGAAGACTCGCCCAGCGAGACGCTCCGCTTCCTCGACCAGCTCGTGCAGCGCCTCGAGCTCGAAGACGGCGACGTGCGGCGCGCACAGGTGCCGACGGTGCGCCGGATCCGCCTGCTGCTCGCTCCACGGGCCGATGCTGCGGCCACGGGCGGCGAAGCGCGGCGGGCCTCCGCCCTGATGGCGCGCACCCAGGCCATCCTCGAAGGGCTCGGAGCGCTCGACGAGACCACCGACCGCGACCGCGCGCGGTCCCTCGACCCGAGCAGCGAGGTGTTCGCCGGAAACGTCCGGCTCGCGCCTGTCGATCCTCTGCCGTGGCCGTTCCGTGCGTCCGAGGTCGCGGCCCCTTCGATCTTCGAGCCCCTCGACCTCACGCCCGTGGAGTGGCGGGGCTCCGACGGCGAGTGGGTGTTCGGGTGGAGCATCGCAGGGTGACGCGCGCCGAGCAGCTCCGCGCGAAGCGGGAGGCCATGCGCGCACGCCTGGCCGAGCGACGGAGGGCACGGCCCGCGAAGCGCCGCCCGAGCCGGGGCTGGATCCTCGTCATCGTCGTGCTGATCCTGCTGTTCCTGCTCCGGGACTGCAGCTGCAGCCCGCCCCCACCGGAGTGCGAGCCCGGTCCGGTCCCCGAGTGTGGTCCGGCGGAGCCCGAGGAGGTCGAAGCCCCGCTCCCGAACGAGCGCATCCCGCGTCGCGCCCGTCCCCCGTTCGCGGGGCAGGACCCAGCGAAGCTCCCCTGGATCGACGCCTTCCGCATGCAGGTGGCCGCGCGCAGCCCGCGGCTCGGGGCCTGCTTCATCGGCGCGGATCGTCCCGGTACCCTCCGATGGACCACCTTCGTCGAGCCCGTCGAAGGCAAGGTCTCCGAGCACGAGCTCGAGCCCATGCTGCTCACCGACGACATCACCGCCCAGGAGCGGGCCTGCGTGCTCGCCGTGCTCACCGAGCCGGCCTACACGCTCCCGGTGGACGAGACCCGCTCCACCCCGTCGCGCGTCGGGCTCGTCCTCGAGTTCTGACTCACGGGGCGCGCACCACTGCCCACAGCGCCAGCACCAGTCCACCGAGCCCGACCGAAGCGACCAGGCCCACGAGGGTGCCCACCGCGACGACCGCGAGCACGGTGGGCAGCCAGGAACCGCCCGTGGAGACGGGGGCCTCGAGGTCCGTGGACGTGGGGAGCGCGGCGGGACGGGCCTTCGCGGGGGTGCGCGGCTTGGGCTTCATCGACAGCTGCGCGACCGAGCGCATCGGCGGAGGCGCGAGCTCGGCGGCCCACTTCGCAGCTGGGGTCCCGGCCGCCAGGCGTGTCGCCCCGAGCGGACCCAGCGGACGTGACGGAGCGAGCCCCTCGGCCGTCTCGCGGGCCGTGGCGGACGTGATGACGTCGAGGGTCGCCTTCGACCCCAGCACCTCGAGCACCGCGTAGCAGTCGGGCAGTCGGAACCGGCGGTCGGGGCACATCATGCCTTCGACCGCATCCGCGAGGGACTGCGGGAGTGCCGGTGCCAGCTCGGCGACTGGAGTGACCTGGCCGCCCCCGATCTTCTTGAACAGCTCGACGCGGTCGGTCTCCGTGAAGGCCCGCTCACCGGTCAGCAGCTCGTAGAGGATGCAGCCGAGCGCGTAGATGTCGGCGCGTCGGTCGACCGTGGAGGCGTCGCGGAGCTGCTCGGGCGGCATGTAGGCCGGGGTTCCCATCACCGTGCCGGAGCGCGTCTGCTGCTGGCGCATCTTCTGGACGAAGGACTTCGCGAGCCCGAAGTCCATCACCTTGGGCGACACGTGGCCCTGCTCGTCGATCGCGAGCATCACGTTCCCCGGCTTCAGGTCGCGGTGCACCACCCCCTCGTGGTGGGCGTGCGCGACGGCCCCGATCACCCCGCGGAACACGACGAGCGCCTCTTCCTGGGTGGGACGGTAGTTCGCGAGCCACAGATCGAGCGTCGGACCGGCGACGTACTCCATCAGCAGTCCCGGAGACCCGTCGACGTCGAGCACATCGGTGACCGCCACGATGTTCGGGTGCCCGAGGCGCGCCTGCACGCGGCCTTCCTGGACGAGCCGATCGCGGATCTCGGGGCTCTCGACCGTGAGCACCTTCAGAGCGTGCGGGGTGCCGAGGGTGGTGTGGCGCACCCCGAACACGGAGGCCATGCCCCCTTCCCCCAGGGACTCCACCACCGTGTAGCGGTCGATGGTGTCTCCGGGCTTCAACGCACCTCCGAGGTGCGTGAGTCTACACGCCGGATCCCTCGTCGGGATGGGCCTGGAAGCGGTCGCGCCAGGCGGACGGGGTGGCGCCCGACACCCGCAGGAAGGTGCGCCGGAGCGTCTCCGGGGTGCCGAACCCGCACTGGTCCGCGATCTCGGCGAGGCTGGCATCCGTCTGGGCGAGCGCGCGCTGGGCGGCTTCGACCCGCGCCCGCGCCACGAAAGCTGCGGGAGTCTCGCCCGTCTGCTCGGCGAACACCCGTGCGAAGTGTCGCGCGCTCATGCCGACGCGGCGCGCCATCGCCTCGACCGTGTGCGACCCCCCTGGCTGGTGCACCACCTCGTTCACGAGCCGCGACAGCCGATCGTCGGCGCTGGGACGCAGGCGCACCGCGCTCCCGAACTGCGACTGGCCCCCCGGGCGCTGCGCGAACACCACGAGCGCGCGGGCCACCGCGAGCGCCAGCCGGCTGCCGCGGTCGCGCCGGATGAGCTGGAGCGCGAGATCGATGCCCGCCGTGGCTCCAGCCGACGTGCACACCCCACCGTCTTCCGTGAAGATCGCGTCGTCTTCGACCCGCGCGAGAGGGAAGCGGGCACGGAGCGCGTCGAGCCCGAGCCAGTGGCACGTGCACCGACGTCCATCGAGCCAGCCGAGCGATCCGAGCACGAACGCCCCCATGCACACGGACACCACGCGCTCCGCGAGCCCGGCCAGCCGCCCGGCCTCGGCCAGCACGGCCGGATCGACGGGGTGGTCTGCGAGGTCGAGCGCGCCGCCCACCACCAGGGTGTGCACGGCCGTGACCTCGCTCGCCGGCTGCGTTCGCAGCACGGGCCCCGCGATGCACGGCGTCTCGTCGGCCACGCCCACCACCTGCACGTCGTACAGCGGATCGCGGCCCGCCGACACCAGCAGCCGGTTCGCGGCATCGAACGCTTCGACGAACCCCAGGAGCCCGACGAGCTGGGCGCCCGGCGGCACGAGCACGACGACCTTCGATGGCGGAATTCGTCCGACACTTGTCATTTCCGCCATCCTAGCACCGCCATACCGTCAG
The DNA here is from genome assembly GCA_041389565.1 of Myxococcota bacterium. Taxonomy (GTDB): domain Bacteria; phylum Myxococcota_A; class UBA796; order UBA796; genus JACKEQ01. The sequence goes on from JAWKRP010000002.1 coordinate 942,761, forward strand.
CGCAGGAGGTCCCATGCACACCCTGTTCGCCGTTCCGTTCGCCTGTTCCTGCGCCGTCCGGCTCGTGCTCGCGCAGCATTCCGTCCCCACGGAGGTCCGGTGGGTGCACCGCGGTCCCGGCCGGCGGATCGTGGAGGACGAGCTGCTCGCCCTGAACCCGAAGGCGAAGGTCCCCACGCTCGTTCTGCCCGATGGGGAGGTGCTCACCGAGATGGTGGGCGTGCTGCTCCACCTCGACGAGACGCATCGCGGTGTGCGCTCACCCGCCGAGCGTCGCCGCCTCATCGAGTGGCTCGCGTTCGTGTCGACCGAGCTCCACAAGCCGATCCTCGCGCCCGCCTACGACCCCGCGGTCTCCGAGGAGGCCCGACTCGACGCCCGGGATCGCCTGCTCCCCAGCGCGCTCGCCACCCTCGCGGACGCCGTGCGCACCTCACCCACGCTGCTGGGTGACCCCGAGCCTTCGGGCGCCGACGCGTTCGCGGTGTGGAGCCTGCTGCTCCTCCGCAACCTGTGGCCCGAGACCGTGGAGACGCCCGCTCTCACGGGCTATCGCAAGCGCATGCTCGCATTCGGTCACGTGGCGTCGGTGCTCTCGAGCGAGCAGGACGCGCTCCGGGCCGCGTGAGCGGGCGTTCAGGCCACCTTGACGTTCGAGACCCGGGTCTGCGGACCCTGGAGCACCGGCTGCTGGTCGTCGCGGTGGCGCATCGCGGCCGCGATGAAGTCGGCGAGCGAACCCCGCACCCGCTCGGTCGAGCCGGACGTGGGGCGCGCGAGCACCTGACCACAGCAGCCGCAGTTGTGGGCTTCGGGCGCCCAGCCGACCCCGCAGCACCGGGTCGGGCCGCCGTGGAGGGGGTGGCTGTCGCTCGCGACCAGGCCATCCCAGTGTGGAAACACGGCCCGCTCGGTGTCGCGGGCGTGTCCGCAGGACGGGCAGAAGGCGTGCGTGAGCTCGAGGAGGTCCTTGGAGTCGCACACACGGCAGGTCCACAGGGCTTGGTAGGTCGGCGTCACGATGCCTCCAGGGCGTTTCCGTGAACTACAAATACTCCAAGGGTGTGTGAGATCGAGTGGCAACGTACTCACACAGAATCGCCGTGGAGGGGGATGGCCGTCGGAACGTGGTGTTTCCACGCCGTGGCCCGTACCCGGCCGGTCGCAGGGTCCCGAGATCCCCTCCATGAGTCCTCAACAAACAGGGGTGACAGTGACTCCACACCAGGAGTCGCGACATGCACCTCGTCCTCGCCCTGCTCGGCTGCAACGGGTCCGGAACCGAACCCACCTACCACCGGGACGCCCGGCCCGTGCTGGACACGCGCTGTGCCACCTGCCACCAGCCCGGTGGCGTCGGGCCGTTCCCGATGACCACCTACGAAGAGGTCTACGCCGTGCGCACCGCCGCGGCGCTCGCCATCGAGTCGGGCTCCATGCCCCCGTGGCAGCCTGCCGAGGGATGCGCCGAGTACGACGGGGCCTTCGACCTCACACCCGCCGAGCGCACGCTCCTGCTCGACTTCTTCGCGGCCGACGCACCCGAGGGCGACCCCGCGGACGCCGTGCCGTCCGAGCCTCCTCCGGTCTTCGCCGCCGATGTCGCCGTGAAGCTCCCCGAGGCGTACACCCCGGTCACCGAGCCCGACGACTACCGCTGCCAGATCCTCGACTGGACCGTCGACACGCCCCAGTTCATCACCGGCGTGAACATCGCGCCCTCCAACGGGGCGATCGCGCACCACGGGATCGCGTTCCTCATCCCGGGGAGCGAGCGGGAGTCGTACGAAGCGCTGGACGCCGCCGAGGAGGGCCCCGGCTACACGTGCTTCGGTGGACCCACCGGCGCAGGCGGCAGCAGCTTCGGTGAGCTCGGGGATCTCGACCTCGCCACGCTGCTCGCCCTGGTCCAGGCCGCCCAGGACGGCGAGTCTCCGGAGGTCGCGCGTGGCATGAGCTGGCTCGCGAGCTGGGTGCCGGGTCAGGTGCCGCGGCCCTTCCCGGAAGGGACGGGGGTCCAGGTGAATCGGGGCGACTTCGTCGTGCTGCAGATGCACTACAACACGCTCAGCGCGGCGCCTTCGCCCGACCAGTCCGAGCTCCAGCTCCAGCTCACCGACACCGTGGAGCGGCCCGCCATGACGCTCCCGTTCACGAACCCGATGTGGATCGCGAACCTCGAGCCGATGCTCATCCCGGCGAACGAGACGGCCTCGTACAGCACGTCGCAGTCGGCGTCCGGCCTCATGCTCGGCATGGTGCGCACGCGGCTCGGGCTCGCGGCCGACTCGCCGCTCGAGGTCCACATCGCCGGGCTCCACATGCACGCGCTCGGCACCGGCGGGCGCATGCAGGTGCGTCACGCGACCGGCGAGACGTCGTGCCTGCTCGAGATCGACGACTGGGACTTCTCGTGGCAGGGCAACTACGCGCTCACCCAGCCCGTCACGGTGATGCCGGACGACGAGGTGTTCCTGGGCTGCAGCTGGGACAACACGGCCGCGAACCAGATCGTGGTGGACGGCCAGGCGCTCGAGCCGCGCGACGTGACGTGGGGCGAGGGGACGACCGACGAGATGTGCCTCGGCGGCATGTACCTCACCGGACCATGAGCGCCGGGCGGTCCGTGCTGCTCCTCGTGCTGGTCGGGTGTGCTCCGGAAGGGGTCGCCCGGGTCGGCATCGACGGGTGGACGCCCGTCGAAGCCCCGGACGACCCGCTCGCGTCGCACCGACCCGAGCGGGTGTCGTGCCCGGCACCGGCCGTCGCGGTCGAGGACGGGGTGTTCGAGGTGCAGACCGGGATCTGCACGTACCTCGCGGTCGAGCAGCCCCTCCCACGCGAGCTCCGGCCGCGGGACCGCATCGTCGGAGCCGTGTGGCACGAGGGTCTCGACGCTGCCGAGCCCGGAGAGGCCCACGTGGCGCTGTGGGTGGACGACGTCGTCGTGTGGGAGGCGTACCGGCCGATTCCCGACGCCGCGACGCTGCTGGAGATCGACGTGGAGATCGATGCGCCCGCGTCGGACCGAATCGGGTTCCATCTCCACAACCACGGGTACAACGCCTGGAACCTCACCGCGCTGGAGATCGTGCCCCGCTGACTGCGGTAGGGTGGCGCCGGAGGACCGATGGCCGCGGGTTCGGAGCTGCCCGACCGGGAATCGCTGGTCGCCCTGCTGAACGCGGGGGCGCGGCTCGGGGCCACCGAGGCGGAGCTGGCGGCGGCCCAGCAGGCCGTGGATGCGCTGTTCGAGCGCTACCAGACGAAGGTCTACCAGGTGTGCCTGCGAACCGTCCGCGACCCCGAGAAGGCTGCCGAGCTCGCACAGGACACGTTCCTCACGGCCTACCAGAAGCTCGGTGACTACTCGGGCCAGGGCAGCTTCTACAGCTGGTTGTACGGGATCGCTCGAAACAAGTGCGCGAACGAGCGCGTGCGGTGCTCCGAGCTGCTCAGCGGAGACGGCATGCTCGACGAGACCGACGGCTCGCGGGATGCCTTCCAGTCGCTCCGGTCGAACGAGCGGCTCGCGCTGCTCCAGGCCGCTTCGGTCGCCGTACTCGACCCCGTGGAGCAGGAGGCCGTGTACCTGCGGTACGAGCGGGGGGTCTCCCAGGACGACATCACGGAGATCCTCGGCCTCACCGACGCGAGCGGCGGGCGCGGGCTGCTCCAGCGATGCCGGCGCAAGCTGCGTCGCGAGCTGCGGAGGAGGCTCGAAGAGCTCGGCCACACGTCGTCGTTCTTCCGGGACAGCAGCGCGTGACCCACCTGCCGTGGCACCGGCTCGAGGTCGACACGCTCACGGACGACGAGCGGGCCCACCTCGATGCGTGCCCGCGCTGTCGGGTCGATCGGCGCGAGCTCCTCGCATCGCGGGCCGAGCCCGTGCCCCCCGAGCTGTTCGACGCGCTGCGGCGAGCCCGGGAGCAGGCCTCCGACGTGGTGCCGTCGTCGTGGCGCAGCGGATCCGCGGGTCGCGCGCGGGCCCTGCCTGTGCAGCTGCTGCCCGCGGGCTCCCGGTTCGGGAGCTACGAGGTCGACGCGCTGCTCGGCACCGGAGGCATGGCCGTCGTGTACCGGGCGCGCCACACGGAGCTGCGCACGCTGCACGCCCTGAAGGTGCTGGCCGCTCCGGGGCACGGGCTCGGGGAGCGCCTGCTGCAGGAGGGTCGCCTGCAGGGGCGTCTGCGGCACCGGAACATCGTGGGGGTCACCGACGTGATCCCGGTGTCCGGCACGCCCGCGCTCGTGCTCGAGTACGTGCCGGGGCCCTCGCTCGACCGGGTGCAGCGGAACCTGCGCCTCTCCCTCGGGGAGGCCGACGCGCTCGCCATCGACGTGCTCACGGGGGTGGCCGCGGCCCACGCCAACGGGTTCGTGCACCGCGATCTGAAGCCCAGCAACGTGCTGGTGGAGGCCACGGGCGACGGCGCGGTCGCGAAGGTGGCGGACTTCGGGCTCGCCCGCGTGATGGTCGGAGACGACGAGTCGCTCCACACCCGCACGGGCGGCATGCTCGGCACGCTCGTGTACATGGCGCCGGAGCAGGTGCGCGACCCCCGCCAGGCCGACACGCGCAGCGACGTGTTCGCGCTCGGGGCCCTGCTGTACGAGCTCGTCACGGGTCAGCGCTGCTTCGGTGGGGTCGACATGGTCGACATCGTGCAGCGCATCGCGACGGCCACGTACGAGCCGCTGCCGGGCGAGGTCCCGGTGCGTATGGCGCGCGCCATCGACGCCGCGCTCCGCGTCGACCCCGACGCCCGACCCTCGAGTGCCGCCGAGCTGCTGGAGCTGTGGGTGGAGGGGCGCGTCGAACCCGCACATCCGTGGAGCCCTGCACGCCTCGCCCTGCTCGCCGACCAGCTGGAGCTGCGACCGCTCCCGGGGGCTCCGCCGGCGCCGCGGTTTCGCGTCGCGTCGCGCGGGGGGCTCGTGGCAGCGGGCGTGTTCGCGCTGCTCGTCGGATCGGGGCTGGCGTGGTGGTCGGCCGGCACGACCCCCGATGTCGGGGCCATCATGCTCGTGCACGACCTCGGCGGGGCTCCGGGACGCCCTCCGCACACGTCGCTCAGGGCCGTGTTCGCGCCCGACCTGCGCGGCGTGTACACCGCGGGCTGCGTGCCCGACGGGGGCTGCGCGGCGGAGGTGCCCGAGCCCGACGGCTGGGTGCCGCTGATCGCGGGTCCGACCATGGCCGCGCTCACCACGCCGGTGTCCGCGGTGGAGTGGGGTGGGCTCGAGGCCCCTCCGGCCGGAGCGATCTACATGAGGTCGGGCGAGCTGTCCGGTGATGCCGACACCGTGCGCATCGACGACACGACCGTCGCGCTGCCCTGGCGTGCCCCGACGGTCGCGGGGCTCGAGGGCGACCTCGCTCGGCCCGTGCGCCTCGGTCCGGGTGAGGGCACGACGATCCGCTGGGCTCCGGGAGGTGCGGGCACGCCGTTCCTGGAGGTCCGCCCGCGGAACGGCGGGAACGGGAGACTGTACGCGCTTCGCGACGACGGCGAGTTCACCCTGCCTCCGGAGGCCTTCGGGCCGGCACCTTCGCAGGCTGACGTGGTGTTCGGCCGACAGGAGCGGGCCGATCTCGAGGTCGACGGGCGTGCGATCGCCGTGCTCGCCCGCGCGCAGGAGTGGCTCACGGTCGTGCGGGTCGAGCCCGACCGCATCGAGCTGCCGGGGATCGGGAACTGCGAGGAGACGAAGTACCGGCCGGCGCTCGGTCCGGGGCGGTACTGGGGCACCTTCGATCGCACGGACGGTCCTGCGGTGCCGACGCCCTGGGCGTGTACGGGCTCGACGCTCGCGGGGACCAACGCGATCCACGCCGTCCTGGTGCCGGCTTCCGGAGCCCTGGGGGTGTACGGGACGCAGCCGGGCGGCGATCTGGCGCTGTGGGTCGCGACGAACCCGTACTGCCAGCCCATCGACTGCATTCGCGGTGTGGACCGGGAGGGCGAGACCGAAGCGCTCGTGCTGACCGGCGACGGCACGGAGAAGCGCTTGAACCTCGGAATCCACGAGTCGGTCGCACACGGGGGCCTGTACCTGGTCGACCTCGTGGCGCTCGCCGACCCGTCCGAGCAGCGCGCCACCGTCTCCTGGACGCCCGAGACCCTGGAGGTGCACGTCGACGCACCCGCGGACGTCGAGCTCCGGTTCGGTCTCGCCGAGACCCAGTCGCCGAACGGGTGGTACGGCGAGGACTGCCTGCACGGGAACACGAACCCGCCGGTCGCGCAGTGCCACACGTTCGTGGGCCCCGACCTCACGCTGCGCCGCATCCCGCTCGCCGAGCAGACCCGCGGCGGCTCGACCACGCTGTGGTGGTCGGAGATCGGGCAGGGCGCCACGTTCTACCTGGAGGCGCCGAACGTCCCCGGGCCCGATGGAGCGCCGACGTGCTGGGTCTGGGGCGACGCGCCCGCGTACTACGCCTCGCAGGGGTGCACGCTCGTCGAGTGAAAAAACGCTCGGTCCTGTGACGGGGAGGCGGGCTCCCACACCCAGGGGTGCCGGGAGGTCCCGGTCCTGGAGTGCCCTTGCTCGTCCTCACCGCTGCCGCGCTGGCTTCCGGCTGCGAGACACCCTTCACGCGCCAGTCCCTCGGGGCGCTGCTCGCCGACGCCGAGGTGGCCGACCGGGCGCTCGCCATCGACGACGTGCTCGCCAGCACCGCTGCGATCCGCGACGGCCTCCCGTGCGCCGCGTTCCGCCTCGAGGCGGCCGAGCTGGCGTCCTTCTACCGCCTCCGGGGCTGGGCGCTGTTCACGAACGAGGACGCCGGATCGCGCCCGTGGCTCGCGACCGCCTACGGACTCCAGCCCGCCCACCCGTACTCACCGCCGCTGCCTCCCGCGATGCAGGCCGAGTGGGACGCCGCTTCCGCCGCCTGGTCGCAGGTCGACCCCACGCCCTTGGCGCCGCCCGCGTCCGGCACCCTCGTCGTGAACGGCCGAGACAGCGCCGCACCGGTCGGCCTGCCCTGGGTCCTCCAGCACTTCGGTCCTGACGGGGCCGTTCGCGACACCTGGCTGGTGGCTCCGGGGGATCCGGTGCCCACGTACGAGGTCGCCGCTCCGGAGCCCATGGTGCCGGACCCCGTCGCACCTCGTCCCGTCGAAGCGCCCGTGCCTGTGGAGCCCGTCCCCCCGGTGCCCGTCGAAGGCCCCGTGTCGAAGCGCCGCTCGGGCGCTCCCGGCGCCGTGCTCGCCGGCGTGGGAGCCGTCGGAGTGGGGGCTGGAGCCGCGCTGTGGACGGGCGCGAACCTCGGCTACGCCCGGTACTGCGTCGGAGATGTGTGTCCGGCCGGCTTCTACGAAGACCGGGTGCAGCCGCAACGAACCGTGGGGATCGGCACTGCGGCCGTCGGGAGCGCGTTGTTCGCGACCGGCGTGGCGTGGCTGGCCACCCGAACCAGAGGAGAACGCTGACATGCCCGTGATTCTCGCGGCCCTGATGGGCTGCCCGACCCCCGAAGGCGCGGTCGACCTGCAGGCCCTGCAGTCCCGGCTGGATGCCCAGGCCACCCAGCTCGACGCCCAGGCCGCGCGGATCGCAGCGCTCGAAGCGGAGCTCGATGCCCAGGATCTGTCGATCTACGCGACCGATCAGGAGCTCGCGGGCGCGGTGTCGGGGCTCGCCAGCACCTCCGACCTGGCGCCGTTCCTCACCCAGCCCGACATCGACGCGCTGGATCTCGCCAGCCGCACCGATCTCGAAGACGCGCTGCTCGACCGCGTGATCGCCCAGAGCCTCACGGTGGAGGTGCCCGCCGACTTCCCCGACCTGAACGCGGTGCTCGACGCTTACGCCGACCGGGTGTTCCTGCCCGGCGCCTTCCTGAACGTCGAGATCGCGGACTCTCCGACGCCCTACGTGTACGCGGAGCCCATCATCGTGGAGCACCCGTACGGAGCGCACCTCGTGATCACGGGGAATGCGGCGGATCCGTCGGCGGTGGTGCTCCAGTTCGCCGGCACCGACGGGATCGAGGTGCGCTGGGGGAGCGCGCTCGCGTACCTCGATGGCGTGACGCTGCGGGGCACGAACGGCGGCACGACGACCGGCATCTACGTGCACCACAACAGCTCGGCCGGCATCGGAGACGTGCGCATCGAAGGCTTCACGCGGAGCGCCGTGAACGCGAGCATCCAGAGCTTCGTGTCGGTCGACTCGCTCGTGTCGACGAGCCCGACCGACGTCGCGGGCGTGCTGGCGGAGTGGAACAGCACCTTGTGGGCGAACGCCGCGAACATCAGCGGGTCGACGGGGGAGGGCGCGTCCTTCGTGCAGGGGGCGCGCGGGCGCCTGACGAACAGCACGATCGTGGGGGGGAACCGCGGCGTGGTCGTGTCCGACGGGTCGTCGGTGGTCGCCACGGGCTCGGACGTGAGCGCGCAGCAGAACGCGCTCGAGCTCACCGCGCACTCCATGGTGCGGGCCTCGGGCAGCGCATGGACCTCCGCGGGGGCCAATGGGGCGTCCGTGCAGCAGGGCTCGTACGCCGATCTCGCGGGCGCGACCCTGTCGAACAGCGCCGACAACGGCGTGGAGTGCTTCACGGGCAGCTACTGCGACCTGTTCGACGCGGTGGTCGAAGGCAACATGGGCTCCGGCCTGCTGGTCCAGGTGGGCTCGACCGCGAGCACTGCGGGCCTCACCTTCAACGGGGGGAACACCGGCGGGAACACCAACAGCAGCGGGGTCTCCGCGAGCGAGACCTTCGATCCGTACGTGCCGTAGGGGCTCTCCGTGGACCTCGAACCGGGCAGCACCCTGGAGCGGTACGAAGTCCTCGCCGTGCTCGGCGAGGGCGCGATGGCGCGCGTGTACAAGGTGCGGCACCTCACGCTCGACGCCGTCTACGCGCTGAAGGTGCTGAAGGTGGTGCGGCCGGCCATCACGGCGCGGCTGCTCACGGAGGGTCGTGTGCAGGCCTCGCTCCGCCACCGGAACGTGGTCGCCATCACCGACACGGTGGTGATCGACGGGCAGCCCGGGCTCGTGCTCGAGCTGGTGGAGGGCACCGACCTCGACGAGCACATCGCGAGGCACGCGCCCCTGCCATTGGCGGACGTCACGAGCATCGGGCGCGGCGTCATCCGGGGGGTGCGCGCGGCGCATCGCGCGGGTCACCTGCACCGGGACCTGAAGCCCGCGAACGTGATGCTCACCCGCGAGGATGGCGAGTGGGTGCCGAAGGTCGCGGACTTCGGGCTCGCGAAGGCATGGTCGGGGGACGAGCCCTCGATGTCGGCCACGCGCACCGGGCAGATCATGGGATCACCCGCCTACATGGCGCCCGAGCAGGCGCGGGACGCGAAGAACGTGGATGCGCGCGCCGACGTGTTCGCGCTGGGCTGCATCCTGTACGAGCTCGCGACCGGTCAGCAGGCCTTCTACGCACCCGACATGCTGGGCGTGCTCGCGAAGATCGCGTCTGGCGTGGTCCGACCGGTGGGCGAGCTGCGCCCCGACCTCCCGCTGCACCAGGCGAACGCCATCCACGCGGCCCTGATCGTCGACAAGGACAGCCGGGTGCCCGACTGCGACACGCTGCTCCAGATCTGGGAAGGGGAGCGGGAGTTCCTGATCCCCGAGCACGATCCGCGGGCCACGCTGTCGGCGCTGTTCGGCACGGAGCTCGATGCGCCCGCGAACACGAAGGAGTCCACGCTCCTCCCGATGGATGTGCCCGCCTCCGTGGCCCCTGGCTCCATCGGCTCCGCTTCCGCGGCCCCCGACACGTCCCTCGACGCGGATCCGCCCGTGCCTGTCGGACGTTCCGGGATGTGGTGGCTGTTCGGCCTGGTCCCGCTGTCGCTCGCCGGATTCGTGATGGTGACCGGCCTCACCGCGACGGTCGGGCTGTGGTGGACGCGCTCGCCGGTCGAGCCCGACCGTGCGGAGGTCCTCGAGCCCTCCGGTCCAAGCGAACCGGCCCCCGCCCCCGAACCGGAGCCCGAACCGCAGCCCGAGCCCGAGCCGGTATCCGCACCCGTCCCCGAACCCGCTCCCGCTCCCGTTCGCGAACCGGCTCCTGCCCGCCGCGACCCGAAGCCGTCCCCCCGTCCTGCGCCGACCGCTCCCGCGCCGGTCCCCGAGGTCCCCGCTCGCGAGGCCGTGCGCGAGGAGCCCCGGCGGGAGGGGACCGTCGTGCTCGGAGCGGGCAACGACGCCGCGGAGGTGTGGCTCTCGAGCGGCGGGGATGTGCGTCTCGTGGACGGGAGCCCCGTGCCGGAGGGGTCCTACCGCGTGCTGGCGCGCTTCGGGCCCGACCAGGAGCGCGTCGACACGGGGGTGACGGTCGCCGTGCCGGCAGGTGCGAAGCGGACCGTGCGGTGTCGGGCCGTTCGCCAGCAGTGCGCGGTGGAGTAGCTCACTCGATCAGGTTGCACGTCGCGATCTTCTCGTCCAACGCCGCCTTCTCGGCCTCGATCTCCTCCAGGCGTCCCGGTCGCGCCTCGACGGCCTCACGACTCTCGCCCAGCCGCTCCTTCACGGACGACGCCCACTCGCACTTCTGCGTGGCCCTCGCCGCCGCCTCGTCGGCGTGCACCTGGGCGTCTTGCGCGTACGCCGCGCTCTGGGCATCCCCCGAGAGGCGCGCGATCTCGGCCTGCTTCGACGCGGACTCGCGCGCGAAGTCCCGGGATGCCTCGGCCTCCTTGCAGTCGAGGCTCGCCTGGCTCTGGGCCCACTCGAGCTGATCGGCATGAAGATCGAGGTACGAGCCCACGAGGGCGCGCCGCTCGGAGTCGAGTCCCGCGCGCTCCGCCAGCCAGCCCTCGCAGTCCTCCTGGGAAGGCCCGGCCTCCACCTCGAGGTCGGTCGTGAACAGGTCGGACACCCCACAGGGGTTCTCGAGCCCGTGCACGAGCTCGGCGGTGCCCGGGTGACGCTGGTTGTAGAACCGGCTCACCATGGTCCACAGCCCGAGGAGCTGGCCGCGCTTCGTGCTGCGCCCGGTGGGCGTGAGCAGCAGCTTGTCGAGCCCCGAACGGGTCGTGGTGACGGGCTCGCCGCGCAGCACCCAGCCGTCGTCCGTCCACCAGCCGCCCTCGCAGCGCTGCTGGGGCACGCACTCGAAGGTGGTGGTGTCCATCGAGTAGTGGATGCGCATGCCGGTCATGACCTGCTCCCGATGGGCTTCGAGCTTCGGGAGCAGGGCGTCGATCGCGCGCCGCCCGATCTCGAGCTCGACCGTGGCCAGCGCGCCGGGCAGATCGGCGGCGCTCAGCGGGATGGCCCAGTCCCAGCCGTTCATCCCGGCGATGTCCTGCCCGCGACCGAGCGCGTCGTTGATGCCGGCCTCGCCCGACTTCAGGTTGTGGGCGGACTGGAGCCCGCCGAGGATGGCGAGCCCCGCGCCCACGTTGTTCTTCCACTCGCCGAGCGGGTTCTCGAGCGCGTTCGGGTACTCGTGCGTGTACACGATCTCGATGTCGTCGACGCCAACGTCGCCGATGCCCCGGATCTGCCCGCTCGCGACGGGCTCGTCGAGGGTGCGGAGCTCTCCGTCCTCGCACTGGCGGGGCCGCTCGCGGGTGCCGCCTGCGACGGTCGTGCCCACGCGGACCCCGGCGTAGAGGTCGACGAAGCGCAGCCCGTCGAGCCCGAGGTAGGGGTGCACGGTGGTGGGACCGGGCCCGGGGAGGTTGGCGTTCGCCTGGATGGCGGGGCGGATCTGGATGTTGGGGCCGTTGCCGACGGCGCGCGCCAGCACGGTGGCGTCGACCCACTCGGTGCTCCACGTCGGGCCGAGACCGATGCGGAAGACCCCGTACGACTGGCACCCGCTGCAGTACACCCCCGGGAAGAAGCCGAGCTCGATCTGACCGGTGGCTTCGAGCTGGGGCACGGGATCGAGCAGGCCGCCGACATCGACCTGCCCCTCGACCGCCGGACCGAGCAGCCAGGGCCGCTTCAGCGGTGAGAAGACGCCGATGCCAGCGGACACGTCCACGGTGGGGTCGGCGAGTGCCGTGGCGAGCACGAGAACGAGCATTGGGGCTCCAGAAGGGGAGCAGAGCTTGCCATGTCGGGCTACCGTCGTGCGGAGCCACCGATTCCTGCGGTGTGCGGAGGGTCCCCTCGTTGTCCGTCCCGTTCCCCCTCGTTCCCGACTCCGCCGCATTCGACGCCTTCATGCGGGAAGGTCCGGTGTCGGAGCTGCTCGAGCGGATCGGGTGCGAGCTCGGCATGGGCCCGTTGCGCAGGCCGTCACGCGGGTCGGCGATCGTCGGCGTGGGTACGGACGAAGTGCTGAAGGTGTTCTGTCCGATCGACCGCGCGCACGCGGACGCCGAGCGCACGAGCCTCGAGGCGCTCGCGGGCCGGCTTCCGGTGCCGACCGCGAGGGTGCGGGACCACGGCGAGCTGGAAGGATGGCCGTGGATCCGGATGGATCGCCTGCCAGGGGAGGAGCTGGCGGAGGCCTGGGCGTCGTTCGCGCCCCACGAGCACCGCTCGCTCGCGACCCAGCTGGGCGAGCTCCTGGCCGTGCTGCACGGCGTGGAGGCGCCCACAGGCATCGAGCGGGTCGACTGGGAGGCCTGGTGTGCGGAGCGGGTGCCCGCGAGCCCGGACCTGCAGCGCGCGAAGGGGTGTCCGGAAGCGCTGCTGGCCCAGATCCCGGATCTGCTGGAGCGCGCCGACCTCAGGGCGGGGCCCACGGGCTGGCTGCACACCGAGATCATGCGCGAGCACCTGCTCGTGGAGCGCACGCCCGCCGGGCCCGTGCTGTCGGGGGTGTTCGACTTCGAACCGTCCTGGGTGGGTCCGCGGAGCTACGAGCTCGCTTCGGTCGGGCTGTTCTTCAGTGCGGGCGACGGGGGAGTGCTGCGCGAGGTGCTGCGTGCCGCCGGGCTCGAGGCTGCGCCCGACCGCCTGATGGGGATGGCGCTGATGCACCGCTACTCGAACCTCGGCTGGTACCACCGCCGCCTCGGCGGTCCGCTGGAGCTCGACGCGCTCGCGGAAGCCTGGTTCGGGACGGCCGGGTAGGCGGGCGATAGGCGGGGTCTGGAGGAACCGACCATGTCCCGCGTGCGCGTCTACCTAGGCTGCTCGCTCGACGGCTGTATCGCCGGCCCCGAGCACGACCTGTCGTTCCTGAACGAAGCCGACCCGGCGTCCGAGGGGGCGGAGGCTGCCGGTGGTGGCCTCGGATTCGAGGCGTTCATGGAGGACATCGGGGCCTTGCTCATGGGTCGGCGCACGTACCAGGTGCCGCTCGACTACGACGCGTGGTTCTACGGCGAGCGTCCGGTGCTCGTGGCGAGCCACCACCCGATTCCCCCCGCCCCGAGGGGCGGGATCGCGCGCGCGGTCCAGGGTCCCATCGAGGCGCTCGTGGCGGAGGCGAAGCTCGCGGCCGGTGGGCGCGACGTGTACCTCGACGGGGGCGACATCGTCCGTCAGGGCCTCGACGCTGGGCTCGTCGACGAGCTGTGCCTCACCTTCCTGCCGCTGGTGCTGGGCTCCGGGATCCGCCTGTGGGACGGCCTGAAGAACCGCAACGACCTCGTGTTCGAGCCTCCCGTGGTGCACGGCGGTCGCATGGTCCAGGTCACGGCGCGCGTGGTCCGTCGAGGGGCCTGAGTCGGCCGGGGATCGGGAACCCACCGGAACCGAAAGAGAGCGAAAACCTGGGCGGTCCCTTCGCCGTGCACCGATACACGGGTCGCACAGGAGGGACACGTGAAGCAGTTCATCGGCGCATTTCTCGGGATGATCCTCGGCGGGGTGGTGCTCGGGAGCCTGGCGACCGGCGCGGTCGGTCTGGTGGCGCTCGGCGGCGTGGCCGCATGGGTGGTCATGGCGCAGGACCTCGACGTGGCGGTGCCGGCCAGCGTGTCGACCGCGGGAACGTCCACGTCGACGCGGTCCAGCGCGCCCTCGGCCCCGTCCGCCGTGCCGGGCGCGCTCCAGATCCACACCTTCGCTGCGGTCGTGATCCAGGTGGACGGGGCACCGCTGACCATCGATCAGCGCACCGGCAACTACGAGATCGAGCTGTCGCCCGGGGTGCACGTGGTGCAGGTCTTCAACGCCTGGACGAAGGAGGTCGCCCGGGAAGAGCATACGATCCGGGCCGGAAAGCGGCTGATGCTCGAGTACCACGCGAAGCAGAAGGTGTTCTCGAAGGTCGGGGAGGTGGGCTACGCGGCAGCGGCTCCGGCTCCGGCCCCTCCGCCCGTGGTCGTGGTGGCGGCCGCTCCTGAGCCGGTCGTCGTGCAGGCGGTGGCGAGCACACCGCAGGTGGCCGCTGTGGTGGCGGTGGCCGAGCCCGACCCGGAGCCGCGCAACGTGCTCCGGATGCTCGGTGGCCTCCAGCTCGGGGGGGGTGGGGAGACCACGTCGCGCAGCAAGTCGTCGGCGTCGTCCACCCGGTACGGCGAGGTGAACACACACGCGCCGGGCGTGAGCGAGACGCACGGGTACCACGACACCGTGAGCGCGGAGGCCGAGACGACGAAGCGGCGGCGGTTCGGACTCTGACGACCGCGCTCGAAGGGTAGGATGGGCGCGGGAGGCACGGTGGCGACCTGGCAGGACGTGGACGACGTGGTGGCAGCGCTTCCCGCGACCGAGCGGGCGACCGCCTACGGGAGCCGTGCGTGGCGGGTGAAGAAGCGCATGCTGGTCTGGGAGCGTCCGCTGCGCCGTGCGGATCTCGAGGCGCTCGGTCCCGACGCGCCCCAGGGTGACATCCTGGGCATCCGCACCCACGACGTCGACGAGCGCGACGAGCTGATCGCCGCCCTGCCGGCCGTGTTCTTCACGACCCCCCACTTCGACGGGTACCCGGCCGTGCTCGCCCGGCTCGAGGCGCTTCCGGTCGACGTGCTGCAGCACCTGGTCGAAGCCGAGTGGCGCCGCGCGGCCCCGAAGAAGGTGGTCGCCGCCCATGGCGCAGATCGCGAAACGTCATGAAGATGATGACGTTTCGACGAATCGTGATCCCGGCGCCACACGGAGGTCGGGGGTGGCGGGCCCGGTGATTGGGGGTCCGTTCCGCCTCCCGGGCTGGGAGGACGAGGTGCGCGCGTGGCTCGAAGACGACGCGTGCATCCTGCTCACCGCCGGAACCGTGCCGCACCACGACCCCGTCGAGCTCACGGCCGACGACGCGCGCAGGCTGGCCAAGGCGCTCCTCGAGCTCGCTGCCGCGCTCGACGCACCGTTCGAGGGGCGGATCTGGGTGGTGAACGTCGACCGTCGCATGTACGTCCGCGAGACCGCCGACTCGCCCTGGGTGGAGGTGCCGGTCGACCTGGCGGTGTCGAGCACGCACGAGGTGGGCTCGCTCGCGATCGCGACGTTCGCGGTGCGCGACCACGACGCGCAGCCCGTCATCGCGGCCTACCGCCTGGACGGCGTGAAGCTGTGGTCCGCGACCGCCTCAGACCTGCCGCTGCCCGTGCCCCCGGGGCGGTCTGCGCACCTCGTGGTCCGCGACGGGGAGCTGCAGGTTGGCTGTGGGAACGACTCCTGCGCGCTGGTCGACGCCGAAGGGCCCGTGTGGGGGCCCGTGGTGCACTGGGGTTCGTGAGCGCGGCGCTCGCCCATGCGGATTCGCATGGTAGGTGTGCGAAGTCGGGCATGTGGCATGCGAGAACGACGCGGTACTCCTTCGACATGGAGGTTCCATGTCGTCTTCGTCCCGTCTCGCTGGCCTGCTCGTGCTCCCGCTCCTCGTGCTGGGGCCGTTCTGCCTGGTCTGGATCCCGTCCGTCGTGCACGTCGCGGGTGACCCCGTGGCGACGGCTCTCGCGGTGATCGAGAACGCGCAGGTGTTCCGGCTCGGCCTGCTCGCCGAGATCGCCATCGCGTTCACCGAGGTCGGCATGATCGTGGCGCTGCACCGCCTGTTCGGGAGCGCCGGTCCGGAGCTGTCGGTGGCCGCGGCCCTGGCGCGGTTCGTGATGGTCGCGCTGATGGGGGTGAGCGTGGTCGCGGGGCTGGTGGCGCTGCACGTGGCGCCCGCGTCTCCGGAGCTGGTGGAGGGGCTGATGGTGGCCCGGGCGAGCATCCAGGACGTGTGGGAGGCGTTCTTCGCGCTGCACCTGCTGCTGCTCGCGCCCCTGGTCGGGTGGAGCGGGCGGGTGCCGCGGGTGTTCGGACCGATGCTCGTGGCGGCCGGGCTCGGGTATGCCGCGAACAGCCTCGGGGTGCTGGTGTGGCCCGCGGCGTCCTCGTGGACCGAGACGGTGGTGATGGTGACCTCGATGCTCGGAGAGGTCCCGCTGTTCTTCTGGCTCCTGTTCAAGGGCGTCTCGACAGGGACGGTGGCGGAGACCGCCAGCGCGACGGTCGTTCGCGCGGTGGGCCTGCGCATGGAGCCGTCCCGATGAGGGCGCTGATCCTCCTGGTCCTGGCGCTCCTGGTGTCGGGGTGCGCGGCAGGCCCGACGCCATGGGACGGTCCCCGTCTGGCCGACCCGCGGGACGCGCTGACGGTGGAGGACCTGCTGGGGGGCCCGCTTCCCCCGGTCCTCGACACGAGCTACCTCGCCCGGCCGGCGTGGGCCGAGGGGGACGGGGAGCCCCTCGCGGGGGTGATGGACCTCGACGGGGGCGAGCTCGAGCTGGACTTCGCGCGGACCCGGTCCCGCTACCCCGGAGAGGACCGGTTCCCGGCCACGTCCATCGCCCTGGCCTCCGACGGCGGCCGGCTCGTGACGCGAGCAGTGGGGGAGAGGGACCCGGACAGCCTGTGGGACGTGCGGGTCGGGACGGGTGCGGTGTGGCGCGAGGCCGGCGATGGGGGCTGGAACCGGGGATCGTTCCCGATCGACCTCGTGGACGGGGTCTTCAACCAGGTGCGGAACTGCGTCGCGACCTTCGTGTACCGCGAGGGCGAGGCGAGCCGGGCCTTCGTGCAGTGCGGCCAGGAGACGGCCGACGCGCTGGACGACCAGATCGGCGACCTCCACGGCTTCGTGCCGGTGGATGCGGGGCTCGCGCCGCTGTGGGACGCGGAGGCGATGGTCGAAGCCCAGCGGGTCTCGCAGGCGAGCCGGATCCCCGTGCACCCGCTGTCGGAGTGGGACCGCGATGGCGAGCTCGCCGCGCTGTTCGACCGCGGACGCCTCACGTGGGCGCCGACGAGCGTGGGGGCCGTGTACGACGGGGGCGTGCTGTACGTGCATCCCGCGATGACCCGCCAGGGTCCGCACCCGTACCCGGACGAGATGCACCACGGGGTGTTCTCGGTGACGAAGAGCCTGGCGGGTGCGCTCGCGATGTTCGCGTTCGCCGCGCGCTACGGAGACGGGATCTTCGAGGCCCGCATCACCGACCATGTGCCGGCGCTCGCGGATCGGCCCGAGTGGCAGGGCGTGACGTTCGCGCACGCGCTCGACATGGCGACGGGCACGTGGGGCGGGGAGGACGCAGGGCTGCTGTTCGAGCCCCTCGTGCTGGCGGGCTCCGCGGACGAGGCGCTCGCGAACATCGCGGCGCTGGGCGACGCCCCGGAGGGGGCCGGCGAAGCGTTCCGGTACGCGACGACGAACACGTTCGTGCTCTCGAGCGCGCTCCAGCACTACGTCGAGGAGCGCGAGGGTCCGGGGGTGCGGTACTGGGATCTGGTGCGAGCCGAGGTGCTGGAGCCCATCGGGGTGTACGACCTCGACCTGCTCACGACCCACGACGACCGGCCGGAGGACCGGATCCCGCTGCTGGGGTTCGGCGCGCGCCCGACCCTCGATCAGGCCGCCCGGATCGCGCGCCTGCTGACGAACGAGGGCGAGCACGACGGTCGGCAGCTGCTGCATCGGGGTCGGGTGCGTGAAGCGCTCGGCCGCACCGGGTGGGATGGGCTGCGCGTCGATGGCCGCCTGCGCTACCGGCACTCGTTCTGGAGCCGCACGGTCCGCACGGGTGGGTGCCGGACCGAGGTGTCGTTCATGCAGGGGCACGGGGGGAACCACGTGCTGCTGCTGGAGAGCGGAGTGGTGGTGTTCCGCTTCATGGACGAGCTGGACGACGACCCTGCGGCCCTCGCGCGCGCCGCGGAGCGCGTGAAGCCCTCGTGCTGACGCCTACGGGAGGGCGCGCTCGAACAGGATCCCGATGCCCCCGGTCAAGGAGGTGCCGGGCACCACGTCGCCCCGTGCGACCTCCTGGAATCCGGTCGCGCGGTGCAGGTCGACCGACGGGCCGTTCTGCGCCGACACGAACGAGCGCACCTCGGCGATGCCGCGGTCGGCGAGCCACTCGAGTCGCGCGGTCGTCAGCGCGCGGGCGACCCCGCATCGTCGGTGCCCGGGTTCGACGATGACGCCGAGCAGGAACCAGCCCACTCCGGGGCTGGCGGGCCGCCGCCCCACACGTGCGTAGCCCGCGAATGCGGGAGTCCCGTGAGGAGCGCCGTGGATGTGGGCCACGCACACCCAGCGGTCGGCGTCCTGCCGGTCCATGCGGGCGAGATCGCGGGTGATGCCCTCGATGGCCTCCGCGAGGTCGCCTCCGTTGCGGGCGACGAACAGGCTCGCGATGTCGCGAACGTCGGCGGGGGTGGCGGGGCCCACCCGGATCCCGGCATGGGGGACGCCGTGCGCATCGGGAGCGTGTGTGGCGAACTTCTCGGTCAGGACGGCCTCATCGCAGGCGCTGGAAGACGTCACCGCACGGGCCGTAGTCGACGCTCCGGTACTGGAAGACCAGGTAGAGCTGATCCTCGTCGAACCGGGCCACCTTGTAGCTGAACTCTCCTCCGTACACGACGATGCGGTCGTCGATGAGGGTGTACGAGTTCGCGAGAGGGTGGCGGTAGCCGGCGGATCGACCGTCGGCCCAGAGCTCGATGCGGCGATCCTCCTCGAGCACGAGTGTGGGGTGGTTCGCTGGAGGCTCCCTGTCCGCGCATTGCGTGGAGACTTGCTGCCAGCAGCCGACCACGATGGTGGCGAGGTCACCGGTCTGGCCATCGGGCGCGTACGTGTCGACCCGCGTCAGCGCAGGGAGCTCGTCGCAGGTGGGCTCCGGCTCGGGCTCGTCGCAGCCCGACGTGATGGCCATGAGGAGAAGCAGTCCTCCGGGAACCCTTGTCGTCGTCATCCGGTGCCTCCGATGTCGATGGCTCTCCGCCCAGTATCGCTCTCGGCGGCCTCCACGAGCGCGAGCGCGAGGTCGACGCGGTCGAGATCCTGGGCGCTGCCGGGCTCGTCGGGGTGCGAGGCGACCGTGTACGCGCCCTTGCCGGGGCCGTCGAGCAGCCGCGGCGGGCGCACCACGCGCCAGTCGACGCGGGAGGCCTCGAGCATGCCCTCGGCGCGCGCGAGGTCGCGGTAGGGGTTGCGCAGCCACAGCCAGAGCAGAGTGAGGATGAACCACGGCCGTGTAGCGGTGACCGGTCGCGCGCTGCACAGGACGAGGCGGGGCGCTGGGCGGTCGCCGGTGGGTCCGCCGTCGAGCACCGACAGCAGGGCGAGGATGCTGCGGGCGACGATCTGCTCCGCGCCGGTGGAGTCGGCCTGGAGGATGCAGATCACCGCGTCGCACCCGCGAACGGCTCCCGACAGCGCGGCTGGATCGCGCGCATCCCCCGCGAACACCTCGAGGTGCTGGTGGGGCTCGGGCACCTTGCTCGGTGTGCGGCAGAACAGCGCCACCTCGTGGCTCCGGGACAGCGCGACATCGACCACGTGACGGCCCGTACGGGAGGTTCCACCCACGATCAGGAGCTTCATGACGACACCTCTAGATGGTTCTTGTTGTTAGATTCATCTAGTAATTCGAAGTGTCGAGAAGGACGAGCCCGGAGTGCGCGGCCGGTCGCCGTGCGCCGACGGTTCGAGGGGACCTACTCCGGGAACATCCGGCGCGGCTTCAGCTGCGCCCGCGTGACTTCGTCGGCGATGGCCTTCGCTTCGGCGGCGTAGTCGGTCTCGGAGGAGCGGAGCAGGATCGTCTCGCTCTCGCCGCCGGCCACCTCCGCGGCGATCGCTGCGGCTTCGGCGGCGTAGTCGGTCTCGGAGGAGCGGAGCAGGATCGTCTCCTCGGCGGACTCGAGGTACGAGTCGGGCCGGGCCTTGGGACGGAGGGACGACTCCATGCCCTCGGGCCGGGCCTTGGGACGGAGGGACGACTCCATGCCCACGTCGAGGTCTGCCGGGCGGGGCTGGGGGCGCAGCGAGGTCTCGGGGGCAGCCGTGGGACGGGCCTTCGGACGAGGAGACTTCTCCATGGACGATCCAGACCGCCGGTGTGGCGGAGAAGGGGAGTGGACCGATCGGCCGGTCCGAAGGTAGCTGTACCCCAGGAGGACCCGATGCTGCTGCTGACTCTCGCAACCCTGGCTTCGGAGCCCGTGAAGTCGCTGTGCGATCAGGCCGCCCTCGATGCGCGCGCAGCGGCGGCGAACGCGGAGTACACGCGGCTGAACATGCTCGACCTGATGCGCTCGGAGCACAAGCTGTCCGACCGCAGGACGCAGGCGTACGAGGGCGTGGTGCTCGAGGTGGGCCAGCACGTCCGCACCACCGGGAATCCCGGTACGGTGAAGCCGGTCGAGACCGGCCACGCGCGCGAGCTCCGGATCGTCGGCAAGACGGGCACGGTGATGTGCTTCACCGACAGCCGGAGCGGCTCGTCGTCGATGCAGCTGGCCGTGGTGCGCTGGGATCCGGCGGAGTGGGCGGAAGACGCGGTTCCGCTCGATCACATGGAACAGGGCCGGATGTACTCGATGGAAGACCTCGCCGAGCTGTCGCGCAAGCTCGAGAAGGAGGCCGCGCGGGTGTCGATCGGCGCGTTCGAGTCGACCATCCACCCGTCGTACCTGGTGGCGGCGCCCTGACCTACTGGAGGGGGAGCTTCCAGTCGATCGACCGCCAGTGCGTGCGGGCCAGCTCGGCCGCGGCTGCCGCGACCTCGGCCATGCCCTCGTCGTCCGCGGAGCCGTCGAGGGGGACCCCACACCACTCGCGACGGGCCCGAAGCGCGTCGTCGGCCATGGCCTGCCAGCTCGGGTAGCGAGCCTGGAGCCGCGTACCGATGGCGTAGCAGCGCTGGAAGGACGCGTCGTTGCTGATCCAGCCCACCGCGACGGCCGACCGGACGAGGAGCATCGCGCGCAGGAGGATCATGGCGTCGTCGCCCTGTTCGAGCAGCTCGTCGACCTGTGCGTCGAGCTCCTCAGCGGTGCGGATCCCCCAGGAGCCCGCGAGCATGGGCCGGATGATGTCCTCGCCCGCGTATGCATTGTCCCAGCCGCGCTGCAGGATGAACGTGGCGCCCTGCACCCAGCCGCGGCGGGGGTTGGCCTGGAGATCGGCGGCGGCGAGCACCTCGGGGTCGCGCATCCGCTGGCGCATCGAGCGGAAGGCGAAGAACATGCCGACGAGCCCGAGCGCGGCGGTCAGGGCGAAGGTGCCGCCCACTCCGAGGCCCGCCAACAGGCTCTCCAGGCCGAGGGAGCTCAACAGATCTCTCACGTCGTCGTCCTCCAGGTGCGGCAGACACTACCGCACGGACGGGGCCGTCGCCGTGCTGCGTGGAGTCGGTCGAGCGGCGCCAGTGGCCCGTCCGGCATCAGTCGAGGTCGGACGCCGCCTGTGCCCAGGCCCGACAGGTCGCGATCAGCCAGTCGCGAGCGGGCCGGAAGCTGTCGAGGTCCGTGAATCGCGCGTGCGCGCGCTGGTCGGTGGCCCACTCGAGCCGGCCGGTGTCGTCGTGGAGCAGGCGCGTCCCGGTCTTCGTGTCGACGGCCTTCGTGCCGCGATGGAAGACCACACGAACGCTGTCGTCGCGGGGCGGGAAGTTCAGCGTGACGAGGTCGCGGTCGGCGAGGGCGAAGCTCGGGGCCTTCCACTTCTCGCGCTGCGTCGCTTCGGGGAGCGCCTCTGCGATCGCGGCGCAGATCTCGGACGTGAGGGGGGCGCGGTCTGACATGGGGTCCTCCGAACCTGCTGACGTGGCGATATTCTCTCCGCGAGCCTCAGACCTCCGGGAAGCCGATGGATCCGCGTACCGACCCGTTCCAGAGCCGCGGAGCCTGTCACGTCGCCAAGACGGAAGACGAGCGCGAGGCGATCTACCGGCAGCGCTACGAGATCTACGTGCTGGGCAAGGGACTCCGCGAAGGCCCGGGGGTCGACCATGCGTCCGGGCGCCTCGTCGAGCCCGACGACGAGGGCGAGAACACCACGCTGTACTACATCGGCACGCCCGACGACGTCGTGGGGAGCCTGAAGGTGCGCAGCTGGCGTGCGGGGGAGTGTCCAGACAGCATTCGCAGGACGTATCGGTGCGACCGGCTCGAGGGCCTCGACGCGATGCCGGGGTTCGACATGACCGCGCTGATGATCCGCGAGCGGTCCCGCGGCGGGCAGCGCTTCCTCACCCTCACGATCGGCGCGATCAGCGACACGCTGGTTCGGTCTGGGGCGGGCTACCTGCTGGCGGACTGCGCACCGGGGCTCCTGCGGCTCTACCGGCGCATGGGGCTCCGGCCGTACGGGGCTCCGCCGGTGCTGAGCGATCGTGGCATCCTCCTGCCGCTGGTCGCGCTCACCTGCGACCTCGGGCACCTCCGCAGCGTGTCCAGCCCGCTCCTCCCGGTCGCCCAGGCCGCCATCGACGCTGGCGCGGTGCAGCCGGTCCCGGTCGACCATCTCGTCGCCCAGATCGACGGTGCGAAGGGGGTCGAGGTCGATCCGGCATCCATCCTCGCCGAGGTCGACCGGCTCCTCGGGGAGTCCGCCGACACCTTCTTCCACAGGCTTCCAGAAGCGACTCGGAAGCTGTTGTTCGACGAAGGCATGGTGGTGGATGCCGATGCTGGCACGACGATCGTGGCCCAGGGAATCGTCGATCGCGACATCTACGTGGTGCTCGAAGGTCTCGTCGAGGTGCGGCAGGGGGAGCGCCTGCTCGCCACCCTCGGCCCCGGGGATCTCTTCGGCGAGATTGCCTTCTTCCACGATGCGGGCGCGCGGACGGCCTCGGTGAACGCGGCCTCCGACGTCCGGATCTTCATCCTCCGGCATCAGTTCCTGAGCCGGCTCAAGCTCCGCGACCCCGTGCAGGCCTGTGAGGTGTTGTGGGCGCTCGGGTCCCTGCTCGCGGCTCGCGCGGCGCGTTCGTGACGGTCGCGCGAGCTACTCGGCGGGCTGGTAGATCGCGGTGAGCTCGTAGTCGGTGCCCTTCTCGTCCTCGGTGAGCTCCCAGCTCTCGGCGAGGCGGACCGTGGGCTTCATCAGGGCCTCGGGGCACTCCGCCACCTCAGCTCGATCGAGGAATCCCTGGCGCACGCGGAACCGGACAGTGCACTCGGCTCGCTGGTCGACGCGCTTCCAGACCTTGCTCGGCACAGGGTGCGTCTCGAGGATGCGGCAGTGGGTCGGGTCGTTCGTCGCGAGCCCGTCGACCGTGCCGTCGGGATGGGCGGTCGCCCGGATGATGCAGGATTCCCCTTCGGATCGACGGGGCTCGATCACCGCGTGCTCGCCGGCGGTCTGCTTGCGCTGCGCGTAGTGTTGGTCGAACCGGACATCCGCGATCGTGTACCCGCGGATGGGCGCACCGTCGCGCAAGGGCGGCTCGTACCGCCACTGCCGCACCCAGTTGCCCGCTTCGTGCGCGAATCCGGGCCCGCAGCCGGTCACGTCGGTGGTGCTGACCTTTCCGGACGTCTCGACCACGGCGCGAACGCGGCAGAGCGTGGGACCGCTCGTGTCGGAAGGCCAGAAGGGCCCGCCCGCGTTGTCCTTCAGGGTGAGCTCGTCGCTCTCGAGCCTCGGCAGGTCGTCGGGAATCGGGGCTGCGAAGGCCAGGCTTGCGAGGACGAACATCGGGAGGCCTCCGCCGACAGGGTAGTCGATGCCGGACGGGAAGGGGACCGCGAAGGGCCCAAACCGAGCCGGGGCCACGTGCTATCGTGCCGCCATCTGGAGCTTCGATGAGGGCTGCGGGCCTGGGCGACCCATGATTCTCTTGATCCTCGGCTGCGGGGAGCCCGATCCGCCCGCATCCGCAGCGGACGAACCCCCGGTGGTCCCGGCTCCGGAGCCCGTCCCGAGACCGCCGCCGCTCCCGGAGGCAGCGCTTGCGAAGCTGCGCGGGTGGGACGCCACCCGGCGGGTCACGGGCTTCGCGGACATCGGTGCGATGCAGCAGCACCCCGCCAGAGTGCTGGAGGTGCACGGCACGGTGGACGGGGAGGACGTGCCGCTGTCGTGCGCGTGGGCGAACGTGTCGTCCGATCAGGGCACGACCGACCCGAAGGTGTTCGACGGTGCGGGCGACGGGCGGGTGCCCGTGCAGGTTCTGGGGAGCCTATCGGTTGAGGCCGCGGACGCGCCGAAGCTGTTCGCGTGCGTCGTGGAGTCCGTCGAGAAGCGTCGCAGCAAGCCCACCCGGGACGACACGAACGTGCCGGGCCCCGAGAACGCTCCGGTGCCCTGGGCCGATGTGGGGCCGGGCCTGCTGGAGCTGCTCGGACACCCATGGACCCTCGAGGGCCGGGTGAACGGGTGGTCGTCGAGCAGTTCGGACGGTGACGTGCTGGCGTCGAGCATCTCGATCCGCACGCTGGACTGGGAGATCTTCGGCGCCTGCGAGCTCGATGCCGTGCCGACCGAAGCCGAGCAGGCAGTGCTCGAGGCCCGCCCGCTGGTGACGTTCAGCGGCCCGCTCGTGCAGCCCGAGCACGGCGGTCTGCCTCGGTTCTCACCGTGCACGTTCGATCTGGGGTCCCGCAGGGACGCCCCGTGAGTCGGCTCGACCCCCTCCGTGATGCTACTCGTCCATTTCCGCGTACCAGGCGCTCGGCGGGTCGCCCTTCGCGGCTCCCGGCACGCCCAGCACGGCTTCCAGGGTCGGCCGGCTCTCCATCGGCTCGTACACGGTGAGCTCGACCGTGTGGGTGGCGTCCGTGTTCTTCAGCCCCGCGAGGAACTGCACGCCGGGCTCACCCATCTGCTCGCCGTACACCTGCAGGGTGACGATCCGGGCGTCCTTGCGTCCGGTGCAGGTGGCCTCCCAGTCGTCCTTCCAGCACCGGACCAGGGTGTAGCCGCCGCCTTCGAGCCGGTCTGCGATGGCGGTGAGGTCGGGCGCCATCACCTCCGTCCCCGCGATTCCGAGCGCTTCTCCGACCTCGCGGTGGGGCGGCTCCCGGAGCACGGTGACGAACAACCGCTGCTTCGTCCCGACCGCGACAGCGCTCGTGTACACGTCCCGCGTCCAGCCGTGCATGGGTTGCCCGAGGGTCGTCATCAGCGCCACGCGCACGTCGTCTCCGTTCGGGAACACGGCACGCGCGGAGATCTCGCGCTCCCCGGCCATTCCGGCAGAGCCCGCCGACCTCACGGTGCCCCCGAGCCGCTCGAGCCTGCGGACCAGCTCGCGCTCGTCGAACGTGTCGACCTTCGACGAGGAGAGCTCGGCCATCGGGGGCACGGTGCCCTTCAGCTCGAGCAGCTCGCTGTCCCGGCCGGAGGGCGCGACCGGAGCGACGGTGGGCTCCTTGTGGAAGTTCTCGGCGGTCAGAACGACGGTCTTCGCGCCTTCGGGGGCGGGGGCCCCCACACCGGTCGCCTCGATGGACGGGGGCGGGGCCTCCGAGCAGGCGACGGAGGCCGCGATGCAGGCGACGGGGACCAGGATGTGTCGTACGGACGATCGGAGCAGGGGACACCTCCACCGCCTCGAACCGGCGAGACGGGCGAACGGCGGAACCGTAGCAGAGTCCGGGAGGACCCACAGCGCACCGCCCGACCTCCGTTGGGCGACCGGAGGGTGCCGAGAATGGCGGCGGACTATGGGAATCGAACCCACCGGACGCTACCTCTCGGCAAGTCCCATCGGTTTTGAAGACCGGGGCCAGCACCAGCTCGGCAAAGCCCGCCGTCCGCCCCCTAACTGCAATCGCCGCCCCGCACCTTCGAATGCCGGCCGCCCGCGAGCGTACGGGCCGCATGCTCCTGCTCCTCGCCACCGCGCTCGCGACCGCCCACACCGAGTGCCGCCTGTCCTCCGCGAACCGACGCTCCTCCGAAGCCTTCCCCGCCAGCTCCGAGGTCCGGTTCGCCTGCATCCACAGCTCCTCCGCGCCCGGCGGCCCGGTCTCGCGCACCTACGAGTGGCTCGAGGACGGGCTCGTGCTCGTGTCGGACACCGGAGCGGAGGTCGAGCTCGCTCCCGTGACGCGCTTGCTGCGCAAGCCGCGCTACCGGGTCCCCGCGCTCGAGCCCGGCCGGTGGACCGTCTGGTGGCTGCGGACCGACGCTTCCGGGAAGCCCGTCCGCGCTACCCACGACTCCGCCTCCTTCTGGGTGGACGCGCCCCCGCAGTGACGACGACACGCGCCCGCCAACTGCGGTAGGTTCCCTGCATGGGTCGTGCATCCCTCGAGCTCGTTCGCGACGGTCTGGTGGTCCGGGTGATCCCCGTGGGGGCCGATCCCGTGCATCTGGGCCGCGACATCACCAATGGCGTCGTCCTGCTCGACGACGACGTGTCCGGGCACCATGCCGTGGTCGCGCCGGTGTCCGGGGGCCTCGAGGTGCGCGATCTGCGCTCCACCAACGGTACGTTCGTGAACGGCGAGCGGGTCGACGGGCAGGTCGGCGTGAGCGACGGAGACGCCCTGCGACTCGGCGACTCCGTGCAGTTCCGCATCCGGATCGAGGCCGACTCCGTCCAGGCCACGCTCACCCTCGAAGACGAGACCTCCGGAACCGCGTACATCATCGACGACGAGCGCTTCACCATCGGGAGCGGCGAGAAGTGCAACATCCGCCTGCCCGACGGGCCCCCGCGCGGCGCGATGCTCACGGTGCACGCCGACGGAGACGTGTGGCTCGGCCTCGGCGAAGAAGAGCGCGCGCTGGCGCCCGGCGAAGACTTCCTGGTGGCCGGGCATCGCTTCCGGCTCGTCCCCGTCGCGACGAAAGCGCCCTCCACCCTGTGGGGGTGCCGCGAGGCGAAGTACGGCTACCTGCTCCAGGTCGGCACCGAGGGGTCCACCGGCGTGTACGCCGTGCTGCGCGACACCCGCACCGGCCGCGAGCACAGCCTCAAGTCCGAGAACCGCGCCACGCTCCTGTACGTCCTCGCCCGCAAGCTCCAGCAAGACCGCGAGGCTGGGCTCCCGTCCACCGAAGCCGGCTGGCACCACGACGAAGACGTGCTCGTCGCGGTGTGGGGCCGCGCAGGGCTGCGCCAGGCCGGCAGCAACTACTCCGTCCTGCTGCACCGCATCCGGAAGGAGCTCGAAGACGCCGGCTTCGATCCCTGGTTCATCGAGAAGCGGCGGGGAGCCGTCCGGCTGCGCCTGCCCCGGATCGACGTGAAGTAGTCAGGTGCCGGGCGCCCACCGCAGGCTCTGGCCCGCCGGCAGGCCCCGCTCGCGCCGCAGGTACCCGAGGAACGGGTTCGTCTGGAGCTCGCGGCCGAGGGTCGTGACCGGGCCGTGCCCCGAGTGCACCCGCAGGTGCCCGGGGAGTGCCAGCAGGCGGCGCAGGCTCTCCACGGCCAGCGCGGGGTCGGACAGGGGGAAGTCCGTGCGACCGATGCTCCCGGCGAACAGCGTGTCGCCGACGAGGATGTCCTCGTCCGTGAAGTAGCAGCACTGGCCGGGCGTGTGGCCGGGGGTGGACAGCACGCGCAGGGTCGTCTCGCCGAGCTGCACGGAGGCGCCGTCGTCGAGCCAGTGGTCGATGCGCCCGCACGGACGGTCGAGGCTCGGCATCCCGAACATCCGGCCCTGCATCGGCAGCGTGTCGAACAGCGGCTTCTCGGCGCGCGGCAGGTACGTGGGCACGTCCCACTCGGCCTGCAGCATCGTGAGCGCGCCCGCGTGATCGAGGTGACCGTGCGTGAGCAGGATCATCCGGATGTCCGGGGCAGGGGAGAGCGACTTCAGGTGCCGCACGAGCTCGTCGGTCTCGCCCGTGTCGATGATCGCGGACGCCCCCGTGGCCTCGTCGGTCACGAGGAACGTGTTGACCTGGAAGTTGCCGACCGTGAAGGTCTGGATCCTCATGACTCCCGCCTCGTCTGGGACTGCCGGACCGCCGCGAGTCGCTGGCGCTCGGCCTCGGTGTGGGCACGCTGGGCTTCGTCGTCGCTCCAGCGCTCGTTGCGTGCGCCGAGGTACGTCGCCATCCACAGCTGGTCGTCGGCGGGATGGCCGCCGATGGGCACGTACTTCGGGCCGTCGGTGGTCTCGAGCAGCAGCTCGATGCCCGGATCGCCCGGCGTCGTCTCGTACAGGTCGACGCGGAGGAGATCGTTCCAGTCGACCACGAGCTCCGCATCGTCTCCGCGCCGCGCTTCGATCCCGGCGGAGCTGACCTTCAGCGCCGTGCGGCTGCCGTGCACGCCCTTCAGCGAGAAGGTGACGGCATCCATCGAAGAGCGCGCCTGGAACGAGAACGGTGCGGCACTGTCGGCTCCAGCGGACGTGGGGTCGGCGACCTCGCCTCCGTTCGCGTGCGCCTGGGCCTCCTCGTTCTCCAGCGTCGCTCCGCTGGCCTCCAGCATCACGGCGCGCGCGTGCTTCAGGTCCATCCAGTACGCCCCGAGCCCCATCAGCCACGAGATGCCGAACAGGAACATCCCGTGCACGAGGGTGAACAACAGCACGAACACCGACATCGGGTACGACACCTCGATGAGCGTGCCTCCGTTCGCTTCGGTGAGCGTGCCCTTCAGGCTCGGACGCCAGCTGTTCCGGCCGCTCTTCTGGAACGTGCAGTGGAAGTGGTCGTCTTCGACCATGCCGAGGAGGTTCGGGTGCTCGGACAGCCGCATCGACACCACGCGCGGCGGCGCGGGCACCCAGAGGTAGTGCGACCGACCCGCGAGGGCTTCGAACACGCTCGGGTAGCCCATCAGGGAACCCCGCGGACGAGCGTGATGCGCTGGCCCGACCCGTAGCCCGTGAACACCTGCTCCGCGCCGTCGGGCCACACCACCCGGAGCTCGTCGAGCGGGCCGGTGTACGCGCCCAGGCCGAAGTGGGCGACCGCCGGGCTCGTGCTGCCGAACTGCGAATTCAGGTGGATGTCGCGCCGGACCTCCGCGTCTCCGGGCCGCGGCGTGAGCCACACCGTCGCGCCGATCGCGTGGGTGTTCGGCCGACCGGGCTGGGAGAGCGCCACCGACAGCCAGCCGTTCGGGTCGACCCCGCTGGTCTCGTACAGCCGCACGGTCTCTTCGGCGTGCACGACGAGCAGATCGAGGTCGCCGTCGAGGTCGGAGTCGAACGGCACCAGGCTGCGCCCCTGACCCGGCGATGCGAGGCCCGTCTCGCAAGCGGTCTCGGTGAACCCCGCGGGGCCCTTGTTCTCCCAGAGCCGTGTGAAGTCGCGCCGGAACATCGGGTTCGGGAAGCCGTTCTCGGCTCCGATGTCGAGATCCCCGTCGTTGTCGAAGTCGAAGAACGCCGTGCCCCACGACCAGGCGCCGTCGCGCACCCCGTTGTCGGTGGCGTCGACGAACGTGAGGTCGCCGTTCCCGAGGTACAGGCGGTTCCCCGTGCACCCCCAGCCCGACGGACACGGCAGGGTGGTGTCGTAGATGGACGTGACGAACCAGTCGAGCAGCCCGTCTCCGTCGACATCTCCGACCGCGCTGCCCATCCCGTTCTCGTCGCTGCCCACCCCCGCGGACGACGTGACCTCCGTGTACAGGAGCGGCCCGTCGTTCCGCCAGAGCATGCTGCGGCCCCAGTCGGCCGAGACCGCCACGTCGAGGTCGCCGTCGTCGTCGAAGTCCGCGAACGAGCTCGTGTACGAAGCGCGCCCGACGAGGTCGAGCACCGGGGTCTCCGCGAACACGCCCGTCCCGTCGTTCAGGAACAGCTGGTCGCGGTTGCTCGACACGCCGATCAGGGCTTCCCAGCCGGTCGTGTGGAGGTCGAGGTCGCCGTCGCCGTCGACGTCCGCGACGCTCACGCTGTACGACTGCTGGCAGATGCCGGTCGGCGGGGCGTGCGCGACCCCCCGGGCCAGGCCCTCCTCCGTGAACCCCGTGCCCTGGTTCATGTACAGACGGTTCGCGTCGAGGCCGGTCTTCGTGACGTACAGGTCGAGATCGCCGTCTCCGTCGGCGTCGAAGAACACCGCACCCGCGCCCGAGCCCGCGTCGCCGAGCCCCCAGGCCGCCGTGACGTCGGTGTACGTGCCGTCGCCGTCGTTCTGGAACAGCACGTCGGGCAGGTAGATCCGCGCCAGGTAGACATCGGGGTCGCCGTCGCCGTCGAAGTCCGCCACGGCCGCACCGCCCGCGAGGATCTCGTTGCCGCACGGGTAGGGGGGCATGCCCTGGAGCACCGCCACCCCCGCAGCCGCCGCGATGTCGGTGTGGCGGACGGTGGCGCTCGGCGCGGTGGTGTCGTCGCAGTCGAGGTCGCAGCCCTGCCCATCGCCATCGAGGTCGACGACGTCGGGCGTGTTGGGGTCGCAGTCGTCGTCCGTCGCGTTCCCGCAGACCTCCGTGCGCCCCGGGTGCACGGTGGGCGTCTGGTCGTCGCAGTCGCCGGACACCGGTGCAGCCGGGCTCGTCGTGCAGGTGAGGTCGGTGCTGCTCGTGAGCGTGCTGGTCCCGAACCCGTCGACGTCCACGTCGCGGTAGCAGGCCTCGAAGCCGTCACAGTCCTGGTCGACGCCGTCGGCGGTGACCTCGGGGGCGCCGGGGTTCCGGGACGGGTCGTCGTCGGCGCAGTCGCCGTCGTCGTCCGCGAGCGCAGGGTCCGACGGGCACGCGTCGACCGGGTCTCCCGCACCGTAGCCGTCGAGATCGCCGTCCACGAAGCGGGGGACGGGCCCACGGACGGTGGCATCGCCGTCGTCACAGTCGTCGCCGTTCGCCACCCGCCCCTCGACGCCGGGGCAGGACGCCATCTCCGTCGAGGCGTCTCCGAACCCGTCTCCGTCGGCGTCGGCGTACGACGTGGCCCCGTCGGCAGCGCCGTCGTCGACGAGGCCGTTGCAGTCGTTGTCGAGGCCGTCGCACGTCTCGGGGGCGACGGGAGACACGGAGGACCGCCGGTCGTCGCAGTCGGCGGGGTTGCCGACGTAGCCCTCGGGGGGCGTGCAGATCAGCAGCGGGACCCGTGGATCGCCGTAGCCGTCGCCGTCGTCGTCGCGCCACACGCGCGTCCCGACGCCCTCGTCGGCCACGCCGTCACAGTCGTTGTCGAGGCCGTCGCACACCTCTTCCGACGGCACGCACGTGTCGGGGGACGGGCCCTCCGGCACGCACGCGCCGAGCAGCACGAGGAACACACTCGTGATCCGCGTGCGCATCCGTCTCAGATCCGGACGTAGTCGAACTCGACGTCGTGCCCGTCGATGCCGCGACGCGGGGCCGCGATCCAGTTCGCCATCTTGCCGGGCTCGTACACGGCCTTCATCAGGCTGCCGACGTACGCGCGCTCTTCGTCGGTGGGCAGCCACTCGCTGCGCTTCGCCTCGAACTCCGCTTCGGAGATCGGGTTGCCCTCACGGTCGAAGTGGCCGTCGGCGTAGATGCCCTGACGGCGGTGGAACCGCGTGGACGGGAGCGTGATCCGGAAGTCGCTGCCTTCCTGCTCGAGCGCCCGGTTCCACTTCTCGAGCACGCTCTCGCAGTCGGACACGTACTCGCCCCGCAGAACCTCGTTCATCGCGGTGCGCATCGGCACCTGCTCCTCGGTGAGCTTGCCTTCCTTCAGGACCGTCATCGGGACGAACACGTCGAGCGCCACGTGGTCTTCGTACCGCTTCGCCTCCTGCCAGCGGCCCTTGAGCCCGGATGCGAAGAAGTCGGCCGCGTTGCTCGAGATCTCGGAGCCGAACAGGTCGAGGCTGTACGAATACCAGTAGTTCACGTACTTCTGCACGGTCTCCGGGCGGATGCCGCCGAGCGTGCGGGCGTCGCCGTCGGGCGCTTCCTTCGCGAGCTGCACGGAGCGACGCAGCACGCGCTCCACGCCGGTCTGCCCGACGAACAGGTGGTGCGCCTCCTCGGTGAGCATGAACCGGCACGTGCGCGCGAGCGGATCGAACCCGCTCTCGGCGAGGGCTCCGAGCTGGTACTTCCCGTCGCGGTCGGTGAACGTGGTGAAGCAGAAGAACGTCAGCCAGTCGGGGCACTCCTGGTTGAACGCGTCGAGGATGCGCGGCTTGTCTTCGTCACCCGAGCGGCGCGCGAGCAGCTCCTCGGCCTCCTCGCGCCCGTCGCGACCGAAGTATCCGTGGAGCAGGTACACCATCGCCCACAGGTGCCGGCCCTCTTCGACGTTCACCTGGAACAGGTTCCGGAGGTCGTACAGCGACGGCGCCGTCATCCCGAGGTAGCGCTGCTGCTCGACGCTCGCAGGCTCGGTGTCGGCCTGCGTGACGATGATGCGCTGGAGCATGTTGCGGTACTCGCCCGGCACGGTCTGCCAGGCGTCTTCGGCGGCGTGCTCGCCGAACCCGACCTTGCGGCCCTCCTCCTGCGGCGTCAGGAAGATGCCCCAGCGGTACTCCGGCATCTTCACGAACCCGAAGTTCGCCCAGCCACCCTTGTCCACGCTCACGGCAGTGCGGAGGTACACGTCCTTGGCCTGCCAGCCATCCGGACCCATGTCCATCCACCAGTCCAGGAACGCGGGCTGCCACTTCTCCAGCGCCCGTTGCAGACGGCGATCTCCGGAGAGGTCGACGTTGTTGGGAATGCGCTCGCTGTAGTCGATACCCATGTTCACTCCTCGGGGACTGCCTCATAACGGGCGCGCGGCGTCTCCGGTGTCTCACCGTGCGATCTGGCAGCCCCCGGATCGCCCCGTCTTCGCGGTGAGGGCCGCACGAACCGTCGACCGCTGCGGGCCGCGGTCGATCGTGTCGCGCAGATCGTCCGTCGACACGGGACGCTCGAGCTCCAGGGTGTCGGTCGCGAGGTCGAGCGCGAGGCCCGCGGCGGTCGGCCGGTGCACGACCCCGAGCGCGATCCGGACGGTCGGGCGATCCCGCGGGCTCCAGGCCACCGCGGTGGGATGCCGCACATCGGCCGTCCAGACGGACGCTTCCAGCGCTTCGACCACCGCCGGGGCGTCGTCGGCGAGCGCGTGGCGGTACAGGTCGGCGAGGGCCGCGACCCGGGCGCGGTGGGCGTCGTCGTCGAGCTCGGCCTGGAGGCCGTCGAGCACGGACACCATGCGCTCGTAGTGCGCCGGGGATGCCTCGAGGCCCAGCGTGGACGGCCCGGGCGGCGCCGAGAGGTCGGAGACCCTCGCCAGGGCGGGCGCTTCGCGGTCGAGGGGCGCGCGAGCCCAGGCAAGACGGGCGGAGAGCGGGCCCTGTGCGTCGGGGGAGGAGGGACCGGGGGACCCGAGGAGGGACGTGGGGCCGTCCATCGTGGGATCCGGTGCGCCGGTGCCCCGCCACAGCGCGTGCACGGCCCTCGTGCCCCGGAGCCGCGTCAGGAGCGCGGGTTGCTCGATCAGCACCGTTCGCACATCGACAGCCACGTCGTCCGGGAGGGTCTGCTCGAGCCAGCGCTCCACGATCAGCGCGCGATCGAGCTCCGGGTGGTCGGCTGCGAACCCGGTGGGCCGCTGCAGCTGGCGGAACCTCGCGGCTCCCGACGAGGCCTGCTCGGCCGCGAGGGGAGGCACGGGGAGCCCGTCGAGCGGGGTGCCTCCGAGGGTCGCGGCCGTCGCGAGCCACGGCACGGCGGGGCTCTCGGGCGCACGCGCTACGACGGCCGTGAGCAGGGCGAGCACGAGATCCCGGGTGTCGGGACGACGGGTGACCTCCACGCGGATCGCGTCGAGTGTGCGATCCGCGTGGTGGGCGAGCAGGTCGGGGCCCACGAGCACCACGCCGTGCGCGGCATCCCGCGCGGCTCCGAACGTGGCGTACAGGCGAGGATCACCGAACCCGAGCCCGCGGAGGTCGGCGAAGCCCTCGTCGCGAGCGGCCCGGGCCGCGCCGTCGGCGATCTCCGCGGGGATCCCGAGATCGCGTGCGATCACCAGTGCCGGGGGATCGGGATGCTCGTCGGCCAACGCCGAGAACAGCGGAGACCACAGCATGTCGGCGAGCTCGGGATCCACGGAGAGATCGCGCGCCTCCACCGCGATCCCCACTCCCACGACGCGCGCACGATCCTCCTGGAGCACGAGCCCCACGAAGCGATCGGGCAGCCCCTCGCGCTGCGAGGTCGCGAGCCGCGCCGGCTCCATGGCGTCGAGCAGGGGATCGAGCGGATCGACCGGCCGGCACGCGGCGATCGCCCCCACGACCCCCGCGAGCAGCAGTCTCAGGTGCGGCGCCAATCGAAGCGCGGCCGCGTCGGGTGGCCGTACAGGGTGAGCGCGCCCTCGTCGCCCACGGCGTTGGGGCGCTGGAAGATCCAGTTCTGCCAGGCGGAGAGCCGGCCGAAGATCTTCGAGTCGCACGTCTCGGCGCCGACGAACCGGAGGTTCTGCTCCATCCCGGTGAGGGCGTCGGGCGACAGGCTCACGCGCTCCTCGATGGCGATGCGCACCTCGTCTTCCCAGTCGATGTCGTCGGGAGCGAGCGTCACGAGCCCGAGGTCGAAGGCTTCGGGGGCCGCGATCGGGCCGGTGGTGTCGAGCGCTTCGGCGATCGCGTCGGGCGTGCCGACGAAGCGGGCGGCCATGCGGGTGATGCCCGTGGACATCGGGAAGCGCCCGGCGCTCGCCGCGGTGACCTGCACCACGACCTCGCCGTCTTCGTCTTCCAGCATGTACGACCGGTCGGCGGCGAGCGTCATCTCGAACAGGATGCCGGAGAAGCAGCTCCCGGGCTCGATGATCGCGAACATCGACTTCGCGGTGTTGTCGAGCCGGCGCAGCACGCGGGCCTGGTAGAGCTGGATCTCGCGCGCCAGCCAGTCGCCGCCCGACACCAGCGCTTCGAGCGCATCGTCGTGTGCGATCACGTCGGCGCCGGAGCCCTGGGTCTTGAGGAGCACGAGCCCCACGGTGTCGTGCGTGAACCGGAGGTGCAGCAGGGCATCCTCCAGCTCGCGGAACGCCGCCAGCGACCAGGTGCCCGCCCCTTCGGCCCGCAGCGCGTCACCCGTCGTGGGAGGCGCGCCCTCGGGGCCCTTCACGGTGAGGGTCGCGACGCGCCCGTCTTCGTCGAGCTCGAAGTCGACCCAGCGGTACGGACGCGTCACCTCGGTGAGCACGATTCCGGCGCCGGACCGCTCGCTGGCGGTGCCGACGAGCTCCGCGGCGGTCTGCTTCACGCCGTCGTCCCACTTCGAGCGGGGGAAGCTCCCGTCGATGATGCGGTACTTCACGGCGTCGCGCGCCCGGAACCCCTCGGCCTTGGTGCAGAACACGTCGGCCACGTCGCGACGCACGCCGCGCTTGTCGACCATCCGGGTGAGGCCGCCCGTTCCAGGGAGCACGCCCAGCAGCGGGACCTCCGGCAGCGACACGACGCTGCTGCCATCGTCGACCAGCACGATCCGATCGGCCGCGAGCGCGAGCTCGTATCCACCGCCCGCCGCGGTGCCGTTGCACGCCGCCAGGAACCGGATGCCCGAGTTGGCCGAGGCGTCTTCGAGGCCGCACCGCGTCTCGTTGGTGTAGCGGCAGAAGTTCACCTTGAAGCCGTGCGTGGAGGTCGCGAGCATGCGGATGTTCGCGCCGGCGCAGAAGATGCGATCCTGAGCGGAGGTGAGCACGACGGCCTTCACCTCGGGGTGCTCGAACCGGATGCGCTCCACGGCATCCGACAGCTCGATGTCGACGCCGAGGTCGTAGCTGTTCTGCTTGAGCTCGTAGTCGCCCTCGCGCAGGCCGTTGGCCTCCTGGATGTCGAGAGCGAGCGTGGCGACGGCGCCGTCGAAGCTCAGGTGCCAGTGCCGGTAGCGGCTCGGGTGGGTCTGGAAGGACTCGACGTGGGTGATCTTCGGCTGACTCGCCATGGGGGCCTCGCGTGTTGCGCGCCCACTAACATGTGACGCGGTGGTAACTTGTCGCGCAGGAGGTGGACCCGATGGTGCGAGCCGTGCTGATGGCCCTGCTAGCCGGTGGACTCGTGCTCGGAACGGCGTGTGGGGGCGGCGAGCAGCCCACGAAAGACGCCCAGCCCGAGAAGGCCAAGAAGAAGAAGGGGAAGCGCGGGAAGGAGGTCGAGCCGGAAGAGCGGCCGCCCGCCAAGCAGCCGCGTCCGCCGTTCCTGTCCCTGTCCGAGACCGATGCGCTGGCCACCCAGATCCTCGGCAAGGGCAAGGATCGTCAGCTCGCGGCGCTCCCGCAGCGCGGTCCGTTCGGCGACACCGAGACCACCACGGTCCTGTTCACGGAGCCCAAGGGCGACGATCGCGCGCTCGAAGGGGTCGTGGTCACGGGCTCCACAGCGCAGGTCCTCCCGTTCGGGAACGAGGCTCCGCTGGTGGGCGAGCCCGAGATCGTGTGGGCGAGCACCGAGCACGGCTGGCAGATCGTGGTGCTCGTGAAGCGCATGGTCGATGGCGCAGAGGTCCAGGCCAACCAGGCGTTCTACTGGGATGGCCAGGGCTACGTGCGCGACGAGCCGGCAGAGGCCAAGGTCGCCGAGATGACCTCCCCGGCGACCATCCGCACCGCTCTGCAGTAGCGGTCAGTTCGCGGTGTGGGTTCCTGGCGTCAGGATCCCCGCCAGCCCGGGCCCGTCGATGCCATCGAGGGACTGAGGCGCGCTGACCGTCCAGTCGGCGGCGTTCCAGGTGGCCGACGGCGCGGTGGCGGGGTTTCGCACGGCGTGACTGTCGGTGTACTCCCAGGGCTCGCCCACACCATCGACACCGATCGTGCCGAACACGTCGATCAGCGTGGCGTTCGTGCCGTCTCCGCTGGCGGCTCCGCGGTACAGCGCGATGACGTCGTTCCCGTTGAACGACGCGCTCGCCCGTAGATCGTCGGCATCGAACCCGAACACCGTGAAGAACGTGCTGTTGCCGGCCGAGTCGCCGTTCTCGTAGCTCATGACGAACGACTCGCCGGGCGGCAGGGTGCCGGCGAGCACGAACGCGGTGCCGAGCATGGACTGGCCGTTCGTGAACGTGCCGAGGGTGTACTCGGACAGATCGACGGGACGCGGGCCGATGTTCGTGATCTCGACGAACTTCGGGAGCCCGCCGGGCAGGTCGGCGTCCGCGATCTCGCTCAGCACGAGCGGGGCGGTCGCGAGGGTGTGCGTACCGGGCGTGGCGTTCGCGGGGCCCGACGTGATGCGCCACTCGGAGGCCGTCCACGTGGTGGCGCCGGTCAGCACGTGCGGAAGGCGCAGCGCGACGCTGTCTTCGTAGTCCCACGGGAGCCCGGTGCCGTCGAGCCCGATCTCGCCGTACAGATCGACGGTCACGCCATCGACCAGCAGCTCGTACGTGTCGTCGCCATTCCCGGTGATGGCACCGCCGTACGACACGTTCGGGAGCACGCCATAGGCGGCCTCGAACTGGGTCTGCCCGTCGCCGGAGTTGGCCGCGACCCACACCTCGCCCGGCTGCAGCGTGACGCTCGGGAAGTCGTAGAAGGCGGGAGTCGGGTCGTTGTCGGGGTAGCGGAGCAGGCGCGCGCGCCCGAGATCCACGGGGACGTCGTCGCCGTTCACGATCTCGACGTACTTGATCTGCGGGCTGGTCTCGTGATCGACGACCTCGCTCATGAACAGGTTCGCGGGCCGCACGAAGCCGGTGTCGCCAGTGTCGGACGTGCCGGTGTCGGTGTCCGTGTCGGCGTCGGTGTCTGCGTCCGTGTCGGCGTCGGTGTCCGCATCCGTGTCGGCGTCGGTGTCCGCATCGGCGTCGGTGTCGGCATCGGCGTCGGTGTCCGCATCGGTGTCCGCATCGGCATCCGTGTCCGCATCGGCATCCGTGTCCGCGTCCGCGTCCGTATCGGCGTCGGTGTCCGCGTCCGTATCGGCGTCGGTGTCGGCATCCGTGTCCGCATCGGCGTCGGTGTCCGCGTCCGCGTCCGTATCGGCGTCCGCGTCCGTATCGGCGTCGGTGTCCGCGTCCGTATCGGCGTCCGTATCGGCGTCCGCGTCCGTATCGGCGTCGGTGTCCGCGTCCGTGTCGGCGTCGGTGTCCGCGTCCGTATCGGCGTCGGTGTCTGCGTCCGTGTCGGAGTCGGTGTCCGTGTCGGCATCCGTGTCGGTGTCGGTGTCGGAGTCGGTGTCCGCGTCGGCATCCGTGTCGGTGTCGGTATCGGTGTCGGTGTCGGTGTCGGTGTCCGAGTCCGCATCGGCGTCCGAGTCCGTGTCGGAGTCCGCATCGGCATCGGAGTCCGTGTCGGCATCGGCGTCGGTGTCGGAATCCGTGTCGGTGTCGGTGTCGGTGTCGGACTCCTCGGGATCGGTTCCGGAGCCCTTGCAGGCCGCCAGGGAGAGCGCGAGGAGGAGGAGTGGGGTTCGCATCGGGGGCTCCGGACGGCGCTACTGGAGCGTCGCGGTGAAGGCGTAGGGCGTCGCGCAGGGCGCGCTGGTGCTGTAGTTGTAGACCTCGAGCGTCACGGTGACCGCAGCGCCCGTCGTGTTCGTCCACTCGAGGAGCTCGTCGTCCGAGACGCTCGTGCCGAGGTCGAGGGACGTGTCCGCGGCGTCGCGCAGGCGCGCGTCGATGTCGCCGATGCCGTGCCGGAACGCGACCGTCGCGCGAACCGTGTCTCCCGGAGCGACCGCACCGAGCCGGAAGAAGTCGTGGTTCGTTCCGTTCGCGTACAGGCCGGTCTCCGAGAGCGTGCCCACGGTGGCCGCGGCGAGGGAGTCGTTCGGCTCGAACCCGTCGTCGATCGAGCACTCGAGGTCGAGCAGCTCCAGCGCGTACGGAACGCACGGCGCCTCGGCGTTGGAGACCCCCACGAACATCGACGCGGTCGCGCCGGTCAGGTTGCGGCCGCTCACGTCGTACGGCGCCACGACGTCCGAGTCGATCTCGAGCCCGGAGGCATCGAACAACGTGAGCTCGAGGTCGGAAAGCACCGACGACGCGGGGTCGGCGATGGCGATCAGGCGATGCCCGTCCGGCACGTCCACCGAGAAGAAGTCGTTGTCGCCGGGGGCCGCGTTGTAGGCGCCGTTCGTGCCGGGTGCCGCCGTGAACAGCGTGTCGTCGTCTTCGTGCGTGTCGGGGGTGCAGTCGGGCGTCACGTCGGTGATCGTGAGGTCGTAGTCTCCGCAGATCCCGCTGAAGGTCGACACGAGCAGCAGATAGTCCTGGGCGACCCCGCTGTTCGCGAAGCCCGTGCTCGTCCCGAACGTCACCGAGTTGCCCGACCCGTCGAACACCTCGAGGTCGAGACCGACCGACGACACCGAAGCGAGCGACACCTCCGTGTAGCTGTTCGCGGGCGCGGTGAACCGGAACCAGTCGTCGTTGCCGGTGGTCGCGAAGGCTGCGGTCGTGCCGGTGCCGATGGGCGCTGCGCTCACGAAGGTGTCGTTCGGCTCGAAGCCGTCTTCCGTACACACCATGGGCGTCGTGCTCGACGTGAGGTCGTACGACACGCAGGTCGACGTGCCGGCCGCGTACATGTCGACGAACGCGTACACGGTCTGCGACACCCCGGTCCCGTTGAACCACTCGACGTGCTCGTCGTCGGTGGCCGTGAAGCCCGAGTCGAGCGTCTGGCCGGCCGCGTCGCGGATGCGGAGGTCGAGGTCGGCCTCGGCATCGCTGAACGTGGTGTCGACCTCGAGCAGCATGCCGGCCGGGACGACCAGCGCGAAGTAGTCGGCGTCGTTCACCTCGCTCATCACGAGCCCGCTGGCGGCAGTGACTCCGGTGGTGGCCATCGCGATGGTGTCGTTCGGCTCGTACTGGTCGTCGACACAGAGGGTGAGGGCGCTCGTCCAGTCGTAGGTGTTCGAGTCGCTCGTGGCCTGGGGCCACACCTCCACCTGGAGGTAGACGGTGACCGCTGCGGCCCCGTTGTTCGCCCAGGACACCCGCTCGACGTCGTTCACCGTCGACGCGAAGTCGAGATCGTTGCCGGAAGCGTCGAGCAGGCGGGCGTCGAGGTCGCCGAGCGCGTTGGAGAACGTCACCTCCACCTCGAGGGTCTCGCCCACACCGACCTGGATGGCCCACACGTCCGGAGCGCCCTTGCAGACCACGAGATCCGTGCCGCTGGTGGCCGCGATGGCCGTCGCGACGTCGTCGTTCGGCTCCTGGAGGTCGTCGACGCAGAGGAAGCCGGTGTCGGTGTCGGTGTCGGAATCGGTGTCCGAGTCGGCATCGGCGTCTGAGTCCGAGTCGGCATCGGCGTCGGCGTCGGAGTCGGAGTCGGCATCGGCATCGGCATCGGCATCGGAATCCGAGTCCGCGTCTGAGTCCGCATCCGCGTCGGCATCGGCGTCGGCGTCCGTGTCGGCATCGGCGTCCGTGTCGGCATCGGCATCGGAGTCCGTGTCGGCATCGGCATCGGAGTCCGTATCGGCATCGGCGTCCGTGTCGGCATCGGCGTCGGAGTCGGTGTCCGCATCCGCATCGGTGTCCGTATCGGCGTCGGCATCGGTGTCGGCGTCCGCGTCGGTGTCGGCGTCCGTATCCGCGTCGGTGTCGGTGTCGGCGTCACCTTCGGGTGGCCGCTCCTGGGCGACCAGGCACGCCGACAGGGCCACGAGCCACGGGATCATCATCGGAACCTCCGAGCCGGCAGTATCCGACCGCCCGCACCCACCCGCAACCCACGAACGGGGTCAGAGCGGGCCGATCGTCGTGCGGAACGCGTAGGGCGTCGAGCACCCCGGAGCGGAGAAGTGGTGGACCCGCAGGCGCACCTCACGGGCGACCGGCGCGGGGTTGGTCCATCGCACCGCCTCGTCGTCGGTGTTCGAGCCGCTCGAGTCGAGCAGGGCCCCCGTCGCGTCGACCAGCTCGAGGTCGATGTCGCCATGGGCGTCCACGAACGACGCCACCACCTCGACCACCTGGCCCGGCGGGACCGTGCCCACCGCGAACCAGTCCTCGTCGGCGTCGTTCAGGAACAGGTCGTTGCCCGCGTCGAGCACGGCCGCCGCCGAGAGCGTGTCGTTCGGCTCCCAGGCGTCGTCGGCGGCACAGTCGAGATCGTAGAACACGAGGTCGTACGGGACACAGGCGCCTGGACCGTCGGGCTCGTCGACCGCGAGCACGTAGGTGGCCAGCGAAGACCCCGGGTTGTCGGCCTGCACGTCGAAGATCGGGCCGGAGGCGTCGCGATCGAGCCGGGTGCGCTGCTCGTCGAGCAGCTCGAGCTCGATCTCCCCGTAGGCTTCGAGCGGCACGGTGCCCACGACGACCGCGCGATGGCCGGGCGCGACGGGGACCACGAAGTGATCGGGATCTCCCGGATCGAGCACCCAGCTCCCGTCGACCGCGGTTCCGGCCGTTCCCGGGGTGTCGTCGGGCTCGTGGGCGTCGGGCGCACACGTCGGGGTCGCGTCGGACCGCACCAGCGTGTAGTCGCCACAGATGCCCGACGCGAGCGTGACGGCGGGCACGACCACGAGGTCGGTCGTGCCGTCGTTGAACACCGCGGACGGATTCCCGCGCTCCAGGCGGTCGCCGTTCCCGTCGAACAGCTCCAGCTCGACCTCGATCGCGGGGTCGGCGAGCACCTCCCACGATGTGAACCGACCCGGAGGTGCGACATCCTCGAAGAAGTCGTCGTCGTGGAGGGTGGCGGTGGCTTCGGTGACCGCGCCCGGAACCGGCGTCGCGAGCGCGAGCAGGTCGTTGTCCTCCCACGGATCGATCGGGCACACGTGCGGCTCGAGCGTGGACGTGATGTCGTACTCGAAGCAGTTCCCGGCGCTGCCCACCCACTGCTCGACCTGGACGAACACCGGGGTGGGGCTCCCGGTGTCGTTCACCCAGCGCACGGTCTCGGTGGGCGCCACACTCGTCGCGAAGGCCAGCACGAGGCCGTCCTCCGCGGCCAGGGTGAGATCGAGGTCGCCTCCGACGTGCTCTTCGGACACCACCACCGTGAGCAGCTCGTCTGCGCCGACCTCGACTCGGTACAGGTCCACCTCGCCGGCGAGGTAGGTGCGGTCGACGAGGGTGCCCGAGAGGGGGGTGGCGTCGTCGAGCGTGTCGTTGGGCTCGTCGACCCCGGTGTTGCACGCGGTGGTCGACGAGCCCCACGTGTACGTGTTGTCGGAGCCCGTGCGCAGGCGGACCTCGACGAGCAGCGACTCGGGCTGACCGCCGATCTGGTACGACAGCGCCTCGTGGTCCGTGCCGGAGAACGAGAACGTGCGCTCGATCCCGGCTTCGTCCCACAGGTACAGGTCGATGTCGCCGTTCGCGTACACGAAGTCGGCCGTGACGTGCAGGGTCTCGTACGGCGCCACGTCGACGCGCCAGAAGTCGGGAGCCCCCGCACACACGACCCGATCCACGCCTTCGGTGGCATCCAGGGCCGTGCCGAGCGTGTCGTTCGGCTCCTGAGGGTCGTCGGGACACACGCTGGCCGAGCCCGTGTCCGTGTCGCTGTCTGCATCCGCGTCGCTGTCGCTGTCGGAGTCTGCGTCCGTGTCCGTGTCCGCGTCGGTGTCTGCATCCGAGTCGGTGTCCGTGTCGGCCTCGGGATCTGGGATCGTGGGCGGTCCCGTGTCGTCGGAGGCTCCGGGCCGGCAGCCGAGAACGGAGAGTGCGAGCCAGGCGACGGAACGCATTCCGCAGCCTACTCGATCCTAGGGGGTCAGCGTGACGGTCACCGCGTACGGAGTCGCGCAGTCGGCGGTGGTCTGGAAGTAGTGGAACACCTCCAGCGTGACGGACGCGTCGAACGTGGCGGTGTTCGTGAAGCTCACGACCTCGAAGTCGCGGGAGCTCGAGCTGGAGTCGATGGTGAGCCCGACGGCATCCAGCAGGCGCAGATCGATGTCGGCGAGCCGGCCCGGGAACGTGACGGTCGCCTCGAGGGTCTGGCCGGGCGCCACGTTCGGGAGCGCGATGTAGTCGTGGTTCGCGGCGTTCACGATCATGTCGACCGCCGAGAGGAGCGGGGTCGCCGTGAGCGGGGTGTCGTTCGGCTCCTCGCCGTCTTCGGCCGCACAGTCCTGGACCAGGAACGCGGCGGAGTAGGGGACACACTCGCCCGGCCCGGCCGCGTTCTCGACGACGATGGTGAAGTCCTGGTCGACCACGTCGGTGTTGTCGCCCTTCACGTCGAAGAACGGGTCGCTGTCGTCGCGGTCGAGCTCCGTGCCGCTCCCGTCGTAGAGGGCGGCTTCGAGACCCCCGTAGGCCTCCCACGCCACGCGGACGTCCGCGAGCGCGCGGTGGCCGGGCGGCACCACCACCGTGAAGTGGTCGGCGTCGGTGGTGCCGAGCACGTAGTCGCCGTCGTCGGCTGGACCGGGGCTCGCGAACACGTCGTCGGGCTCGTGCGAATCGGGCGTGCAGTCGGGGGTGATGTCGGTGACGACGATGTCGTAGGCCCCGCAGGTGCCGCCGTTCACCTGGATCTGGGTGAGCACGTCGTCGGCCGTGGCCGAGAACACGGAGGCCGGCGCCTCGAACGTGACGGTCGAGCCGTCGAGGTCCTGCATGAAGGTGTAGGTGATCGCGGGATCGACCGTGAGCTCGAACGACAGGAACTGCCCCGGATCGATGGGGGTGGCGAACCAGTCGGTGTCGTTGGCGGTGGCTGCCGAGGTGGACGTTCCGAGCGGAAGGGTCGCGGCCATCGCCTCCGTGTCGTTCGGCTCGTAGGGGTCGGGCGGACAGACGAGCGGGCTCAGGCTCGTGGAGATGTCGTACACCGAGCACGGGGGCGGGCCGTTCGCGGAGAGCTCCACGAGCACGGGGGCATCCGCGCCGGTGTCGTTGAACCAGGTGAGCGTGGACTCGCCGGCCCCCGAGCTGCCGACCTCGAGCAGCGCCAGCCCGACGTCCCGCAGCGCGAGCGTGGCCTCCAGCGACACGCTGAGCTCGAGCACCTCGCCATCGGGGACGGTGAGCGAGTACCAGTCGGTCTCCGACTGGAGCAGGGTGCGGGACAGCAGCAGGTCGGCGAGCGGCGTGGCGTCGGCGGCATCGTCGTTCGGCTCGTCGATCCCGTAGTCGCAGCCCGAGATCGTGGCGGACCACTGGTAGACGTTGTCGGTGCCGGAGTACATCCGGACCTCGGCCGTGAGGGTCTGTGCCTGGGCGCCGTTCTCGAACGACACGCGCTCTTCGTCGCTCGAGGTGAGCGAGTACCCCGCGGGCCCGCCAGCGCCGTCGTACAGGTACAGATCGAGGTCGCCGAACGCATTGTCGAGCTCCACGACCACCTCGAGGGTGTCGTAGGGCTCCAGTGGGATGGCCCAGAAGTCGGGGACACCGTCGCACACCACCAGATCGATGCCGCTCGTGGACTCGATCGCGGTGGCCAGGGTGTCGTTCGGTTCCTGCGGATCGTCCGCGCAGGGTGGGTTCGTGTCGGTGTCGGTGTCGGCATCCGTGTCGGTGTCGGTGTCGGCATCCGTGTCGGTGTCGGCATCGGCATCCGTGTCGGAATCGGCGTCGGCGTCGGCGTCGGCGTCGGCCTCCATCGGTTCCGTGTCGGTGTCGGTGTTCTTGCAGGCGAGCAGGACGAGGAAGGCCAGGGGAGCAGTACGCATGGTGCAGCCTACCCTCAGCGACGCCAACCCGGCGCGGCGAG
This sequence comes from Myxococcota bacterium, assembly GCA_041389565.1. Taxonomy (GTDB): domain Bacteria; phylum Myxococcota_A; class UBA796; order UBA796; genus JACKEQ01. The sequence goes on from JAWKRP010000002.1 coordinate 987,362, forward strand.
CACCTGCTCGGGCATCTTCACGAGCTGGTTGGACCGGTTCACCGCCACCATCTCGATCGTGGCCTCGACGAGAGCGCTCTTTCCACCGGGCCTCCAGACCTGCTGGTCGAACGACGCCCGGTAGTCGCTCTCGAGCCGTGCGGTGGTGCGGATCTCGAGGTGGTCGCCGTACCGCGCGCCCTCTTTGAACTGCATCGTGCACTTGTAGACCACGAACCCGATCCCACCTTCGTCCCACAACCGGACCAGGGCGTCGACTCCGAGCATGTGCTCGCGCGCCCGCTCGAAGTACTTCAGGTAGTTCGGGTGGTACACGATGCCTGAGAAGTCAGTGTCTTCGTAGTAGATCTGCACATGGTGGATGTGGGGTTCCAACCGGTGGCCCTCCGCGGTTCGTGACGGTAACCCCGCCGTTGCGTAAGATCCCTGTGTGGTGGCCGTTCACGGTCACCGGGAGAGCCGTTGTCCCCACCCCGTCCCCCTGCACGCCCCCGTCCGCCGTCCTCGCGCCCTGCTGCGCGCGTGGCCACGGAGAGCGACGCGACGAGCCTCGAGGCCGCGCAGGCACGGGCGGTGGTCCAGGATCTCCGGCTCCAGCAGGCCACGGGGGTCGAGCGGCCCGACGTGGAGGCACCGCGGGTGGCCGGGCGCAGCATCAAGCGTCCCGGTCAGGCACAGCCGGCCGCGCCGCAGCCTCAGTACGCGTACGACCCGTCACAGGGCCCCTCCGTGCATGGAGGGCACTACCAGCCGCCGCCCGGCTACGCGCCGGGAGGCATGCTGCCTGCGGGTCCCGGCGGCGCGACGCCGTTCGCGCGGAACCAGGTCGACTTCGGATCGAACGCGGCTCCGTCGTCCGCGAACAGCCTGCGCGTGGTCTCGATCGTGTTCGGCCTGATGTTCATGCTCGGCGCAGCGGGGGTCGCGGCCGTCGCGATCCTGTTGCTCGGGCTCTACGGGATGGGCACGGGCAACCTGGTCGCGGGCGCCGGGGGGAACGGCAAGAAGGCCCACGTGCGCGACACCGGCCTGGTCGACGACCCCGAGCTCCAGAAGCTCCAGCAGCGCCAGGCGGCCCGCAAGAAGGCGGCAGACGACGCCGCTTACGACCCCAACTCCGAGCTGTTCGGAGGGCTCGGTGCCGGCCCGGTCACGGTGTACGTGCAGGGCAAGGGCAAGGAGGAGTACCGGGGCATCGAGATCATCTGCAACCAGGTGAACTTCCGGAAGCGCGCCGACATCATCGGCGACAAGGCGCACATCGATGTCGTGCCGGCCGCGCGCTGCCGGCTCGTGTTCCAGGGGAACGTACCGGTGAAGAGCTGGGTGACGGGCGGGGACACCGTGCGGTGCACGTTCGAGCCGATCGTGTGCAAGGGCGCTTAGCGGTGGCAGACACTCAGAGGCTGAGACGAGCGGTCCGTCGGGGACCTCGTCGCTACCGACGCGGACGCTGACATCCTCGATGCCCTCGTCTCCACCGACGCGAACGCTGACGCCCGCAACGGACTCGTCTCCGCCGAGGGTTCCGCGCGGTCCGGCCCGTGTCGGCGGGAGACTACGCATTCGCTGACATCGGATGTCAGGGAAAGCACAGGTCTCGGTATGCCCCATCGACGTCTTCCGCCGAGCCCATCGAGGAGGATGGACGCGAGCGTTGATGGTTCGAAGAACCTGGTCTTCTGGCGCGGACGCTGCGGCGCGCGAGTTGAACCACAGAGATTCACGAAGGAACCACAGAGGCGACCCATCCGAGACCTCGTCTTCGCCGACGCCAACGCCGTCCTCACCAACACTCGCGTCTCCGCCGACGCGGACGCCGTCCTCTCCAACACCCGCGTCTCCGCCGACGCGGACACTGACCGCATCGGTGGCGTTCAGCGAGGCCGCAGGCGTCGGGCACGGTCCCGGACCCATCGATACTGCAAACGACCCGGTCGAACCGTGCTCGATGCAGGCCGCAGCGGTCTACCGAACCGCAAACGGAGGCGAAGCCGAAGTGCGCAGCGCGCTCGCGCGCGGAGTAATTGAGCTCGTTGGACCCGCCGGACGGCCCGAGGGTCGACACTCCTTCACCGACCCTCGCTCCGGGGACCGACGCGGACGCCGTCCTCAGCGACGCCCTCGTCTCGCGGAATCAGGGGATCAGCGGGAGTCTCCGCTCTTCTGCCCCGTACGCGATGGGCGTCAGCTCGATCAGCGTGTGGAGCGGGATGTCCACGTGCGGGATCGCCTCGCTCGGCTGGTTCGTGAAGTACCCGTACAGCACCCGGATCACGGCCTGGTGCGCGACCACCACCAACGGACCGCGGTGCCGCTCCATCTCCAGGATCACCGGCTCCAGCCGGTTCACCACATCTACGTACGACTCCCCCCGTGGGTAGCGGTACCGGAGCTTGTCGGCCTTGCGTGCCGCATACTCGCCGGGCATCTGGTCGCGGATCTCGTCGTACGTCATCCCGTCGCAGCGCCCCGCGTCGATCTCGTCGAGCTCCTTCAGCGGGTACTGCGGCCACGGGAGGTCGCGGGCCGTGCTGCGTGTGCGGACCAGCGTGCTCGTCCACACCTCCACGTCGCCTTCGAGCGTCGCGGTCAGCCGCTCCGTGAGCGCGTGTGCGTACGCTTCGCCACGCCGGGTGAGGCTGCTGTCGCCGCCGATCCGCCCGAGCGCGTTGTACTCGGACTCTCCGTGCCTCGACAGGTAGATCGTGCGCGGCTCGAGGTGCAGGCACGTGAGCAGGTTCACGACACCGCCGAGGAGCCAGCCCCGGATGCGGTTCACGACCACCTGGCGCCCGACGTCGACGAGCCGGATGTAGCGACACGTGTCGTCGAGCGGCTCGTACGCGGTGGCGTAGTGGGAGATCCGGTGGCGGAAGTCGGCCACGGCCTCCTCGGGGTCGACCCCCTTGTAGTCGGGCATCCGGATCTTGGTCTGCCGGACGTTGTTCTCGATGATCGAGGGGTCGTTGCAGACCGACTCCAGGAACACGACCTCGACGCCATCGGCCTCGAGCGGCTCTGCCACCATCCTCCGGCGCGCGCGCGTGATGTTCGTGGCGTCGTAGATCGCGACCTCACCCCCCTCCGCGAACCAGGCCCGGACATCGGCGAGCGCCGCCGCCGCCATCGCGTGGCGGGCAGCCCGCCCCTCGGGGTTGTCGGGATCGAAGAAGGAGTGCGGCTGGTGCGCCCCGATCCGCTCACGCCGGTAGCTCCCGACGTTGAAGATGCGCGCGTTCACACCCTTCCAGTTCAGGTACCGGACGATGCGACGCGCGATGTGGGTCTTCCCGCGGGCTGGGAGCCCCACCATGACGATGGCCAGGCGATGTCTCGGCTGGCGTGACCCGAAGCCCAAGCGCGCGGCCGATCAGTCGTATTCGGGCGCAGGGAGGTCGATCGACCCCGTGCCGATGAGCTGCTCGAGGCGGGCGGTGAACTGCTCGGGACGGAGACCGAGGAGCTTCGCCGCACGGACGAGGATGTTGCCCTCGATGTACTGGAAGTCGTCGTCGGAGATGGCCGCCTGGTAGAACGTCTCGAGGATCTGGAGCCGCTCGGGCACCGAGAGCTTGACGGGCAGCTCGAGCAACGCCTCGCCGAGGGCATCCTGCCAGCGCTGCGTGTAGTGGCCCTTCTCGTCGACGAAGCCGCTCGACTCGAACAGCTCCTTCGGGAAGGTGCGCGACAGGAACCGGGCTTCCGCGGGAACGACCTCGTCGTCGCTCTCGAGGATCTGGTTCACGATGTGGTACGTGAAGGCCAGCTTGAGCTGGTCGACGGTGAAGTCCTCGTCCAAGGCGATGTCCTCCGGTCCGGCATGTTTAACACCTGTGGGCTACGGTCAGTCCAGCACTCGGAGCGTGAAGCGTGATCGCCCTGTGGCTGGCCGCCGCCCAGGCCCATGTCCCCATCTTGTACGTGTTCGGCCCCGAAGACGACTGGTGCGGGTTCCTCTCGCAGACCGTCGAGATCGACGGTGCGCTCTTCTATCCCGGCGACGTCGTGATCCTGGAGCCCGGCGAGTACAGCCGGTGCGCCGTGTGGGCCCTGTACACCGACACCGACACCGAGTTCACGGTGATCCAGGCCTCCGACCCCGACGATCCGCCGCGCTTCGTGCACGACGGCGGGCCAGAGCCCATGCTCGACATCATGGGCACGCACATCCAGGTGTTCGACCTCGCGTTCGAGTCGGTGCCCGCGGGCGCCACGGGCCTGCGCGTGCACGACATCGACCACGCGTGGTTCCGGTTCGCGGAGTTCACGGGGATCGCGGGCACCGGGATGCGCGTCGAGGGCGCGGCGTCCGACCTCTGGGTGCTCGACGACCGCTTCGAGACCGAGGCGGGCGGCGTGGGGCTGCAGCTCGGGTGCGAGGGATGCGCGCAGAACGTGCGCGTGCGCGACGACCTCGTGCTGGGCGCAGGCACCGGCATCGTGTCGGCACCGGGAGCGGTGGTCGAGATCACCGACGTGGTGTTCGGGGGTCCCGGCGATGGCGTGCAGGTCTGGGGAGGCCCCGACACGTCCTTCCTGACCGGGAACCTGTTCGTGGATGTGGGCGCGGCCCTCGAGGTGCACGGCGGTCCGTTGGTGGTGCGCAACAACCTCGTGCGCGCGACGGGCACCGCGATCTCGGCGTCCGACGACGGAACCGCGTCGTTCGAGCGGGTGCGCGTGCTCGGGAACTCGTTCGCGGGCGGGGCCGTCGAGCTCGGTGCCGTCACGGGCGCGGGCTTCGAGGTGGCCGACAACGCGGGGGTGTCCGGAGGCGGAGCCGGGAACGTGCCGTGCGACGGGGCGTGCTGGCGCGATCCCGCCATGAACGACTTCTACCCGGCCGCGGGGTCCCCGCTGCTCGGCGCAGGGGAGGGAACCACGGACGACGCGCTGTTCGAGGACTTCTGCGGGCAGGAGCGCGTCGAGCCCCGCACGGCCGGAGCGATCCAGTTCGTCGGCGACATCGGCTGGGACCCCCTGACGGTCGGCTTCAAGTCCGACTTCCAGTGCTCCATCGTCGGTCCGCCGGGGAAGGACACCGGGTTCCAGGAGACCGACGACGAAGCGCCGAAGTGCGGCTGCGCTCAGGCGGGTGACGCGTCTTTCGGGGGCCGCGCGCTCGGCATCGGGCTGTTCCTGGGCTTCCTCGTGCGTCGCAGGAGCGCGAGCACGGCCGCTGCCAGCCACAGCCCGGACGCCGGGGTGCCCGCGCAGCCGCACGGCTGAGGCTCGGGCTCGGGCTCCGTGATCGGCGGGGGTGGGGCGGGAACCCCCGTGTCTCCGGTGTCCGTGCGGGCGCGCAGGCGGGGCTCCAGCGTGGCCCACAAGGGCTCGCACACGAGCGCCTGATCCGAGCCCGCGGGGCAGGCGAGGGGGCCCGAGATGTCCGACGGAGCGTACGTCGAACCCGGTGTGGCGAAGTCGTCGCTCACCGTGAGCAGCACCCCGTTCACGAATGCGCGGCCCGCCAGCACCAGCCGGGTGGACGTGTCGAGCCCGCTGGAGTCCGGGAGGTCGGTGAGCGGGGTGGGGGTGGGCGTGACCTGCCATGGATGCCGGTCGCCGAGGATGGCGTAGATCGTTCCGTCGGCGGCCCGCGAGAGGTCGGTGACGCGGTCGGGTGCGTGCCACAGCTCCATCTGGACGGCTCCCCCCGAGGACACCGCGAGGATCTGGTCCACCCCGATGGGATCGAGCACGACCCAGGCCGCATCGGGGTCGACGGGGTCGGCGATCCCGACGGTGGCATCGACCGGAGCCAGCAAGGCGGGGTCGACCGGGATCGGGTGGGACGTGAACGCGACGCCATCGGCGCTGTGCCACAGGGTGAGCGCGGTGTCGCCCTCGGACGAGGTCGCCCACACGCCCGCGCCGACCGCCACGGAGAGGAAGCGCGAACCCGGCTCGGTGAGCACGGCGACCAGGCTGTTCACGTCGGCCCCGTGGAACAGTGAGTTCGACCCGTCCGGATCGGCCGTCGCGACCCACACCGACCCGTCGGGACCGAACGCCACGTCGGCCACGATGCGCCCGTCGAAGCCCGGCACGGGGACCCACGTGCACAGGTCTTCGGAGGCCCACAGGGGGTGGCCGTCGCGCATCTCGAGCGGGTTGGTCATGCGTGAAATCCACGTGCCAGTCGGGCTCCTCACGTAGTCGGGCGAGGTGATCGCACCGACCGCCGTGACGCCTTCGTGGCACACCCAGTGGAGCCCGGATCCGTCCTGGACCACGAGCCCGAACGTGCCCTCCACGACGGCTCCGGACGGCGTGTCGACGGCATCGAGCGTGTCGATCAGGTCGCCGACGTGGGCGTCGGCCTGCGGATACAGGACGATGGCTGCGAGACTGGCTAGGCTCATGGTCCCCCTGGAGGTCTCATGCGCCTGTCCTGTAGCGTCTTCGCCCTGTCCGTACTCGCCGGGTGTACCGGGGAGGGGAGCGACGTCGACGTGCTGGGCCTGCCCGTGCTCGGGAACGGCAGCGGCGACGTGGCGGCGATGCTGGAGGTGATGGGTACCTCGGCCGACGGCCTGAACGAGACGACCGACCTCGCGATGAACCCGTCCGTGCCGGGCGAGCTGTGGACCGTGAACAAGGCCGACGACTCCGTCGTGATCTTCGCGAACGTGGGCACCGCCGACGAGACCTCCGAGCACATCGTCGACCCCTACGCGCTGCACTTCATGGAGAAGGTCACCTCCATCGCGTTCGGCGCGCCCGGTACGTTCGCCACCTGTCAGGACGGCCGCAACACCTACAACGGCGCGAGCCCCGGGAACGACTTCACGGGCCCCACCCTGTGGTCGTCCGACCCGAACGTGTTCGGCGTCACGAACCCGCAGGCCACCGATCAGCTCGGGTTCGACCTCGGCTCGCACCTCGACATGCTGCACGAGAGCCCGCAGTGCATGGGCATCGCGTGGGATGTCGACAACGTCTACTGGGTGTTCGACGGCCTCAACGGCGACATCGTGCGCTACGACTTCCAGAACGACCACGGAGCCGGGTACGACGACCACTGCGACGGCATCATCGAGCGGTGGACGAACACCGGGATCGCCCGCCAGAACAACGTCGTCTCGCACCTCGTGCTCGATCACGACAGCGGGCTCCTGTACATCGCCGACTCCGCGAACGGCCGCATCGCCGTGCTCGACACGTCCACGGGCTCGCGCGGCGGGGATCTCGCGTCCGTCGAAGACCAGTCGTGCATCGTCGGCTACGGCTACCAGTCCGGTCCCGAGCACTACGAGTGGGATGGCGGGGTGGTCACCACGCTGGTCGACGGGCTGCTGGAGCCCGCGGGCCTCGAGCTCGTGAACGGCACCCTGTTCGTCACCGAGAACGGCACCGGCTTCGTGCGGGCCTATTCGCTCGACGGCACCGAGCTCGATGCGGCGTCCACGGGCCGCGCCCCGGGCAGCCTGCAGGGGCTCTACGCATCTTCCGACTCCGAGCTCTGGATCGTCGACGGCACGGCCGACGAGGTCCTGCACCTCACTGCATCCACCGCCGTCGCGCGGGAGGCCCGATGACCCAGGTCCACATCCTCTTCGAGAACCCCGACTGGATGCCCCCGCTGCGCGGAGCCCTCGAGTCCCGAGGGCTCGCGTTCGTGGAGCACTTCACGGAAGGCGGCACCCTCGACACCACCGAGCCGCCGCCCGAGGGCGTCTGGATCAACCGCATGAGCCCGTCGAGCCACACCCGCGGGCACCAGGCCGGCGTCGTGTTCGCCCGCGAATACCTCGGCTGGCTCGAGGCGAACGGGCGTCCGGTCATCAACGGCACGCGCGCGTTCACGATGGAGGTGAGCAAGGTCCAGCAGTACGCGGCGCTCACCCGCCACGGCATCCCCACGCCCCGCACGAAGGCCGTCATCGGGGGCGCCGAAGCGCTGAAGGCCGCCGCACGCGACATGTCGGTGCCCTTCATCACCAAGCACAACCAGGGCGGGAAGGGCCTCGGCGTGAGCCTGTTCCGCGACCTCGACACGTTCGACCGCTTCGTCGACGACGGCTCGCTCGAGCCCAGCCCCGACGGCGTGATGCTCCTGCAGCAGTACATCGAGGCGCCGGAGCCGTTCATCACGCGCGTCGAGATCGTCGACGGGCGCTTCCTCTACGCGATCAAGAGCAACACCGAGCAGGGCTTCGAGCTCTGCCCCGCCGACGCGTGCCAGATCGGCGACCTCGCGTGCCCGGTGGGCGACACGGGCCTGTTCGCGCTGCGCGAGGAGATCACGGCCGACGACCCATTGGTCCGGAAGCTCGTGGCGTTCTGCCAGGCCGAGGGGCTCGGTCTCGCGGGCATCGAGTTCATCGAAGACCGCGCCGGCAACCGGTACGTCTACGACATCAACGGCACCTCGAACTACAACTCCGATGTCGAGGGCAAGCACGGCTTCTCGGGCATGGGTGCGGTGGCCGAGCTCGCTGCGCGCCTGCTGGCGTAGCCGAGATGCGCAGCGCAGGTCTCGGAATCGCCGTGTTCGTGGGGCTCGCGTCGGGATGCTCGGGGGAAGGTGAGTCCGACGAACCGGAAGAGGTGAACTGGGCGGAGGCCTTGCTGTGGCACGGCATGCCTCGGGGAGACGCCTACGTCGGACGGGTCTACACAGCCGAGGACCGGACCCGCGACTCGGAGCTCAACGAGCTCGCCCGCGAAGGGTTCCACCTCATGGCCATCGTGCCCTTCGGCGTCCAGATCGCGCAGCATCCCGTGGGCGTCTACGGAGCGGGGACTGCCGAGATCGACCAGATTCTCGGGGGCGCCGACATCGACGCCTACCAGCCCATCCACAGCGCTCGCGGCCAGATCGTTCGCATGGGTCATACCGATCTGTCGAACGGAACCCTCGTCGCCGCCTACCGCCCGAACGTGGGTCCTCCGGCATTCGACAGCATCGCTGTCGACAGCATGGAGCTCCAGGACTCCTACCAGGATGCGGTGGCGGACGGCTACGTGATCAACGCCGGCTACGAGTTCGGATACGCGTCCATCGTGTATGGCCAGCGTGTGACCGGCGCGCCCGCGTACGAAGGTCGGATCGACCGGGCGTCGGGGGCCGAGCTCGACGACGTCGTCGCCGATATCAGCGCTTCGGGCTACGTAATCACTGCCGTCACGTCTCCATTGGGGACGGGGTACGAGATCTTCGCCCAGAGGCTCGCGTTCGAGCCGCTCGAGGGCAAGGTCGACCAGGTCCAGGGATTGGAGAACCTGGCCGACCTCGTGGACGAGCTCAGCGCCGACGGCTTCGCGATCAAGGCGGTGGTCGGCAACAGCGCTGGGTTCACGGTGTTCGGGCAGCGCTGAAGCACGCTGCGCGTCGGCAGAGACGACGTCTCGGGTGGGTCGCCTCTGTTCCTCCTTCGTCCACCTCCGGGGGACGTCGATGGGGCATGCCGAGACGCTGTGCTTTCACTGACATCCGATGTCAGCGAATGCGTAGTCCGCTGGGGCGTCGGCGAGGACGGCGTCCGCGTCGCCTGAGACAATGGTGCCGTTGAGGACGGCGTCCGCGTCGGTCCCCGCGGCGAGGGTCGGTGAAGGGGCCTCGACCCCAGGGCCGTCCGGCGGGTCCAACGAGCTCAGTTCCCCTGTACCGGGAGCCTTCAGCGGACCTGGTCCGCTGACTCCTCCCTGAAGGCTCCGCGCGTAAACGCGCTGCGCACTTCGGCTTCGCCTCCGTTTGCGGTTCTGTAGACCGCTGCGGCCTGCATCGAGCACGGTTCGACCGGGTCGTTGCGGCGTCGATGGGTCCGGGACCGTGCCCGACGCCTGCGGCCTCGCTGAACGCCGTCGATGGGTCGAACGTACGCGTCGGTGGAGACGAGGGCGTGGGTGAGGACGGCGTCCGCGTCGGGGCCACGAGGTCTCGGGTCGGGCGCCTCTGTGCCTCCTCCGTGGACCTCGGTGGTTCAACCTGGCGTCTCGTGCGCCGCGTCGTTCGCGCCAGAAACCACGCCCATCGGACCGTCGCGCCTGCGTCCATCCTCCTCGATGGGCGCTCGGCGGGGGACGTCGACGGGGCATTCCGAGACGCTGTGCATTCACTGCCGACGGAGACGAGTCCGTTGCGGGTGTCAGCGTTCGCGTCGGTGGAGACGAGGGCGTCGGTGAGGACGGCGTTCGGGTGGGCCGAGACGACGGTACCGGTGAGGACGGCGTCCGCGTGGGCGGAGATGACGCTGCCGGTGAGGACGGCGTCCGCGTCGGCGGAGACGAGGACGTCGAACCTGTCGGCGTTCTCCTCGGCGGACACGGTCCGCGGGCGACCAGGGTGCTCTCCCACGGAATCGTCGGTGGAGACGGGTCCGTTGCCCGTCCGCGCCAGAAGACCACGTCCGTCGCGCCGACAGCGCCCGCGTCCGTCCTCCTCCCCCCGGCCAGGCGAGCGCCGCTTCGAGGTCGACTCTGCTTCTCTGCTCCCTCCACAATCTCCGCGTTGAAAAGAGGACCTTCCCCAACGGACCTCGACCGGGCACACCGAGGCGCCCGACCCCGTCAGTAGAAGGTCATCGGGATCTCGAGGTTCGCCGCCTGCAGCTCCGGGCTGAACGTCCACCGGGCGGCCTCGCCCGCGATGCACATCGCCAGCATGTCCTTCCGTTCCCGCGGCTTCGTCGGGCGGTTCGACCACCCCTGCGGCTGCTCGTACACCCGCATCGACGACACCCGACCGTCTCGCACGCTGAACTTCAGCAGCGCCGCGCCGCTCTCGTTGCTCGGCACCATGCACGAGATCAACCCCATCTGACGGAGCGCTTCGGCCTTCACGATCTCGGCGTCGGGAGGCCGGATTCCCGCCGCGATGTCCGCCTGCTTCCGGGCTTCGGCCGCTTCGCGGGCCGCCTCCGTGGCGAGGCGCGCCTCCCGATCCTCGAGCGCTGCGCCCGTCGCGCTCCGCTCGGCGTCCGTCAGATCGACCGCCCCCAGGAACCGCAGGCTCCCGAACACCTTGTCGTGAGCGTCGGACCTCCGCGCGTCTTCGTTGTCGAGGAAGCGCACCCAGTACAGCCGATCCTCCGCGACCGCGACCACCCGCGTGTGGTGCGCGAGCGCATCGTCGGTCTCCCACCGGAGCGCCTCGAGCCCCGAGATCGTCGTCACCGTCGCGTCTTCCGGAGCATGGGCCAGCAGCGACAGCGCGCCCATCGGGTCTTCCAGTGCTGGATCCCGCGGAGCCCAGGCGAGGGTGAGCTCGCTTCGCAGGGCCCCGTACGACCGCCCGGACTGCTCGAACCACACCGTGTCGACCTCGCCGACCTTCCGGGTCTTCTCGGCCGACGTGAGCTTCGCCGGGACGTGCACGCTGATCCGACTCACCGGATCCCGGAACAGCTCCCACTCCGTGGGCTCCACGGCAGGCTCGGGCTCGACCGGAGGCGGTGGGGGAGGCTCGGGAGCACAGGCGAGCCACGACAGGGCCAGGGAAAGCGACATCCGCGAAGTGTAATCCTTCGCGTCGGCTCGCGGTTCTGCTAGTGTCCGGCGCGATGATTCCGTTCCTCGCCGCCCTGGTTCCAGACGCCACCGCCGGGGTGTTCAACACGAAGACGATGCACGGGGAGTGGCCCGACCGGCAGGCTCAGCGCGAGCACGTGCTGCCCAAGGGCTGGATGCAGCTCGACGTGTCGGTCGACAACAAGACCACCCACTCGTTCCGCGACGAAGACGGCACCAAGCTCCGGTACGACGACCGCGTGGCGTGGTCGTACACCCGCATGTGGCTCCGGTTCGACCAGGGGTTCTCGCGGCGCATCCGCATCTACATGCACGTCCCGTGGGTCGAGGCCCGCCTGCGGAACGATCACGGCACGCTCATCTCCACGCGGGCGCTCGGCGACATCCAGACGGGCATCGTCTACCAGCCGGTCATCGGCAAGCGGCTCGCCCTCGCCGGGAAGCTCGAGGTCAAGGCGCCCAGCGGGGTCGAGTGGCCGGGGAACTTCATCGGCGGTCCTACGGGCACCGACACGTTCCTGACCGGCACCGGCATCACGAACGTGGGCGTGCACGCGCTCGGCCGGCTGCTCGTGCTCGACGGCCTCGCGTTCTCGCTCGACGCCGCGTTCGTGTGGAAGGTGCCCGGCATCGTCGGGTACGTCGTCGAGACCGACGGGTTCGGCAACGGCTGGCTCGATCCGGGCGACGAGCTCGTGGCGCACGGCACGATGGTCCACAACTGGACGCGTGACTTCGCACTCTCGGGAGACATCCGCGCCAGCTTCCGTACGCCGTACCGCATCGGCGTCAGCGGGCCGAGCGTGTGGAAGGCCGAGCTCGACCGGATGCCCGGAACGGCCGGCGGCTTCCTCGACCTCGGCATGGCGGCGAGCTGGGAGCCCAACCCGCACATCGAGCTGAAGGCGCACTTCCGCAGCCAGGTGCTGGGCGCAGACACCACCCACTTCGCGGCCCTCGGGCTCGAGGAGTTCTCACCGCAGCCGGGCACCGAGCTCGGCGCGGGCGCGGTGGTTCGATGGTGAGCCTGCTCGCGAGCCTGGCGCTGGCCGGGAACGGCTTCGACTACAACCACAGCGACGTGCGGTGGCACACGCTCGAGACGGAGCACTTCTTCATCTACTGGCCGGAGTCCAAGAAGGATCCGAGCCACCCGCACTACTTCACGACGGCCTTCACGGCGGCGACGCTCGCGAAGATCGCCGAGGAGTCGTACGGCCCCATTACCGACCAGTTCGACTACGACCTGAAAGAGAAGACGCACGTCATGCTCTACGACCAGGACATCGGCTGGGAGGGCAACGGGTTCGCTGTGGCAGAGCTCGACCAGACGGGCTTCCCGGGCATGTGGGGCTCGCTGTTCCGCCAGCGCGGTCGCATGGAGTTCCTGGAAGACGTGTTCGTCCACGAGTTCGCGCACATCGTGTCGCTCAAGGCCTACCTGCCATGGTCGGAAGACAGCACGGGCCTCGAGCTCGGGGGGCTGGTCGAAGACGAGGAGTGGCTGAAGCGCTGGGGTGCCAAGGGCGGCGCGTCGAACATCAACGCCGACATCGGCGCGTCGATCATCCTGTCCGCGCACACGCCGTTCTGGTGGGCGGAAGGTGGGGCCGAGTACTGGTCGCACCAGGCCGGCTACAACTTCTGGGGCACGAGCCGCGACGCCTACCTGCGGATGTCGTTCCTCGAAGACCGCGTGCTCGACAACGACGAGTGGACCACCCGGGCCGACAAGGAGGGCTTCGACGGCGAGCGCGGGTACAACCAGGGCTACGCCTTCGGGCTGTGGCTGCGCGACCACTACGAGGGGCGCGATGTGTACAGCGAGATGGCCCGCGTGTCGGGCGAGCGCTGGCACTGGACGTGGGACAAGGTGGTCGAAGAGGCCACCGGAGACGACGCGCAGGAGCTGTACGACCTCTGGTACGCCGATCGGAAGGCCCACTACGAGAAGATGGAAGCGGAGGTCGAGGCGCGCGGGCTCGTCACGGGCCGGGAGATGTGGCTCACCCAGCCGCTGTGGGAGAAGCCCGGCGACGAAGACTGGGCTGAGATGACCAAGCCCCAGCGCGACGAGGAGATGGACGGCGAGACCGCCTACATCGAGATGCCCTCGTACAGCCCGGACGGAAAGTACGCCGCGTGGTTCGACCGCGGGCTGTACATCCGCCAGATCCGGCCGGAGGAGTGGGGCGCGATCGGCGGGAAGTACGTCGACCCCGAAGACGCCAAGGCCGCGAAGGCCTGGTCGCGCCGCACCGCGGGGATCGACTGGCCGTCGTACTGGAAGGCCAAGTGGAGCCGCGACAACCGCATCCTGGTGACGGGCAGCGAAGACCTCACGTCGCCGGCCCTCATGGAGCTCGGCCTCACCGCCAACCTCGACGGGAAGAACTGGAACCAGCTCGTGATCGGCGAGATCGTCGACGACGAGAACCAGCTCCGGCTGAAGTGGCACAAGGTGCCGAACACCCTGCGAGCGGAGGAGTCGGCGTGGCACCCGGATGGCCAGCGCATCGCGTTCTCGCGCTACGACGACGGCACGACCGACCTGTACCTGATCGGCGCCGACGGAACAGGGCTCGAGCGCCTCACGAACTTCGGGGACGGCACCCAGATCCAGGGCCTCGAGTTCAGCGAAGACGGCACGAAGATCCTCACGTCGCTCTTCAAGAACTACCAGCAGGACGTGTTCCTGTTCGATCTCGAGAAGCGCACGTGGGAGCGCCTCACCGACAGTGCGGCCGACGAGGTCGACCCGACGTTCGGTCCCGACGGCAAGGTGTGGTTCGCGAGCGACCTCGGGGGTATCTCGAACATCTACAGCCTCGACCTCGCGACCCACGAAGCCCGCAAGCAGACCGAGATCCTGGGGCACGCGTACGGTCCGGAGGTCACGCCGGAAGGGCACCTGTTCTACACGGCCACGACGGGGCACGGATTCCGGATCTTCGGCGTTCGTGATGACGAGTTGAAGAACGAAGTCGTCGAGTATCCCGGCATCTGCGGCGCCGACGCGACCTCCTGCTTCGACCTCGACGGCTTCATGCTGCACAAGCCCGTGCTCGCCGATGCCCACTCCGTGAGCAAGCCGTACAACGTGCTGAAGGCCCAGATGCCCTTCAACATCTGGCCCGTCGTGCGCACCACCGACAAGAACGTCGAGATCGGCGCTTCCGCGTACCTCGGCGACTACGCGGAGGAGCACTACCTCGAGGCCCAGGTGACCGCCGGCAAGGACACCTACGTGTACCTCGGGTACTACAACGACATGTTCTGGCCGCACCTCAACATGGGGTACGCGCGCTACCAGTACAAGGGCACGTACGGCTACGGGAACGACCTCGACGGCGTGCCCGAGACCGATGACGTGTCCGTGGTCGACATCAAGTTCGAGCAGGCGAGCGACGACCTGTGGCTGTACAGCAGCTACTACCTGTCCGACTACCTGTTCGTGTCCGCGGGCATCGACTACTCGCGCTACAGCTTCCGCGACACCGGCGACGGCAACCGGTGGGCGCCCTACCTCGACTCCGTCGGGCTCGGCGCGTACATCGAGTGGTCGCCGCACGGCTCGAGCTACGCCGGGGACGACTGGATCAACCCGCGTGGCGGGCGTCGCGTCATCGTCGACTATCAATATCGAATCTCGAATCTCCTCGATCCCGAGATCGGCGGCAGCGTCATCGACGACGGCCAGCGGTTCGACCGCTACGGGTACAACCGCGTGATGGTCGCGTGGACGGAGTACATCCCGCTGTTCGAGCGCCACACGCTCCAGCTCGACTTCGAAGGCGGCTACATCGACCGCAACGTCATCGGCTGGGACGAGTTCATCGCGGGCGGGCGCCACCCGTACCACTGGGGGAACGGCACGGTCGGCAACAACACGCAGTTCTCGGGGTACGAAGGGTACTCGCTGTACGGCGAGACCATGATGATCGCGAATGCCTCGTACCGGTTCCCGGTCGCGCGCGAGCTCGACCTCAAGATCGGGCCCACCTACACCGATGCGATGTACCTCCAGTTCTTCGGCACGGCGGGCAACCTGTGGTCGTACCGGGTCGAGGGCGACACCCACCTCGAGGGGTACTCCGTGGTCCCCGACGACTCGTCGTCCGTGCGGCGGGAGATCCCGTTCAAGGACTACGCCGCCAAGAACAGCATCCCCGGCAAGCCGAACTACGTGCTGACCGACGTGGGCGCCGAGCTCCGCGTGCGCCAGTTCATCTGGAACGACTTCGACTGGGACAGCTTCCTGCGCGTCTCGTACGGGTTCCGTCCGACGGCGGGGTACGGCGACGTGAACAGCGACCTCATCCAGAGCAGCGTGGCCCGCGATGCCGCCACCGAGCTGTCCGCCGAGTACGAGCGGCCCACCTTCCGCGTGTACGCGGGCCTCGGGACGGGCTGGTAGATGTCGGCGTCCTTCATGACGATCCTGGCGCTCACGGCCTGCATCCGCCCGACGGACGAGTACGACGTGAAGCTCTACGGCGAGGTCACCGAGCTCGACCAGATCCTGCCGCCCGGCGAGCCCATGGGCGGGCAGATCGAGTACTTCCGGTACCACATGAACGGCTCGAACCTCGGGCTCGGCCAGACGGGCTTCTTCGGCGACACGCCGTACGTGGATGGGCTGTCGTTCACCCTCGGCTACGCCGACTTCGGCTATCCGCGCAGCGGCGGCTACGACCGCCAGTCGAGCTTCCTCGTGCCCGGCCCCCGCGACATCGGGCTCGAAGACAGCTGCGTCACGCGCGTGGGAGCGGTCGGGTACCCCAACGTGGCCGAGTACGTCGATGTCGGCGACCACATCGCGCTCGGCTCGAGCGACGGTCAGGTCATCCGGCTGGAGCGGGATCCCAGCAGCCACCCGCGTCCGGCCGGGGAGAGCACGTTCGCGAGCTGGGGTGGGGTGCTGCGCCCCGACCTCACCGGGCACGCGTACCTGAACGACACCTGGCGTCCCGACAGCGTGTGGAGCCTCACGTTCCCGGGCACCATCGTGCCGCCCGAGTCCAGCATGGGCTCCGTGCCGTACCCG
The DNA here is from genome assembly GCA_041389565.1 of Myxococcota bacterium. Classification (GTDB taxonomy): domain Bacteria; phylum Myxococcota_A; class UBA796; order UBA796; genus JACKEQ01. The sequence continues at coordinate 1,003,887 of JAWKRP010000002.1, forward strand.
CTCACGGGCGCGTCCGTGCGGTTCCCGTCGGCCATCGACGATCTGCGCATCGGCGGAGACCCCGTCCGTGCACCCCATCACGACTACGACGACGATGGCGTGTACACGGGCGAGCGCGACGAGGTCCGGTTCGCCGGGCCGTTCGAGCAGCAGATGACCGTGACGTGGACGCCCAGCGGCATCGGCGACCCTCTCACCGTCACGCTTCGCTACCTGGGTGCGCTCTCCCTGGGGTTCTGCACGACCGACGACGACTGCGACACGGGCGCGAGCTGCGTCGACGAGGAGTGCCTGCCCGACGACGGCGATGGCAGCGTGGTGCTCGGGGAGCTCACGTGCACAGTGGTCGACGACGGGCTGTTCGCGCTGCACCCCGACGACCTCGCCTTCCTGGATGCCGCCGTGCTCCCCGCCGACCGTGCCGGAGCCGTGCTCCTCGTGGGCCGCATGGTGGAGGACACCGTCGAGATCCCCGACGCCATGAGCCGGATCGGGGGGCGCATCCCGCTGAGCCCCGTGCGCACGAGGCTGGCGGACGTCACCGTCACGAGGCTCGACCTCCCATGAGGCGTGTTCCGCTCCTCCTGGCCGTGGTCCTGTCGGGTTGTCTCACCCGGCCGTACGACGCGTACTTCGAAGACCCCGCCGACGGTCCGGCGCTGCTCGGCATCACGTACGACGGCACGACCGGCTTCCTGGGCGGCACCACGGCCGAGATCCAGGGGGGGCGCCTCGACACCACGCGCACCGTGGTGGTCGGCGGACGCAACGCGCGCATCCTCGACACCGACTTCGAGCGCGTGGTCATCGAGCTCCCGAGCCATGCCCAGACCGGAGAGGCGCTCGACCTCGTGGTCGTCACGGACTTCGGGTTCGCGGAGCTGCCCGACAGCGTGGTGTACCGGTCGCACCTCGGTGACTACGCGGTCGACGAGCGGGTGAGCGTCGCGATGGGCCGCGTCGACTGTCCGATCGAAGGGTACGGCTACGACGGTGAGTTCCTGAACCCCATCCTGTGGTGCGGGGGCGAGCTCGGGTACGCTGACGCCATCGGGTTCAGCGGGAACGGCTTCCACCCGGGCTTCGCCACCGACGTGCTCGAGATCGCGCCGCTCGGCAGCGCGCCCCCGTCGGAGAGGCCGTGCTGTTCGGCCCGAACGACCGCCGGCCTCCGACACCCCCCGTCATCCTGGGCCCGCACGCGCTCGGCGACCAGATCCGCCTGACGACCGCGCGGAACTTCAACCGCGACCTGCGCCTGGCCGAAGACCGACTCGACCTCGTCGCCGCGTACTACTACTGGGCCGACTTCATCGACCCCGACTCGATCCGCGAGGTCGCTGCAGCCTTCGATGCCGACGGGTTCGAGCTCGGCCAGGTCCGCATCACCGACAGCACCCAGGACACCCTCACCCTCGCGCAGCCCGCACCCGACGGCACGGCAGGCCTGTGGACGGGGTACCGGTTCGTCGAGCGCTACGACGACGATCCCGAGACCTACGAGACCATCGCGTGGACTGGCTCGGCGCCGGTCACCGGGAGTGGCGCCACGCTCACGGGCACGACCGCCGGAGCCGACCTCGAGTACGACGAGTTCTCGGGGTACTTCTTCCCGGTCGGTGTGGCCGGGTTGTTCGGGCAGTCGGAGGTCGTGCGCGACATGTACGAGGTGTCCACCGCCCGGCTCGGTGAGGTCACGGTGCACGGCACGGTCGACGGTCCACGTCCCGACCTCCAGCTGCTCGATCCCGACTTCCTCACGGGCCGCACGCTCATCCCGACCGACGAGAGCCTCGAGATCCACTGGGTGCCCGACGACGACACCGGCGATCCCTCCATCGTGGTCGCCGAGCTCAAGATCTACGACCTCGACGTTCGGGATCCGAACTACCAGACCGAGCTGTTCCGCGTGGTGGCGAGCGCGAGCGACAGCGACGGTCGGCTGCGCTTCCCGGCCACGCTGCTCGCCCAGCTGCCAGAGCGCGTGGAGAATCGGATCGACGACAACGTCGACTTCGTGGGCCTGTGGGGCGACATCACGATCGCGCGGCACCAGCTCCGCAAGGTCGCGCTGATCGACGGGAAGGGCGACGTGGTGGTCGACTTCATCCAGGCCGTGAACGCTCCGGTGGCGCTCGCGCGCTGAGTCCGCACTACCGCCGGGTGCTCGCGGGCCTCCGCGACTCGGGCGGCAGGTCGGCCCAGCGGGCGAGCAGGTCGTCGGGCACGGGGTCTTCGCCCGCGAGCCAGGCGTCGACGTACGGCAGGCTGTCGGAGCCCCAGAACAGCTCGCCGTCGACCCACAGGCTGGGCACGCCGAAGGTCCCGCGCTCGATCGCACGGGTCGTGGCGTCGCGTACGCGGGCCTTCACCGCGGGATCCGCAGCGCGCTCGACCGCGTCGGCAATCCCGAGACCCGTGGTGATCCGCTCCACCACGGCCGGGTCGGTCACGCCTTCGCCCGTTCCCCAGGCCGCATGGAACAGCGCTGTGACGCAGGCGTCGCGCAGGTCGTGCGGGAGGTCGAGGCTGGCGACGCGGAGCGCGAGCAGGGGATTGAACGGGTGTCCGGGTGGAGGCACGAGCGGGAGGCCGAGCGCGTGGGCCCGTCGCCAGCTGTCCTTGAACACGTATGCGCGCTTCGGAGGGATCTCCGCCGGCCCCAGGTGACCGTGCGCGTCGAGGAGCGCCGCGAAAAGGATGGGCACGGCCTCGATGCGCACGCCGTGCTTCGCGGCGATGGGCTTCACGGCGTGCCACGTGATGTAGGCGTAGGGCGAGATGAAGTCGAGCTCGAACCGCAGGACGCGCTCGCTCATGACTCCCGCCGCCGACGCCGTCGGGGCGCGGGGTCGCCATCGGGCGGATCGTCGTTCAGCCCGTCCGCGAGGGTCTTCGTGTCGATCGGGTCGGCGCCCTCCACGGGGGCCTCGACATCGGCGCCCATGCGACGACGCCGGCGTCGCGGCGAGATCTCACCGTCGTCGTTGCCGGGGTCGTCGGGGATCACGCCCGCGCTGGCGGGGCCGACGGAGGTCGCGTTCGCGTCGATCGACGGGACGTCCGCGGTGGCATCGTCGATCGAGCGGCGCCGGCGCCGGCGAGGGGAGTCGCCGTCCTCGAGGGCCTCGGCAGTCGCGCCCGCACCCGCTGGCGCGTCGACCCGAGCGTCCGCCACCGCAGCGGACTTCGGGTCTTCCGGCGGCTTCACCTCAGGCGGGGCCGCCTTGGCGCCCGACGTCTGCGCCGGAGGCGTCTCGACGGCCTTCTCGGCAGGCTTCTCCACGGGGACGGGGTTCGGCTCGGCCTTCCCCGGCGCAGTGGTCTTCAGGTCGGGCAGCGACGGCGCCTTCTCGGGCGGAGCCGAGCTCGAAGCGGAGTCCCGAGGGCCCGCAGGGACGGCCTGTGAGTCCTCGGTGCGGCGGCGTCGGCGACGGGGGAGCTCTTCGTCGGCGGGAGGCTGGTCGGGGTCGTCGGGGACCGGCTCGAGATCGGCGTCTGGATCGGCGTTGCGCCGTCGACGTCGGCGCGGGACGAACTCTCCGTCGGAGCCCTCGTCGTCCTCCCCATCGGAGCTCCGCGGCACCACGGGATTCGTCGCATCGTCCCGGGCGCCCCCACGAGACCGCGCAGGCCCCTGGGTGGCCTCTTCGTCCTCGTCCTCGTCCTCGGCATCGTCGGTCTCGTCGAGGTCGTCCGCGCCCTCGCGGTCCCGCGCCTCGAGGTCTTCCGCGCGGCGTCGACGGCGGGGGGCCTCGGACTCCAGCGCCGCTTCCGTCCCGCGACGGCGGCGGCGCCGGGGGACCGCCAGGTCGGCCTCGTCGGCTTCCGGCTCCTCGCGTCGGCTCCGCCGCTCCCGCTGAGGGGCCTTCTCACCGGGCTTCCGACGCCCGCGGCCCGTGGTGCGCTCGCGGGTGACGGCTCCCCAGCGCTGCTGGCCGCTTCCGGAGCCCTCCGCTTCGGTCTCGGCTTCGGCTTCGTCGAGGTCGTCGTCGTCGTCGTCGGACTCCGCCTCCGCCATCGCCTTGAGGTCGGCCGGGGTGAATGCCGCCGTGGCCGTCGCCTTGACGTTCACGAGCTTGCGAGAGGACTTCCGCGCCGTCTGGCCCATCCGCATCATGACGTCGGAGAGCGTGCGGCCCTCGATCGAGGCATCGTCGAGCAGCCCGCCGATGGTCTCGACGAACGCCTCGCCCGACAACCGGGCATCGGGGTCGTAGATCAGGGCGTTGGCGAGCACGTCGCGCACCTTCTTCGGCAGCGACTTCGTGTCGAGCACGCGCTGCACGCCCTCGGCCATCTTCACGGACTCCCACATCGCCTTGCCGTCTTTCTGGTCGAACAGCGGGCGACCCGTGATGAGCTCGTACGCGATGACGGTGAGCGAGTAGGTGTCGGCGCTCGGGCCTTCGGGCTGGCCTTCGAGGCGCTCCGGTGGCGCGTACCGGATCGAGTCGTTGTCGATGTGCTCGGCGC